>NZ_QDAH01000015.1 GCF_003075415.1 Microvirga sp. KLBC 81
TACATCGACGCAGCTCTCATGTTCGTCAGCCTGCCAACTTCATCTCGAGACGCACGGTCGGACCATACATGTGGCACTGCAGGCACCGAAATCCGCCGTGGATCCGAAAGGGGTACCACTGCAATCTCCTCGCCAGGTTCATTGTGGACGCAGACGAGCCACCGAGATCGGTCGGCGGAGATGCGGAGATAAAGACTTCCGTCATGAGACGTCGGACGACTGCCTCGATCTGCTTGCCTATATCGCTGTCGGCCCTCATCGAGCGTCCGCAGAGGTCCAGGATCGACTCCCAGTCATCCGTGCGGTGAAAATGATGGCGCATCGTTTTACTCCTGCGCCCGCGGTCCGACTAGGTTTTTATCATCAGATCGAGAACGGGTTCTGGTCCTTAGGGATCAAGGACTTATGGCAATTGACCGCATTATCCCCCATTCTCCACGGGCTGCACACGGGATCAGATCCGTTCGGCGTGCGGAATCGTACGAAGGACCAGGTGAGCCTATCGCGAAAGGCGCCCGCGGCGGAATTTCTGCTTTTCGGGCAGCACTTGGTCGGCCTTGCCAAGACCGGCCCAGGAATCGGACTTCAGGTGCGCGAGGCGGGTCGGCAGATTATCCACCGTGAAGTGGTTCGGACGGTTCGAGGCCGAGAGCTCGTCCCAGGCAAGAGGCGTTGAGACTGAAGCACCAGGATGCGCCCTGGTCGGATAGGCGATCCGGATGGCTCAAGCTCCTCGTCCTCATAAGGATGAAGGAGCCCTTGCCGACCCGCAGCCCTTGACCTGCTGGTCGAATTCGACGACCTCGTTAGTCTCTGCATCGATGAACTGACGTTTGCCCGGTTCCCGATTTTTCCGGCTGAGGGTGCGGAAGCGTACTCGTTCAGATGAAGAGGTGGCCGGGCATAATTCGATGGCGCACGAATCCAGAGGTAATTTTGAACATCCTTTCCAGTTCGCACGCCGTGCCATAGTATATTCCTCACAAAAATACTTGGCCGCAGAGTTAGGTCATCCTGCCCCAGAGTAGCAGCGGCGATGAACAGGCAGCGTGTGTCCGGAAGCACTCTGTACCTATTCGGGATGAGGTGTACGCGGCGGGCGAATATGGTCTCATGCCCCCCACGTAAGAAGGATGGTAGGAGGCAATGCTTATGGCCGGTAAAGCTCGCATGAGACCGTCGTTTAAAAAGCACACCCGCCGCTATCGCGAGGTGATTGCCCCCGCCAAGACGCTCGAGGGGCAGAAGAATCTCACCAAGAAGCGTCGCTATGCCAACCGCCACGGTTAAGTGGCGGCAGGATGCATCTCCATCACATGAGCGCACAACGAGCGTGACGGCAGCGTGGCATGCGATACGATTTGGCTGAGCAAGGCTGTCTTCAAGAAACTCGGCACCAAAGTGGGCAGTGATCTTGCACGGGAGCTGTCTTAGATGACGTAGAATTAGCCGGAGGTCGTCTCGATTCCCTTGGCTGTGGTGGCGATCAGCACCTGCTTCGATGCGCCCGTGCCATCCGCATCCATAGTACACATTGCCCTTGACGGAATCGTAGATAATACGTCGTCCCGGTCATGCGCCTTCGCGCCCGTTCAGAAAGCGGAGGAAGCCCGTTTGCCGGCTGTGAGCTTTGTGAAGACGCCATTCTCCAGGCGGATCGTATCGCCGGCCATCTTTAACCGGCGAGATTGTCGACTTTGCTCAACGATGGCTTGGTGTTGAACACGAAGATGTCCTTCCCCAAATTGCCATGGAGTGTGTCGCTGCCCGAGCCGCCGCTGATCGTGTTTGACGACGCATTGCCGATGAGGCGCACTGGGCCTGAACCCGTTGCAAAAGGATTCTCACTTAGAAACAGCGCATGGCGCTTCAGGAAACAGGCTTTTTCCCAGTTGTCACAGACTGGCAGTGATGCCGCCATCGACATAAAGAACGTGGCCGTTGACGAAGCTCGAGGCATCGGAGGCCAGGAACACGGCGGCGCCGATCAATTCATCCACATTCCCCCAGCGACCGGCGGGAGTGCGCTTCTCAAGCCAAGTGCTGAAGTGAGGATCGGCAACAAGAGCAGCATTGAGTTCGGTTTTAAAATAGCCGGGGCCAAGCGCATTGACTTGCAAGCCATGCCGCGCCCAATCGGTCGCCATTCCCTTGGTCAGCATTTTCACCGCACCCTTGGTTGCCGTATAGGGCGCAATCCCGGGGCGCGCGAGTTCGGCCTGCACGGAGGCGACATTGATGATCTTTCCGTGGCCGCGGGGGATCATGCGTTTGGCCACCGCCTGCCCAACGAAGAAAACGCTGTCGATGTTGGTGGCCATCAACCGTTCCCAGGCTTCGATCGGAAACTCCTCCAGCGGGGCCCGGTGCTGAAGCCCCGCGTTGTTGAAGAGGATCTCGATTGGTCCGATCTCTGCTTCGATTTCGACGACAGCCGTCTCAACCGCCCTGAAATCCGTAACATCGAAGGAGCGTGCATGGACCACGCGCCCCTCTGCTGACAGCATCGCGCGGGCTTTCTCCAACTGCTCCCGATCGCGGCCGTTCAAGACGACGGTTGCACCGGCTTCCGAGAGACCGCGAGCAATTGCGCAACCAATCCCCTTGGAGGAGCCGGTGACGAGGGCAAGGCGACCAGTGAGGTCGAACATTTTCATGGCTAGGTTCCTGAGAAGAGACGGGCTGGCGGAAGCGTCAGTACTTTACATGAATTCGGCTCGACACTTTAGACAAGCAGGAGCGCCGAATGAGCTTGGAGGAGACGTTCACAGTTGCTGATGGGACACAATCTGTTATTACAGAACTAGCGGCATCAAGCCGTACAGCCAAGCTGACGCCTTATTGCCACGTTTTCCCGGAGAATGGTTTCCTCAGATAAGGGGATACCATGATCGCTCGTTTCGTTCTGGGCTGTGCTGTGATCGCTTGTGTCCAGCCAGCACTCGCCTCCGACCGTGTCGCAACCGATGCTCTTGTGGCGCAACACGCCAAGGCACATGGGATCCCGGAAACACTGGTGCATAGGGTCATCAAACGAGAGAGCGGATATAACGCCCGGGCAAAGAACCGGATCTACTGGGGCCTTATGCAGATCCGCCACGATACGGCGCGCGGCATGGGCTATACAGGTCCCGCATCAGGGCTGCTCGACGCCAATACCAATCTGACCTATGCCGTCCCGTATCTGGCCAATGCCTACAGGGTTGCTGGTGGAAATCATGATCGGGCCGTCGCCCTCTACGCCGGCGGATATTACTACGAAGCCAAGCGGAAAGGCATGTTGCGACAACTCCGGACCGCAATGAGCGGTCCTGTGTCCACCGCTGCGACCGAGCCTGCGTCGACAGGGTCGATCACGGGCTATTCTTCGCTGCGGTTCTCTCCGAAAGCCACATCCTACATGACAGCAGCGGATCGATAACGCCTCAATTGATTGGCGCTGCGTGATCTCTCGTCCTAAAGAGATCGGGCGATCAGAAGCTTCATGATCTCGTTCGTGCCGCCGTAGATGCGCTGAATGCGCGCGTCCACATAACGCCGGGCAATCTCGAACTCGTTCATGTAGCCATAGCCGCCGTGAAGCTGCAGGCACTCATCGGCGGTTTGGCATTGTTTGTCCGTGGTCCAGTATTTCGCGATCGAGGCGGAGACCTGATCGAGTTCGCCCTTGATGGCTCTCTCGATGCACCAGTCCAGGAAAACGCGTGCGATCAGGGCCTCGCTCTTTCGCTCAGCCAGAACGAAGGCCGTATTCTGAAACTCCAGAATAGGCTTTCCGAACGCCTTGCGTTCTTTCGCATAGTCCGTAGTCACTTTGACCATGCGCTCGATGGATGCAACCGCTGACACTGCGATGGCAAGGCGCTCTTTAGGCAGCATCTCCATCATCTGGTAGAACCCGCGGCCTTCCTCACTGCCGAGGAGATTTTCGGCGGGAACGAAAGCGTTGTCGAAGAAGAGCTCCGACGTATCGGAGGCGTGCATGCCGATCTTGTCGAGGTTTCGACCTCTCCTGAAGCCATCGCTGCCCTCGGCTTCCAACATGAGGAGCGAGATGCCCTTCGTGCCCTGTTCCAGGTCGGTCTTCGCTGCGACGATGATGAGGTCTGCGATCTGACCATTCGTGATGAATGTCTTCGATCCACGCAGCACATAGGCATTGCCTGCACGGCTGGCGCGGGTGCGAAGCGCCCGAAGATCGGAGCCGCCTCCGGGCTCCGTCATCGCAATCGCACCGATGAGCTGGCCCGTGGCGAGCCCCGGCAGCCAGCGCAGCTTCTGCTCGTGCGAACCGAAATGCATGACGTATTGCGCCACGATCGCATTGTGCACAGCCACGGGCAGGGCCATCTCGGGCAATTCGTATTCGAGATCTTCGATTACGGCCGCCACATGGGCGAAGGTGCCGCCTAGGCCGCCATATACTTCCGGAACATCCGGACAAAGCGCGCCCATTTCGCCAAGAGCCAACCACGCGTCCCTGTCGATCATCTTGTCGGCGCGCCATCGCTCCGCTCGCGGAGAAAGCGTGGTGGAGAGATAACGCCGGAACGTCTCTCGAAAGATATCGAGTTCGCTGGTCATCCAAGATGAGCGGTGCGTCATGGGCGTTCCTTCCAATATCATGAGTGTGGCAGGCAGTCGTAGGCAGGGCCGAATTGAGGGGATCTTTTGATAGGATCTCGTGCACTCATGCAAATCCCGCCGATGCAATCGGCGTGGCCAGCTACCCAACAGGGCTGCAGTGTCCATCCTCCCGAGATTACATTCTTATCTACCAAGCGGTAATCTTATGACTCAAAGGTAAGCCCTTGGCTTCTTTCCCGTCAAGCATCCGTTTCTTTTGCAATTATGGAGAAGTTGCTTACGGAACGAAGAATTGGCGCGGCCATACTTTGCACGCTTCATCTTTGGGAGGAGGGAAGGCATGTTGACTTCTACTCACGAGTAAGAATACGATTTGAGAGTAGGCCAAGTCACGGTTGGCTCATCAACAAGAAGCCGAGAGCGCCGCGTAAGAGCATATCCGGCCACCAGGTCAAGCGCCGGCGACTGCCGGCGCGTCCAATGGGAGGAAATGCAGGTGGTGCAGAGTTCTGACTCGATCACCTTGTCCGTTGCCGACACCGTCGCAACGATCAAGCTCAACCGCCCGTCGGTGCTCAACGCCATCGACGCAGGGGCGGCGAGAGCTTTTCTGAGCACCCTTAAGAGCATCGCAGACTGTTCGGACGTGCGGGCGATCGTGCTGCGTGGAGAGGGACGTGCGTTCTGTGCCGGAGGGGACGTCAGCCGGTTTGGGAACGGCGATCCCGAGGCGGCCATAGACGAGATCATCACCCCGTTCCATGAGGCGCTGCAGCTGCTCAACAGCCTGCCGCAACCGTCTGTTGCCGCCGTTCATGGTGCCGCGGCAGGTGCAGGTTTCAGCCTTGCGCTGGCTTGCGATTTCGCCATTGCGACGGAGACGGCGAAATTCACACTTGCTTATGCGCGCATCGGCGCAAGCCCTGACGGAGCGGCGACCTATCACCTGCCTCGTATCGTGGGATTGAGGAAAGCGAAGGAGCTCGCGTTGCTGGCTGACACCATCGATGCGGCGGAAGCGCTTCGGCTCGGTCTCGTCAATCGGGTTGTTCCTGAGGCGGAATTCGACAGTGAATGCGCACGGCTTGCCACGCGGCTCGCTGCCGGTCCCTCAACTGCCTATCACCGTATTCGTGAGCTGCTGACCTCATCCTTCAACAGGGATTTGGACGCTCAGCTCGAGGCGGAGCGCCAAGCCTTCAAGGCGCTTTCGCGAACACAGGATTTCCGGGAAGGCGTCTCCGCCTTTCTCAACAAGATTCCTGCGCAGTTCAAGGGGCACTAGAGCATGTCAGACGGCCTCAACCGATCCTCGCGCGAGACCGCCGCTCCGATCCTGAAAGTCGATGCGCTCTCATTGTCCTTCGGCGGCCTGCGCGCACTCTCCAGCGTTTCATTCGAGGTGCAGGAAGGCTCGATCACCGCCCTGATTGGGCCGAATGGTGCGGGCAAGACGTCCATGTTCAATTCCATCTCGGGCTTTTACAGGCCGACGGAGGGGCGGATCATCTTCAAAGGTGAGGATATCAGCCGAGAGCGGCCGCCTGTGAGGGCTAAAAGGGGCCTGGCTCGCACGTTCCAGAATATCGCCCTATTCCGGGGCATGACGGTGCTCGACAACATCAAGCTCGGTCGCCACGCGCATCTCAAGACCAATGTTCTCGACGCTCTGTTCTACAAGGGACGGGCGCATCGGGAAGAGATGGAACTCCGGGCCGAGGTCGAGGAGCGTATCATCGACTTCCTCGAGATCCAGCACATCCGCCACGCGCCCGTAGCGGCGCTTTCTTATGGCTTGCAGAAGCGCGTGGAGCTTGCACGCGCTCTCGCCATGCGCCCCCGCATCCTCATGCTCGATGAGCCGGTGGCGGGGATGAACCGGGAGGAGACGGAGGACATGGCCCGCTTCATCCTCGACGTGAAGGAAGAATGGGGCATCACCATCCTCATGGTCGAGCACGACATGGGCATGGTGATGGATATCTCCGATCATGTGGTCGTCCTCAACTTCGGCCAAGTGATCGCGCAGGGGCGTCCGGCTGACGTGCAGAACGATCCCGCCGTCATCAGCGCCTATCTCGGCTCGGGCGACCTCGCACAGCGCATCCGCAAGACGGAGGCCGCGTGATGGATTGGCTTTATCTGACGGAAGTCGCTCTGGCCGGTCTGGGCGCGGGCGCTCTCTACGCACTAACTGGTGTCGCCTTCGTGCTGATCTACAAGGCGACCCGCGTGGTCAATCTCGCGATCGGCGAGATCCTCATGCTCGGCGGCTATGTGTTCTTTGGGCTCGTCGCGGGAGCTGGCCTGTCCATCTGGGCCGCCATTCCGCTGACGATCCTTGCGGGTGCCGGCTTGGGCGTACTGGTGGAGCGCACGCTCATCCGCCCCATGCTCGGCGAGAGCCCCATCTCGGTCTTCATGGTGACGATCGGTCTCGGCTCCATTCTGGCAGGCATCGTCGAACTCGCCTGGGGCGCCGATCCGCTGCGTTTACCTGAGTTCATTCCCAACACGCCCATCTTCTTAGGCGAGGCCTATGTCGCTCCGAAGGTCGCCTATGGTGCGCTCGTTGCCGCTCTTCTCATCGCTGGAGCGGTTGTGGCGCTCAGATTCTCCCGCGGAGGCGTCGCTCTGCGCGCGACCGCGCGTGACCAGGGCGCGGCCTATTCCATGGGAATCGACGTGGGGCGTGTCTTCTCGCTGTCCTGGATGGCGGCCTGCGCCACAGCGGCTGGGGCCGGAGTGATCGTCGGTGCCATCGGGGGCATTTCGCCCACCATGGGCATCTTCGGATTGTCCGTGCTCGTGGTCGTCATCGTCGGCGGCCTCGACTCCGTCGCAGGCGCGCTGGTCGGCGGGCTTCTCATCGGATTGGTCGAAGCGCTCGCTGGCAGCTTCCTCGGAGGCGAATACAAGCTGCTCGCGACATTCAGCCTGTTGATCCTGATCCTGATGATCTGGCCCTATGGCATCTTCGGCAGCCATGAGATCGAGAGGCTCTAATGCGCATTGGAACCTTAAAACTCACCTACGCAGCCGACGAGGCCTTGTTCGACACGAAGGTGCAGTGGATCTGGCTTGGCCTTCTCGCGCTCGGGCTCCTGATCTTCCCCTTCGTGGCGGGCCCGTACTGGGTCTATCTCGCCTGTCTCGTGGCCATCAACGTGGCAAGTGCCACGGGTCTCAACATCCTCACGGGCTATACGGGGCTCGTGAGCCTGGGACAGGCGGCCTTCATGGGTGTCGGGGCCTACACGGTCGCGGTGCTCGAAATCCGCGTCGGCACACCGTTCGTCATCAATTTGCTGCTGGCTGGCGGAATGACTGCAGCGGTCGGCGTAGTGTTCGGCATCCCGAGCCTTCGCGTGAAGGGGCTCTATCTCGCGATCGCCACCATCGCAGCATCGATGATCTTGCATTTCGTGTTCGCCCATTGGCCGCTCACGGGCGGAACGCGCGGCCTCTCGATGCCGCCTGCGAGCTTCTTCGGCATCGCGCTCGACCAGCCGCAAAAACTCTACTGGCTCATCATTCCGGTGATGGCGCTCATGGTGCTGGGTGCCGCGAACCTCTTCCGCACGCGCGTGGGGCGTGCCTTCATCGCCGTCCGCGACCGGGACATCTCGGCGGAGGTGCTTGGAATTCCGCTGCTTCAGACCAAGCTGACGAGCTTTGCTCTCTCGTCGTTCTATGCGGGCGTCGCGGGCGGGATGTGGGCTTATTTCTTCCGTGTCGTGACGCCTGAGAGCTTCCCGCTGATCAACTCGATCTTCTATCTCGCGGCCATCATCGTCGGCGGCATGGGGACCATCTTGGGCGGCATTCTCGGGGCTGCCTTCATGACCCTGGTGCCGGAGGTTCTCAAGCTCGTGGTCGGCTGGATCACCCCTTGGGTGCCGGATGCGCTCAGCCTGCTCGCTCCAATCCGAACCATCGTGTTCGGTGCTCTGATCGTCGGGTTCCTCATCTTCGAACCACAGGGCCTTGCCGAAATCTGGCAGCGGATCCGACGTTTCTTCCACCTATGGCCCTTCAGAACATAAAGACTATCGGGAGGAAATCACATGAAACTCACGTTATCGCGGAGAAGTCTCATAGGGGCGGCGATGGCCGGGCTTGCGCTCGGCGCGGTCGAAGCCAGGGCTCAAGGACAGAATGAGGAGATCGTCCTCGGCGGATCGATCCCGCTCACCGGCGTCTTCGCCTTCGCGGGCGTCGGCATTCATGCGGGCATTCAGGACTACCTGAAGATCGTCAACGATGCTGGCGGCATCAAGGGCCGCAAGATCAGGTACGTGGCCGAGGATACCGGCTACAAGGTCGATGCCTCCGTGGCGGCCTTCAATAAGATCACCGGCCAGAACAAGGTTTCGCTCTATTACGGCGACTCGACGGGCTTCGCGAAGACGATCAATCCCGAGCTTGAACGGAAGGGCACGATGATCATGGCCGGCGCATCCTTCGCGTCGGAGCTGAACGATCCGAAGAAATATCCGCTGCAGTTTCTGCCCGGTCCCGACTACACGGAGATGTTCGGCATCCTGATGCGCCACATCGCCAAGGAAAAGCCGGGTGCGACCATTGCTTTCGTCTATTCCGACACGGAGTTCGGGCGTGATCCCATCGCACCAGGCGAGAAGCTTGCCACGGAACTCGGGCTGAAGGTGGTCGAGAAGATCGTGACGCCGCCGGGCAGCGTGGACGTGTCCACGGAAGTGCTGAAGCTGCGCCGCGCACGGCCGGACTACACGATCTTCCATGGCTATGTGCTCGCGCCGATCCCGGAATTCATCCAGCAGGCGAAGCAAATGGGCATGCAGAGCCGCTTCATGGGCACCTTCTGGTCCATGGATAATTCCATGGTGGAGAAGATGGGCGAGGCGGCCGACGGCTTCATGGGCGTGATGCCCTATCGCTACTACTACGACAAGGAGGGCACCGCGCCGATGCTGGACAAGATCCGGCAGATGCGGCCCGAGTATCAGTCGACGGCCTATATGCAGGGCTTCGTGACGGCGATGCTGATGACGGAAGCGGTGAAGCGCACCCTTGATGCCGGCAAGGAGCTCACCGGCCCGAACATGAAGGTCTCGCTCAACAGTATCAAGGACTTCGACACGGGCGGCATCTTCGGCGTTCCGATCTCCATCCCCGGCAATTCCGTGCCGGTCGGCCGCATCTATCGTTTCGATGCCAAGCAGAAGCAGATGCTCCCGGCCTCCGATTGGATTCAGCTCGGAAAGTAAAGCCCATGGATGCGGAGACCCTTCTGAACGTCAACAATGTCGAGGTCGTCTATAACCGGACGATCCAGGTTCTCCGCGGCCTGTCCCTGCGGGTTCCGAAGGGCGAGATCGTCGCCCTTCTGGGCTCGAACGGAGCAGGCAAGTCCACCACGCTTAAGGCCATCTCGAACCTGCTCGCACTGGAGGACGGCGCCGTCACCGCAGGCCAAATCGAGTTCGACGGAACGGATATCGCGACCATCACGCCGCACGGGCTCGTGCGGCGCGGCTTGTTTCATGTGATGGAGGGCCGCCGCATCTTCGAAGATCTGACGGTTGAGGAGAATCTCACCGCCGCCACCTTCTCGCTGTCCGGGCGCGGCCTGCCGATCACACCCTTCGACCTCGTGTATTCCTATTTCCCGCGCCTGTACGAGCGCAGGAAGGGGCTTGCCGGCTATCTCTCGGGCGGCGAGCAGCAGATGCTGGCGATCGGCCGGGCGCTGATCTCGAAACCGAAGCTCATTCTTCTCGACGAGCCCTCGCTCGGCCTGTCGCCGAAGCTCGTGGAGGAGATCTTCACCATCATCACGCGCATCAATGCGGAACAGGGTGCCTCCATGCTGCTCGTTGAGCAGAATGCCGCGGTCGCGTTCTCCGTTGCGAGCTATGGCTACATCATGGAAATGGGCAAGGTCGTCATCGACGGCCCGGTGGAGCGACTCGTCAAGGATCAGGACGTGCAGGAGTTTTATCTCGGGCTCGGGGGAGGCGGTACCCACAAGAGCTACCGGGATGTGAAGCATTACAAGCGTCGCAAGCGCTGGCTGTCATGAGGACCACGATGCCGCAAGCTCTCGACCGCGACAGCATGACCCTTCCGCAGCTCCTGCGGGACAATGCCCAGCGCATGCCCGACCGCATTGCCCTGAGACAGAAGGACTTCGGCATCTGGCAACCGATCACATGGGCTGATTACTACAATCGGGCGCGGCATTTCGGACTGGGCCTCGTGTCACTCGGTCTGGAGCCGCGTGGACATGTGGCCATTCTGTCGGAGAACCGGGCCGAATGGGTAATTGCGCAACTCGGCGCAGGCCTCGTGGGCGGTGTGACCATCGGCGTCTATGCCACGAGTCCGGCCAACGAGATCTCGTATGTTCTGGGCCATTCGGATGCGGAGGTGGTGGTCTGCGAAGATCAGGAACAGACCGACAAGGTGCTCGAATGTCTGGAGGCGCTGCCGAAGCTCAGGCACATCGTGGTGATCGACCCGAAAGGCCTGGGTCACTACGAGAGCGACAAGCTCTCGACATTCAAGGAGGTCCTTGAAAAGGGGGCTGCCTATGAAAAGGATCACCCGGACCTGATCGACACATGCCTCGCCGGGCAGAGCCTCGCCGATATCGGTCTCATGGTCTACACTTCCGGCTCAACCGGAAAGCCGAAGGGCGCGATGCTCAGCTATCGCAATATGCGTGCTCAAGGCGCCGCTGTGATCGAGCGGCTCGGCTACACGGAGGATACCACCAACCTGTCCTATCTACCGCTGTGCCATGTGGCGGAGCAGATGCTGACGGTGATGGCACCCCTCCAAGCCGGCTCCTGCGTCAGCTTCGGTGAGTCCATCAGAACAGTTCAGGAGGATCTGCGCGAGATCGCGCCGACGCTGTTCTTGGGCGTGCCCCGAATCTGGGAGAAGCTGCATTCGGCTATCCATATCAAGATAATCGAGGCCAAGGGCTTCCGCCGCAGGCTCTTCGAGAAGGCCGTTTCCTTGTGCGAGCCCTTCGCCGAGAAGGCGCCCGCCGACCGCAGCTTACGTGAAAAGATGGTGTTCGGGATTTGCTATCTCCTGGTCTTCCGGGCGCTGCAGAATTTCATCGGCCTGCGGCGCATCAAAGTGGCGCTCACCGGTGCAGCGCCCATTTCGCCCCTGATCGTTCGCTTCTTCCGCACGCTCGGGATCCCGCTCATCGAAGTCTATGGCCTGACCGAGACCTCGGGCATGGTCACGGGACAGCGGCTCGACGCTCTCCTGCCGGGTGCCGTCGGTCCAGCGGTTCATGGGGCGGAGGTGGATATTGGCCCGGACGGAGAACTGCTCGTGCGCGGCGATATGGTCTTCGAGGGCTATTACCGCAACGAGGAGGCGACACGTGCATCGATCCGTGACGGATGGCTGCACACGGGCGACGTGGCCAAGATCGAAGCCGGTCAGGTCAAGATCGTGGACCGGCTCAAGGACATCATGATCACTGCCGGCGGAAAGAACCTCAGTCCGTCCGAGATCGAGAATACGGTCAAGAGCAGCGCCTTCATCAAGGAGTGCATCGTCATCGCCGAAGGGCGCCGCTACCCGGCTGCGTTGATCCAGATCGATGCGGAAACCGTCGGCAAGTGGGCCGAGGAAAACCGGGTGCCCTTCACGAACTACAAGAGCCTCGCGGAGAACAGGCGCGTACGCGAGCTGATCGATGCGGAGGTCGAGCGTGCCAACCGGCAGCTCGCGCCCGTGGCGCAGATCAAGAAATTTCATCTCCTCACGAAGGAGCTGGATCACGATGACGATGAAGTCACCGCCACCATGAAGGTCCGGCGCGCGAACATCTATCGGAAATATGCCGCCGAGATCGAAGGGCTCTACAGAGAAGCGCCCGCCGTGGCAGCGGAGTAAGACAATCAGGTTCAAGGAGTTTTCAGGATGGTACGCAACGTCGTGATTGCATCGGGAGTCAGGACCGCCATCGGCACGTTCGGAGGCACGTTGTCCGACCATTCGCCCACCCGGCTCGGCGCGCTCTGCGTGGCAGAGGCGCTGAAGCGAGCCGGGCTCGAAGGCTCGGATGTGGACCACGTGGTGTTCGGCAACGTGATCATCACTGAGCCGAAGGATGCCTATCTCGGCCGGGTCGCGGCCATCGAGGGCGGCGTTCCCATCGAGGTGCCGGCCATGACCGTGAATCGTCTGTGCGGCAGCGGCGTCCAATCCATCGTATCGGCTGCACAATCCATCATGCTGGGCGATGCGGAAGTGGCCGTGGCGGGTGGCGCGGAGGCGATGAGCCGTTCGCCGCACCTGTTGCATACGGCGCGCTTTGGTCAGCGGATGGGGGACGCCTTGGTTGTGGATCACCTGACCGGTATCCTCACTGATCCGTTCGGCAACGGCATCATGGGCATCACGGCTGAAAACGTCGCGTCCAAGTGGCAGATCTCCCGTGACGCACAGGACACATTTGCGGCGGAAAGCCAGCGCCGCGCCGCTATCGCTATCAATGAGGGGCGATTCAAGGATCAGATTCTTCCTGTCGAAGTCAGGAAGGGGCGGGAGATCATTTCCTTCGACACCGATGAACACCCCAAGGGCGAAACGACCCGCGAGAGTCTGTCGTCCCTTCGCCCCGTCTTCCGCAAGGACGGAACGGTAACGGCTGGCAACGCTTCCGGCATCAACGACGGCGCCGCCGCTGTCGTTCTGATGGAGGAGGGCAGGGCGGAACGCGAAGGGCAGAATGTGCTGGCCCGGATCGTCGGCTATGCGCATGCCGGCGTGGAGCCCGGCGAGATGGGCATCGGTCCTGTTCCGGCTGTTCGGAAACTGCTTGAGAAGACGGGCATGAAGATCGGCGACTTCGATGTCATCGAGTCGAACGAAGCCTTTGCAGCACAAGCCTGCGCGGTTGCGAACGAACTCGGCTTCGATCCCGAGCGCGTCAATCCGAATGGTGGAGCCATTGCTCTCGGTCATCCGGTGGGGGCAACCGGTACCATTCTCACAGTCAAGACGGCCTATGAACTGGCTCGAATGGGCGGGCGCCATGGCCTGATTACCATGTGCATCGGCGGTGGCCAGGGCATCGCGCTGGCTATCGAGAGAGCCTAAAGGAAATCCAATGAGGGGCGCGCCTGCCCTGGACGTCCTGCCGAGCCGCCGTTACATGGGCGGGCGGCCACGCCCCCCTTATCAGTCAGGAATCCTATGACGGCATCCCCGTGGAAAAAGCCTGCCGATCGGCAGAAGGAGCGCGAAGTCAAGCGCGATGCCGTGCTGCGTGCTGCCGCTCAGGCTTTCAACGAGAACGGCTTTCACAAGACGTCCCTGGACGATGTGGCCGAGCGCCTGAACGTCACGAAGCCGACGATCTACTACTACGTCAAGAACAAGGATCAGATCCTGTTCGAGTGTGTCCGTATCGGTCTGGAGATGCTGGAGGATGCCTCGGCCCAGATCGAGGGAACCAGTGCCAATGGCCTTACCAAGCTGATTGCTCTCTGGCGGGTCTATGTGCAGATCGTTACCGAGGATTTCGGCCGTTGCCTGATCCTCGTGGGCGAGGATCCGCTTCCGCCGGGCACGCGCAAGGAACTGCGTGCGCTGAAAGGACGAATCGACAAGCGGTTCCGTTCCGTCATCGCGGAGGGTATCGAGGACGGCTCCATCCGCCCCTGCGATCCGAAGATGGCAGCCTTCGCCGCTGCAGGTGCCTTGAGCTGGATCGCGCGCTGGTACGATCCGCGCGGACCGCTCAATCCGGAGCAGCTTGCAGACCAGATGATCGACCTGCTCGTCCACGGCGTTGGTGGTGTTGGCCAGGCGAAAAGAAAGACGAACAGTAAGGCTGGAATGAAGCTCGCTGCTGCGAACGCACCTGCGTCACCAAAACCGCCCCGGAAGTCCGCCAGTCGAGCCTCCTGACGGCTGTTGTTTTGGCAGCAGAGGAACTGCGCCATGAATGTATCCGAGCAGCGCCTTTATCTCAGCCCGGCCGAATATGTGGACAGCGATTACCCTGCGATCCGGAAAAGGACCGAGGAGCTGACGGCTGGACTTGCTTCGGCGGCAGAGCGGGCGAAGGTGCTGTACGACGCGGTGCGCGACGGCATCCGTTACGATCCTTATGTGGATTACACGAACCGCGAGAGCTTCCGGGCCAGCAGCGTTCTGGCGGCGGGTCGCGGCTATTGCGTCAGCAAGGCCGCTCTCTATGCGGCACTCTGCCGCGCCGGCGGAATTCCGGCGCGTATCGGCTTATCCGATGTGCGCAACCATCTCGCGACACCCCGCCTGCTGGCAGCGGTCGGCACCGACGTGTTCTCGTGCCACGGCTATGTCGAGGTTCATCTCGGCAATCGTTGGCTAAAGGCGACGCCGACGTTCAATGCGAGCCTATGTGCCAAGCTCGGTGTCGAACCGCTCGACTTCGATGGCTCCGGCGACGCGTTATTCCAACCTTTCGACGGAGAAGGGCGGGCGTTCATGGACTACGTCGTCAATCACGGCACGTTCTTCGACGTGCCTGCGAAGTTTCTCATGGGTGAGATGGCGCGGCTCTATCCGGCCCTCTGCAGGCCCGGAGGCTATCGAGGGCAAAGTATGGAAGAGGAGGCCGGAGCATCCGCGGCTCCGGCCTCCTGAAACAACAGGTCGTCTAATTGCGCAGCGGCTTGCCGGTTGCCAGCATGTGCTCGATGCGCTCCCGCGTTGCTGGCCTCTTCGCGAGGGTAATCACTGCCTCCCGCTCCAATGCCAGCACGTCTTCCTCGGAAGCGGCGCCGCTCCTGCTATTCGCGCCAGTGAGAACTGAGGCGAGAGTCTCGGCGACTGCCATATCCGTTTCAGTGAGGCGAAGGGCCTCTTGGCGCTTCTCAGTAAGATCCATGAGCATGCGCTTGCCGGACGGACCAGCCAGCACGATCTTCGAGCGATCAGGCGCACGGTATCCGACGTTCGCTATTGACGCTGCGCGCTGGATGCCTATGCCCAGCAGACGATCGCGGTTCATGACGATGCCATCGGTGGTGCGCAGCAATCCCTTGTCCCAGGCATCGAGAGCCGAGGACGAGGAATTGCCGGCGAGAATTGTCTCAAAAGCCATTGTCGCGACAGAAACAGGATCGCCTGCATCCTTGACACGCTCCTGCATGCGCAGCAGGAGTTGCGTGCATCCTCCCCAGCCGGGCACGATGCCGACCTTCGTTTCGGGAAGGCCTGCCGCCAACTCCGCATGCGCGACAATGGCATCGCAATGGAGCATCAGCTCGCACCCGCCGCCGAGGGTGAGTCCCGCCGGCGCAGCCACTACAGGGAAGGGCGCATACTTCACCCGCTGGAAGAGGTTCTGACCCCGTGAGAGAAAGGCCTCCAACGCTGCCCAATTTTCCTCGCGCATCAGACCGACGAAGTAGGACAGATCAGCGCCGGCAGAGAAAGCGCGCGCGTTGTCGTTGCCGATGACGAGACCACGAAACTCGGAGGCCACCTTATCGAGACTTGTCTCCAGCGCATCGAAAACGGCAGGGGTCAGGCTGTTCATTTTTGTATGGACTTCGAAGCAGACCACGCCGTCGCCTGCATCCCAGAGCGAGGCTCCTTCATTCCCGAGAATTCTCTGCTGGCATGACTTGATGGCCGGCAATGTGAGAATGCCGGTCTTGTCCGTCGGCTGCGCGCGCGTGCCATCGGTGCGCAGCGCCGATCCTGTGTTCCGGCCGTAGAATCCCTCGTTTCGGATAGCAGAGGCCAGGAGGGAGGGCACGTCTTGCCCTTCCCGAGCCAAGCGTTCGGCAAGCATCGCCAGCCCGCAACGTTCGGCAAGCCTGAACGGGCCTTCGCGCCAGGCATAGCCGAGTTCCATGGCCGTATCGATGGCGGCAACGTCTTTCGCAATCTCCGGGCCGACATGGGCGGTATAGGCGATGAGGTGGGACAACACGCTCCAGGCGTAGAGACCAAGTCGGTCATCAGACTGCAAAAGAGCCGCAAGATCGCGGCCCTTACCAGGTAGCGCAGCAGCGTCGACCGGCGCTTCCGGACGGTACCGACCTGACGAGAGATCCAGGACTTCATGCGACTTGTCGACATTGACCCTGTAGAAGCCGCCATTGGCTTTTCGACCCAGCTGTCCTGCCGCGATCATGCCCTGGACGGTCTGATCCGAAGGCAAATCATAGGAGTGAATGTCGTCAGATGCGGGCAGGGCGATCATGAGACTGCCCCACACGTGCGGAATAAGATCGATGCCGATGAGGTCGAGCAGTCCGAAGACACCGGTGCGCGGCATGCCCAGCGCCGCCATCACCGTATCCGCCTCCTCGACGGTGAGACCTAGGCGCTTCGCTTCCAGCGCAGCCACCGCCAGCCAGTAGCAGCCGATGCGATTGGCGATGAAGCCAGGCGTATCTTGGCAATCGACAACGGTTTTTCCGAGAATGACTTCCGATGCTGCCTTCGCGCGCGCCACGAGCTCGGTTGAGTTCTCCGGAGAACTGACGATCTCGACGAGCCGCATGATGCGCGGCGGATTGAAGAAATGCGTAATCAGGAAGTCGGCCCCAAACGAGGGACCAAGTTCGACAATCAGGTCTGAACGGGGTATCGTGGAGGTGTTGGAGGAAACGATCGATCCTTTTTTCCTGATGCTGTCGATCCTGCGGTAAAGGTCGCGTTTCACGTCGAGCTTCTCGACAACGGCCTCAATGATCCAATCGACTTCCGAAAGCCGTTGAAGGTCATCGTCGATATTGCCGGCCTGGACGAGTTTGGCAGCATCAGGATGCATGAAGCCGTTTGCCTTCAGCTGCCGCGCGATACCCGTTTCGGCTGGGCTATCGGGAGATGAGTCCGACCCTCGGATGTCGAGAAGATCCACAGGGATTCCGGCATTGGCAAATTGCGCGGCAATGCCGGATCCCATGGATCCGGCGCCGATGACGGCTACACGCGCAATGCCAGCTTCTCGAACGCCGATGATGGAAGGAGAGAAAGAGGAGAGGGCGTTCATGGTGTCTCCCAGAATATGGATGGCCAATCTGAGCTCCGATCTTGAGGACGGCGTGCCAATTTCTGTGCCACCGACCACCCGAGGGCCTTCGAAGGATTGGGGTGCCTGTTTCGGGTCTCCATCCGAGAACAGGATCGCCCTATCCGTCGTTGATCATGTTATAAGCGCAGTATTATTCCTACTTCCTAGTAGGATCTGTCAACGGCGGGCTGCGCCGACGCTTGGGCGAGACTCGAAACAGAAACTCCACTGATGCTGACATTTAAGGGGCCGGAACGTGAGAGGGCGCCCATAACCTTGATCCCGATCAATGTGGCCGCTCGGCTCTGCAGGTATTCATCTTCTTTGAAACGAGGAGGGATTCCATGGCGAAGATGATGAAGGCAGCGCTCGTTCGCGAGCTTGGACGTCCCCTGACCATCGAGGAGGTGCAGATTCCCGAGCCTCGCCCAGATCAGATCCTCGTGCGGATCGCTGCGACTGGCGTGTGCCACACCGACCTTCATGCCGCCAGGGGAGACTGGCCGGTGAAGCCCAATCCGCCTTTCATTCCTGGGCACGAAGGCGTTGGCACCGTCGTGGCGGTGGGTCGTGACGTGAAGCGGATCAGGGAAGGGGATCGCGTCGGGATCCCTTGGCTGCACACCGCCTGCGGCTACTGCCCGCACTGCCGCACCGGCTGGGAGACGCTGTGCGGTTCGCAGCAGAACACCGGCTATTCCGTCAATGGCAGCTTCGCCGAGTACGCGGTGGCCGATCCCAACTATGTTGGCCGTCTGCCCGACAGGCTCGAATGGGGGCCGGCTGCGCCCATCCTCTGCGCAGGCGTCACGGTCTACAAGGGCTTGAAGGAAACGGAGGTCAAGCCGGGCGAATGGGTGGTGATCTCTGGCATCGGCGGTCTCGGTCACATGGCCGTGCAATATGCCCGCGCCATGGGTATGCGGGTCGCGGCCGTCGATGTGCACCCGGAAAAGCTGTCTCTCGCCAAGTCTCTCGGAGCCGAAATCACGTTTGACGCCAAGAGAACGGATCCCATGCAGGAATTGCAGAAGGCCATCGGAGGGGCTCATGGAGTCCTTGTGACAGCGGTCTCTCCTGCCGCCTTCGAGCAAGCCTTCGGCATGCTCCGGTCGCACGGCACGATGGCACTCGTCGGCCTGCCTCCTGGCAAGTTCGCGATGCCGATCTTCGACACTGTCCTCAAGCGGATTACGGTGCGCGGCTCCATCGTCGGCACGCGGCAGGATCTGGAGGAGGCGCTGGAGTTCGCGGGCCATGGAGCGGTTGCGGCCCATTTCTCCTGGGACAAGCTCGAGAACATCAATGCCATCTTCGAGCGCATGGAGGCCGGCCAGATTGACGGACGGATCGTGCTGCAAATGCAATGATCCTGTCACGTGACTAGGGCATCGTGCGGAAAAGTGGACCCGGTTTTCTGCCTCGAACGAAGGGCTCCTGCAGAGAGGGAGCATCGGACCCAAAAGTGCCAGTCCACTTTTGGGTCCGATGCTCTAATAGCCAAAGCCTTCGATCTTGACCAAAGGCCGCAACGGCATTCATGTTTGCAGGAGCATATGCGGCAAGGTGGCTGAGCTTGGAAGGTGGCTGAGCTTGGCTTCGCGTTTCGCGATCGCACCTTGCCATGTGCGGCCGCTACTTGATGGTCTGCTCCGGTGAATTGGTTCGCTTTTGTCGGGTTCCTTCATGAAAACCAGGCGGTTAGCTCCAATGACCGTCGTCCTCGTGCTCCTGGCAGCCGCGGGGCTCGGCGCTTATGCCTATTTCCAGAAAACCGCACAAACCGTCCCAGCTAACATTGCTCAGGCGAACGGGCGGATCGAGGTCCAGCGCGTCGATATCTCGACCAAGGTTCCCGGCCGCATTGCGTCGATCACCATGCGGGAAGGCGACATGGTAAGCGAGGGTCAGGTCGTCGCAATGATGGACGAGACCGAGGTCCGCGCGGAACTCGCAGCAACGAAGGCCGCGGTCGAGCGGGCTATCCAAGGAGTGGCTCAAGCCAGGGCGACGACAGCGAGCCGTGAGGCGGAACTTGCTCTTGCCGAAGTCCAGCTCAAGCGCTCCACGAACCTGCTTGAGAAGGATTATACCTCTCGGGCGGAGGCTGACCAAAGGCGCGCAGCGCGAGACGTGGCTGCAGCGGCAGTCCAAGCGGCGAAAGCGGCGATTGGAGATGCCGAGGCTGCGAGGAAAGTGGCTGAAGCGAATGTGGCGCAGGTTGAGGCGCGCATTGCCGACATGACCTTGAAGGCTCCGATTGCCGGACGCGTCGAGTACCGGCTCGTTGAGCCCGGAGAGGTCGTTGCTTCTGGCGGAAAGGTTGTGACGCTGCTCGACCTGTCCGACGTCTATATGACCGTCTTTCTGCCCACTGCCTCGGTCGGGCAGGTAAGGCTCGGCAGTGAGGCTCGCATCGTTCTCGACGCCGCGCCCGATTACGTAATCCCCGCCAACGTCTCTTTCGTGGCCGCTGAGGCTCAGTTCACGCCAAAGACGGTGGAGACCGCAGACGAGAGGGCAAAGCTCATGTACCGCGTCAAGGTGAGCGTCCCCATCGAACTCCTCCGGCAGTACCGGGACTACGTGAAGTCAGGCCTGACAGGGAATGCCTATATCCTGCTCGGCTCCTCCGGCACCTGGCCCGATTGGCTGCAGCCGAGGCTGCCCGATGCCAAGTCGTGACGCCGTTCGATTGGAGGGACTCACCCACCGCTATGGGAAAATCCTGGCGGCTGACAACATCTCCATCTGCCTGCCGCTTGGAAGCGCTACGGCAGTGGTCGGCCCCGACGGCGTCGGAAAATCCACGATGCTCGGGTTGATCGCCGGTGTTCGGCGATTGCAGGAAGGCACGCTGGAGGTGCTCGGCGGGTCTATGGCCGATGCCGCACATCGCAACGCCATTGCTGCGCGTATCGCCTACATGCCGCAGGGGCTTGGCAGAAATCTCTATCCCACGCTGTCCGTCGCGGAGAATATCGACTTTCATGCGCGGCTTTTCGGGCTCACTGGACCGGAGCGGAAGACGCGGCTCCAGAATCTCCTCGCCGCCACGGGTCTCGATCCGTTTCCGGATCGGCCCGCAGGCAAACTCTCCGGCGGCATGAAGCAGAAGCTGTCGCTCTGCTGCGCCCTTGTCCATGATCCCGACCTGCTGATACTCGACGAGCCGACAACGGGCGTTGATCCCTTATCTCGCCGGCAGTTCTGGACGCTGATTGCACGCATCCGCGCCGGTCGTCCGGCAATGACTGTCATCGTCGCGACGGCCTACATGGAGGAAGCGGAGAGCTTCGACCGTGTGATGGCGATCGAGCAGGGGCGGGTTATTGCGGCCGGAGAAACTCGAGATGTGCTGGCGCAGACCGGAGCCTCGACCCTCGAAGAGGCTTACCGAAGCCTGCAGACGGGAGCGAAACCAGAGGGCCATTTCACCATTGGGCCCCGGGCTGTCCATGACGGCGCATCGGCTATCGTAGCGGAGGGGCTGACCCGCCGTTTTGGTGACTTCACGGCCGTCGACCATGTCAGCTTCCGCATCGAGCGCGGCGAGATCTTCGGCTTCCTAGGCTCCAATGGCTGCGGAAAGACGACGACCATGAAGATGCTGACCGGTTTGCTGCCCGCGACCGAAGGGCGGGCCGAGCTGTTCGGCAAAGCAGTCGATGCCGGGGATCTCGATGCCCGCATGCGTGTCGGCTACATGAGTCAAGGCTTCTCGCTCTACGAGGAGCTGACGGTTCGCGGCAATCTCGAACTCCATGCTCGACTGTACCGTGTCCCGCCGAAAGAAACTGAGGAACGGATTGTCGAGAGCCTTCAGCGCTTTCAGCTCATCGGCGTCGCGGATGATCTGCCGGCCCGGGTTCCGCTCGGACTGCGGCAACGCCTGCAGCTTGCGGCTGCGTGCCTTCACAGGCCGCAGATGCTCATCCTCGATGAGCCGACGTCAGGCGTCGATCCGGCCGCGCGGGATCTTTTTTGGAGGCACCTCGCCGCTCTCTCACGAGATGAGGGCGTGACGATCTTCGTGTCAACGCATTTCATGAACGAGGCGGAGCGCTGCGATCGGATCTCGCTCATGCACCGAGGGCGCGTACTTGCAATGGGAACGCCTGCCGAGCTTGTGGCCTCCCGCAATGCCACTACGTTGGAGGAGGCGTTCATCACCTATCTCGCCGAGGGTGGAGAGGAGCCCGGTCCCGTAAAAGCATCCGCCGAAGCTCAAGAGCCAGATAATGGGCCGCTCAAGGGAGCCGGACCAAGCGGGGCAGGAGAGGCTGGCCGGTTCAGTCGGCTCTGGGCCTTCACTCGCCGGGAAACGCTGGAGCTGCTGCGCGACCGTATCCGGATCGGGTTCGCGCTCGCTATTCCGATCTTGCTGCTCATCATCTTCTCCTTCGGCATCTCTTTCGATGTGGAGCATTTGACCTACGCGGCTTTCGACCGTGATCGTTCTGCGGAAAGCCAAGCCTTCTTGCGCAGCTTCGAAGGCTCTCGCTACTTCGAGGCCAAAGCACCTGTCGATTCCGAGGCCGAGGGCGACAGGCGGTTGACGAGTGGAGAGCTGCGCCTCGTAGTCGGCATCCCGCCCGGCTTCGGAAAAGACCTTCTTCTGGGACGCCGTCCCGAGGTCAGCATCTGGATCGATGGCGCCAATACGTTTCGCGCTGAAACGGTGCGCTCCTACGTTTCCGGCTTGATCATGACCTATGCGAACGAGCTGGCTCGGGAGGCCTCGGCCGGCTCGTCGGGGGTGAGCGCGCCGGTCGATATCCGACCCCGCTATCTCTACAATCAGGCCTTCCAGTCGGTAAACGCCATCACTCCGGGCGTCATCATGCTGGTTCTCCTGCTCGTCCCCGCCATGATGACCGCGCTCGGCGTGGTGCGGGAGCGTGAGATCGGGTCCATTGCGAACCTCGAGGCGTCACCGGCGAGCGTGGCCGAATTCCTGATCGGCAAGCAGCTCGCCTATGTCGGAATTGGGATGATCAATGTCGTCAGCTTGCTCACCACGGCCGTCTTGGCGTTCGGCGTGCCCTTCAACGGATCCATCGCGGCTTTCGCGCTTGGAGCCATGATCTATGTTTTCGCCTGCACGGCATTCGGGCTCCTGATCTCGACCGTGGTGTCCACCCAGGTGGCGGCGACATTCGCAACGGCCATTCTCAGCGTCATTCCTGCCGTGAACTTCTCCGGTTTCATGTATCCGATCGCTTCAGTAGAGGGAGTAGGTCGCATCATTGGCTATGCATTTCCAGCAGGCTGGTTTCAGAGGATTTCGCTCGGCACCTTCGCCAAGGGTCTAGGCGCTGCTGATCTCGTGTTGGACTACGCGATACTCGCTGGCTTCGGTGTCGTGTTCCTTGCAACCGCATGTCTCATGCTGTCCAAACAGGAGGCCTGACGGCGATGCGCTTCCTCAAGGACGTCTTCTTCTTGGGATTGAAGGAGTTTTCGAGCCTTCGATATGACTACGTCATGCTTGGGCTTGTCGTTTATGCGCTCTCGATTGCGGTGGTGACAGTTGCGCGGGGCGTGAAGCTGGAGGTTTCGAACGCGGCCATCGCCATCGTCGACCAGGACCGCACGCAACTGAGCCAGAGGCTCGCCGATGCCATCCCGCGGCAATACTTCAAGCCTCCCATAATGGTGGAGGCCGATGCCATCGATCATGCCATCGATGCGGGCCGATACACCTTCGTGGTGGAATTCCCGCCACATTTCGAGGCCGATGTGCTAGCGGGTCGCTCGCCGGGGATCGCCGTGCGAGCCGACGCGACTGCCATCGCCCAGGCAGGGAACGGCATAGCCTATCTCCAGGACATCCTGCTCACCGAAACGGCGAGATACCTCGATCAAGCTGGTGTCAACAGCGTACTACCCATCCAAGGCGTCGTCCGCTTCGCCTTCAATCCCAACCTCAATGGTGTCAGATTCAATGGGGTCATGCAGGTGATCAACTCCGTGACCATCCTCTCGATCCTGCTTGTGGGCGCTGCTATCATGCGGGAGCGTGAGCACGGGACGATGGAGCATCTCCTGGTGATGCCTGTCACACCGGCGGCCATTGCTCTCGGCAAGATCTGGGCGAACGGCCTCGTCATCCTGATCGCCGTCTTTCTTTCGGTGCAATTGGTGCTGCGCATGGTGCTCGATATCCCCATCGCAGGCTCCATTGCACTCTTTCTTGCCGGCACGGTCCTTTATCTTTTTGCCACGACGTCGCTCGGAATCCTGCTGGCGACGATTGCCAATTCCATGCCGCAATTCGCGTTGCTTGCGATCCCGGTCTTCGTGACGATGATGCTACTCTCCGGCACCATGACTCCCCTGGAGAGCATACCGCAGGCGCTGCAGGCGGCCATGCATGTTTCGCCTTCGATCTACTTCGTGCGGTTCGCGCAGGCCATTCTTTACCGCGGGGCGGGCTTCCCGATTGTCTGGGAGGACATGGCAATCATGGCCGGGCTTGGCGTCGTTTTTCTGGTCGTCGCCATCGCGCGATTCCGCAGCATGCTTGCCAAAGCAGGGTGATGAGGCGGCATCAGACGATGCCGCCACCGCCTCCGGTGACTGCAGGGCGCTGCTTGCCGACCATCTCACGATAGCCGCTCGCCCGATAGGCCGCGATGGGATCGATGGCACCGCCGGCCCTAAAGCGAGCCATGGCGAGGATCGGCTCCACATCGGTGCGGAACGCGGTCTTCAGCGTCTCGGACGCCATGAGCGGATCGTTGGATTCCTGATAGCTCTCCAGCGCCTTCCGATCCACGATTAGCGCCTGCACATAGGCGCGGCGGATCTCGTTGGCACTCCGGATAAGGCTCTCGATCGGGTCCGTCACATTGTGCGACTGATCGATCATGTGAGCGGGGTGGAAATCCGCCACCTTTCGGTACTCGGCGTCCACCAGCTCGTTGAAGACGAGGAACAGGCGGTAGGGATCGATGGAGCCCGTATCGAGATCGTCGTCACCATACTTGGAGTCGTTGAAGTGGAAGCCGCCGAGCTTCTTGAACTGGATCAGGCGAGCCACGATCATCTCGATATTGACGTTCGGCGCATGGTGGCCGAGGTCCACGAGGCAATAAGCCTTCTCACCAAGCTCTGTCGCGATCAGGTAGTTCGTGCCCCAATCCTGGACGACTGTCGAGTAGAAGGCCGGTTCGTACATCTTGTGTTCGGAGAAGATGCGCCAGTCTCGAGGTAGCCGTTTATAGATCGTCTTCATGGAGTCGAGATAACGCTCGAAGCTCCGGGTGAAATTCGTCTGGCCCGGGAAGTTCGAGCCGTCGCCGATCCAGACTGTCAGCGCCTTGGAGCCAATGGCCTCGCCGATCTCGATGCACTCGATATTGTGCTCGATGGCCTGCTGGCGGGTCGCCGCATCCGTGTGGCTGAGCGACCCGTATTTGTAGCTGTGTTCCTGCCCCGGTGCATCGGAGAAGGTATTGGAGTTCATGGCATCAAAGCCGAGACCCAGCGCATCAGCGTGAGACTTCAGCTGCGGCGGATCGCTGACCTTGTCCCATGGAATGTGCAGAGAGACGGTCGGCGTCGCCTGCGTCAGCTGGTGGATCACTGCGCAATCGTCGAGCTTGTCGAAGATGTTGCGCGGCTCGCCAATGCCGGGAAACCGGGCGAAGCGGGTTCCACCTGTGCCGACGCCCCAGGAGGGGACGGCCACGAAGAACTTCCCGACTTTTTCGGTGATCGCATCGATATCGATGCCTTCGCGGGAGAGCTTTGCCCCGAGAGCGTCGTAGTCGGCCTTCAGAGCGTTTGAGCGCTTCTCGTTGTCGGTGGCGACGATCTCGGCCCGGATTTTCTGTTCTGACATGGTTTCCTCCCCGGCCTGATCTTAACGCGTGAACGACATGGCGTTGCCGGCATCCACGTTGATGATGTTGCCGGTGGACTTCGCCGAAGCGTCGGAGGCGAGGAAATAGATGGCTTCCGCGATATCCTCCGGGAAGACGTTCAACTTCAGCAGGGAGCGTTTACGGTAATGCTCCTCCAACTCGTCGACGGCGAGCTTGGACGAGGCCGCACGCTGCTCGCGCCATTCGCCGGACCAGATCTTCGATCCGCGCAGCACCGCGTCCGGGTTGACCGTGTTGACGCGAATGCCGGCCTCCGCGCCTTCGAGAGCCAGGCAGCGGGCGAGGTGGATCTCGGCGGCCTTCGCTGTGCAATAGGCCGAGGCGTTAGGTGAGGAGGCGAGGCCGTTTTTCGACGCCACGAAGACGATGTTGCCTCCGAGCTTCTGGCGGCGGAACAGGCGGAACGCCTCGCGGGAGACCAGGAAGTAACCGGTCGTCAGGATGTCGATGTTCTTGTTCCACATGGCGAGATCGGTCTCCTCGACAGGAGCCGAAGACGCGATTCCTGCATTCGACACCAGAATGTCGATGCCGCCGAATTCGACTGAGGCCTCGATGAAGGAGTTGAGCACGTCCGTCTCGCTCGTGACGTTGAGCTTCACGCCGCGAACCACGTCGTTGCCGAAGCGCTTGCCGAAATCGCCAACGGTTGAAACGAGGGATTCCTGGTCGATATCGGCCAGGACCACGCAGGCGCCCTCGCTCATCAGCCGCTCGGCCGTGGCGCGGCCGATACCACCGGCGCCGCCGGTGATGAAGGCCACGCGGCCCGCGAGGCTCTTCGGCTTGGGCATGCGCTGGAGCTTCGCCTCTTCGAGCAACCAATACTCGATGTCGAACGCCTCCTGCTCGGGTAGTCCTTGGTACTCGGAGACCGAGGAGGCGCCGCGCATCACGTTGATGGCATTCACATAGAACTCGCTGGCGATCCGGGCCGTAGCCTTGTCGCGGGCGAAGGACAGCATGCCGACGCCCGGGATCAGGAAGATCACCGGATTCGGATCGCGCATCTTCGGACTGTTGGAACGCTTGCACTGCTCGTAGTAGCGCGTGTAGTCGGCGCGATAGGCCTCCAGAGCCGCATCGAGACCTGTCACCACGGCGTCAACATCCGGGGACTTCGGATCGAAGTTGAGAACGAGTGGACGGATCTTGGTGCGCAAGAAGTGATCCGGGCAGCTTGTGCCGAGATGCGCCAGCGGCTTCAGGTTGGCCGAGTTGACGAATTCCAGTACCGCGTCCTGATCGTCGAAGTGTCCGAGCTTGCGCTCTGCCTGACTGATCTTGCCGCGAATTTCCGGCATGAGGCGTGCGGCGAGTTTGCGGCGCTCTTCGCGGGAGAGGCTGGTGGTCACGGCGCCGCCGAAGGCTGGCTTGCCGGCCGTCTTCTGCGCGAACCACTTGATGGCCTGGTTGATGATGCGCAGCGTCAGCTCGTAGCAGTCCTTCGCGTTATCGGCCCAGGTGAAGAGACCGTGGCTTTCGAGTACGACGCCCCTGGCATGGGGATTGGCCTTGGCGAAAGCCTCCAGATCGAGACCAAGCTGAAAGCCGGGGCGACGCCAGGGTAGCCAACCGATCTCGTCGCCGAAGATTTCCTGTGTGAGTTCGCGTGAGTTCTTGGAGGCTGCGATCGCGATGATCGCATCGGGATGCATGTGGTCGACATGCTTGTAGGGCAGGAAGCCATGCAGGGGCGTATCAATGGAGGCTGCGCGTGTGTTCAGGTTGAAGGTCGCGTGAGGCAGGAAGCCGACCATGCGGTCCTCGTCCTCCAGGCCCTTGTAGAGTGACTTCAGCGAGAGCAGCTTGTCCATGTAGAGGGTGGCGAAACCGTCGAGCTTGATGGTGCCGACATCGCCGCCGGAGCCCTTCACCCAGAGAACCTCGACCTTCTCGCCGGTGAGGGGATCGGTTTCCATCACCTTGGCCGAGGTGTTGCCGCCGCCATAGTTCGTGATGCGTTTGTCGGCCCCGAGCAGATTGGAGCGGTAGAGGAGCAGGCCGGGCTCGTCGAGGGTGGCCGCTTTCGCGTCGTCCCACTTATTGTCGAGCAGCTTCACGGTTTGCGTCGCAGTATCCACATTGTCCTCCTGCCAAGCTGAAAGCGGGCGCGCAGTGCCTCACGTTTAGGCAAAGAACATTGGCGAGGCCTCCAGTCTTGTCAACCAAAACCAATCAAAAACGAGCAAAACATTTCATAATACGAAGGGATAAGACAGGAAATGATTGACGATGCTCCAAATCTCTATGACGCTAGGATTGCTCTTAAGCGAATTTGATGGCCTCTTAGTGATCTTGCTTGGTTCTAGGGCACTCTGGTGAGGGATAATGCACGAACGTGAAAGGCACCGGATCATTCTCAGCCTCGTTCAGGAGAGGCCGGTCGCGACCATCCAGGATTTGATGGAACTGACGGAGGCCTCCGAGGCAACGATCCGCCGGGACATCGCGGCCCTTCATGTCCAGGGGCGCCTGCGCCGCGTGCGCGGCGGGGCGGAAGCTCTTCACCCGCAGCAAATCAGCCCGCTGGCTGCAAAGCCCTTCCGCATCTCGGAAGGCGAGAACGCTGCCAAGAAACGCGCCATCGCCCGCGAGGCCGTGGCCCTGTGCAATGATGGTGACGCCATCATCATCAATGGCGGAACCACCACATTCCAGATGGTGCATTATCTGACCGCCCGCCGGATGCAGGTCTTCACCAATTCCTTCGCGATTGCCGAGCACCTCATCAAGCATTCCAAGAACCAGGTGATGCTGCCGGGTGGCTCTGTCTACCGCGACCAGAGCATCATTCTCTCGCCCTTCGACAACGACGTGACGCGCAACTTCTATGCGCAGCGCATGTTCATGGGCGCTCAGGGCGTCGGCCCACTCGGCGTGATGGAGCAGGATGCCCTGATCATTCAAGCCGAACAGAAGCTCATCAACCAAGCCGATGAACTGGTGCTGATGGTGGATTCCACCAAGTTCCAGCGCCGCTCCAGCCTCATTCTCTGTCCGCTCAATCGTGTCTCCGCGCTGATCACCGACGATGGCATCCCGGATTCGGCTCGAGCGATGATCGAGGAAGCGGGCATCAAGCTGATCGTTGCCAATGTCGCGGCAGCCGAGCAGCCAACGAAATCCTCATCGGCAGCGTGAAGTCTGCCGGAGGTGTTTTGCAAGGGAGGAAGAAAACATGAAACTATTCGCGAAACTCGCCGTCGGGACCGCTCTGGGCCTCGCCCTTCTCACGGGCGCGGCAAGCGCCGAGAACATCAAGATCGGCGTCGTCGTGAAGTCACTCGGCAACGGCTTCTTCGAGGCTGCCAACAAGGGCGCTCAGGAAGCGGCGAAAGAGCTCGGCGGGGTCGACGTCATCTACACCGGTCCCACCACCACGACCGCTGAAGGTCAGATCGAGGTGATCAATGCGCTCATCGCCCAGAAGGTCGATGCGATCGCGATCTCCGCCAACGATCCCGACGCTGTCGTTCCGGCGCTGAAGAAGGCTGCCCAGCGCGGCATCAAGGTGATCTCCTGGGATTCCGGCGTCAACAAGGACGGCCGCATCCTTCATCTCAATCCGTCATCGAACGAGCTCATCGGCAATATGTGCCTGAAGCTCGCAGCCGATCACCTGCCTGGCGGCAAGGGCGACTTCGCCATCCTGTCGGCCACCTCCACCTCGACGAACCAGAACACCTGGATTGCCGAGATGAAGAAGCAACTGCCGAAATATCCCGGGCTGAACCTCGTCACGACCGTCTATGGCGACGATCTGGCCGACAAGAGCTACCGCGAAGCCCAGGGCCTACTCACCTCCCACCCGAACGTGAAGGTGATCGTTGCTCCCACGACCGTCGGCGTGCTCGCGGCCTCGCAGGCGGTGAAGGATGCCGGCAAGATCGGCCAGGTTTACGTGACTGGCCTCGGCTTGCCGTCTGAAATGGCGGGTGCGGTCCACTCGGGTGCGACCAAGCAGTTCGCGATCTGGAATCCGATCGATCTCGGTTACTCCGCGACGCAGCTCGCCTATCGTCTCGTCAAGAAGGAGACCGACGGCAAGCCGGGTTCGGAGATCAATGCCGGCCGCATGGGCAAGATCAAGGTCGGTGACAACGGTGAAGCCGCCATGGCCGATCCGTTCGTGTATGACGCGAAGAACGTCGACGAATTCGCCAAGATCTTCTGATCTCGACACCCTCAGAGTGAAGGCGCGGGATTCCTGCGCCTTCCTTGCTCACGTTGGCTCGCGGCGGGAGTTCCCATGTCTGTCGTACAAGCGGTTGCTAAAGATCCAACTCCGCTTCTGGAGATGCGCGGCATTTCCAAGTCGTTTCCCGGCGTCAAGGCGCTCGATCATGTCGATGTCGTGCTCTACCCGGGAACCGTGACGGCGTTGATCGGCGAGAACGGCGCGGGCAAATCCACCCTCGTCAAGATTCTCACAGGCATCTACCAGCCCGATAACGGCGAGATTGTCGTCGATGGCGAGGCTGTCCATTTCGCAAATGCGGAGGCCGCCATTCGCAGCGGCATCACGGCGATCCATCAGGAAACCGTGCTGTTCGACGAACTCTCGGTTGCCGAAAACATCTTCCTTGGGCACGCGCCTCGTAACCGGTGGGGGCTCGTGAATTGGGCCGCCATGAATGCGCGCGCCGCAGCGCTGCTGACCTCCATCGATGCGCCGATCAGCCCTTATACGCGGCTGAAGGATCTTTCCATTGCGCAGCGCCACCTCGTTGCCATCGCACGCGCCTTGTCCGTCGAGGCCCGTATCGTCATCATGGACGAGCCGACGGCGGCGCTGTCCTATAAGGAGGTGGAGGACCTCTTCCGCATCATCGAACGGCTGAAGCGACAGGGTAAGGCGATCCTCTTCATCAGCCACAAGTTCGAAGAGGTCTATGAGATCGCCGAGCGGTTCGTGGTCTTCCGTGACGGGCGCTCGATCGGTGCCGGATTGCTGTCGCAAACCAGCCAGGACGAGATCGTGCGCATGATGGTCGGCCGCTCGGTCGATCACGTGTTTCCCAAAACAGACGTCGCCATCGGTAGCACCGTTCTGAAGGTTTCCGGATACTCCCATCCGACGGAATTCGACAGCATCTCATTCGGGCTGCGCCGTGGCGAAATCCTTGGCCTGTACGGTCTCGTCGGAGCAGGGCGTTCGGAATTCTGCCAATCTCTCTTCGGCATCACGCGCCCAAGTGCGGGAACCCTCGAGCTCGAAGGGCACTCCATCCAGATCCGCTCTCCGTCGGACGCCATTTCGGCTGGCATCGTCTATGTGCCGGAAGAGCGCGGCCGTCATGGGGCCGTGCTTCAGATGCCTATTTTCCAGAACTTCTCCATGGCCACTCTGGCCAAGACGACGCGGGCCGGCTTCCTCCGGCAGGCCGAGGAATTCGCCTTGGCGCGCAAGTATGCGGAGCGGCTCGACCTGCGTGCGGCCGCCTTGTCGGTCCCGGTCGGTACCCTGTCTGGCGGCAATCAGCAGAAGGTCGTCATCGGCAAGTGGCTCGCCACCAAGCCGAAGGTGATCATTCTGGACGAGCCGACGAAGGGGATCGACATCGGCTCCAAGGCTGCCGTGCATGCCTTCATGAGCGAACTCGCGGGGGAGGGCCTCAGCGTGATCATGGTGTCGTCCGAGCTACCCGAAATCCTCGGCATGTCCGACCGGGTGATGGTGATGCGCGAAGGGCGGATGGCCGGCATCTGGAACCGGGAGGGGCTCGACGCCGAAATGCTGGTGCGCGCCGCCACCGGCAACGAGTGATGGGAAGAGAGACGCCATGAGCCGGATTCTGAAGTACCGCGAACTCCTGCTGGTGGCGATCATCGTCGTGCTGATCGCCGCCTTCTCCTATCGCGCGCCGGGCTTCGCCTCGCCCAAGAGCCTCGCCAACATCTTCAACGACACCGCCATCCTGATCATACTGGCGCTTGGTCAGATGGCGGTGATCCTGACAAAGTCCATCGATCTGTCCGTGGCGGCGAACCTGTCCTTCACCGGTATGGCGGTTGCGATGCTCAATGCCGCCTATCCGGGCATTCCGCTGCCGCTCCTGATCCTGGCGGCCCTCGCCATTGGAGCCATTCTCGGCGCCGTTAACGGCTTCATGGTGTGGAAGATCGGCATTCCTGCCATCGTGGCGACGCTCGGCACGCTCACGATCTATCGCGGCATGGCCTTCGTGCTCTCGGGCGGTGCCTGGGTTAACCAGACTCAGATGACGCCGGTCTTCCTCAACACGCCACGCATGCCGGTGCTCGGCCTTCCCCTGCTCGGCTGGACGGCGATCCTGGTGATCGCTCTTGTCGCCGTGTTGTTCACGCGCACGGTCTTCGGGCGGTCCCTTTATGCCGCCGGCGGAAACCCCACCGCAGCACTTTATGCCGGCGTCGACGTCGGTCGCACGAAGTTCTTTGCCTTCGTTCTGTCGGGTGCTCTAGCAGGGCTTTGCGGCTATCTCTGGGTGTCGCGCTATGCGGTCGCTTACGTGGATATCGCCGCCGGCTTCGAGCTCGACACGGTTGCGGCCTGCGTGATCGGCGGCATCTCGACGTTGGGCGGTATCGGTTCCGTCGGCGGAGCCGTGTTGGGCGCGCTCTTCCTCGGGGTAATCAAGAACGCGCTTCCGGTGATCAACATCTCTCCGTTCTGGCAGATGGCGATTTCCGGCCTGGTGATCATCATCGCCGTTCTCTTCAATGCCCGTCAGGAGCGCCGCAAGGGCCGTCTTATCCTGCGCGATGCTGCCAAGCGCCGCCCGTCCCGGATCGAGGCCCCTGTTGAAGGAGCAGCCGCATGAGCATCATGACAGCCGACAAGCAGCCCGTGCGCCATATCCCCGACAAGCTCTCGACACCCATCGGGCGGCTTCTGGGGAGCTGGGAGACGCTTCTCGCCGCAGTCGCCATTGCGATCTTCATCGCCAACTCGCTGGCCTCGCCGCACTTCCTCGATCCGTGGAACCTGTCGGACGCCACCTACAACTTCACCGAGAAGGCGATGATCGCCTTCGCGATGACGCTGCTGATCATCTCAGGGGAAATCGACCTGTCGGTTGCAGCGATCATCGCGCTCGCCTCGACCGCCATGGGAGCGGCCGCCCAGGCCGGATTCCAGACGCCGGCGCTGGTCGGTATCGGCCTCGGCGTCGGTCTTCTGTGCGGTGCGTTCAACGGGTTATTGGTGGCCTGCATCGGTTTGCCGTCCATCGTGGTGACAATCGGTACTATGAGCCTGTTCCGTGGCATTGCGCAGATCGTTCTCGGCGATCAGGCCTATGGCGGCTACCCTGCGAGCTTCGCCTGGTTCGGCCAAGGCTACATGTCGGATTTCTCCTGGTGGCCGACGCTTCCCGGGTTCGAGGTCGTCACCTTTGAGATGGTGGCTTTCGTGCTCTTCGCCGTTGTCTTCGGAATCCTGCTGCACCGGACGACCTTCGGGCGCCGGATCTACGCCATCGGCAACAATGCCTTTGCGGCGCAGTTTTCCGGCATTCCCGTACAGCGCACGAAGTTCATCCTGTTTCTGCTGACCGGTCTGATGAGCGGCTTTGCGGCCGTATGCCTGACCTCGCGTTTGGGTTCGACCCGGCACACCATCGCGGCCGGTTGGGAACTTGAGGCCATCACCATGGCGGTGCTCGGCGGGGTGAGCATTCTGGGAGGTTCTGGCACCATTCTGGGCGTGGTCCTTGCAGCCATCGTCATGGGCCTCGTCACCTTCGGGTTGGGCCTGCTCAACGTGCCCGGCATCGTTATGTCCATCTTCATCGGCCTGCTGTTGATCCTCGTGATCGCGCTGCCGATCGTCTTCCGCCGCATCCGCTCGAGAGCATCCGCATGAGTGCAAAGGAAAAGTACGCGTTCAAGATGCAGCTCAATCCCGGAATGGAGGAAGAATATCGCCGCCGCCATGACGAGATCTGGCCCGAACTGGTGGAGCTTTTGAAGGATGCGGGCGTCGAGGATTATTCGATCCACCTCGATCGGGAGACCAACATTCTCTTCGCCGTGCTTTGGCGGCCTGTGAACCACAACATGACCGATCTGCCGAGCCACCCCGTGATGAAGCGCTGGTGGGCCTACATGGCCGATATCATGGCAACGAACCCGGACAACTCGCCGGTTGAGAAGCCTCTCGCTACCGTCTTCCACATGGTCTGACCCATGAAAGTCGCAGTGCTCGATGTCGGCAAGACGAACGTCAAGGCCGTTGTCGTCGATGTGGCGGCCGGGCGGGAGCTCGCCGCGCGCACGAAACCGAACAAGGTGCTGACGGACGGACCTTATCCTCATTTCGACGTGGATGGGATCTTCGCGTTCTTTCTGGAGTCCTTGAAGCAGCTCAATGCCGAGTTTGGATTCGAGGCCATCTCTATCACGGCTCACGGCGCGAGCGGTGCGCTTCTTGGTGAGGACGGCTTGGCATTGCCGGTGCTGGACTACGAGTTCCGTTACCCGGAAGAAATCGATGATGCGTATGATGGGATCAGGCCATCGTTCCGGGAGACTTTCTCACCTCGTCTTCCGGGCGGGCTTAATCTCGGTGCACAGCTCCATTACCAGAAGACCGCCTTTCCGGATGCGTTCAGGGAGGTGCGGACGATCGTCACTTATCCGCAATACTGGGGCTGGCGGCTGACAGGGGTTGCGGCCACCGAGGTCACATCGCTCGGGTGCCACACGGATCTGTGGCTACCGCGCGTAGGCATGTTTTCCGGCCTCGTTGATAGCCTCGGGATTGCCGGCAAACTGGCACCCGTCAAGAAACCATCGGATATGCTGGGTTACGTGACTGACGAGATCGCGGCGGAGATCGGGCTTGCCGGTCCCGTTCCGGTCTTCTGCGGTATCCACGATTCCAATGCCTCTCTGCTGCCGCATCTCCTTCAGCGCGAGGCGCCTTTCGCCGTGGTGTCGACAGGCACCTGGGTCGTGCTTTTCGCAGTCGGCGGAGACCTCGATCATCTCGATCCCGGGCGCGATACGCTGGCCAATGTCGATGCTCTCGGCCGTGCCGTTCCCTCGGCCCGGTTCATGGGGGGACGCGAGTTCGAGATCCTGACGGGAGGGCAGGGGACGGATACCCATGAGGCTGTGGCACGTGTCGTCGAAGAAGGCATTTGCCTGACGCCGAGCGTCGTCCCGGGATGTGGCCCCTATCCTCATGCCGAGCACCGTATCGTGAATGCGCCGCAAGGGCTGAACCCGGACGAGACCTATGTGGCAGCCTCCCTCTATGCCGCTTTGATGACGAGAGCCTGTCTCGATCTCACCGGAGCGGCAGGCCCCATCGTCGTAGAGGGGCCATTCGCCCGAAATGAACTCTACATTGAGGCTCTGGCCAAGGCGATCGGACGTCCGGTGATCGCAGTCGCCGGATCGACAGGTACGAGTGTCGGCGCGGCTCTTCTTGCTTCCGGCCTCTCTGCGACGACAGCCGCTCAGACCGAGCCAGCGAGTGCCACCTGCCATCTGCCTGAGAGCTTCCAGCAATATTGCCGGGATTGGAACAAACTGGTGCAGGCTGGGTGAGCCGATCGGCGCTCTACGCTTCAGGTGCAATCATAAGGGCATGGACCACGCTATCCTCGGAAGGTGGGTCCATCAGCTCCCAGTTTCCGAACAGATCGACGGTCGTGTGGCCGGGCATGTCCTTGCCAAGGTAAAGCAGGATCTCGACCCAGGGGCGGCCGTAGGCGCGCGGCGTAACCTTCGTGACCTGGCCGAAGAAGCCGGTCAGCGGACAGCGAACGAACTCGCCGATCTCAGGCGCCCGGCTTTGTTCCCGTACCAGCATCTCTTCAGCTGCCCGAAGTTTAGCCCGCAGCCTCTCCACCCTTGCCCTGAGTTCCGCGACACGCCTCGTGCAAGGGCCCTCCTGAAGCTCATGCAGCTTCGGGCTGAGTGCCAGGCTCTCGTTGTAGTCGGCCGGCGATAGCGGAAACATCCCCATGACAGATCCTTTCTGAATAAGAATTTGGCGTTTTCAGCGCGGACGACAAGCCACTCTAACGGGTGAGTGGAACGCGAACTCGCCAAGTTCGGTTGACTTCCGTGGCGAATGTCTAAGGCAAGGATTGGCGGTTGGGCGGCTCTTCCCGCAAAGGTTTGTCAAGCTGGAACAGAAGTCTGGTCCTCCTGATGGCAGTGGCGCTCCCCGAGGCAGGGGCCGCTCAGGGGCAGAATCCACCCTTGCCGCCGCCAAGACCGGACAGGCCTGCGCCCCCTGAAAAGCCTGATGGGAAACCGCCTGTTGGAGAGAGTGCTGAGCAGAAAGCGACGGATGCCGATGATCCGGATACCGCCTGCATCGAGCGTCTGACCAAGCTGGGGCTTCGCTTCGAGAAGCGTCCGCCTGTGCAGGAGAATGCCTGCAGGATTGGCAACCCTGTCTCCGTCTCGGTGCTTCCGAATGGGGTGGAGGTCGCGCCGGCCTCGCTGATGGAGTGCTCCTTTGCTGAGGGTTTGGTGCGGTGGGTGAACGAGGTCGTCATTCCCCGCACGAGCGAGCACTTCCAAAGCGCGCCGACAAAACTGCTGATCGGAACATCCTACCAGTGCCGCGATCAACGGTCCGGAGCCAAGCTGAGTGAGCATGCCTTTGGGAACAGCGTGGACGTGATGGGCTTCGAGTTCGACAAGCGCCCGCCGCTGACGGTCCGTGTTCAGGCCGAAGGTTCCCCTGAGGCCGCTTTCCAGTCAGCTGTCCAGAAGGATGCTTGCGCGATTTTCTCGACCGTGCTCGGGCCGGGCGCCGATGATGACCACGACGATCACCTTCATCTCGATATGCGCGTGCGCAAGGGTGACTATCGCATTTGCCAGTGATGCAGGGAACGAGCAGCAGGCTTTCGTCTTTATGTTCACTCGTCTCACAGCGAGGCGAACGGAGTGGAGTAGGTGATGAAGGTTCTGATGCGTGCCGCGTTGGGTCTGTCGTGCATGACTGGAGGGGCGGCCGCCGCCCCGCAGATCCTGGATATGGAGGCCGTGAATGCCGCCAATTTCTCTGCGAAGGTTGAAAATGGCGTCAGTCCAGTTCTCATCAAAGCGCAGGTTTTGCTCGACCGTGCGCGGTTTTCTCCCGGCGCGATCGATGGGCGGAATGGCGAGAACATGCAGAACGCGATCAAAGCCTTCGAAAAGGCGCGTGGGGTTAAAATCGACGGAGCTCTCGACGAAGAACTGTGGCGAAAACTGAACGAAGCCTCATCCGATCCGGTCCTCATGACCTACACGATCAGCGATGAGGACGTGAAAGGACCTTTTACAGCGATCCCTGAGAAGATGGAGGAGTTGGCAGAGCTGGAGCGGTTGTCCTATTCCAGTCCGGAAGAGCTCCTGGCTGAAAAATTCCACATGGATGTAGACCTGCTGAAGGAACTCAACCCCGATAAGCGCTTCGACCAAGCGGGCACTTCGATCGTCGTCGCCAATGTTGCGCCGCCTTCAGCCGCGAACGAACAGGCCAAGGAGATCGAGAAGATCGAAGTGGTCAAAAGCGAGCACCTCCTGCGAGTGATCGGAAAGGACGGAGCGGTGCTTGCCACCTACCCGGCTTCCATCGGAAGCGAGGAGAAGCCCGCGCCCGCAGGCTCGCACACCATACGCGCCGTCGCGCGCAATCCCACCTACACCTACAATCCTGACTATGCCTTCAAGGGCGTGAAGGCGAAGGAGAAGTTCGAGATCAAGCCTGGGCCCAATAATCCTGCCGGCTCGACCTGGATTGATCTTTCCGTCGAGTCCTTCGGTATCCATGGCACGCCGGAGCCGGAGAAAGTCGGCAAGGCCTATTCCAATGGCTGCGTTCGGCTGACGAACTGGGATGTCGAGGAGCTTGCAGGCATGGTCAAGAAAGGGATGCCGGTCGTCTTTCTCGACTGACAGGTGAGGACGGCCTTCAATCGTCGTTGGCGGAGTTCAGCTGGTCAGGCTTCAGGCCCTCATCAACCTCGGTATCGTGCATCCTGACGAGCCATTCCAGTTGCTCCTGCACGAAGTTGGGGTCGCTGTGGAAGCGCATGGCACAGGCCACGAGGAAAATCGCGATTTCGGGAAGATCCTCATCGCCCATATCGGGCAGTACAAGCTCCAGCTCCGTCATGTTGCTGGCCGTCACGATGGCTGCCTCGTTGGGAGGAATGACGGTGCCACTGCTGTCGGGAGGAAGGGCCATGAGGGTGTCTTTCACTTTTTGAATTTCAGGCTCTCTGCCGATTTTAGAGCATCGGACCCAAAAGTGGACCCCACTCTTGAGCCCCCCACCGATGCTCATTTTCTCAAGGAGCGCATCGTTGGTTGTGCAAAACCGGATCCACTTTGCCGCACGATGCGCTACGCCACAGACGCCGGGCGTGATCTCTCGCCTGATGCTGCGTTCGATTGCGCAGAGACAACAAACCTACCGACGTAAGACAATAGACCTATGCATTGATAACGACGGGCTTACGGATAGGTGCAGACGTAGCGCATCCCGTTATGGGCCAGGAACGTGCCCGTCACCGGGTCGTAAGAGCGATATTTGCGGGCGCAATAAGCCGCCACTGTGGGATCGATCGTGCCCGGAGGCGGAGGAGGGGCGGCTTGAGCTTGGCTGGCAATGGCGCTCCCGATCAAAGCTCCTGCTGCCAAGCCCACGGCGCCCGCGGCAAGAGCCGAGCCGCCGTCATCATGATAGTGATGGCGGCGATAATAGTAGCGGCGGCGGTGATAGTACTGCGTGTAGCTCTCGTTCGGGTAAGCCCGCTCGATTTTCGGCAGGGTTTGGTTCAGGAGAGGTTCGGCGTCAGCAGGAAGGGACGAGCCGAGTAGGGTGGCCGAGAGGATTACCAATGGACCGAGGACCAGAGCGAGTTTGGGCATCGAGGACTCCTGACTTGCAAGGATATAGTAGTATAGGCGCTACATCAGCGTGCGAAACTACAACGCAATCTGCCAAGCTTGCAAACACCATAGGCCAGTTTACCGGGCCTGTGTCCTTCTCCTGGCCTGCGCCCGCTAACTGGCCGCCGTGTGATGTCACGCCCCCTATGCAATCTGCACGCCCTAGAAGAAGAAACTTTAAAACATAACATATCAAGAAAATGTGAAACTCACTCCTCCGTCTGCCTGTGAGGCAGAGGTCTCAGCCAACCAAATGCCTAAATGGGCGATAGCAAAAATCCTTGAAAAGCCCTGGATTTTTGCCATGAAATCCTTCAAAAAGGTGTATGTTCTAACATAATCCTGTCGAGAGGGGGCTTTCGTGCGTTGCGTCACATTGGTGGTAATGCTGTTTGCGGTGCTGGGGCGCATGAGTGCCGCTTCCGCAGCAGAGCCTTTGCCGCGCCCCCAGGGGGCCGTCATCCTGACGATCACGGGCAATATCACCCAGATGAACGCCCCGGGGCAGGCTCGGTTTGACAAGGCCATGCTGGAAACTTTGGGAAAGGCCTCGTACACGACATCATCCGAAGTGTCGGCAACCCCCATGACATTCGAGGGGGTTCCTCTGCGTGCTGTGCTGGAGCGTGTGGGGGCTCTCGGCAAGACGATCAAGGCGACGGCCCTGAACGCTTATCAGAATTCCATCCCCATGGAGGATCTTCAGTTCGAGCCCATTCTCGCCATGAAGGTCGACGGCAAGGTGATTACCGCCCGCGATAAGGGGCCGCTTTGGATTGCCTATCCGCGTGATGCCCATTCCGTCCTCCATGACGCGAGGTATGACTCGCGCTGGGTCTGGCAGCTGAGCAAGCTTCATATCGAGTAGCCATGAAATTCGCTCTGCCCAGCAAGAAAGCAGCCATCGTCACGCTCTTTGCAATCGCGAGCCTCGTCGCCTATCTCGGCGTCACGGTTATGCGGCTGGTCGACGTTGAGCGCGATCTGCGGACGGACACCATGCAGACGAATCTCTGGGTTACCACTCAAACCCAGTTCGAGGCAGCTGCTTTTGCCGAAAGCTTGGCGCGTCAAGCAGCCCAGGAGAACTTTGCCACACCTGAGGAAGAGCCGGCTTTTCGTGCCACCATCCTGATCAGCCGCCTCGCGGTTCTTCTTGAAGGGCCTCAGAGTGAGGTGTTCCGTACCCTGGGGCTCATGGGTGACCTGAAACAATCTTATCTTCAGCTCACGCTGGCCGAGCCGTTGCTCCAGCAAGGTATAGATGCCGAGGGTGCGTTGCTGCTGCAGGCTCAGGCGCGTGATCTCGCCTTCAAGCTGAGGGATGCCGCCAACCGAGTCCTTCTGTACGGGCGTGAGCAAGCCTCCCTGAAACACTCCAACTACATGCGTGTCGTCTTCGAGAGCTTCGCGTTCTTCGTCGGCATCGTGCTCAGCGCGACTTTCCTGCTCCTACGCTTCTTCCGAGGCGTTCAGGAGGCAAGCCAGGCCAAGCAACTTCTGCGCCAGGAGCAGGAGTTGTCGGATCTCGTGATCAACAACGTCAGCAACCAGGGCATCGTCATGTTCGACGAGAAGCTGGAGTGCCTGCTCTGGAATCCCGGAATGGAGGGTCTGCTCAACGTCAAGCCGGATCAGGCGATCAGCCGGCTCATGCAAGACATCGACCCGCTTTTCTCAAAAGCGGATGTGATCCGTTCTCTCAATCTGGTAATTGAGGGAACCAGTTCCGTCTTCGAAGACAAGACACCGGAAGACGCCGACCAGGAACGTTGCCTCGAGATCAATTGTTTTCCGGTCTCCATGGCTCAGCGCAAGCTGGGCATCGCCTTCGTGCGCGACGTGACCGAGCAATGGCTCGCCCGCAAGCAGGCCGAGCGCCACAACTTCGACCTGGAGATCAAGGTCCTCCAGCGCACCGCCGCTCTGCGGCAGGCCGAGCGCCGTCTAATTGCGGCTATCGAATCCGCCGCAGAAGGGTTTGCGGCCTTCGACTGGACCGGCAAACTGCTCTTTGCCAACGAGCAGATCTGGGCGGCTGCGCCCGTAGCCCTTTGGGGCCGGGAGGAGATGAGCCTTCCCGTCTTCCTCCGCTGCTTTGCCATGTGCGAAGGTGCGGATGAGCGACTTCTGGTGGCTCATCCTCCCTTCGAGGAAATCGAGATCGACGTTCTGATCAAGAAGGACGTTTGGGCCCGCCTGTCCGTCACGAAGGCGGATGGCGCCACGATCTTCGTGCGTCTTACCGACATCTCCGGCTACAAGCAGGTGGCAAAGGCCCTTCAGTCTGCTCTCGATCGTGAGCGTGAGACGACGGATGCCTACCGCAACTTCGTCTCCATGGTCTCCCACCAGTTCCGGACACCGCTGGCTATCCTCGATTCCAGCGCGCAGCGCATTCTGAGGCGCGGCTCCAATTTGACGCATGAAGAGCTTTCCGCACGTATTCAGAAGATCAGAAACGCCGGCAATCGCCTGACGCGCCTCGTAGAGAGCGTTCTGAATGCCGCGAAACTTGATGCTGGCCGGATCGAGCTGAATCCTGAAGCCTGTGACCTCGTCCACCTTGTCATGGATATCTGCGAGCGTCAGAGCGAACTCAATTCGCATGCGAACATTCGCTTCCAGGTGCCTGATGTTCCTGTGCAGGTCTATTGCGACAGCATGCTGATCGAGCAGGTTGTCATCAATATTGTTTCAAATGCGGTGAAGTATTCAGGCGAGAGTCCAGTGGTTGAGATCAAGGTCTGGACAGAAGGTGCGCGTGCTTTCTGCTCCGTCCGGGACTGGGGTATCGGTATTCCGGCCGACGAGTTGCCTAAGATCTTCGATCGGTTCTATCGTGCCAGGACGGCATCCGGAATCGCAGGGACTGGTATCGGTTTGAATTTCGCGCAGAGAATCATGCACTTGCATGGGGGGGAGATCCAAGTGGAAAGCTACGAGGCCGGAGGATCTTTGTTCACGTTCGACTTGCCGCTATCGAATGCCGAAGAGGCGCAACAGGCTGCATAAGTGACCAAGCCAATGAATGCTCAAAAAACAATTCTTTGCGTCGAAGACGAAGACGACTTGAGGACCGACATTGCCGAGGAACTGGAGTCCGCCAACTACCGCGTGCTTCAGGCCGCTAATGGCAGCGAAGCCCTTAGTCTCCTTGAGAGCGAGCGGCCTGACCTCGTGCTCTGCGACGTCACCATGCCGGGTCTTGGGGGCTATGACGTGCTCAAGGCCATTCGCGAGCAAGCGGACAAGGCCGATGTCCCCTTCATCTTCCTGACGGCCCTGGCGGAGAGAAACGACGTTCTCGTTGGTAAGCAGGCCGGCGCGGACGACTACCTCGTCAAGCCCATCGACTACGAGATCTTGCTCGCCACGATTGAGGCGCGTCTCAATCAGGTGGCGCGCGTGCAGTCGAGTGCCGTCAGCCGCGCGGAAGAGGCTTGGCAGGAAATTCTCAAATCCTCGCGCGGACGCACTGTCGACGCCCTGTACAAAGCGACTTTCGCGTTCGACCGCTTTCTGGTCGGCGTTGTGATCGTCGATGAGAAAGGGGGCGTGAGGCTGATGAACAAGGAAGCCGAGCGAATCATTGGTGAGAATGATGGTCTTACCGTCTCGGGCGGTGTGCTCAAGGGTGCTATGGCGAAGCAGAACTCCAAGCTGCATCAGGCCATCGAGAAGGCGTTCGAAGAGGAAGCTCTCGACGAGATCGTGTCCTTCCCGCGCAACTCCGGTGGGCGTCCGTATCTCGTGCTTGTTCCTGGCCAAAGGTTCTCGGTGGAAGAGAGGCCCGATGCCGTGGTGCTGCTTGTCATTGATACCGAGCAGCGCACCAAGGTCTCAGGCGACACGCTCGTACGGCTTTACAATCTGACGCCTTCCGAAACCCGAGTTGCACTGATGCTGATCGATGGCAAGCGACTTGACCAGATTGCCGAAGAACTCGAGATCGCGCAGACGACGGTTGTCTTCCACCTGAAGAACCTTTTCAGGAAAACCGAGACGAACCGGCAGGCTGATCTGGTGCGCGTGCTGCTGTCAGTCCCGTTGCGGACAACAGGAGATTAGCGTCGGTCTATGAGCGAAAAGGCATGTTAAGGGTTTGCTTACCATCCGCGCTGAAACAAAGTTCGGTCGAAGCTTTGCCATAATCTGTTCAGCTTCCAGTGAGGTTTGAGGCGATATAGTCATCGCCAAGAAAGGGGGAACGGAAATCTCCCTCCTGCTTGTAGGTGACGATCCATGAAGGTCTTCAGTTTCTTCTCCGGTACGGCCGCTGCTCTGGCGCTGGTGACCGGTCTGGCCGCTGCCCAACCGGCTGCTGCCCGTGATCGCATGTCTCCCGGCGCGGCTGCTGCCGTCGGTGCCCTGGGTGGCCTTGCGGTCGGCACCATCGTCGGTGCGACGATTGCCCAGCAGCCGGCTTATGCCGCTCCGGCGCCGGTTTATGTGGCACCGCCTCCGCCGCCACCGCCGACCCGCGTTTACGTGGAGCAGCCTGGCACGGTTGTGTACGAGCATCATCGTCCGCGCCGGGTTTATGTCGAGCGTTGCACGACCGAACGTTATCGGGAGTGGGTTCCGGGCTGGGGTTGGGAATATCGCAGCCGTCAGGTCTGCAACTAATCACCTCCGCCACGAATCATGTAAGGCCCGCTTCCGGCGGGCCTTTTCTTTTGCGCGTTTTAGAAACTCCGATTCCATTGCCGCGTTGACGGGGAAAGCCACAGCGTGAGTTCTGTCATGAGCAACACACCGAAAGACCAAGCTGCCCCTGACACACCGAAACTCAACCCTGGCGACCAAGCCGAGCCCGGCACTCCTGGTGCGGGCGAGAACATCTGTCCCGAATGCAAGGGCAGCGGCCGCATCGGTGCGGCGGCCTGTCCCATGTGCGGCGGAACGGGCAAGATTATCGAGGGGATCGGCGGCGCTTGAGCATCGGGCCCAAAAGTGGCCGCCACTTTTGGGATCAACCTCATGCCTTATCAAGGCTGCTTGTCGGGCTTAGCCATCCACCGGACAAGCGGCATCATGGGAAACACCCAGATCAGGCCGAGCGCGATATAGGCAAGGGTCTGGACGAGCTTCGGAGCCTCAGTAATTCGGCCCTCAGCCACAGCCATGGCAAACAGCGCATAGGTGATGATGAAGACCAGCATCACCACCGTCCCGATCAGCTTGCGCACACGCATGCTCATGCTCAAACCCTTCTAGAACCCACCTTTTCGCGGTGCGTCACTGGCATTGATTGCCTCAAGGAGGCTCAGCCTCTATGTGACAAGCGTTATCCCGGGTTCAAGTCTTAAATTGTCGATGAGAACGAGCATGGCTGTCGCAGCCTCAACCGAGGGCGCGCCGTTGGCGCGCCTGCCTGAAGCCCAATCGCCTCAAATCCGGTCTCAGACCCTGGTCCGCACATGGATCTATACGCTCGCAACTTTGGTCGTGCTGATGGTCGCCGTTGGCGGAGCGACCCGCCTGACAGGCTCTGGCCTGTCGATCACGGAATGGAAGCCGGTCACCGGCGCGATTCCGCCGCTCACGGAACAGGCCTGGCAAGCAGAGTTCGAGAAGTACCGGCAGATCTCGCAATATGAGCTCGTGAACAAGGGCATGACCCTTTCCGAGTTCAAGTTCATCTATGCCTGGGAATGGGGGCACCGTCAGCTCGGCCGTCTCATCGGTTTGGTCTTCTTCCTACCGTTGGTGTGGTTCTGGGTGCGCGGCATCATCAAGGGAAGGCTAGCCCTGACGCTGCTCGGCATCGGCGCGCTCGGCGGACTGCAAGGCACCATCGGCTGGATCATGGTGGCCTCAGGGTTGGAGCCCGGCATGACGGCTGTCGCGCCCATCAAGCTCGCGCTGCACCTGACGGTCGCCAGCATCATTCTCGCGTGCCTGGTCTGGGTGGCGGCCGGACTGAAAGACCGCAGCGCTTCTCGGCCTGAGAAAAGCGCAGGCTATGCGCCCCGCATTCTCGTCGGTCTGATCCTGTTGCAGATTGCTCTGGGCGGTCTCGTCGCCGGCTCGAAAGCCGGGTTGACCTACAACACCTGGCCGCTCATGGACGGGGCATTCGTCCCATCCTCGTCGGCTCTGTTCGTGGTGAAGCCCTGGATCGAGAACTTCGTCGACAACGTGCTGCTCGTTCAGTTCAACCACCGCGTGGTGGCGTACGTGCTCGTCGCCTTTGCCCTTTGGCATGCCTGGGACATGCGCCGCAGAGCGCAGGGCTCGGGTGCGGCGCGCCGTGCGACTGGAATGGCATTTCTCGCGTTTGCCCAGATGGGCCTCGGCATCGTGACGCTGCTGCTCGCGGTGCCGCTCTGGGCCGGATTGGCGCATCAGGTCTTTGCGATGGCTGTTCTCGCGATGGCCGTGGTTCATGCACGAGTGAGTGCCGCTTAAAAGAGAAGGGCGGCCCTGACGGCCGCCCAAACTTCATCATGCCACTAGAAATTAGCGGATGACCTGGACGATGCGGCGGGTGCCGGGATCGACCAGAACCGGGGTGTCGTTGACCACCGTGTAGCGGTACTGGGTCACGCCGTACTCAGCGGGAACCTCATAGTACTGCACGCCTGAAGCAGGCAGGGTAGCGCCCACACGAACCTCTTCCGTATAGCGGTAGGAGGGAACGCCCTGAGTCACGACATACTGACGGAAGCGGGGCTGTGCATCACCGGCAAGGCCGCCAACGATCGCGCCCGTCACGCCGCCAACGGCCGCACCGATCGGGCCGCCGACGATTGCGCCGCCAACGGCACCCGTCGCTGCGCCAGCGGCCGCGCCACCAGCTGCCGGGTCCTGGGCGAATGCGCCAACCGGGGCCAGAGCCACGAGAAGAGCGCCTGCAAAAAGAATCTTCTTAGACATGTGTCAGCTCCATTCACTGGTGAAGTCGGGAGCTTAACGACCAGGCTTAGGTGTGGTTCCGACATTGATAGAGAGTTTCAAAAGGCCGACATCTCAAGGAATTAATCCTCTTTTCTTTCCTGCTTGCGGATCCAAATCATCATTCTTCTATTGAATCCTGGGACCTCGCCTGTGCAATTCCGGCCCTTTTTTCGAACGTTGATCTCCATGTCGCGGCAGACAGGGAGGGTTGCTCAAAGCTCGGCTTTCAGGTGCTTCCGTTGCGGCATGATCTTGCGCTTGAAAACCGGCGCTCTGCTTGGGGATATACACAGAGTGATCAAAGGTGGAATTAGGAAATCAGGTCTTGTTCTGCTACAGATGAACAATATTAAGCTCGCGTTAACCAGGGGCGGCGGGCTTTGATAGGCTTATGAGGAGTCTCAGGCATGAATGTGCTGGTCTTTGCTTCGCGGAAAGGCGGCTCGGGTAAGAGCACGCTCGCTGCACATCTCGCGAGCTATATTGCCAATCCTACCCGCAGGACGCTGCTGATCGACAACGATCCGCAGGGGTCGCTGTCGCTATGGCACAAGATCCGCCATCAGGAACATCTCGGCCTCAAGCACAATGTGCGCAACCTTGGCGAAACTCTGAAAGAGGCCAAGCGCGAAGGTTATGAGTGGGTTCTGGTCGACACGCCGCCCAACAAGTCCCACATCGTTGCCGAGTCCATCAGGCACGCCACGCTTGTGATCGTCCCCACCCGGGCCAGCCTGTTCGACATCGCGGCCCTGCAGGATACGGTCGCTATCGCGCGTGAGCTGCGCAAGCCCTACGCTGCCGTGATCAATGCCGCTCCGGCCAAGCACGGGGATGCGGAGTCTCCCGTGGTGGCTGATGCCCGCGGCGCTCTCAATGCGCTGCAGGTCCCCGTCTGGGCGGGCCAGATCACCCATCGCCCCGAACTGACCCTTGCGCTGGCAACCGGTGAGGGGGCAAAGGAGTACGAGCCGAACTCGCAGGGCGCCGAGGAAATCGGGCGCCTATGGATAGCGCTGGAGCGTTCGCTCAACGCCATTCACAACACCTACAAGAAGACCGGCGGCTCCTCGCGCGCGGCGTAATTGCAGCCTGGGTTGGTCAAAACAAAAAGGCGGCTTTCAGCCGCCTTTTTGTTGCTGACTTCTCCCACTTCGTCATAGCCGCACTTGTTGCGGCCATCCACGTCCTGGATGACTAAGGCGTGGATGTCCGGGGGACAAGCCCGGGCATGACGAAGAAGCGCGAAGGTTTAAGCCGCGTCCAGAGCCTGATTGAGATCCTCGATCAGGTCTTCCGTGTCCTCAAGGCCGATAGAGAGGCGCACTACCTCCGGGCCGGCACCGGCCTGAGTCTTTTGCTCGTCGGTGAGCTGGCGGTGCGTGGTCGAGGCTGGGTGGATTACCAGCGAGCGCGTATCGCCGATATTGGCAAGATGCGAGAACAGCTTGAGGTTCGACACGAGCTTCACGCCTGCCTCGTAGCCGCCCTTCAGGCCGAAGGTGAACACCGCGCCTGCTCCCTTCGGGCAGTACTGCTTGGCGAGGTTATGATAACGGTCCGAGCGCAGGCCCGGATAGCTGACCCAGGACACCTTGCTATGGTTCGCCAGATGCTCGGCAACGGCGAGAGCATTGTCTGAATGGCGCTGCATGCGCAGTGGCAGGGTCTCGATGCCGTTGAGAATCAGGAAGGCGTTGAAGGGCGAGAGGGCAGGACCGAGATCGCGCAGGCCGAGCACGCGGGCGGCAATGGCGAAGCCGAAATTGCCGAAGGTCTCGCCCAGCACCATGCCGCCGTATTCGGGGCGGGGCTTGGAGAGCATGGGATAGCGGTCATCGCCGGCGAAGTTGAACGAGCCGCCATCCACGATCAGGCCGCCAACCGAGTTGCCGTGACCGCCAAGGAACTTGGTGGCCGAGTGCACGATGATGTCGGCGCCATGCTCGAAGGGACGGATCAGGTACGGCGAGGCCATCGTGTTGTCCACGATGAACGGAATGCGATGCTTCTTGGCGATAGCCGCGATGGCCTGCAAGTCGACGATTACGCCACCCGGATTGGCGATCGATTCGACGAAGATCGCCTTGGTCTTCGGCGTGACGGCTGCCTCGAAGGTCGAGGGATCATCGGAATCGGCCCAGACCACGTTCCATCCGAAGTTCTTGTAGGCATGATTGAACTGGTTGATCGAGCCGCCATAGAGCTTCTTGGCGGCGATGAACTCATCGCCCGGTTGAAGCAGCGTGTGGAAGGTCAGGAACTCCGCCGCGTGGCCAGATGCGACGGCGAGAGCTGCCGTGCCGCCCTCAAGCGCCGCGACGCGCTCCTCCAGAACGGAGCAGGTAGGATTGCCGATGCGCGAATAGATGTTGCCGAAAGCCTGCAGGCCGAAGAGAGACGCCGCGTGATCAACGTCGTCGAACACGAAGGACGTGGTCTGATAGATCGGCGTGGCACGGGCGCCGGTCGCGGCGTCGGGGGCGGCCCCCGCATGAATGGCGAGCGTGTTGAAGCCTGGCAGACGGTCAGACATTGGTGGGAGCCCTTTTCCTTTGGGGATGATGTTCTGTTCTCTTTAAAGAACGAAACGTTCTTCCGGTCAAGGAGCACTGAAGGTTCCCTTTTAAACTATGGGCGATTGAGCCCGAGCTTCTGGAAGCCCTTGCCGGAGAGAACAGGCTTCTTTGAGCTGATCATCCGTGAGTTCACGCCCTGCCAGGAGATCTCGCCCGAGAGACGGCCGAACTCGATCTTGGGGCAGCGGTCCATCACGACCTTCAGGCCCTTGGCCTCCGCCCTGGCGGCAGCCTCGTCGTTGCGGACGGAGAGCTGCATCCAGAGCACCTTCGGCAGGGGATCGAGAGCAAGGGCCTCGTCCGTTATCGGGCCTGCGGCCTCCGAATTGCGGAAGATCTCAACCATGTCGATAGGGCCGGGCACTTCGGCGAGTGAGCCATAGACCTTCTTGCCGAGCAGCTCGGTGCCGGCGATCCCCGGATTGACGGGGATGACGTCATAGCCCCGCTCCAGCAGGTACTTGGTGACGATCCAGCTCGGGCGGGCGGGGCTCGCCGAGGCGCCCACGAGCGCGATGGTCTTCACGGTGTTGAGAATGCCGCGGATGTAATCGTTTGGGTAATTGCTGTGATCCATGGCGGGAACGTATGGGAAAGGGCAGGGCAGTTCAACGAGCATCGTGAAAAATGGCATCTCATCACCCGATCATGAGCAAGGACGAACTGACCGGCTTCCTGGATCGGGAGTTCCCCCAGATCCATGAAGGCGGGCAGACCTTCTTCGTCGATGAGATCGGGCCGCTCCGTGCACGGATGCGCATGGATTATCACGACCGCCACTTGCGCCCCGGCGGCACCATCTCAGGCCCCTCCATGATGACCTTGGCGGATCTCGCGCTCTATGCAGCGATCCTCGCCCATATCGGCCCCGTAGCGCTCGCCGTTACCACGAGCCTCAACTTCAATTTCCTCAGAAAGCCCGAGCCCCGTGCCCTGATCGCCGATTGCAGGTTGCTCAAGCTCGGCAAGCGCCTTGCCGTGGGAGAGGTTTCGATCTTCTCCGAAGGCAGCCCCGATGTGGTCTGCCACGCGACCGGAACCTATTCGATCCCGAATCGCCGATAGGAGTGGCACGTCTGCCCTTATTGGGAGGCCTGCTGCTGGGCGGCCACCAGAGCATCGTCAATCTCCCGCGCGCGGATGGCGGCTGGCCGTGAATTGATCCGCCCCCAATAGGCCTCGAAGGCGGGACGCTTCTCGAGCGTACCGAACATCATGCCCCAGCCGATCTGCGAGCCGACATAGACATCCGCTGCGCTGAAGCGGTCGCCGGCAATGTATTCGAATTGGGTGACGGCATATTCCAGGGCGTTCGTGACGTCTTCGATGCAGCCATAGCCGACCATGCCACGTCGTTCATCCGGCACCTGAAACCCAAGAGCTTTGTTGCTCAGACAAGCCTCGACAGGTCCGGCGGCAAAGAACATCCAGCGGTAATATGGTCCACGGCGGGAATCGCCAGGCAGAGGCGCAAGCCCCGCCTCAGGAAAGGCATCGGCCAGATAGGCGCAGATGGCGGCCGCTTCCGTAACAACTGTGCCCTTGTGAATGATCGTCGGCACTTTCCCCATTGGATTGAAGGCGAGGTAGTCCGGACTCTTCATGGAGGTTCCGAACTGCAGAATCTCTGTCTTGTAAGGGCGGCCAGCCTCCTCGAGCATCCAGCGGACGATCCGTCCGCGTGACTTGGGATGGGTGTAGAAGATGAGATCGTCAGCCATGGTTGTTTCCTCATAGAACAGAGCAGGCGAGAGGACGATAGCTGTACAGTTCGAAATGGCAAATCACGTGTGGTCCTATAATACCACAAGTTAGGTAATTAGATACCGCATGTACATAAAGCATTGTTTCTTTTATGTTTTTTGCTGCCGTCGTTGTGCATAAACGCCGTTGACTTGCGGGCGCAAAATCACTAAACACCACTCACTCGCCGCCGCATTTCGCGGCGGTTTGTCGTTTTTCAGAACCTGAGCCCCGACGGGCTCCAACGGGAAACAGCGCAATGAAGACTACGACTTCGCTGAAGCCCGCCGAGGTCGAGAAGAAGTGGGTTGTGATCGACGCGAAGGGCCTCGTTGTGGGCCGTCTCGCGACGATCGTGGCGATGCGCCTGCGTGGCAAGCACAAGGCAAGCTACACGCCCCACGTCGACTGCGGCGACAATGTTATCGTCATCAACGCCGACAAGGTGGTGTTCACCGGCCGCAAGCGCGAGCAGAAGGTGTACTATCACCACACCGGTTATCCGGGCGGCATCAAGGAGCGCACCGCCAAGTTCATCCTGGACGGCCGCTTCCCTGAGCGCGTGGTCGAGAAGGCTGTGGAGCGCATGCTCCCCCGCGGCCCGCTTTTCCGCCAGATCATGGGCAACCTGCGCGTCTACGGCGGCGCTGAGCATCCGCATACCGCTCAGCAGCCGGAGGTGCTCGACGTGGCTGCTCTCAATGCCAAGAACGTGAGGGCCTAATCCATGGCGACCCTTCAGTCTCTCGCCGATCTGGGTCAGAACGCCCAGGCCGCCGCTCCGGAAGCTCCGAAGCATGTCCAGAAGCTCGACTCCCTTGGTCGCGCTTACGCCACCGGCAAGCGTAAGGACGCTGTCGCCCGCGTGTGGATCAAGCCCGGTTCCGGCAAGATCACCATCAACGACCGCGCTGTCGAGGTTTACTTCGCTCGTCCGGTTCTCCGCCTGATCCTGTCGCAGCCGCTGCAGATCGCTCAGCGCGAAGGCCAGTACGACATTGTCGTGAACGTCAACGGCGGCGGCCTCTCCGGTCAGGCCGGTGCGGTCCGTCACGGCCTCGCGAAGGCGCTGACCTACTACGAGCCGGAGCTTCGCGGCCCGCTCAAGAAGGAAGGCTTCCTGACCCGCGATCCGCGCGTCGTCGAGCGTAAGAAGTACGGCAAGAAGAAAGCTCGCCGCAGCTTCCAGTTCTCGAAGCGCTAATCGCCTCAAGACTGTACATTTCGAAAAGGGCGGCTCTCGGGCCGCCCTTTTTGTTACAATGCGCCTATCTCAAGGCCCAACAGCCCTCCCGCGTCATGGCCGGGCTTGTACCGACCATCTCGATCCGGAAAAGCGACGTACCTTTCTAAACGAGATCACCGGCACGAGGCTGGTAATGACGTGAGAGGGTGTCATTCCGCCGAGCGGCCCCGGAATGATGGAGACTTATTGCGCCTTCGCCAGCTTTTCCTCGCAGATGGCGCGCACGATGTCCCGTAGCACCGCGACGCGCTCGCCAAGCCAGACTAACTCCTCTGTCGTGATGGTGTAGTGCTTGGAATAGCGCGCATCGACGTAGGCGCGCTTGAGCTTCTGAAAGAAGCGCCGCGCCCTCCGCGTATTGCGTGGCCAAGCCTCGATCAGGCGCGCGTCGAGCTTTTCGCTCATGTCTCGAAGCTTCTCGATGTTGTGCAGTTTTGGCGTGTAGAGCGTCAGCACCAGCAGCGTGCAGTGATAGAGACGCTCGGTGGCCTGGTGGAGTTCGAAGGCTGCTTTATTGAAGCGTCCCTTGCCTAGATTGCTACTGAAGTCATCGAAAAATTCACCGGCACTGGTAAACCAATAATCGAAATACCCTTTCGCCTCCTCATGCGCCGCTTCGGGTGAGAGCGGCTTTGGCTCAGCGAAGGGATGGCCCTCGGCCTCGTAGAGCACGATGCCCTCACGCACGATGTCCATGAAGAAGTAGCGGCCGCGCGAGAGCTGATCGTTCACGTCGCCCAAGCTGTGCACGATGAACTGGATCGGGTGGTACATGGGGTTGATCAAGTTCTGGCGAAGGAGGCGGTCCTCTGCGCCTTCCCAATAATCGGGATCGGCGAATTCTTCGCCGTTGACCACCACGAGCAGGTCGTAATCGGAGACATAGCCGGTCACCGGATCGCGCACCGCCTTGCCGCGCGCCTGGGAGCCGTAAAGGATCACCTTGAGGATGCGCCCGTTCTTGCGCTCGGACGAGAGCTTGCCTTTCAATGCCTCCTCGAACTCGGCAAAGAGCACGTCGAGCGCCCGGCGTAGGTCGCGCTGCTGCTGCTCCGGGAGATGATCGAGTTCGCTGTGCATGCCCTTGAGTGTCATAAAGTCCCTTCCATGCCTAGAGCATCCTTCTTCAGGGGTGAAGGGCGTTTCGGCTCTCAGGATGGGCTTGTTGACAAAAGGCCGTCTGCGCCCGCATAAACCTCCCATGAACCAGAGCCTCTTCATCATCCGACGCCGAATGATTGCCGCCCCGGCGCGCGAGCGATGACGGCTGTCTTGAAGGCCTGACCGCAAGCCGCGCCGTTGCGCGGCTTTTTTGTTTCTCCAGAACCCTATTGGCGTTATTGGCTTTAGCTTCATCGGCGGCCACAGGTGGATCAGATCGACCATGACAACCATGACCCAGAATTCTGCGGATCTCTCTCAGGGCACGAAGACCGTCTTCATCGACGGTGAGGCGGGCACAACGGGCCTCGGCATTCGCGAGCGCCTGAAAAGCGTACCGGGAGTCTCTATCCGCAGCATCGATCCCGAACGCCGCAAGGATCCCGAAGCTAAGCGTGAGATTCTCGCCGAGGTCGACCTCGTGGTGCTATGCCTCCACGACGATGCCGCACGGGAGACGGTTTCTCTCGTCGATGGCTTGAGCGGCAGGAAGCCGAAGATCCTCGATGCCAGCACCGCACATCGCGTGAGTCCTGGTTGGGCCTATGGCTTTGCGGAACTGACCTCGGAGCAGAAGCGGGCGGTTGCGACCGCCGAGCGCGTCGCCAATCCCGGCTGCTACCCCACCGGTGCCATCGCGCTCCTGCGCCCCCTGGTCGATGCCGGCCTGATCCCGCCTGACTACCCGATCAGCGTGAATGCCGTCAGCGGCTATAGCGGCGGAGGGCGCACGATGATCGAGGCCTACGAGGCCGGCACGGCACCTGCCTTCGAACTCTACGGCCTCGGCTTCGAGCACAAGCACGTGCCCGAACTTCAGAAGTATACCGGACTGACACGCCGCCCGATCTTTATTCCGTCCGTCGGCAATTTCCGGCAGGGCATGCTGGTGAGCGTTCCGCTCCATCTCGACATGCTGTCTGGCAAGCCGAAGGCGATCGAGCTGGAGAAGGCATTGATCGAGCGCTACCAGGGCGGTGGTCTCGTGAGCGTCGTACCGACGATCTCCGAGGGCAGGAAGATTGAGCGTATCGAGCCTGAGGCGCTCAACGACACGGACCGCCTTGAACTCTTCGTCTTCAGGCACGACAGCTACAGCCACGCGGTGCTGGTGGCACGCCTCGACAATCTCGGTAAAGGCGCCTCGGGCGCTGCGGTGCAGAACATCCAGCTCATGCTCGGGCTGGCCTAATACGAAATGCCTCGTCATGGCCGGGACAAGCCCGGCCATGACGAGGTGGTTTTGTCGAAGAAGTCTATCGGCCCCTGCTCGTATCCGGCTGAGCCTCCTCGAAGGCGACGAAGCGCTGGCGCTGCTCGCCGAGGCCTTCGATGCCGAGGGTCACCACGTCGCCAGCCTTCAGATAGCGCGGCGGCTTCATGCCCATGCCGACGCCGGGCGGCGTGCCGGTGGTGATCACATCGCCCGGCTCCAGGATCATGAAGTGGGAGACGTAGGATACGATCTTCGCCACGTTGAAGATCATTGTCGTGGTGGAGCCGTTCTGCACGCGCTCGCCGTTCACGTCGAGCCACATGGAGAGATTCTGCGGATCGGGAATCTCGTCCTTCGTCACGAGCCAGGGACCGAGGGGACCGAAGGTCGGGCAGCCCTTGCCCTTGGTCCACGTGCCACCGCGCTCCAGCTGGAATTCGCGCTCGGAGACGTCGTTGCAGACGCAGTAGCCGGCCACGTAGCCCAAGGCTTCGTTAGCGCCGACATAGGAAGCGTGCTCGCCGATCACGATGGCGAGTTCAACCTCCCAATCGGTCTTCTGGGATCCCCGAGGAATGATGACATCGTCGTTGGGGCCGACGATGCACGAGGGCGCCTTATTGAAGACGATGGGCTCCGCCGGAATGGGCGCACCCGTTTCGGCGGCGTGATCCGCATAGTTCAGGCCGATGGCGATGAAATTGCGGACCTGACCGACGCAGGCGCCGAGGCGCTGTCCCGACGAGGCGAGGGGGAGCGTGCCGGCATCGACATTGCGGATGCGGGACAGGCTCTCCGACGACAGAGTTGCGCCTGTAATGTCCGGGACCACGCCAGACAGATCGCGGATCTGCCCTTGGGCATCGACGATTCCCGGCTTCTCGCGTCCGTATTCCCCAAATCTCACCAGCTTCATCAAGCGCTCCTCTTGTAACGGCACGTTGCTATTTGGTGCATTCGCTGCCTGCCTACAATGCATTTTCTAGACGCAAATATGTTGCCGTTTTGCCACGAGGCCTGACAAAGCGCGAAATGTCCCCCACCAGATGCAATGCAGCACAATTGCAGTCGTGCATTTCAAATACACTGGTTTACATATGAACTAATTGTATTGAATTGTATATTTGGCGGCTAATCTTTCGCATGTTCGAGTATAAGTCAGCAAGTATGGTCAGTATTTAGGTTTGTTTAAGACATGTTGGGCAGATCATAAGGAGATTGCGGCAGAAATAAAGCATTGGCACATTGCGGCCAATGCGGGATTCCCCGCAACAAAACAGAAAAGGGCAGGAATCCTCCATGAGCCGTTTCAATCGTTCTTTGTCCCTCGCCGCAATCTCCTTCGCCGCTCTCATTGCCGCTCAAAGCGCTCAGGCTGGCGGTTTCGCGGTCCGCGAGCAGAGCGCTACTGCGCAGGGCTATTCGTTCGCCGGTGCCGCATCCGGCTCGGGCTATCTCTCCTCGATGTTCTGGAACCCTGCCGTCATCACGATGGCTCCCGGCTGGCACAGCGAGTGGCATCTTTCGCTGATCGTTCCGCGCAGCGATATCAATCCGGATCCTCTGCGGACACCGACTGCCGTCTTGGGCGCTTCCGGTGATATCGGGCAGGATGCCATTGTGCCGACCGGCTTCGCCTCCTACCAGATCAACGACAGGCTTTGGGTCGGTCTTTCCAGTACCGCTCCCTACGGTCTCGTGACCGATCCCCGCGAGAACTGGGCCGGTCAGGTCTATTCCCGCTCGTCGCGAATCTTCTCTGCGAACGTCAACCCGGTCATCGGCGTGAAGGTGACCGATTGGCTGTCGGTGGCCGCAGGCCCGACGCTCCAGTATTTCGACATCCGCCTGAAGAGTGCAGTGCCGACCCCGATCACTGTGCCTGCCACCGCCGTTCGTCCTGGCCAGCCGAGCGGCATTCTCGATGGTGATGATATCGGCTTCGGCTTCACGGCTGGTCTGACCATCACTCCATTCGCGGGAACGACGATCGGTGTCGGCTACCGTTCGACCATCGAGCATAACCTCGAAGGATCCTTTACGCTTCCCGCTGGCGTTGTTGCTCCTGTCGCGGTTCGGACGCCGATTGACGCGACTCTCAAGACCCCCGATCAGGTCACCGTCGGTCTCTCGCAGGTGATTACACCTGCTATGACGGTCCACCTCGGCTTCGAGTGGACGAACTGGAGCGTTCTCAAGACTCCGCTCGTCACCAATGCAAGCACCGGGGCTGTCGTCCAGGAGCTTCCGCTCAACTATGACGACGGCTTCTTCTATTCGCTGGGTATGGACTACAAGCTGAACAACCAGTGGATCGTGCGCGCCGGTGTGGCTTACGAAGAATCCCCGATCGACACGGAGATCCGCTCCACCCGTCTGCCGGATAACGACCGCGTCTGGGCCTCGATTGGTCTCGGCTACCAGTGGAACGACAAGTTGTCGTTCGACGTCGCCTATACCCACATCTTCACGAAGGAGACTGATATCCGCATCGTCGAGGGCCATCAGGACTTTCGACCTGGTCTGCCCTTCGTGGCTGATGTGGACTCGGACGTAGATATCATCTCGGTGGGCCTGCGCTACCGCTGGGACGACGCGAAGGTGGCTATCCCGGCAGCCCCGATCGTTCGCAAGTACTGAGAGCCGTAGGGTTCCAACACAAAGGCCGGCGTCATCGCCGGCCTTTTCCTTTGATGTGTATGAGGAACTGCGTTGATGCGGTTCGCGTTAGGCCTTCGCCAAAACGTAAGTCCCAGGCGCATCGCAGAGGGGCTCGAGCTTGCTGCCGCCCGGCTCCCGTGCGGGCACTTTCTTAGGGGCCTGCTTCTCGATCCACGAGAACCAATAAGGCCACCAGGTACCCGGATGCTCCGTGGTCTTGGCCATCCAGTCCTCCAGTTCGCCCTCGACCGGGCCGCCGGTCCAGAACTGATATTTCGGCTTGTTGGGTGAGTTCACCACGCCCGCGATATGGCCCGATCCGGCGAGAACAAAATCGACCGGACCGCCGAAGGCTTTTGAGCCCAGGAACACGGAGCGGGCAGGGGCGATGTGATCTTCCTTCGTGGCGAGGTTGAAGATCGGCGCCTTGATCTTCTTCAGATCGAGCTTCACGCCTGCCAGCTCCATCTCTCCCTTGGCGAGCCTGTTCTCCAGGTAGCAGTTGCGCAGATAGAAGGCGTGGTTCGCTGCCGGCATGCGCGTGGAATCCGAGTTCCAGTAGAGCAGATCGAAGGCGGTGGGCGGCCGGCCCTTCATGTAAACGTTCACGACGTTCGACCAGATCAGGTCGGTGGGGCGCAGCATGTTGAAGGCATTGGCCATGCGTGATCCCTCGAGATAGCCGCGCTTTTTCATGTCGGTCTCGATGGCGCGGATCTGCTCCTCGTCCGCAAACACCTTCAGATCGCCCGCGTGAGTGAAATCGACCTGTGCGGTAAAGAAGGTCGCGCTATCGATGCGCTTGTCGCGCTTGGCCGCCATGTAAGCCATGGTGACGGCGAGCAAGGTGCCGCCGACGCAATAACCGATGGCCGTCACTTTCTTTTCGCCGGTAGCCTGCTCGATCGCATCGAGCGCCGCGAAGACGCCCTCGCGCATGTAGTGCTCGAAGCCCTTCTCCGCATGCTGCTCTGCCGGGTTAACCCACGATATGCAGAACACGGTGAGGCCCTGGTCCACCGCCCACTTGATGAACGACTTCTCCGGGTTGAGATCGAGAATGTAGTACTTATTGATCCACGGCGGCACGATCAGCAGCGGGCGCTTCAATACCTGGTCGGTGGTCGGCGCATATTGGATCAGCTCGATCAGGTCGTTACGGAAGACGACCTTGCCTGGGGTGGTTGCGATGTTCACGCCGATCTTGAAATTGGTGAGATCGGTCTGGCGGATCTTGAGCTCGCCGCGACCCGCCTGAATGTCCTCCGCCAGCATCGCCATGCCGCGAGCAAGGTTCGCTCCGTTTTCCTTAAACGTCTCGCGGATGAGTTCGGGATTGGTGAGGAGGAAGTTCGACGGCGAGAGGGCACTCGAAATCTGCTTGAGATAGAATTGCGCCTTGTGGCGCGTCCGCTCGTCCAGACCCTCGGCCTCCTCAACCATGTCCTCCGCCCAGCGTGAGGAGATCAGATAGGCCTGCTTCAGGAAATCGAAGACGGGATTTTCGGACCATTCCGGATCCTTGAAGCGGCTGTCTTTGGGCTCGGGCTCCGCAACAGGGTCTGCAGGCTCGCCCTGCGCCTTCTTGAGTGTCGAGGCCCAAAGATCGAGAAACTGGGACCCGAGGCGTGTCTGGGCTTCCAGGGACCTCTGCGGATCGCTCATCCATGCTTCCGCAACACGGCCCAGCGTCTTGATCGCTTCCGAGGCATCGCTTGCGATCTCCGGTGGGGAGCCGCGCTCCTCCATCGGCTTGAGGTAAGCGGCCGTTGCCTTGGTCGCTCCCTCAAGGAAGCGGGCCATGTTGCGGGAGAGCTCCTCGAAGTCCGGGGATAAGGACCGAGCTTTCTCTTCACCGTATGGCTTGTCCATAAGGCGATCTCCCTCTATCTCGCGCCATTGCTCAGGGTGCGCATTTCGAGCATCTTAGCGTTTGATCCCCGATCTGTGCAGTTATCTCTTAGGTTAGCGACAATGCGTACTCAGTTTCCTACGGTTTCCCGCGCTCCGGCCCTCCTGCTGACGGTGCTGGTTGCTGCTAACGTTGCTGCCTGCACAGGCGGTTCCAATCCTGTCCGTGATATCGCGACCGCCGTGGGGGCTGGGCCCCGAGTTGCGCCGACTCCGGATTTCGTGGCCCGCTCGCGCCCGCAGAACCTCGACTACATGCCGATTGGGACTGCTGAAGAGGGGCGCCCGACTCCGGCCCGGAGTGCCACGGAGATCAAGGCAGCCGAATCGGAGCTCGATGCCCTGCGCGCCCGCAACGAGGCTGCCGGAGCCGCTGCGGCTCGTCTGGGCGGAACGCCTCCGCCTGAGCCTGTCACGCTGCCGGTCAAGAAGCCGCAGAGTCCGCGCCAGAAGACGAATTCCAATCCCAACCCATAAATTTTATATCAGGTCATCCGATTCCGCTCGAGGACAGAACCATGTCTAACTTCTACCGCATCAAGCGCCTTCCGCCTTATGTCTTCGAGCAGGTCAACCGCATCAAGGCCGCCGCCCGCGCCAATGGAGCGGACATCATCGATCTCGGCATGGGTAATCCGGACTTGGCTGCCCCTCAGCACGTGATCGACAAGCTGGTCGAGACCGTGGGCAAGCCGCGCACGGACCGCTACTCGGCCTCCAAGGGCATCTCGGGCCTGCGCCGTGCCCAGGCCGGCTATTACGAGCGCCGCTTCGGCGTGAAGCTCAATCCTGACACGCAAGTGGTCGCGACCCTGGGCTCCAAGGAAGGCTTCGCCAATATGGCCCAGGCCATCACCGAACCGGGTGATGTGATCCTCGTGCCGAACCCGAGCTACCCGATCCATGCCTTCGGCTTCTTGATGGCGGGTGGCGTGATCCGCTCGGTTCCGGCAGAACCCACTCCGGACTTCTTCGTGGCCGCCGAGAAGGCCGTGATGCACTCGATCCCGAAGCCCGTGGCGATGGTGGTCTGCTATCCGTCGAACCCCACGGCCTATGTGGCTTCCCTCGATTTCTACCGGGACCTCGTGGCCTTCGCGAAGAAGCACGAACTGATCCTGCTGTCGGATCTTGCCTACGCCGAGGTTTATTTCGACGAGAAGAACCCGCCGCCCTCGATCCTCCAGATCCCGGGCGCGATCGACGTGGCGGTGGAATTCACCTCCATGTCGAAAACTTTCTCCATGGCCGGCTGGCGCATCGGCTTTGCTGTCGGCAACGAGCGCCTGCTCGCCGCTCTGACCCGCGTGAAGTCCTATCTCGACTATGGTGCCTTCACGCCGGTGCAGGTTGCAGCGACGGCGGCCCTCAATGGTCCCGACGATTGCATCCGCGAGATGCGCGCGATCTATAAGAAGCGCCGTGACGTGCTGGTCGACGCTTTCGAGAAGGCGGGCTGGCCCATTCCGGCCCCCAGCGCCTCCATGTTCGCCTGGGTCCAGATTCCGGAGAGGTTCCGGGCCATGGGCAGCCTGGAATTCTCCAAGCTCCTGGTCGAAAAGGCCGATGTGGCGGTTGCTCCGGGTATCGGCTTCGGCGAACACGGCGACGATTATGTCCGTATCGCCCTTGTGGAAAACGAGCAGCGCATCCGCCAGGCCGCCCGCAATATCCGCAAGTTCTTCGACAACGCCGACCAGACCCTCCACAACGTGGTTCCGATGGCGCGCCGGGGCTGACCCTGAAGGACAGTCGCCCCGTATGACAGTCGGGTTTCCCTGACCGCATGGACATGGGAGCTTGGCAGGCGTAAAGAGCAACGCGGTTTTACAGGGAGCTTTTGTCCGTGATACGTCCTCTCAAGGTGGGCATTGCCGGCCTCGGCACGGTTGGCGCTTCGGTCATTCGGATCCTCGAACGCCGGAACGAGACCGTCACCCAGAGGGGCGGCCGGCCCGTCGAAGTCGTGGCCGTGTCGGCTCGCGATAGACTCAAGGATCGCGGCGTCGATCTCTCCCGATTCACGTGGTTCGACAATCCCGTGGACCTTGCCCGCTCGGCGAATGTGGATTGCGTGGTCGAGTTGGTGGGCGGTGCCGATGGGGCAGCTCTTGACGTGGTGCAGACGGCCCTGTCCGGCGGCAAGCATGTCGTGACGGCCAACAAGGCTCTGCTCGCTAAGCATGGTTTGGCACTGGCAAAGATTGCCGAGGGCAAGGACGTGTCGATTGCCTTCGAGGCGTCGGTTGCCGGCGGTATCCCGATCATCAAGACCCTGCGTGAGGCATTGCCGGGCAACCGGATTTCCAGGCTCTTCGGCATTCTCAACGGTACCTGCAATTACATTCTCTCCCGCATGGAGATGGAGGGGCTGACCTTCCAGGAATGCCTCAAGGACGCGCAGCGCCTCGGCTATGCGGAGGCCGACCCGACCTTCGACGTGGAAGGCTTCGACACGGCCCATAAGCTCGCAATCCTCACGAGCCTTGCCTTCGGCACCGAGATCGACGCCGACGCGATCTATGTGGAAGGCATTTCCTCCATCACGCCGCTCGACCTCGCCATGGCGAAGGAACTGGGCTTCCGGATCAAGCTGCTCGGCGTCGCCGAGCGCACGGAGACCGGAATCGAGCAGCGCGTGCATCCGACCATGGTGCCGAGGACATCGTCCATCGCGCAGGTCATGGGCGTCACGAACGCCGTAACCATCGATGCGGATGCGGTTCGCGAGCTGACGCTGATCGGACCCGGAGCAGGGGGCGATGCCACCGCTTCCGCCGTGGTGGCCGACCTCGCCGATGTGGCCGCAGGTGTGGCGCAGCCTCTCTTCGGCAAGCCTGTTGGTCAGCTCGAGAAGGCACCTCGCGCGCCCATGCAGCGGCATGAGGGTGGCTACTACGTCCGCCTTACGGTTCATGACCGGCCAGGTGTTGCCGCCGGTGTCGCCACGCGTATGGCCGAGGCCGACATTTCGCTCGAAAGCATCCTGCAGAAGCGTTCCGAGATCGCCGCCACGCAGGATCCTCATGGCCGCTCCGGTGCGCCGGTTTCCCTCGTTCTCATCACCTACGCGGCGACGGAAGCCTCCATCCGGTCTGCGCTGGAGAAGATTTCGAGGGATGGTCTTATCGCCGAGCCGCCCCAAGTCATTCGCATCGAGCGAGATTAATCGTCGAGCAGGCGAAGAGCCCACAGATCACCTTCAAGAGGGAGTCGACACATCCATGTCGCAAGCCATTACCGTCCAACCGGGGCAAATCATCGAGCGCATCCTGACCATGGAGCTCGTTCGCGTTACTGAGCGCGCGGCGGTGGCTTCCGCCCGCCTGCGTGGGCGCGGCAACGAGAAGGCGGCAGACCAAGCCGCCGTGGACGCCATGCGCCGTGAGCTGAACAAGTTGCCCATTGACGGCACCGTGGTGATCGGCGAGGGCGAGCGCGACGAGGCGCCGATGCTTTTCATCGGTGAGAAGGTCGGCAACAAGCAGGGCCCCAAGGTCGATATCGCCGTCGATCCCCTCGAAGGCACGACCCTCTGCGCCAAGGACATGCCCGGCTCCATCGCCGTCATGGCCATGGCCGAGGCCGGAACTCTGCTGGCGGCTCCCGACGTCTACATGCATAAGATCGCCGTCGGTCCTGGTTATCCCACGGGCGTCGTCGATCTCGATGCGTCGCCGGAGGACAACATTCACGCTTTGGCCAAGGCAAAGGGCGTGAAGCCGAACGAGATCAACTGCCTCGTGCTCGACCGTCCGCGCCACGCGGAGCTGATCGCGGCCATCCGCAAGACCGGCGCCGGCGTTCGCCTGATCACGGACGGCGACGTGGCGGGCGTGATCTTCACGACGAAGCCTGCCGACACGGGCATCGACATGTATCTCGGCATCGGCGCTGCGCCCGAGGGCGTGCTCGCAGCCGGCGCGCTGCGCTGCATCGGCGGCCAGATGCAGGGCCGCCTCATCCTCGATACCGAGGAGAAGCGGTCCCGCGCCTTCCAGATGGGCGTGACCGATCCGAACAAGAAGTACGACATGACGGACCTCGCCCGCGGCGACGTGATCGTGGCCGCCACCGGCGTGACCGACGGCGCGCTCCTCAAGGGCGTCCACTTCGGCAAGGAAGTGATCACCACGGAGACCGTGGTCTATCGCTCCGCCACCGGCACGGTCCGCCGCATCCACGGCGAGCACCGCGAACTGTCGAAGTTCCACCTCGACTAAGCGTTCGCAGCTACGCATTACCTTGCTTCTTCGCCATGGCCGGGCTTGCCCCGGCCATCCACGTTTCAAAGGACGCGGATCTTAAGACCTGGATGGCCGCAACAAGTGCGGCCACGATGGGGGAGGGCTTGAGATACGTGGCATGAGAGCACTCGAGACAATCGGATGATTCTAATCCGCCCCTTCAATCCTGAAGACCGGCAGGCGTGGGAGCCGCTCTGGCAGGGCTACTTGACCTTCTACAAATCCACGCTGCCCGCCGAGGTCACGCAAACCACATGGCGGCGTCTCATCGATCCGGCCGAGCCCATGCACGGCCTTGTCGCCATCCTCGATGGCAAGGTCGTCGGCATTGTGCACTACCTCTATCACCGCTCCACCTGGTCGACGGGCGACTACTGCTATCTTCAGGACCTCTTCACGGCAGAGCAGGCGCGGGGTCGTGGTGTCGGACGGGCCTTGATCGAGGCGGTTTATGATCGCGCGAAAGCCGATGGGGCGAGCCGCGTCTATTGGCTGACCCATGAGACGAACACGGCCGCTCAGGCGCTTTACGACAAGGTAGCGTCCCGCAGCGGGTTCATTCAGTATCGCAGGGTGTTTTGACCACAATTCGCGGTTAATACTCATTCCGTGACCGAATCATCGCCGATTTCTCTGCCGAAACCCTTTTTGGGGGTGACCCAATCAGCCCTTGGTCGTCTCTGGGTCGAGCGTTGCAGCGCTTCCCAGAGCGCAATTGCGCTCGCCATCGCCCAAGCTCACGGCGTACCGGACATTCTGGCGCGCGTGCTCGCCGGGCGCGGTGTCGGCATCCATGACACCGAAGGTTTCCTCAATCCGCGCCTGAGGGACCTGCTGCCGGATCCCCATGTGCTCACCGACATGGAAGCCGCAGCCTCAAGGCTCGCGGATTCCGTGATGCGCTCGGAGAAGGTTGCGATCTTCGGCGATTACGATGTGGATGGTGCCTGCAGCTCGGCGCTGCTGGCCGAGTATCTGCGCGCCTGCGGGATCAGTTTCGCCATTCACATCCCGGACAGGATCACCGAGGGGTACGGCCCGAATGTCGATGCCATCCGCGCGCTGAAGGAGCAGGGGGCGGATATCCTCGTAACCGTCGATTGCGGCACGGCCAGCATCGAACCGCTCGCGGAGGCGAAGCGCCTTGGCCTGGACCCGATTGTTCTCGATCACCACCAGGCGCCGGAGCAGCTGCCCGAGGCGCTCGCCATCGTGAACCCGAACCGGCAGGACGATCTCTCGGGGCTTGGTCATCTCTGCGCCGCGGGCGTGGTATTTCTCTTCCTCGTCGCCCTCAACCGGGTTCTGCGCCAGCGCGGTTTCTTCCAGGGCCGGCGTGAGCCAGACCTGATGGGCAGCCTCGATCTGGTGGCTCTCGCCACGGTGGCGGACGTGGTGCCGTTGATCGGGCTTAACCGTGCTTTCGTGCGCCAGGGCCTTGCCATCATGCGCGCCCGCCGCCGCGTGGGCTTGGCGGCTTTGCTCGACACGGCGGGTCTCGCCGGGGCTCCGGAAGCCTGGCACCTCGGGTATCTCGTGGGTCCGCGCATCAATGCGGGCGGACGAATCGGCGATGCCGCGCTCGGGGCTCGGCTCCTGTTGACGGAGGATCCGGTTCAGGCTGGTCAGATCGCGGGCGAGCTCGACCGGCTGAACCGCGAGCGCCAAGCCATTGAGGTGGTCGCGGTTCAGGAGGCCGAGGCCCAGGCCATGCTGGTTCTGGAGAAGTCCCCCGACCAGCCGGTGCTCGTGACGGCTTCGGCCGAATGGCACCCAGGCGTTGTCGGGCTGATTTCCGCCCGCACCAAGGAGCGCTTCCGCCGTCCGGCCTTCGCCTTCACGCTGAATCCAGACGGCACGGCGACCGGCTCGGGCCGCTCCGTGCCCGGTGTCGATCTTGGGGCTGCCGTCCGGGCGGCCGTGGAGGCTGGAATCGCCATCAAGGGCGGCGGCCACACCATGGCGGCGGGAGTGACGATCAATGCGACCGACATGGATCGTTTCCTCGCCTTCGTTACGGACAAGCTGAACGAGCCAGTCAGCATCACGCGCCTGAACGATCAGTTTGCCATCGACGCAACGCTGACGGCGGCAGGCGCGCAGCCGACACTCGTGACCGCACTGGAGCGGGCAGGGCCATTCGGTTCAGGGCAGCCGGAGCCTGTCTTCGTCTTTCCACAACATCGTGTCGTCGAGGTCCGTGAGGTCGGTAGCGGCGGGCATATACGCGTGAAGCTTCGCAGCGGCGATGGCAGCTTCATCGGGGGAATCGCATTCCGCGCGGCGGGCCAGCCGCTGGGGAATGCGCTCTCAGAGGCCATTGGAAGCTCGCTGCACGTGGCGGGAACCCTCTCCATCGACCGTTGGGGTGGCCAGGAAAAAGCCGAGCTTCGCATCATGGATGCGGCAAGGGCTGAATAATTCAAAACTGACGCTTGCGGTGCGTCACGAACCCGTCTATACGTCCGCCCACCTCGGCGGCAATGCCCCCGAAACACAGTGCGCCCTTCGTCTATCGGTTAGGACATCTGCCTTTCACGCAGGAAAGAGGGGTTCGACTCCCCTAGGGCGCGCCACTTTCTTCTTTCAGACAATCGGCTGCAAAGAATGTCTGAGGGCAATCGCCTTCAGATCGGATTGCCTTTGATCTTGGCCACCATTTCCCAATTATCGCCGGCTGCGATCAGACAGGCTTTGCCATCCGGCATCGTCATCACCATCGACCACGATCCGGCTTGAGAGGCGAAGACTTCGAGAACCTGGCCAGGCTGGGTGAGGCCGATTCCGACAGGATCTTCCTTGTATTGCTCAGCAAGCAGTTTCACGAGCTGATCGCGCGGACCGCATGAGATCTGGGCAGAAGCCGCGGAGGGTTCGACAAGCAGGGGCAGGCTGAGGAGAGGCAGCATGGCAAGGGAGCGATGGATCATGGCACGTCCTCTGCGGTTTGCCCGCATGATCCCTTGGCGTTTCCGTCAACGCACAAAGTGTCTCAAAAGCTCCATGCCGAGAAGCACAGCAAGTTGTGCTGCATAACTGGGCGTCTTCACCAAGATTCCGATGTCCAAACGAGGGCGGCTGCCGCTACAGTGAACTTGCCGAAATGAAAGGCGTTTTCTCGCCATCTCTCTTTTGCCGAGCGTAAAGCCATGCCTCGCTTTTTCTTCAATATTCGAGACGGTTACGACGTCGACGAGGACGATGAAGGCATCGAGCTTCCCGATCTTGAGGCGGCCAAGGCCGAAGCGATCGCCACTGTCGAAGAGCTGCGGGACGAGCTTGCGGATGCAGGCAATATCGAACTCGAGATCGTGGATGAGACAGGACGGCGTCTTCTGACGGTTCCGTTCTTCCGCGGCGGACGCAGCGGCAAGCGCCGCTAAGGTCTCTCACGAGAAGACCCGGCGCAAGCCGGGCCTCTTACTGGTGAGTGATCGACGCACTCAGCACTCGGTTTTCTTCTGAGTGGTGGTGTCGCCGAACTCGTCCGTCTTCTGCTTCGTCTCGGTCGTACAGCCAACGCTCGAGCCGGTGGTCACAGTCGTCGACGATGTCGTGCTCGGTTCGCGCTTCTGCTCGATCGTCGTCTTGCTGCCGAGGATGCCTTCCTCTTTCTTGATGGTCGTCGTGGTGTCCTGAGCGAAGGCCGCCGTACTAAGCACAGTGGCGGCAAAAACGAACGCTAACTTCTTCATGTCTGAAGCTCCATGGTTCAAGCCTTTGCCGTGTGAACGTCGTCCGCCCGTGGCGGTTCCTGCAAAGGCTCGGGACAGCTTCAGCCCGCACGCAGATCTTTCCATGCGGATGAGAAGGCACGCGCATTGCGGCCAATCTCTTCGACAGTCATGGACGGCGTGAAGAGAGCAGAACCCAAACCGAACCCGTTGGCGCCTGCATCGACGTAGGCCTTCATATTGTCAGGCTTGATGCCGCCGACCGGCAGCACGATCGTCTCCTTGGGCAGAACCGCCCTCCAAGCCTTCACGACCGCCGGAGGAATGGCTTCCGCCGGGAAGATCTTGATGGCGTCGGCCCCAGCCTTCAGCGCGGTAAAGGCTTCCGTTGGCGTTGCGACGCCTGGGGTGCAAATCATCCGATGTTCCTTGGCGCGCCGGATCACATCGAGATCGGCATGAGGCATGACGATGAGCTTGCCGCCCACATCACGGATGCCGTCCACCTGCTGAGGATCAAGAACGGTCCCGGCGCCGACGAGGACATCGCCCGGCATCGCCTTGGCCAGGATTTCGATGCTGCGGAACGGCTCCGGCGAATTCAGCGGAACCTCGATGATGCGAAAACCCGCCTCAACAAGAGCAAGGCCGACGGTTTCGGCCGCATCAGGACGCAGCCCGCGAAGGATCGCGATCAGGGGAAGATCGGTCATATAGCCCCGCAACAAGACAGCACCTCTTTGAAAGCATGTATCGATGACGAGAACTTAACGCAAAAGTCGCGCGGGTTTTCCAGCGACTTTTGCGCTCTGCTGCGCTCAGTTCGCAGCGACTAATTGCTTTTGATGGACCAACTGCACTAGCTTCAACCTCTGGGGTTTTTAGAGCGGTTTATCATTGATCGAACATCTCGTCCCATAGGGTCTCGTGATCGAAGACGTGTTTGGGAAGGGCTAGGGACAAATTGACCAAGGGCCGCAGCGCGTTTGCGCCTCGGGGAGCCCCTGGATCACTCCCGTGTAACTAGCGTCACCGCAGCAGCGATGTATCGCGCAACGCTACCGATGGTATCGCGCCCGCCGGCGCTGTGCTCGATGAACCAATCTTCTAGGGCAATGCCTGAATACAGTTCCTCAGTGCCGGCGAAGAACTGCATGAGCTTCATGGAATCGAAGGCCAGATCCCTGGTAAGCGACATGCTCATTTCGACTTTTGCGATGCTGCCTTCACCTATCCATTCGCACAGGTCGGTAATTTGGCGAGCGATATTCGCCTCCGAGTAAAAAGTCATCCTTTGCCCCTTGGAGACTTAGGTTAAGTCGTCAGAAAAATGTACTTTGTAATGTAACGCCGCAATATAGTTCTTGATTCGCGAAAATGCAACGTTATCAGCCCTATCTTCCATGATAAAAGTGAGAAGACGAAACATTGGATCAAAATGCAACGTGAATTAGATTTGGCTTTGCTGTCGCAACCCCAAATGATTGCGTGCCGCCAGATATTTCGCGGTCACTCGTACAGGATTTGCAAGCGGCCCTCTTCGTGAGCTACAGACGCGCACACCTCCCGGTGGGGAGGAGATCCTCGTTCGAGCACCATCATGAAGCCGCCTGCGAAGCTGCCGTTCCGTCCAGCTAAGTCTGCTTTCGACCGGATCGATCTTTCGATCCTCGATGCGCTGCGCCAGAACGGCCGTATCACCTATCAGGCCTTGTCAGACCGTGTCGGGCTCTCGCCACGTCCCTGCCTGGAGCGGGTCAAGCGCCTGGAGCAGAAGGGGGTTATCCGCGGCTATACGGCTCTCGTCGACCCTTCGGCGATAGGCCATGACATCATTGCGCTTGCTGGAATCAGCATGCGCGACCCTTCCGCAGGAGTGCGGCAGCGGCTTGAGAAGGCCTTGCTCGAACACCCGGCGGTCGTTGAATTGCAGGTCGTGAACGGCGAGTACGATTACATCGCCCGTATCGTTGCGCCGACACTTGCGGTCTACGAGGCGCTTACCGGAGCCATCCTTGCCGATACGGCATACGGCATTGGCCGCATTCACACGACCTTCGTTCTCAAAACCCTGAAGAGCTTCGACGGCTATCCTATCACTGTCGAAACCTAGACCATCGTGCGGAAAAGTGGACCCGGTTTTCGCTGGCGCGGCCCTTCGGGTCGCTCTCAACGATGCTCTCATTGGAGGAGAAAGCATCGGATGGGTCCCAAAAGTGCAGATCCACTTTTCACGTCCGATGCTGTAGCGCGACGCATTTTTAACGGCGAACCGAATCCACTTCGCCGAAAAATGCTCTAGGATGGCGCGCGGCGCAGGCATTGCTGCGCGGCTCGGGAGATCTGCGTCCGCTCCTCTGCGCTCGTCGTGCCGCTGAGGACTTTTCGCCACAATTCGCTTTGGCGCAGCATGTCGACCGTGCAGGAGCACAAGGCGTTACAGGTCTGTGGTTGAGCGTTCTGCATCAGGCAGGTCGAAACGCATTCATTCATGAATGGCTGTGCCTCGGCTCCTGGATTCGGTCCGATGATCTGCAGCACTCCATAGAGAAACCCAAGCAATACGAGCTGATGGATGAGGTAGATCGGAAGGCTTTTTCGTCCGGCCCAGACAAGGGTTCGGGATAGTGCATCCGTCGCCCGCCATCGCGCAAGGCGCATGGTCTCGGCTTGTTTCAGGAGCAGCTTACCGAGAGCGACACCGATCAGAACCATGCTGAACCATGGAAAGACAGGCACATAATCGTTCGTCAGTGGATCCGTGGCGCCGAGCCCCAGCCAATCGAGATAGGGCACATCGAGCGCGGGGCTCGTAAAGATCGTGGGAGCGGCCAGACACATGACCGCGGCCAGCAAAGTGAGGGCAGGGTGCAGCCGCAGGAACGGGAGCGCCAGCACACTCGACACGGCGATGCAGTGAAGAATGCCGAAGAAGATATAGCTCTCAGGAAACGCGAAGAACGTGACGAGAGTGACGGCCAGCGCCGCTCCGCCCACCTTCATGAGCCGTCTCAAGAAGGGAAGGCGGCGGAAACCTTGCGCATGGGCGAGAGCAAGTCCCACGCCAGCAAGGAGCAGGAATGAGCCTGCAATCCCACGCGCGAACCAGCGCCATGCCGGCACCTGGAGAATGTTGGTTTCGATCAGCTTCAGAAAGCTCAGATCCCAGCTGAAGTGGTAGACGATCATGGCTGCGATCGCGAGCCCGCGAGCCACGTCGATGGCATCCCAGCGCTGGGATGCGACGACTTGGGTGCGCCCGGCTATCGCAGGAGCGTAAGTCTTTTCCTGAGAGGATGGCGCGCGAGAAAGATCGTCGTTCACGTGATGCTGATCCTGTGGTTCATGGAGGCATTTCTATCCCGCCCTGCACGTTCTATATCAGTGACATGACCGAGAACCTCGCCACGTCAATCGCCACATTGCAGGAAATGATTCAAGACGCCCGGATCGTCGCCGGTTTCACTGGGGCGGGCATCTCGACGGAAAGTGGCGTTCCAGATTTCCGCTCTCCCAACAGTCCCTGGATGCATAACAAGCCGATCCCCTTCCAGCATTTCGTCCAAAGCGCCGAAGCGCGGCAGGAGGCATGGCGACGCAAGTTCGTTATGGACGATCTCTACCGCGAGGCCCAGCCGAGCCAAGGGCATATCGGCATCGCATCGCTCATCGCGTCGGGTCGGATGCCTGCGGTGATCACCCAGAACATCGATGGGCTCCATCAGGCTTCGGGCCTCTCCGAGGAGCAGGTGATCGAATTGCATGGCAACGGCACCTACGCAAAGTGCCTCTCGTGCGGACGTCGCCACGAGCTTGACTGGGTGAGGCGGCATTTCGAAGGGAATGGCGAACCGCCCGAGTGCATCAATTGCGGCGGCATTCTCAAATCCGCGACCGTTTCCTTCGGCCAGGCCATGCCGGAGGAAGCCATGCGCCGGGCACAGAAGCTCACAGCGAGCTGCGATCTCTTCCTGGCTGTGGGATCCTCCCTGGTCGTCTATCCCGCGGCCGCCTTTCCGGCTTTCGCGAAGGAGAACGGGGCGCAGCTCGTGATCGTCAATCGCGAGCCGACCCCCCTCGACGAGATGGCAGACTTGGTGATCCATGCGGAAATCGGGACCGTGCTGTCGGCATTTGTCTCGTAATTTCAATGCTCTCGCCGGATGCTGAAAATTTCATCGCATTTTAAGGGCTGTTTCCGGCTTCCCCTGATTCAGGACGATGTTATCCTCTTTTTAAGAATCGGGCTTTTTGATTCGAGTTTGGGTTTATTCATGACTGGCGATTTCGGCTCTAACTCCTTCAATCTTCGAGAGGAAAATCCCTCTTTCGATCAAGGACGGCGCGAGGCCTCTCAGCCGATTGCGGAAGAGAACCCTGTTGAACTCATTCAGGTGAGCGGCCGGATCAAGTGGTTCGACGTTGCCAAGGGCTTCGGCTTCATCGTGCCCGATAACGGTATGCCCGATGTCCTGTTGCACGTGACCTGCCTCCGGCGCGAGGGATACCAAGCTGCGAACGAGGGTGCCCGTATCGTGGTTGAGGCGGTCCAGCGCCCCCGCGGGCTCCAGGCTTTCCGGATTCTCTCGCTCGATGAATCGACGGCCCTGCATCCTTCGGAGCTCCCGCTGCCGCGCACCCATGTTCAGGTGGTGCCGACGAGCGGTCTGGAGCCTGCGGTCGTGAAGTGGTTCAACCGCCTGCGCGGCTTCGGTTTTCTGACGCAGGGCGAGGGCAAGCCGGACATTTTCGTCCATATGGAAACCCTCCGCCGCTATGGCATTGCAGAACTGAAGCCCGGTGAGCGCGTCTTCGTGCGCTTCGGCGACGGTTCGAAGGGCCTCATGGCCGCCGAGGTTCGTCTCGCCGACATGGCTCTGCCACACTCCCACTGACAGGCTTCCTTCGTGTTCCAGCGCCTCCGCCCGGTTTTCCCGGCCCTCGGCCTTGTGGTTGCCCTGGCCGGGGCAGCGTATGCGCAGGCTCTCGAGGTCTTGTCCGTCGTGACACAGGGCGGGCAACGGCAGAGCTTTCAGGTCGAGGTTGCCCGCAACGATGCTGACCGGGCACAGGGACTGATGTTCCGCCGCTCCATGGCTCCTGACCGGGGCATGTTGTTCGATTTCGGCCGGGTCGAACCGGTCTCCATGTGGATGCAGAACACCTACCTGTCTCTGGATATGCTTTTCATCCGGCAGGATGGCACCATCGCCCGGATTGCCGCCAATACGGAACCTTTGTCCACCCGCACCATCCCCTCCGGCGAGCCTGTTCTCGCCGTTCTGGAGCTGAATGCGGGTACGGCGGCCCGGCTTGGAATCAAGGCTGGAGACCGGATCGAGCATCCACTCTTCAAGCAGTAGACCGCGTTCAGGTGCGGCTAGCTCAGGTGATCTACCAAATTCAATCTCCGCCTATGGATACGCCGGGGTCTCGATGAGACCGAACCTTGCCGTGGCAACCCAGCGCTGGTGATGCTAAGTGCTGAATTGCCTCAAGCGTAGGTATTACTTGTGGCAAATGCGCCGAACTTATAAGGTCTCAAGCTCTCGCAACGTCAAAGGCGAGTGAGAATGCGATTTCGGGGCGCTACTCCAAGTTGTTGTCTGGTCTTTCTCTCAATTGAGCGAACGAAATCTTGTGCCATTGCAGAGAAACAACATTACAATAATTTCCCCTGCCGTGATGAGCTGAGTGCTTCAAGAGAAGATATACATCATCGGGCCAGTCGACAGAGACGTCTTGCAGCGTCAGCCAGGCTCCTGGCCGCCCCTGCTGCTGGGAGTAAGTGATGAGCAGACATATGGCTGCCGCTATGCTCCGGAAACCGAATGACAAGGATCAGGCGGAGCAGCCCCAGGCCCCGCAGAACAGCCAGATCATTGACGAGGTCTTGCATTCCAAAAGGCTCGATGAACTCGAGCATGCCCTGAATGTACAAGTCTCTCCGCAGAGGTTTAGGAGCTCCTCGGCTGGCGATCATGCTAATGGCATGCTCGCCTTCCGAGGCCAGGGCTACTTCGGAATCTTTCGTGCCCGGATCGGGCGTAACATCGATGTCGTCCTGGAGCCAGATGAGGCTGACGATCGGATAGCGTTCGTCATGTCGGCATCGGGAACGGGGGAAGTACTCCTGAACAGACACATGTATTCGCACTCAGCGGACCAGGCGGTCATTTTTCCGTCCGGTCCAGAGAGAATAGTGAGATTCGCTCAAGACACGGAAGTCAAAGTCTTTATGGCAGACCGCGTGAAGATGGCGGAGTGCTGCGCCAAGCTGCTGGGGCATGACATTCCAGGTTTCGTCAACTTCGACATTTCGGCCGATCTCGAGACCGCCTCCGGGCGCAGCTGGCTGCGGCTTCTGAGCTATGCCGAAGCCGAGCTGGCCGACCCGCACGCTTTCATCCGGCAGTCGCCAGTGGCCTGGCGGCAGTTCGAACAGCAGCTGCTCACCGGCTTTCTCCTCTCTCACCAGCATGGCTACTCGCAGGCCCTGCTGGCACCTCAGGCTGCGGCCGTACCGTTCTACGTCAAGCGGGCGGAAGCCTACATCGAGGCGCACTTTGCCGAGCCGTTGTCGCTGGCCGATCTGGCGGCTCAGGCGGGGGTGAGCGCGCGCAGCCTGCAGAACGGGTTTCAGAACTTCCGCAACATCACGCCGATGGGGTTCCTGCGCTCCGTGCGGCTGCGGCGGGCGCATGAGGCGCTGCTGTCAGCAGATCCTGCCGTCGTGACGGTGACGCAGATCGCATCAGCCTGCGGCTTCACGCATCTGGGCGAGTTCGGGACGGCCTACCGGCGTGTCTTTGGCGTGACGCCAGGTCAGACGCTGCAGAAAAAGCTGCGGCTGTAGAGTGTGTTCCTGATATGAGGGGGTAAGTCCATGAGTCGACACATGCCTGCCGCCATGCCACGGAACTCGCAGGACAGCCAGATCATCGACCAAGCATGCCAGTCCAACAGGCTTGATGAACTGGAGAATGCGCTGAATGTGCTGGTCGCTCCACAGAGAATCGTGAACGCCTCGGCAGGCGACCGGGCCGACAGCATCCTTGCGTATCAGGGCCAAGCCGACCTCGGGGTCTTTCAACTGCGGATCGGACGTGACGTCGAGATCAACCTGGAGCCCGAGGAGGCTGACGATCGGATAGCGTTTGTCAGGACAGCATCGGGAGCGGGAGAGCTCCTTATAGAAGGCAAAACGGTTCCATGCTCGCGAGAACGAGCGGCCATTATTACGTCGGGCGCGCAGCGAATAACGCGAATTGCGGAGGACATGGAAAGCAAAGTCTTTATGGCAGACCGCGTGAAGATGGCGGAGTGCTGCGCCAAGCTGCTGGGGCATGACATTCCAGGTTTCGTCAACTTCGACATTTCGGCCGATCTCGAGACCGCCTCCGGGCGCAGCTGGCTGCGGCTTCTGAGCTATGCCGAAGCCGAGCTGGCCGACCCGCACGCTTTCATCCGGCAGTCGCCAGTGGCCTGGCGGCAGTTCGAACAGCAGCTGCTCACCGGCTTTCTCCTCTCTCACCAGCATGGCTACTCGCAGGCCCTGCTGGCACCTCAGGCTGCGGCCGTACCGTTCTACGTCAAGCGGGCGGAAGCCTACATCGAGGCGCACTTTGCCGAGCCGTTGTCGCTGGCCGATCTGGCGGCTCAGGCGGGGGTGAGCGCGCGCAGCCTGCAGAACGGGTTTCAGAACTTCCGCAACATCACGCCGATGGGGTTCCTGCGCTCCGTGCGGCTGCGGCGGGCGCATGAGGCGCTGCTGTCAGCAGATCCTGCCGTCGTGACGGTGACGCAGATCGCATCAGCCTGCGGCTTCACGCATCTGGGCGAGTTCGGGACGGCCTACCGGCGTGTCTTTGGCGTGACGCCAGGTCAGACGCTGCAGAAAAAGCTGCGGCTGTAGAGTGTGTTCCTGGACGATGCTATCGTATTCCTACGATGCAACCTTTGCACATCCTGGAAGATCTTCTCCATTCCGGCCACGATCTCAGAGACGCGCTCGCGTATGCTCCAGCGACAGTTTTGGGAACGCCCGCCGAACATCCATGGGCTTTTCCTCGAACTTTTCCTTTCAAACCAGTCCCATAGGTTCCATTATGTTCTGAACTCTGAAACCTTAGGCTTGCGTAGGGGTTCTCAAATCGTTGGAGAAACCAAGCCATTGAGAGCATCGGGGTATAGCGCAGTCTGGTAGCGCATCTGCTTTGGGAGAAGGCGGTCATGTTCCCCGCCGCAGCCCCTAACCTCCTGATCCTTAAAGTTTTTTCTCGGCGCCTCCGGGCACCTCTTCCGCCGCGTCGGGAATGTTGTCGGGACTTGCCGTTTCGGTCGGGACGAGGGCCGCTTTTTCCATCCCTTCCAGCACATCGTCGTGCAGCACATGGGCATATTTGAGGGTGGTGGTGATACCCTCGTGCCGCAGCATTTCTTTCACGATCCGCAGCTTTCCGGTGGCGCGCAGCACGCGGATGGCAGCGGTGTGGCGGTTATCGTGCCAGCGGTAATCTTTGATCTTGCCCCGGATCGTGCGCCGGAAGATCGTCTTTAATCCCTCGTATGCAATCGGGTAGCGTTCGCCTTTGATGAAACCTTTCCGTGTGTAGGTGGCAACATAGGTGAACACCGCTTCGAGGTGGTGACCTTGCAGGAGCCAGAGGAGCTTGCGCACGGATGGTGGGAGCGAGATCGAAGCGAGCTTGTTGCCTTTACCCAAGATCCAGAGCTTGCGCGCTCCCCAATCCACCCGGTTTCAGGTGAGCGAAACGCACTCATCCAGGCGGCACCCGGTGAGGAGGGTAAAGCGCACGATGGGGTGATAATCTTCCCGCAGGTGCGTGAAAAGATCCTGTTCCTCCTCCGCGCGCAGTTCGCGCACCCGTTCGCTGTCTTCCTTGAGGCGATGGATTTTCCAATTGATCTGCGGCATAGGTTCGCGCCAGATCAGCGCTGCCCGGTTCATCACCCGGCGCAGGGGCTCGACCACGGTACGGTTGACGGTGGAGGGTTTCACCAGCTTGCCGCTGCAGGTGCGCTCACCCCGGCGTTTGGCGACGAGCCGGGCCACCATCCATCGGTGATGACCGCAAGGCGAGTGGTGAGGCCGATTTCCCGCTGGAGTCACGCGAGGCACCACTCAGCATCGACAGCGCTGGGTTGGTGCTGGGCCACCTCCTCCCAATAGCGCGTTGAGGCCGCACCGAAGGTCATGGGTTCCCGGCCTCGCTTCTCCTCCTCCTCAACCTGCTTGAATGCTTCGGCCTTCTTTCGGCGTTCGTAGGCATCCGCTTCGCGCTTACAGCATCGGACGTGAAAAGTGGATCTGCACTTTTGGGACCCATCCGATGCTTTCTCCTCCAATGAGAGCATCGTTGAGAGCGGAAAACCGGATCCCCTTTTCGCTGACGCGGACCTTCGGTTCCGCACGATGCGCTAGAACGGCGGGATCCCGTACTTCGTCGTGTAATCCAGGAGAATGCCCGTCAGGGCGGCTCCCAAGAGGAGGATCAGGACCAAAAACGACGAGGAAACTGGGGTCAAGGAAGATCCCGAACTCCCTGCGCAAGGTACTGCGCTCCTCTGCCATACGGAGCCTTTTCGGCACAACGGATCCTCTATCCTGGCGTGGACTCCCAAAACACTAAGCCAAGCTTATTCTCGCCCGTGGTCTCTTGTCCTTTGAGGGGTCCGCTCGTGCTGACGCTATGGGCAAGCTCTCATGCAGGAGGCCTTTTCCCATGTCAGGCCATGTTCCCATGTCAGGCCATGCAATCCACATCAAGATCGATGGACGAACCTACGCGGGCACCTACAAGGTTGACCGCAAGATCCCCACCGTCACAACACCCTACGGCCGGAAATCGGCTGAGATTGCCCCGCGGGTGGCACGCGACACCCAGGCTCACCAGCTTTTGCAGGAGCTGGTCCAACAGGAAAAGGCCCGCAAGGGCTCGACCCTCTGATCATGCGCCATCTCGGTCAGCCCTGGGATCTCGCAATCTCTTCGGTGGGCTGTCCATTGTCGCCCACGCGATTGCCAGACATTCCAGGAAAGCATTCGAAGCCGCCCTGCGGGATGTCCTCACCCGCGACTCCGGGAAATTCCCCTACCTGCGGGAGTGGGATTTCCGCTACTGGCACAGAATCGGGCTTGCGGCGGCGGGGCTCTCGATCCTCTGCTCGGTCTTGTGGCTCATCTCCCAGTAGGAGACCCGTCCGCCATACCTCAGATCGTGATCCGCGACCCCACCTCGACCGCCCGGTCCTCGGGGATGCAGAACTGGTCCGTGATGTCGCTCGCGGACCGCGCCAGCGGGATGAAGAGGTAATCCTGCCAGAGCGGCAGGCCTGACTGCGCCGAGGCTTGCAGCGCCCGCCGCGACAGGAAGAACGACGCGTTCGCCAGGTCGAAGTTCGCCGCCTCCAGCGCCCTGGGCACGTTCGGGTGCTCCATGAAGCCGAAGCGCACCGTCACCCGCGAGAACCGCTCCGAGAGCTTCTCCGTGGTGATGCGGCCTTCATCGGGACGGCGCGGGATCTCCTCGGTGACCACGGTCAGGATCACGTTCCGATCGTGCAGCACCTTGTTGTGTTTCATGTTATGCAGCAGGGCGGCAGGCACATCCTGGGCGTTCCCGGTCAGGAAGATGGCCGTGCCGGGCACCCGCGGCGCCGAACTGCTCTCCGCCATGCGGATGAACTCGGCCAAGGGCGGACGGCCCCGGTGCGAAATCTCTGCCAGCAGGCGCGTGCCCTTGCGCCAAGTCCGCATCAGGATGAACAGCCCGGTCCCAACCAGCAGCGGGAACCAGCCGCCCTGCGGGATCTTGAGCGCGTTCGCCCCCAGGAACACGAGCTCGATGGCGAGGAACGGGGCCAGCACCAGCGCAGTGACAACTGGTGACCAGCCCCAGAACTTCCACGCCACGATGAACAGCAGGCACGAGGTGATAACCATGTCGCCGGTCACGGCAAGCCCGTAGGCCGCCGCCAGGGCGCTCGAGGTCTGGAACAGGATGACGAGCAGGATGACGGCCGCGAGCAGAAGCCAGTTGATGAACGGGACGTAGATTTGGCCCTTCTCCGTCTCGGAGGTGCGCAGCACGCGGAATCGGGGTAGCACACCGAGATTCATCGCCTGCTCCGAGATCGAGAACGCGCCCGTGATCACCGCCTGGCTGGCGATGATGGTCGCGACCGTGGCGAGGATCACCATCGGCAGCAGCGCCCAGGAGGGGTAGAGCAGGAAGAACGGGTTCTCCAGCCCTTCAGGGTGCGCCAGCAGCATGGCGCCTTGCCCGAGATAGTTGAGCGCGAGCGCCGGCAGGACGAGGCCGAGCCAGGCGGTGCGGATCGGCGCGCGCCCGAAATGACCCATGTCGGCATAGAGCGCCTCCGCGCCGGTCACGGACAGGAAGACCGCACCCAGGGCGAGGAGCCCCGCGGTACCGTGACTCGCCAAGAAGCTGACGCCATGTACGGGATTGATGGCGGCGACGACGCTGAGGTCGTCCCGGATGTGCATCAGGCCGCCCAAGGCCATGACCAGGAACCAAAAGGCGGTGATCGGCCCGAAGAACGCGGCCACGCTCGCGGTGCCGAACCGCTGCACGGCGAAGAGCGTGATCAGGATCACGAGGCTCAGCGGCACCACGTAGGACTCGAAGGCGGGCGTCAGCAGCTTGAGGCCTTCGACCGCCGACAGGACGGAGATGGCGGGGGTGATGATGACATCGCCATAGAACAGCGAGGCGCCCACCATGCCGAGGACGATGGTGACCCCGGTGCTGTGTCCAAGGGCGCGCTGGGCCAGCGTCACCAGCGAGAGGGTGCCGCCCTCGCCGTTGTTGTCGGCCCGCAGGACGATGGCCACGTACTTGACCGTCACGATGATGATCAGCGCCCACAGGATGAGAGAGACGACTCCCAGCACCATTTCACGGGTGAGTGCGCCGGGGCCGGCAGGGCCGGTGGCGGCGGCGAGGCTCTCCTTGAGGGCATAGAGCGGACTGGTGCCGATGTCGCCGTAGACGACCCCGATGGTGCCCAAGGTGAGAGCCCAGAAGGAGGTTGGGGCGGCATGCGTGTAATCTGGAGAGCCTGTGGCGGTGCCTGCGCTGACTTCGGTGGTGGCCACGATCAGCCCTCCCTTGCTCATGAAACGTACTCGGCTTCCGTGGCCTAACGTAGCCGCGCCTTGGAGGGTTTCACCTCGGGCGGCACGCGGAGTGTCGGCATCCCGGCGGTGGCACCGTACGCCACAGCCAAGCGTTGACTGATCATGGCGAACTCTCTCAGGCTCGTTGCAGCGCAGGCTGAAAAACCACCAGGAGTGGTCGCGTCGGCCGTGTATGCAGGAGGCCGGCGCGTGGCCGACATTGCGATCGACGAGGCGGGGGAATGGTCGCGCAAGCCCGGACACGTGGTCTGGATCGGCCTGCACGAGCCCGGCTTGGACCTCCTGCGGCGACTCCAACAGGAATTCGGCCTGCACGAGCTTGCCATCGAGGACGCCCTCAAGGCGCACCAGCGGCCCAAGCTCGAACAGTACGGCGAGGCGTTCTTCATCGTTGCGCGCACGGCCCAGATGCTGGACGGGCGCATCGCCTTTGGCGAGACCCATCTGTTCGTTGGACAAGGTTATGTGGTCTCCGTCCGCCACGGCGCCTCGACGTCTTATACTCCCGTGCGGGAGCGCTGCGAGGCGGCTCCCAAGGCGCTCTCAGAGGGCGAGGACTTCATCCTCTATGCCATTCTCGACTTCATCGTCGACAACTACATGCCGGTCATCGAGACCATCCAGGCCGAGGTGGAGGAGATCGAGGACAGCGTCCTGGGCGCGAACCCATTACAGGATCAGATGACACGGATCTACCAGTTGCGCCGGGACCTGCTGCGCCTGCGCAATGCCGCGGTGCCGCTGGTGGAGGTCTGCCGCCGCCTGGAGCAGCCCGGGCTGCCCGGGATCGATGTGGCGATGCAGCCGCTGTTCCGCGACGTCTCCGACCACATCCGCCGGGTGCAGGAGGAGATCGAATCGCTGCGCGAGGTGCTGGCGTTTGCGTTCGAGGCCAGCCTAATGCGGGGCCAGTCCCAGCAGACCGAGATCACGCGCAGGCTGGCGGCCTGGGCGGCGATCCTGGCGGTGCCGACGGCGGTGGCCGGCATCTATGGCATGAACTTCGAGTTCATGCCCGAGCTCCACTCGAGATACGGCTATCCCCTTGTGCTGACGGTCATTGCTGTAGTGTGTGGCTGGCTGTACTGGCGCTTCCGCCAGAAGCGGTGGCTCTAGGCAATTCGGCGAACGCATCCTGGGGCGGCTCACGTGCGACCCAGACTATGGCCAAGAACCAAGGAATGACGTAGGTCATACGCCCGATGGTCATTTTTGGTCCCCGGTCGCGTCGTGCTGCGCAATCCTTGTTCGGGAGCGGACACGGGAGATCCTCAGCCCGCGCCGGGAAGAGGGATCGCCTCTTGGAGGTAGCGTGGCCCTACCTCTGGTCCGCCGCGGCGGTTGCCGCGGCGGCAGGGATCGGCCTCGGATTGACGGCCCTGGTCCGTCTCCCGAACGTTTCGATGGTCTTCCTCTTGGCGGTCCTGTTTTCGGCTGCCCGCTTCGGCATCTGGCCGGCCCTGTTCTCGTCGGGGCTGTCGTTCCTGGCCTATAACTTCTTCTTCATCGAGCCGCTCCATACTTTCTCGGTCACCGAACCCCATGAACTGCTCTCGCTGTTCGTACTTTTGGCCGCCGCTGTCCTGACCTCGGCCATTGCGGGCCGCGCCAGGGATCAGGCGAGCAGGGCGGCGGAGCGCGAAGCCGCCTCGCAGCGCCTGTACAAGTTCGCACGCCGTCTGTCGGCACTGGCCGATCCCCAGTCCGTGCTCGATCATGCGGCCATCCAAGCCCACGGCGATCTGCATCGCCCTTGCGCGATCCTGTTGCGGCAGGAAAGCGGCCTCGTGGTGTCGGCCGCCTGGCCGCCCGACGATCAGTTCAGCCCGGAGGCCCTCTCGGCAGCGACGCTGGCCCTGTCGCAGGAGCAAGCCACGGGCGCCGGAACCTCGGTCGACCCAACAATTCCGTGGCTCTTTCTGCCTCTTCGCACGCCCAGCGGTGCCATCGGGGTCCTTGGCGTTGCCCACCCCGACAATGCACCTCTTACTCCCGAGGCGCGAACACTTGTCGAGACCCTGGCGGAGCTGACCGCAACGGCCCTGGAGCGGGCGCGCCTTGCACAGGAAATTACAACCACGCGGGCCGCCGCCGAGGCCGAGAGGGTCCGCAACACCCTGCTGGCCTCGATCAGCCATGACTTCCGTACGCCGCTGGCATCCATCCTCGGCGCTGCGACCAGCCTGATCGAGTATGGCGCACGGCTGCCGGACCCGGCCCGCCGTGACCTGCTCGCGCAGGTGAAGGACGAAGCGGAACACCTGGACGGGATGGTCCGCAACCTCCTGGCGATGACGCGGCTGGAGGCCGGGGCGCTCGAGCTTAACCGAGACTGGATCGACGTGCGGGAACTGCTTGACCGCACCGTCGCCCTCGTGAAGCGTCGTGGGGCAATCCAGACGTTCCAGGTTCGCGTGAACGAAGCGGTTCCGTTTGTCGCCGGGGACCCAAACCTGCTGGACCAGGTTCTGGCCAACGTGCTCGGGAACGCTGTGCAACATGCAGGCCCTGCCGCCCATGTCGATCTTCATGCCGAGCGCGAAGGAGATCAGGTTGTGCTCTCGGTGACGGATGACGGCCCCGGAATCCCCTTGGACGTGCTGCCGCGTGTCTTCGAGAAGTTCGCGCGGGCGCCAAGGCCGAGCGGCGACGCCGGCGAGGGGACAGGGCTCGGCCTCGCCATCGTCAGGGGGGTTGTTGAGGCTCATCACGGCACTGTCGCGGCGACAAGCCCGGTTGCGCACGGACGTGGGACCCGGATCGAGATCAGATTGCCACTTCCGAAGGACGACCCATGACCAATCCCGCCCGCGTCCTCGTTGTCGATGACGAGCCGGCCATCCACCGCTTCCTCGCGCCGGCGCTTCTGGCGAATGACTATGAGGTTCTCAAAGCCAACAACGGGAGCGATGCCCTTCGGCAGATTGCATCGGACGCTCCGGACATCGTCATTCTGGACCTCGGCCTGCCGGACATGGATGGAAAGGACGTCATCACCCGGGTACGCCAATGGTCTGATGTGCCGATCATCATTCTTTCGGCCCGCGACCGGGAGGCTGAGAAGATTGCCGCCCTGGACCTCGGCGCTGACGATTTCGTCAACAAGCCCTTCGGCGTCGGCGAGCTGATGGCGCGCCTGCGGGCGGCGTTGCGCCACCGCATGCAGCGCAATGGCGAGACGCCGGTCGTGGGTGTCGGCGGCCTGGAGATCAATGTTCCCCGCCGACGGGTGACATGGCAGGGCACCGAGGTGAACTTGAGCCCGAAGGAGTTCGATCTCCTCGCCTTCCTGGCGCGGCACGTCGGCAAGGTGGTGACGCATCGGCAGATCCTGACTGCCGTGTGGGGGCCGGCCCACGAGCATGACACCCAATACCTGCGGGTCTACATCGGCCAGCTCCGGCAGAAGATCGAGCCGAACCCATCCGATCCCCGCTTCATCCTGACGGAGTCAGGCATCGGCTATCGCCTGCTCGACATGGCTTGAGCGGCTTTCGGGCCGGCGTCTTTATACGGCCTTTATATCGCGGCCCTCACTTCCGCATCGAATTTTTATGCGAACCGGATCATGTCTCCCCGACAGGGCAGGACACGGCCATTTGGCTCGCGGAGAGCTGATTGGCCGGACCCGTCGTGCCCTGTCGGGACAAGCTGGCATGTGGTTTAGGCGAAACCAGGAACGCGCTCTCCGCTCTCTCCTGTCGAGGATCGAGGCGGCCTCCGAGCCGACAAACAACCTCGTGGCGGAGGTTTTGCAGCAGGCATGCCCCCGGCTACAGGCGGCACCCAAGCCCAACGACCTCGTGCGGCGACTGATTGCGGCAGAGGCCTGGGTCGATTTGGGGTTCTGGCTGATTGGCTGGGAATTGCCGGACTGGGTGATCCACCGGCTGTCCTGCGATGACCGGCGCTGGACCTGCTCGATCTGCGTCCGCGGTCTGGCGATCAACTGGATCGAGGACGTTGCCGAGTTCCAGCACGACAACCCCTCCCTGGCGATCCTCGGCGCCCTTGTCCAGGCCCAACTCCGAAAGATCCAAGGACCTGTTCCGAGCAATGTCACTCCCTTTAGAAGGACGGGACGGCGGGGAACCAATCGCGTGAGCAACGATGCAGAAAGATAACATGACCACAACAGTTCCAGGCCAGTCCGCATCCGATGAATCGGATGGTTCCCCACTAGCCCATGCCCCACTAGCCCATGCCAGGACCGGCTTCTGGACTCTGACCCTCGGCTCCGTCGGCGTCGTCTACGGCGACATTGGCACAAGCCCGCTCTACGCGCTGAAGGAAAGCCTGATGGCGGCCTCGGAGGGCGGCGCGCTCACCCGCGAGATGGTGCTCGGCGTGCTCTCGCTGATCCTGTGGGCCCTCATCGTCATCGTCACGATCAAGTACGTGCTGCTCATCCTGCGGATGGACAACAGCGGCGAGGGCGGCACGCTCTCGCTCATGGCTCTGGTGCACCGCGCCATGGGGCCAATGGCAGGCGGCGTCATCACCCTCCTCGGCATCGTGGGTGCGTCCCTGTTCTATGGCGATGCAATCATCACGCCGTCCCTTTCCGTGCTCTCGGCCGTGGAGGGCCTCAAGCTCGCCACCCCGGCCTTCGAGCCCTACATCGTGCCGCTGTCCCTGATCATCCTGCTCGGTCTGTTTGCCGTACAGAGCCGCGGCACGGCCTCGGTCGCGGTCTGGTTCGGACCGATCACCACGGTCTGGTTCCTGGCTATGGCTGTCGGTGGCCTGATCCACATCGGTGATGATCCAGGAATTCTGGCTGCAATCAATCCGATCTACGGGGTGCTGTTCCTGATCAACCACGGTATTGCCGGCCTCTTCGCCCTCGGCGCGGTGTTCCTGGCGGTGACGGGTGCCGAGGCGCTCTATGCCGACCTGGGGCACTTCGGCCGCAGGCCGATCCAGACGGCTTGGCTCGGCCTTGTCCTGCCCTGTCTGGCGATCAACTACGCGGGGCAGGCTGCGCTCCTGCTGGCTCATCCCGACAAGCTGGAGAACCCATTCTTCCTGCTCTACCCGGCTTGGGCGCTGCTGCCGATGGTCGCCCTTGCAACAGCGGCCACGATCATCGCGAGCCAGGCGGTGATCACCGGTGCCTTCTCGCTGACCCAGCAGGCGATCCAACTCGGCCTCATGCCGCGCCTCGAGATCCGCCGCACCTCGGAAACCGAGAAGGGCCAAGTCTACCTGCCCCGCATCAACTGGCTCCTGCTTGCCGCGGTGGTCGTCCTTGTCATCGCCTTCCGCAGCTCCAGTGCCCTGGCATCGGCCTACGGCATTGCTGTCACGGCGACTATGGTCATCACCGCCATCATGGCGTTCTTCGCCTTGTGGCGGTGCTGGAAGTGGTCGCCTCAGATGGCGGCGCTGGTGATCGTGCCGTTCCTGCTGGTCGATGCCGTGTTCTTCGGGGCCAACATCCTGAAGGTTGCCGAGGGTGGCTGGTTGCCGCTGCTCATGGCCGCTTCCCTGACGATCGTGATGCTGACCTGGCGGAGGGGTGTGCGGATCCTGTTCGACAAGACCCGCAAGGTCGACGTGCCGCTGCTTGAACTCATCGGCATGTTGCAGAAGAGCCAGCCTCATCGCGTGAAGGGCACCGCTGTGTTTATGACCAGCGATCCCGATACGGCTCCGGCAGCCCTTCTGCACAACCTCAAGCACAACAAGATCCTGCACGAGAAGAACGTGGTGCTGACGATCAAGACCGCGGATGCTCCGCGCATTCCGGATGAAGAGCGGGTTCAAATCGAATCGCTGGGTGACTCGTTCTGGCGGGTGATCATGACCTTTGGCTTCATGGAAAGGCCGAACATCCCGCGCGGCCTCGCGCTCCTGCGCAAGCAGAGCTTCACGTTCGACATCATGGCGACGTCGTTCTTCGTCTCGCGGCGCTCGATCCGGCCCTCGGCCCATGGCGGCATGCCATTCTGGCAGGACAAGCTGTTCATCAGCCTCGCCAAGTCGGCCAACGACGCCACCGACTTCTTCCAGATCCCGACCGGGCGCGTGGTGGAGGTCGGCACGCAGGTGACGGTATGAGCGGGGCTATCTGCGCAACGCTCCGCCCCGTGGCCGTTGCGGTCATGATCCGCAAGGCCAATCCAGCCGTACACTGCGTGTTCAACGCAGCAGGTGAGGCGTGTCTTGCCAGCCTCAGAAGCCTGAGGTTGTGCCGTGGCCATTGAGGATCTTCGGAACCTACTGTGGAACGGGGCAATCCTCTCCGGCGGATTGTCCATCGTCGCCCATGTGATTGCCAGGCAATCCTGGAAGCAGTTCCAGGCTTCTCTGAAAGCTGACCTCACACCAGACACGGGTGATCTACCCAACAAACGGGAGTGGGATTTTAGGTACTGGCATAGGATTGGGCTTTGGACAGCGAGGCTCTCAATCGTCTGCTCCACCGTGTGGCTCATTTCCAAGCTGATCTACCTGTGATCCGTCCCATACTCTCGAAAAGGCAGCCGCACGAGCCGGTCACCCGCAAATCTGCGCCCTGGTTGTCCGCACACGCTTAACGATGGCGTTCGGCGGTGAACCACGAATGTCTCGCTCTGGCAGATATCGGACCGTGCGCCTTTGGCAGCTTCCGAATGACATGCAGGCATTCAAAAGGGCTGGGCAACTTCCGTTTATGACTCATGTATGGGCCGGCCGAGCGTCGCAAGAGGCGTTCGAGATGGCGAGGTTGGTCTTGCGCTCATGGATCCGGCCCACATGTGAAGAGACGCTGCTTTTCTTTTCAACGTATGTTGGCCTATCGTTTTAACCTATGTTGATCGCAGGCGATCTGAGGCATAATTGTTCATCATGCCCTACCGCCAAGAAGACATTGCCAGGGTCCAGGAGCGGATCGTCGAAGCCGATCTGCGGGTGTCCGCTCAAATCGCCCGTATCGAGCGAATGATCGAGAAGGGCCATGACGTAACCGAAGCCAAGGACCTGCTTCGGAAATTGGAGTTGATCCTTGACCAGTGGCACGTCCGGCGCCGACTCATGCTGGACGTCATCACCCGAGGCTGAGTGCTGATCACAAGCAACTTAGTCCTCGTCATGAAAGCAGCGGCTGACCGAAATCGCAAAAAAGTAACATGGGTCAAAGACAGACCTGCGCTTGTCTGTAAGGATAGCGGCATCATCAGCAATGGCCATGGTGCCGGGAGCGGAACCATAGGAGAGCTCCCATCTGCAGAACAGAGAACGTCATGGTGCCTGCAGCTTCTCCATCCGATCACCATCCGCTCGTCCGCAAGCTGGAGAGCATCTTCACCCTGACCGATGACGAGCGGCAGGCCCTCCTTGATCTGCCGATGCAGGCAACCGTCATCAAGGAGGATCAGGACGTGGTGCGGGAGGGCGACCGCCCCTCTCGGTCTTTCGTGATCCTGAGCGGCTTTACCGGCACCTACAAGGTCACCGGAGATGGCAGGCGCCAGATCGTGGCGTTCTGCATCCCGGGTGACATGCCCGACGTGCAGAGCCTGCACCTGAAGGTGCTGGACATCAGCGTGGCCACCCTGACCCCGTGCAGTGTCGGCTTCATCACCCATGAGGCGCTGTGGGATCTCTGCCTGCGCTATCCCCGCATCACCGCCGCCTTCTGGCGTGAGACCCTGGTGGAGGCCGCCAGCTTCCGGGAATGGTTGCTCAACGTCGGACAGCGCGAAGCTTACCATCGCATGGCCCACATCCTGTGCGAGCTGCTGGTGCGCCTGAGGGCGGTGGGGCTGGCCGAGGATCATGTCTGTGATCTGCCGATCACCCAGGCCGAGTTTGCCGATGCACTCGGCGTCTCTACGGTGCATGTCAACCGGGTGCTGCAGGAGCTGCGGGCTGACGGCCTGATCGAAACCAGGGGAACCCAACTGATCATTCCCGATTGGGAGAAGCTGAAGCAGGCGGGCGACTTTGACGAGACTTACCTTCACCTCAAGCAAGGTGGAGCAGCCGCATGACCCTCACGCTTCAGCCGGTGCGGGTCGCGACGGGAGCTGAAGAAGAGGGCATGCTGGTCTTTGACCATGACCAACGGCTCTTGGCGGTGCTGATCCAGCTCTCGCCTGAGAACGAGGTGGCTCCCGGGCACTGGTTCCTGGAGGTCGGCTTTGATCGGCTGGGCGAACTCAGCCACCCGACCTTTGCCGATCTGAGTGAAGCCGAGGACTGGATCAGTCAGCGCTCCAGCGTCGGTCGATCCCGTCGGTAGCGGTTCCATCAACGTCTTCAGCGGAATTCTGCCTGCCTGTGAGCAATCGAGGATTGGGTGTGCGGGCTGCTGTGAACCCAGAATGTCTCCAAATGGCACTCCCCAGACCAAGGAGCTTGGTCCCCCTTCGGCGACTAAAGCATCGGACGTGAAAAGTGGATCTGCACTTTTGGGATTGATCCGATGCTTTCTCCTTGAATGAGAGCATCGTTCAGGCGACCCGAAGGGCCGCGCCAGCGAATGACCGGATCCACTTTTCACGGGCGTGCTCCTTCGGGTCGCTGACGCGGACCTTCGGTTCCGCACGATGCTCTAAAAAGTCAGCGTTCGCTGAGCGGCCTGAACGTGAAAGTTTGACCCGGTGCGGATTTTCCGCCGTCGGCTCGATTATTCGCACAGGGTGATCTTCCATGCAGTGCTACGGTCCCTGGCCTCCGTTCCGGAAGAGGAGGAGCACGCAGGAAACTACAGGGATCAGGGACTGAGAGGAGAAGCCGATGGCATCTGCCCTGGCGACCTCATGAGGATCTTCAGCACGTTGCCACGACTTGTAGGCTTATCGGAAATTCGTGGCGTTTAGTCCTCCCCCGCCGGGCCCTGAGCAGGGGCGACGTTCCCGGCCCGGCGCTCCTCTTCCTCCGCCAGTGCCTCCAGGTGCATGGCTGTCGCACGAAGCTGGCCGCGGGCGTCGTTGATCGAGATCTGGCGGGCGAGGTTCCGGACCTCCTGAGCCTGCCGGCGATATTCGGCGGCCTTATCGCAGCGTGGGGAATACAAGGCCACCCTCATTGCAGAGCAATCAGGCTACTAACGCACTTCAGAAGCCTAACGTTCGCCACCCCATAAGGTGTAGAATGGCTCCATCACCGGCAGATTCGAACCCGTAGGCGCCAGTGACTGAGAGAGACGTGCGCTCCCGCCTGCACGGCCGGGGGTGTCGCCATGAACGACCTCCAACGCGAACGCGAAGACCTGATCCTGGCAGATCGGCATCTCGCCGCCGGTGAGCAACGGATCTCTGGGCAGATTGCCCTGATCCGGAGGATGACCGAGCAAGGCTGCGATACCACTACGGCCAGAGAGCTGCTGCGGCTGCTCGAAGAGACCATGGTGCTCTGGCAGGACCACCGCCAGCTCATCCTGGAGGCCATCGCTAGGCATGAGCGGTCTGCCTCCCCACCTCCTCAGGCGGATCCTGGGCCGGAAGCGCCCTGACCGTAGCAAGCTCCTCGGGTGGGTGCAGCAGAAGCGGATCCAGTTCGGCCTCGATCCAGGCCAGTTCCAGAATCTGGTGCCTGATCCGCTCCTGGGCCTGCTCGAGGGCCTGTCGGAGTCGGGCTGCTTCGGCCACAACCGCCTCCGTGTGCTGGATCAGGGATCGTCCTCCATGCTCATGACGACACCTCCGGATCGGCGGTCCTCATGTCGTCCCAGTGGCCGCTGTTCCATAAACGGCGTCTTCGAAATCGCACGGTCCGTGCTATAGGGGGAGAGGAAATTTCACGCAGGTGCGCGTGCCCTTCTTGACCGGCTCCTGCTCGATCTGGCCGTCAAGCTGGGTGGTGAAGGCGTCAAGGAGCTTCAGCCCAAGGCCGGGGATCTGGAACAGGCGGCCGGCAATTCGATCCTGGAACTCCTCGAAGATGAAGGCGTCGTCAGGGTTACTGAGATCAAAGTCGTAGGTCTGGATAAAGGTCAGATTGCCGTTCTCATTCGCGCGCGGGACATCCACGGACGCTCGGTCCATCGCGCGGGACGTCTACCGCCTAGAGCATCGTGCGGAACCGAAGGTCCGCGTCAGCGACCCGAAGGAGCACGCCCGTGAAAAGTGGATCCGGTCATTCGCTGGCGCGGCCCTTCGGGTCGCCTGAACGATGCTCTCATTCAAGGAGAAAGCATCGGATGGGTCCCAAAAGTGCAGATCCACTTTTCACGTCCGATGCTGTGGGCCTTCATCCATGGCGGTGGTCGACAACGGTATATTCCGCATCGATTACGCCGTCCCGGGGATGTCGCCTGGACTGAGCTTGGCGCAGACGGCGGCGGACATAGAAAAGCAGGGCAACGCCGCCGACCAGCACCAGGGGCAGGACGATGAGCAGCCCGATGAGGATGAGGGCCAGAAGGGCAAGGCCCGCCGCAGTCAGGACTGCGAGCCTGATCAGGGCGGTCCAGAATGGACCTGTGCCAGCCTTGGCGCCCTGAACAACGTAAATCACTCGCATCGTCGTCTTCCTCGCAATCGCGTAGCGCCTTCCTTCCCGGCTGACAGTCCAGGATTGGTGGCGCCTTGAGCCCTCATGATCGTCCTTGCGATGGGGCCGGCACTTCCTGCGTCGTATACGAAGCCGACAGAGGTCTTCATCCCGACCTCGAAGCGCCGGTGAGCCGCACCTTGTCCGCAGGGGTGAGGACGCCTAACCCGCCTCCGCTGTGAGATGGTGCGCCGGACAGCAATAGGAGACGGTCAATACGACCAAATCGTGGAGAGTAATGTGCGTATTTCCCACATCTAGGACCCAGCTGCATGGTAAGATTATTTACTTGTCGCTCACCCGTAGAAGCCATTGCCCGACCCCTTCGCCTCGCCTTGATCCTGCTTCTCCTGTGCGCCGGAGTGGTCATCGCCGCTCCTGCCATCATGAACTCCGATCAACGTATCCCGTCTTCCGTCGCCGCGGCGGCTCCAAAGCCGGTCCGCAACGATTTCGTTCTTCGGGTGTACGCCAAGTCGGGCTGCGTCTGGCGGGTGTCGGTGGACACCGGCCGGCGCGAACTCGACCCGCTGCCTTACAAGCGCCCTAAGGGCAGGGTTCAGAAGGCAAGAAGTTGATGGTATCGCCACTGGCCCGAACTGCTCAAAACTTGGGAATTGATTGGGTGAACGGTTTCGTGACGATCGCCTATTCCTGTCCGTGCTGTGGGAGGCCTCAGGCGCTCTTGCCGTCCCGGGCGGATGCAGCCTCGGCGGTGCGGTGCGCCGGGTGTGGCCGCGAACATGGGTCTTTGCACGAAATCAGACGGGCGCTCTCCGAGCAGGCTCGCGAGGATGCAGCGCAGAAGGCGCGGCAGATCTACCGGTCACGCCGCCAAACGAAGAAAGCTCCTTTATCTGGTCAGACAGCGGAAGGAAGCGACGGTTAACCAGGATAGGGCACCTAAGTCCGCGTGCCTATTTTGGTACGCAAGCGACGGTGAACTCGGAATGGAGCAGTTCGAGTTCACGTCCTCCGCTGATCATGCATCGTTGGATCTTCTTGTCCGTCAGATAGGCTTCGGCGGCATCCCAATAGCGGATCGGATGCTCCGTCGACTCAGGCGCGTCCTCAGTGAGCATGGCCCGACACGCCGCACCGGCGGCTTCACTGGCCGCGAAGGCCGTCACCAGCAGCTTGTCCGCCTTTTCGTGTACTCGGTAGGTCCGGCGGCAGCTCAAACGGATCTCATGTCCGGAACTCTGGCCATATTCGCCGATGATGTAGGCGGCCGAGCATCCGGAAAGGGCTGTCGTAAGGACAAGCATAGGGAGCAGGTAGGTTTTCATCGGGACCAGTCATAGACAACGGTCGCCAAAATGCCAGCCTGTTGAGGCGGACGATGCCCAGGCTGTCGTCAATGACGAGGCTGGATTCGGCACGGTATTCATAGAACGTGAGACTGGGAAACAACCTGATCTCACTCCAGGCTCCAGATGACTCTGCGGCTGGCCGGATCGGCCACAACTATCTTGCCCCCGATGATCGTGTACCGGAACGGGTCGTATTGAACTGTGCGGTGTCCATTTCTCAAGCGTAGTCAGGACACTTGATGGGCGGCTGATGAATATTCGGGGATCAATAAACAGAACTTACTACCAAGGAAAGATACCCGGATTTATCGTGAAGGCCGCTGTAACCGAGGTCCGCGATGGCAAACCAAGCCCGCACAAGACGCACTTCGCATCATTCTGCGTTGATCAACTCGATACGCGAGCGATGACGAATAGCGCACCCGACCTGAATGGCTTTCAGAGATATGGATATATGACGGTCAGCTACATAATTTGCTTATCGATACTTGCACGGCGCTCGATAGCGGTCTTCGCATCTTCGCAGCTATAGGCATCAGGACTGCCTTTGACCGCGCGTCTGAGTTTCTCGGAGTAAATCCTGCCAAAAGGCTCGACGAAAAGCTCGACGAACTCCTTGCGCAAGGCAAGATCGGGACAAACGAGCGCGAGATGCTTGACGCACTGACAGATGCGGGAAGTGCCGCGGCTCATCGGAGTTGGCGGCCATCGGCGCACCAACTCGAAATCATGTTGGCAAGCATTGAGGGCTTCATTTGCAGAACGTTTATCCTCGGCTATCAAGCCGAGAGACTAAGGGAGGCCGTGCCGCCTAAGCCACCTCGCCAAAAGAAGCTGATGATGCCTAAGCCTCCGCCGGAGCCTGCTGCAGCCTGATCCGCCTCGCGCGTGAGATCTGAAGTTCCAAAACGCTCATTTCGCGTCGAAAATGGGGGAGCAAACCTAACCCAAACGAGAACTTCATCGTGGCGGCCTGAGCAATTACTCTCAGGTCAGGGCCTCTCAGGGCCTGGTCCGCTGGACTGCCCTGATCGCGAGGCCCCGACGCCGGCGTGATCGGATCAAGCCTCCTTGATCGCGCCGGCGTCGCTCTTTCGAGAGCTGGCCGGACCAGTATTTCCCGAAGGCCGGTTGTGGAACCGGAAGCAGTCTGTACGAGGAAAGCCGCCTAACGCCCCCTGGCAAGGCGCTGCCTGATGCCCTCTTGGGCTGCTTCCAGATCGGCATATGCGGGATGATCCAGTCCTCCCGGCAGACCGAACCCAACCTCTATAATCCAATGCCCAGACAGGCTGTCGTACTGGTCCGAGTGGTGGGTCAGCGCCGCCAGGAGCCGCTGGTCGTCATCGAAGACCAGCAGGCCCTCTTCATCGCTGCCGGTCGCAACCCGCACGGGCTGAAAGGTGAAGCTCATGCGGCTGCCTCTTTCTGCTCCAGATGCAGGTAGCCCAGATCGAACTCAGCGGCCTGCTTCAACTTCTCCCAGTCGGGAATGTTCAAGCGTGTCCCTTGGTCTCGATCAGGCCATCGATCCGCAACTGCTGCAGGATCCGATTGACGTGGACCGTGGTCATGCCGAGCGCATCCGCGAATTCGCCCTGGGTGATCGGCAGATCGCAGGCATGGTTCTGGACCAAGCCGACCGCCCGCAGGCGCACCAGCAGCTCGCACAGGATGTGGGCCATGCGCTGGTAGCCTTCGCGTCGCTCGACATTGGCCACCCATTCCCGGAAATGGCCGCATCAATCAGGGTCTCGCGCCAGAACGCGGCGGCGAGGCGCCGGTGGCGGTCGCAGAGAGCGTGCAGGGCCTTGTGCTGGATAAACCCTACCGTGCAAGGGCCAGAGCCTCGGACGTGAAAAGTGGACTTGCACTTTTGGGATTTGATCCGATGCTCCCTTCTAGAGAGAGCGCATCGTTGAAAGCGGAACCGGAGGTCCGCGTCAGCGAAAACCGGTCCACTTTTTAAGCACGATGCTCTAGCCAGATGGCGGGAGGACCGTGCCAAACAGGCACTTGTGGGATCAAGAGGACCGGCAGGCAGCGCATGACCACAAGCATCACCGCCTCCTCTCAAGGCCGACGATTATGCTGCCGCTCGCTGCAAGAGTTCGTGCCCTCGCACATACGGTGCGTTGACTGATAATGCCCTGAAGTTCTGACAAATTCTCTAGGGACAAAGGCGCCAAGGACGACGGACTCTCATCAAGTCCAGCGCGGCTGATTCTTCCGAAGTCCGGCGTTGCAAAAGAAAGTACCCGTCGACTCAAACGGCGCTTTGAGTAAATCCGATGCCTTTTGCGGCACTGGCTCTAGTGCCGGTCTCAGTCATTCTGAAAGGTGTGGGGCAGAAGCCGTTCGAAGCGGTTTCGCGTAATCGCATAGCACTCGCAGA
>NZ_QDAH01000016.1 GCF_003075415.1 Microvirga sp. KLBC 81
CAGAACCAGGAAGCTATCGGACCAGGACATGGGTTGAATCGAATGGTTGAGACACAGATCCCTCACGGCGGAAATCTCGAGGAAGCCCGGAGGCTCTTTCCCGATGCGCCCGAGCCGTGGGTGGACCTGTCGACGGGGATCAACCCCATAGCGTATCCCATGCCTGCCTTGCCAGCGTCCTCGTTCGAGCGGCTGCCGACACCTGACGCTCACGCGGATCTGGAAGCGGCTGCCGCCGAGGCCTATGGAGCGACGGATGCTGCGGGAGTCGTGGCTGCGCCAGGCACGCAGATCCTCATCAGCCTCCTGCCGCATCTGCGGCCACGCTCGAAGGTTGCCGTGCTGGGGCCGACCTATGCCGAGCATGCGCAGGCCTGGCGCGGAGCAGGGCATGAGGTTGTGGAAATCTTTTCGCCCGATGACGATCACGAGACGGATGTTCTCGTTATCGTCAATCCTAACAACCCCGACGGGCGTATCCTCCAGCGGCGAACGCTGGTCGATCTGGCATCGCGGCTTCATCGGCGCGGCGGCTGGCTTGTGGTGGACGAAGCCTTCGCCGATTTCGACTCCGGCGAGACGATCGTGCCTTCTCTCCCGAACGGGATCATCGTCCTGCGTTCTTTCGGGAAGACCTACGGGCTTGCAGGAATACGACTGGGCTTTGCCATCGCACAGCCTGCCATCGCCGGCCTCGTGCGCGCGGCTCTCGGTCCCTGGGTGGTGGCCGGACCAGCGATCGAGGTGGGGAGAATGGCTCTGCGGGACGGGCAATGGCGGGTTGCCGCTGCCGAGGCCCGAGCGAGAGATGCCGTTCGTCTCGACAAGCTCCTGCGGCATGTGGTCGGAGCGGCCTCAATGGGGACAATACTCTATCGGCTGATCGAGAGCCCTGCCGCAGCGGACCTGTTCACCCATCTTGGGAAGTGTGGAATCTGGACCCGGCGATTCAGGGAAGATCCGAATCGCCTGCGTCTCGGACTTCCGGGATCGGATGAGGCTTGGTTGCGCCTGGAAGCGGCATTTGCCGATTTCGCCGATTAGGGGCGGGAACGCCGCAGGTTCCTATCGTGAAGAGAGCACCGCATGAGAAAAATCTATGTTATCGGACTAGGATCGGGAAATCCCGATCACATGACCATTCAGGCCATCAAGGCGCTCAACGAGGTTGATGTTTTCTTCATGGTCGACAAGGGAGCGGCCGCCAGCGAACTCATCGACGTGCGCGAGGAAATCTGCCGGCGCTTTATTGAGGATCCTCACTACCGGATCGTGCGCGCTCGCAATCCCGAGCGCGATGCACGATCGGCCGATTACCGGCACGGCGTCGAGGAGTGGCACAAGGCAAGGGCCGCTGTCTTCGAGGACCTGATCCGCGATGAACTTGGAGCGGATGAGTGTGGCGCGTTCCTTGTATGGGGCGATCCGTCACTCTACGACAGCACGATCAGGATCCTGCAGCACGTCTTGGCGCAGCGGAGCGTGAGTTTCGAATATGAGGTGATTCCGGGTATCAGCAGCGTTCAGGCGCTCGCGGCAGCCCACAAGATTCCCTTGAACAACATCGGCGAGGCCGTTCACATCACCACGGGACGGAAGCTCGCCGAGGGCCGCATGGGCGATGCCGAAAGCGTCGTGGTCATGCTCGACGGCGAGAACAGCTTCAGGTCCGCTCCGGCCACGAACTCCACTATCTATTGGGGCGCCTACCTCGGTATGCCGGATGAGACGATCATTGCAGGTCCTGTTGAAGAGGTCGCGGATCGGATCGAGGAGGTCCGTCGAACCCTTCGCGAGAAGAAGGGCTGGATCATGGACATATACCTCTTGAAGCAGGAGAGAGACGATGCATGATCGCCAATCCATGCCATCAGATACGAACGCTTCCTCAATGGCTTAGCATCAGACCTTAATGCTCCTTTGCTGTTAGCAGATCAGGTCACGAAGTCCCGGCTGACCGAACACATTATCTTGCATCTTGTGAACCGCTAAATTCGATGTGCTCTCAGACCAAGGCAGATGACGAGCCTCCAACCGGTTCTGTCGCAAGCTCGTTTTTTACTGATCAATACTGTTGGTCCCGCACTGCCTGATTGCCGTGAAACCAACGGCTTAAGGCCACTGCCACAGCGCCAAATTGGCGCTGGGAATGCCTATACTTCAAGTTTGCGACCGAACCGACCGTTGTCCCGCCTATTTTCCAACCCCACACCTGCGATCCGCAAGTCCAAGGCATCTTACTGTGGGAAGAAGAGGTCAGATCTGATTGTAACCAAAGATCGATTTGAGCTCGAGGAACTCTTCAAGCCCGAACACCCCACGCTCGCGCCCGTTGCCGGACTGCTTGTAGCCGCCGAACGGCGCCGCAGGATCACTTGGCACGCCGTTCAGATGGACCATGCCGGCGCGAAGGCGCCGGGCGATCTGCCGGGCGCGCTCAAGGTCCGCCGAGGTCACATAGCTTGAGAGACCAAAGCGGGTATCGTTGGCAATTCCTACGGCTTCATCCTCGCTTTCGTACGGCAAGATGGAGAGCACAGGCCCGAAGATCTCCTCCCGTGCGATCGTCATCTGATTGTGCACGTCCATGAAGACGGTCGGACGAACATAATAGCCCCGCTCTAATCGCGTAGGGCGACCGAGCCCTCCGGTGACGAGCGTTGCCCCCTCCTGCAATCCAGAGGCGATCAGGCTTTGAACCCGCGCGAACTGCGCCTTGTTCGCTACTGGGCCGAGGGTGGTCAATAGCGAGCGCGGTTCTCCCACCACAAGTTCCTCGGCGATGCTCTTGGCGATCGCGGCCGCTTCCGGTTGTCGATGCGCAGGGACGAGCAGGCGGGTTGGCGCGTTGCAGGACTGGCCACTGTTGGCGAAGCAGGCATAGGCCCCATGTCTCACAGCTGTCGCGAAACTTGCATCGTCGAGAAGGATGTTGGGGGACTTGCCACCCAACTCCTGATGAACCCGCTTGAGGGTGTCAGCTGCGGCTTTCGCCACAACGATCCCAGTGTGGGTTGAGCCGGTGAAGGAAACCATATCAACGTCAGGATGAGACACAAGTGCCTGACCGACAGTGGGTCCGTCGCCCTGGATGAGGTTGAACACGCCCGGTGGCACGCCGGCCTCATGCAGGATTTCTGCAAAGATCGAGGCCGAGGCGGGCGCGACCTCACTGGGCTTCAGGATCATCGTGCAGCCGGCAGCAAGCGCTGGGCCAACCTTGCAGGCGATCTGCAGAAGAGGCCAGTTCCACGGGGTGATCAGCCCACAGACCCCGATGGGCTCCCGCGTGATCAGGGTCGAACCCAGTACTATATCGAATTGGTAGGTTTCCAGCGCCTTGATGCTCTGCTGCAGATGAATGAGCCCAGCCGCGACCTGCCGCTCGCGGGCCAGGATGAGGGGGGCTCCCATCTCCAGCAAGACCGCTTCGACAAGATCGTCAGTGCGTCGCCGGTAGCAGTCGACTATGGCCCGCAGGAGATCCAACCGCTCCCGTCGTGTGGTTTGGGCGTACGCTCCGAAGGCCTGCCGGGCTGCGGCAACGGCGCGGTTCACATCACCGACATCACTCGGTGCGAAGGTTGCGAAAACTGCCTCGGTGGCAGGGTTGATGAGGTCGACAAGCCGCGGGGTCTCAGGTGAGACCCACCGTCCATCGATATAGAGATGGTGAAGATGTTGCACCGACCTGCGCCCCTTGCTTCGTCGTCAGCGACAATCTCAGTCGTTCGAGCCAAATCGAGGACCCACACCACAGCGCCCCTTTCGCGAGGCTTGAGCGGTTGTTCCTGAAACCGGACGACATTACTCTCTTCACCATGCGACACCGCGCCGTCAAGAACCCGCGGAAAACGTTGGTTAGACCGCGCGACAGCTCGCTGGATCCGCTTTCTTGTTGGCTGGGTCAAGACACACTTTGGATCGACTCTGGTACCGGGGCCTGTGGCATCTTGAGTGAGGCGCAGCTGTTACGCTATAACTCCCTGATAGGCCGACCGATGTGAACCCGGTCACCCGCCCTGCTGGCACAGTTCCGTAGAGAATACTGGTAATGGTGCTGACCTTGGGAAGAGAGCTGCAACCCATGTCTCGTGCCCGGGCGACCGTGTTGACACTCGCTCCGATGTAGTCCTTGATGCTCTGGCGCTAACGGGTGAGCGCATCAACGATGCCTCTCGTCCGTCTGCCGCACATTCATCGGCACGCAAGCCGATCCGGTCGCAGCCTACCCGGTCAAAACAAGGAGCTCACGTGAAGACCCTCGTCGTCTGTTCCGGCGGATTGGACTCCGTCACCCTCGCCCACAAGGTCGCGGCTGAGCAATCCCTCACCCGCCTCGGTGTGCCGCTTGTTGGATGAGGTCAGCACGCCAAGAACGCCAACCTTGATCTGATTTTCAACTGCTGATGTCATGCGACACCCGATCCATCTTGAACATCTTGGCAGCCTTGACGCATTCACCTGCGCGCAGACATTGTCGCACCTGCCCGATCTGCTGTTCCTGGATAGCGCTCTGCGCCATCCTGTGCTCGGGCGCTACTCCTTCGTCGCCGCGGACCCATTCGGCCGGTTTGTCGTACGGGGTGGACGAGCACTCTGGAACGGCGACCTCTTACCTCAACCGCCGCTATCCGCACTGCGCTCCCTCTTAGATCGGTACCGCCAATCGAGAATTGACAGCCTGCCGCCATTCCAAGGCGGTGCGGCAGGTTATTTCGCGTATGATTTTCGGCACACTCTCGAGAGGCTCACACCGGCGCCGACCGACGTCCCATGCCCTGAAGCCGTGCTCCCATTCTACGATATCGTCGTGAGCTTCGATCACCGTAGCGGCGACGCATGGCTTGTTTCAACGGGCTGGCCAGAGCAGGACCCAGACAAGCGCCAGAAGCGGGCCGCAGCTCGCGCTCAGCAATTCCGGAGGCTTCTCGGCCATGGACCGCGCCAGCTCCGTGACTGCAGGCTCGCGAGTCCATGGACGTCGAACTTCTCGGCCAGCGGCTACATGAAGGCCGTCAAGGCTGTGATCGACTCCATCCTGGCCGGAGACATCTTCCAGGCGAACATTGCCCAGCGCTTTACCGCTCAGGTTTCCGATGAGTTCGATGCGCTTGCCTTCTACGGCCAACTCCGCCGCGTGAATCCTGCGACCTTTGGTGCTTTTCTCAACTTCGATGAGAGTACGATTGCCTCGAGCTCGCCTGAGCGCTTTGTGAAGGTTGATCAGGGCTGTGTCGAGACACGCCCGATCAAAGGCACAGCTGCACGCTCCTCCGATCAGCAGCGCGACCGGGACTTGGCTGAGACGCTGCTGCGCTCCGACAAGGATCGAGCCGAGAACCTGATGATTGTCGATCTGCTGCGCAATGATCTGTCGCGGGTGTGCAAGCCACACACGGTGCGCGCCCCGATGCTGTGCAGCCTGGAGAGCTATGCGGCCGTTCACCATCTCGTCTCGGTCGTCGAGGGTCAACTCCATTCAGGCCTTACGGCGACTGACGTGATCGCCGCCTGTTTCCCGGGTGGGTCGATCACGGGTGCGCCGAAAATCCGCGCCATGGAGATCATCACACAGATCGAACGCTGTGCCCGGCAGGTCTATTGTGGCTCCATCGGCTACTTTGGCTTCGACGGAACGGCTGATACGAACATCGCGATTCGGACCATCATGCTGACAGACGGATCAGCGGTGTTTCATGCCGGCGGCGGGATCACGGCGCTGTCCGACCCGCGGGCCGAGTACGAGGAAACCTTGGCGAAGGCCCAGCGCATTTTTGCGGCCTTTGAAGCATAGACGACCAGAATGATCCTGATCATCGACAACTATGACTCCTTCGTTTTCAACGTCGCACGGTACTTCTTTGAACTGGGCGAGACGGTGAAGGTGGTCCGTAACGATGCGATCAATGTCGACGCAATTCGGGTCCTATCGCCGAGAGCGGTCGTGCTCTCGCCTGGGCCATGCTCTCCGTTGGAAGCCGGTGCGTCCTGCGAGATCATCCGGCATCTCTCGGGAGCGCTCCCGCTTCTTGGGATTTGCCTTGGTCATCAATGCATCGGACAGGTCTTCGGGTGGCGGGTCACGCGGGCGCGCAGGCCCATGCATGGGCGCTCCTCTGCCATCCGTCACAGCGGTCAGGGCATCTTCAACAGCCTGCCCAATCCGTTGCAAGCGGGGCGTTATCATTCGCTGATTGTGGAAGAGGATCGCCGCTCGACGGAGTTGGCGGTAACCGCGCGTTCCGAGGACGGCGAGATCATGGCCCTGCAGCATCGACGCCATCCCACCTATGGCGTGCAGTTTCATCCGGAGTCCATCCTGACCGAGCACGGACACGCGCTGCTGTCCAACTTCCTCGATATCGCGACGAAAGCCGAGGAGGGTCGCCATGCTATGGTTTGATGGGGCGATCTCGAATGATCCGCGAACCGGTTTCGATTTGCGCGACCGAGGGCTTCTGCTGGGCGACGGCTTGTTCGAAACGCTGGTTGTCACGAATGGCAGAGCCTTCATGCTTGACGCGCATCTCGATCGTCTTCTCGCCGGTGCGGCCGCATTGAACATACCAGTAGACCGGGAGTCTCTGCGACGGCCGGTTGACGATCTGGCTGCCGCTCTCCCCGACGGTGGCATCATTCGCCTGACCCTGACCCGAGGAGTGGGACCACGCGGCTTACGGCCTCCGATTGACCAACAGCCCACCATCTTTGCGGCTGCGTCCGCACCATGGTCTCCAACTCCGGCGGCGGCGGAGGTGCGCCTGGTGACGACGCGGATTCGGCGCAATCCTTCTTCGCCCACATCACGATACAAAACGCTCGCTTATCTCGATAATGTCCTCGCCCTACAGGACGCGTTGGACCGAGGCGCTGACGACGCGCTCCTTCTGGCAGCTGGCGGGCAGGTGGCCTGCACCAGCGCCGGGAACATTTTTATCATCGAGGGTGAGAGGCTCCTCACCCCATCCCTCGACAATGGAGTGTTGCCTGGAATCACCCGCGCCCTTGTTCTCAATGTCTTGGCACTCGAACTCGGTCTGATCCCACAAGAAGTGAACCTGTCGAAGGACAGCCTGTTTCAAGCCGATGCCGTGTTCCTGACCAATTCTGTGGCGCTTGTGGCGCACGCGACGGAACTCGATGGCAAGCCGCTCTCCCGCTCCGGGCGGAAAACAGTCGAGCATATCCGCGCCAATCTCCTCGCCTTGATGAATTAGCAACAGTTTGTGAGATTGGCCGGACGTTGGAAATTGGCGGCAGCAGCCGTGTACTCAGCTAGGCCAGCTTCGTGATGCCACTGCAATTCAAGTCAGCGAGGATGTCGGCAATCATTTTCCGACCGAGCTTCAGATCAGGTGCGATCTCGGCCAGCGGCACCAGAACAAAGGCGCGCTCCGCCAGATACGGATGGGGAAGCATCAGGCTGGGGGTGTTCACCTCAAGATCATCGTAGGTGAGAATATCGATGTCGATCACCCGAGGTCCCCACTTGACCTCGCGAACCCGCCCCAGCTCCTGCTCCACCCGAAGGCACAGGGCCAAGAGGTCATGCGGCGCGAGCTCGGTTTCGGCGACTGCGCAGGCATTCACAAACCAGTCCTGAGCCACGGGCCCCCACGGCTCCGTGCGGTAGTCGGCAGAGCGGGTGAGAATTCTTGCCCCACCCGCGTCAAGAGCTGACAGCGCTTTGGCAATGTTGCCGCGCTTGTCGCCGAGATTGCTGCCGAGGCTGAGCGTGACCCTAGCCATCGCGCGACCGCCTGATCTCGACGCTCACACCATCGAGGATGAACGGAACCGGAGCCTCAGGTTTTTCAACACGGACGGCCACAGATGTAATCCGTGGGGATCGCTCGAGCGCGCCTGCGGCAATTGCCTCAGCCAAGCCTTCGATGGTGTGGAAGCGACGCGTCGTGCCAATCTCATGAACGAGCTTGGCGAGGCTCGCGTAGCAGACGGTCTGCCGGTAATCATCGGCCTGCCCGGCCGGCTTCAGGTCGAGCGAGCAGGTCAGGCTGACGTAAAACCGCTGCCCCAGACGGGCCTCTTCGGCATGAACGCCGTGGTGGGCGTACAGCGCCAGACGAGAGAGTGTGATCGTGTCGGTCAAGGTACATTCCTCAGCAGGATGTCAGCTACGCGGCAGGCTTCCACATGAGCCTGCACGTCGTGGACGCGAACGATATCGGCACCCCGGCTCACGGCGGCCAGATGCGCTCCCAAGGTGCCAAAGAGCCGGTCTCGTGGGGGGACTTGGGGGTGGTAGAAGCGGCTCAGGACCGATTTGCGGGAGGCTCCCACGAGCACGGGGAAGCCCAGTGCCTTCAGCTCCGGCAGGCGGCGGAGGGCTTCAAGGTTCTGGTCGGCGGTTTTGCCGAAGCCAATGCCGGGATCAAGGATCAAACGTGCATCCGGAATGCCGGCTTGGCGGGCCAGAGCCAGGGAATGCTCGAAGAAACGCAGCATGTCGGCCATGATGTCGAGCGAAGCATCGACCTCTGCGCGATTGTGCATCACGATCACGAAAGCACCATGTTCCGCCACGACTGCCGGCATGTCGGGATCGCGCTGGAATCCCCAGACGTCGTTGACGATCCTCGCTCCCGCCCTAAGGGCAGCCTGGGCCGTCAACGCCCGATAGGTGTCGATGGAGATCGGCACCTTCAGGATCTGCGCAAGCTCACGAATAACCGGGATGACGCGCCGCTGCTCCTCATCGGCCCCCACGGGCGTATGCCCCGGCCGCGTGGACTCTCCGCCGACATCAATGATGTCAGCGCCCGCCTGCTTCATCTCGCGGGCATGTTTAACCGCAGTGGCATGATCGCTGAACAGACCTCCATCCGAAAACGAGTCGGGCGTGACGTTCAGGACACCCATGATCAAGGTGCGTGTGCCGAGTTCTTTCAGGATCGCTATCATGGCTCACTTCAGGTCAGACGGGTCTCCTTCTGTCGCGGTTTGCGCCAGAAGTCGAGCTTTGGTTGATAGGAGGGCCAAGAGGCACTGCTCGAAGCCAGCCGCAATTTCAGTCCATCCTCGGCTCCGGTGCTTGAGCAGATCAGGCTTCTTTATCCCTCCTGCTGAGAAGCCATGGCGGCTCTGAGGAAGCGTGTGATGGAATGCATTCTTATTGACACCTGCATGTCTATTGTCGTTTATGCCGCGCAGAAGCAGATGGGGTGAGCGCTTGGTAGAGCCGCGCGTTCACAGGTCCATCCACTTCACGTTCATCGGCACGCAAGCCGATCCGGTCGCAGCCTACCCGGTCAAAACAAGGAGCCCTGGTGAACACCTCGTCATCGGTTCCGGCGGATTGGACTCCGCCATGCTCGCGCACAAGGTTGCAGCTGAGCGAACCTTCACGCTGCTCAGCGTGCCGCACGACACCATCGAGATCTCCGCCGTCGGATGTCTCCCGACCGGCGCTGACCAGCTGCCGCGTGTCAGGCACAGGCTCACCAACGAGACCTGAATGACTTACGCAGTCAAAGAGATCTTCCTGACGCTTCAGGGCGAAGGCGCGCAAGCCGGCCGAACCGCCGTCTTCTGCCGCTTTGCCGGCTGCAATCTCTGGTCAGGGCGGGAGAGCGACCGGGCCGCGGCTGCTTGCCGGTTTTGCGACACAGACTTCGTGGGCACCAATGGGACCTTCGGCGGACGCTATGCCACCGCCGCCGACCTGTGCCACCGAATCGAGGAGCTTTGGGGACCCGGGACCGATCATCGGCTTGTCGTGCTGACGGGAGGCGAGCCGCTGCTCCAGGTCGACGCCGCTCTCATCGATGAACTGCATCGCCGCTCCTTCACAATTGCGGTCGAGACAAACGGCACAGTCGAGCCGCCGCCGGGCCTCGACTGGATCTGCGTCAGCCCGAAGGGCAGCACCGCGCTCAAGATCCGCGCTGGTCATGAACTGAAGCTGGTCTTTCCGCAGGAGGATGCGCCGCCCGAGCGGTTTGCCTCCTTGTCCTTCGAGCGGTTCTCGCTTCAGCCCATGGACGGGCCGGATCAGGTCGTGAACACGGCGCGGGCCGTCGAGTATTGCCTGGCTCATCCGCAATGGCGGCTGAGCCTCCAAACACACAAGTACTTAGGGATCCGCTGATGTGGGAACTCACCAAGTCGTTTAACTTCGAAGCCGCCCATACTCTGACTGGCACCACGCTCGGGCCAGCGAGCGAGGAGATCCATGGCCATTCCTTCCGGGCCGAGGTCGCCGTGCGCGGGCTGCCCGATCCCGAAACGGGCATGCTGATCGACCTCGGCCTGCTGGAGGGCAAGCTCGCAGAGACGCGCCGGACGCTCGATCACAAGTTCCTCAACCGGATCGAGGGGCTGGAGCGACCAACCTTGGAGAATATCACCCGGTTCATCTTCGAGCGGGTCCAGCATGTCGGGCCCATCGCAAGGGTGACGATCTACCGCGATAGCTGCGGCGAAACCTGCACCTACTACGCGCCGGCTGACCATGAACGCCGCTGACTTCTCCGCTCTCGTGGTCTTTTCGGGCGGGCAGGACTCGACCACCTGTCTGGCTTGGGCGCTGTCGCGTTATGAGCGGGTCGAGACGATCGGATTCTCGTATGGCCAGCGCCACGCGGTCGAAATGGACTGTCGGGAGCCAATCCGGCGGGCGCTTGCCAGTCTGTCGCCGTTCTGGGCCAGCCGCCTCGGACCGGACCGGGTGATCCCGCTCGATGTGCTGGGCGAGGTGAGTGTGAGCGCGTTGACGGCAGACCTGCCGGTGGCCAGCAGCCGTGCGGACGGGCTTCCTGCGACCTTCGTTCCCGGGCGCAATCTGGTGTTCCTCACCTTTGCGGCGATCGTGGCCTTTCAACGTGGCTTGAAGCGCGTGGTGACAGGCGTCTGCGAGACGGACTTCAGCGGTTATCCCGATTGCCGCGACGACACGGTCAAAGCACTCCAGACCGCGCTCAACCTCGGCATGAACGCGCGGCTGGTGCTCGAGACGCCACTGATGTGGATCGACAAGGCCGAAACCTGGGCTCTCGCTGAAACGGTGGGCGGGGACGCGCTCGTCGAGCTGATCGTGCGGGAAACCCACACCTGCTACAACGGAGATCGCGGCACCCGGCACGACTGGGGCTTTGGGTGTGGCGAGTGCGACGCCTGTCGGTTGCGGTCAGCGGGGTGGCAGCGTTACACCCAGGTGCGGAGCTGACGAATCTGGAGCTGAATCATGAGTGGGATTATGGGGAGGCATGTGATGCCGTGTGCCCCATCCCGACGGTTCCATTCGAGACCGCATCGAGCACCGCAACCGGCGGCACGATCTCGCCTGTAGCCAAAAGGTGAATCTGAAGTCGGCCGCCGCTCATCGCATTGATGCGCTCGGCGATCAGGTGCGTGGAGATTCCGAGACCGGTGCGGTTCTTTGGCCACGAGGTGACCCTGTGCCAGTGCAGGGGCTGAGCGCGAACGACAGTCGGGGCGGCAAGAGCCGAGGCACCAATGCCAAGCGCCGCACGGCGTGAGTGATTAGGACCACTTGGCATGGAAGTGATGCACGGGTCCGTCCCCGCGCCCGATCTGGAGTTGGTCGGAGGCACCGATGGCGGCGCTGATGAAGCTCTTCCCGGCTGCAACCGCGTCGTCGAGCGACAGGCCTTTGGCAAGCCCGGCTGCAATGGCCGAGGACAGGGTGCAGCCGGTGCCGTGCGTGTTGCGGGTGTCGATGCGAGAAGCCGCAAAGCGCCGTATGCCCTGCTGATCCATGAGAATGTCGGTGCTCTCCAGTCCTGTGCCGTGGCCGCCTTTCACCAGAACGGCTTTGGGGCCCAATGCGAGGATGCGCTCGGCCTGGCGGCACATGGCCTGCTCGTCCTGAGCCAGCGGCTCGTCGAGGAGGGCCGCGGCCTCTGGAAGATTGGGCGTGACGAGCAGCGCCATGGGAAGCAACACGCGGCGCAGCGCGTCAACGGCCTGCGGCGCGAGCAGACGGTCGCCGCTTGCCGCCACCATCACGGGATCGAGTACGATCCGCGTCGCACTGTAACGCGTAAGCCCTTCCGCCACGGCTTCGATGATAGCGGGTTGTGACAGCATGCCGACCTTCACCGCGTTGATGGTGAGATCGGAGAAGACGCTGTCGATCTGCTGCGTGACAAAGGTGGGCGGAACATCGTGAATGCCCTGAACACCAATAGTGTTCTGCGCCGTGAGCGCGGTAATCACGCTGGCCCCATAGACACCGAGTGCCGAGAAGGTCTTGAGGTCCGCCTGGATGCCGGCGCCACCGCCTGAATCCGAGCCCGCGATCGTGACGGCGATGGCAGTCATGCCGGAACGCTCCGCGATGTCAGGGCCTGATCCACCATATGCCGCAGCCGCCGCTTCGAGTGGTGCCATGCAGGGTCGTGAAGGCTGCCATCAGGGCCGTTGCGGCGCATCCCATGGCGTTGACGCGGGTCATCAATGGGTGACCGTTCTCGATATGAAAGGTGCGCATACCATCCGTAATCAGATCCACGGTACCTGTAATGTCGACGACGGTGCTGTGCGAGTGTGCAAGATCCTTCACGACATCAGGCGTCGCATGGCCGCCCGCGACAGCTGCAAACTCACTCGCGTTGCGGCGCAAGACCCACGGTCTGTTCGCGAGACACGCGCGGGCGAATTCCAGACGGAGAGGCGATGCATCGACAAAGACAGGATCGAGGATCCACGCCTTGTTCTGGGCTTGAGCAGTGGTGATGACTCGGGGGATCGCTGCGCGGCGATCAGTATCGAGTGTTCCGAGACTGACGGGCAGCGCAGCTGAATGGCTTGTAAAGGCAGAGACTTCATTCGGGGCGAAGGTCAACGACGGAATACCGCCTGCGGCCAGAAGGAGATTGGCGGTGAAGGTCTGAGCTGCGGCGTTCGTAAGCGCATGCACACGCGTGTGCTCGCGGCGAAGACGGTCGAGCAGAAGCCCTGCCAAATGTGGAAGATTGTGGGCGTCGCAATTGGACGCTGGTGCGCTCGTCATCTCGCAGTCCCTCCGCCGGCATGATCCGGATCAGGTTCGATGGGTTGGTCTCGAAAAGACCTCTCAGCCCGGATGGGCACCCCAAGGAGATGGCGCCGAAGTAAGCACCCTCTGCTCCGTTTGGCAAGACGCAATCTCTCGCTGTCATGCACGACCGCTTGACACGAGAGGATACCTCGCTGACTATTCGCCTCGTTCCGAGGGGAGCCCTGTGAGGGGCTGAGAGTCGGCTGATCCGCCGTGACCCTTGAACCTGATCCGGGTCATACCGGCGGAGGGACTGGAACTATCGAGCACGACAAGAATCCCTCAGCTCGCTTTGCCCGGATCTCCCTTTGTCCCAGAGGAGAGATCCAGTGACCGTATACATCGACAAGCCTAAGGGCGCTCCCCAATCCGTCACCACCGGTCCGATTCAGGGATCACGCAAGGTCTATGCCACACCGACGGGCGGACCGGACATTCGTGTGCCTTACCGCGAGATCGTGCTGACCGATCCTAGCGAGGCGCCCGTGCGCGTTTACGATCCTTCCGGCCCCTACACGCAGGACGATGCAGCCATCGATCTTCGCCAGGGACTTCCGCTTGTGCGCGAAACATGGATTGCAGCGCGGAACTGTGCGGCGGTGGAGCCGCGGCCGGTAAAACCTGAGGACAACGGAAATGTCTCGGCCGACGCGCTTGTGGCGCCATGCCCGGCCGAGCGCATCGTGCGCCGTGCCGCGCCCGGTCAGCTGGTGACACAATACGAGTTCGCCCGCGCCGGCATCATCACAGAGGAGATGATCTACGTCGCGCATCGCGAGAACCTCTGCCGCGAGGCAATGCTGGAAGAGGCGGAAGAGAAGATTGCCGACGGCGAGAGCTTCGGGGCCGCCATCCCGCCCTTCATCACGCCGGAGTTCGTGCGCCAGGAGGTAGCCCGAGGCCGCGCCATCATCCCGGCCAACATCAACCATCCGGAACTGGAGCCCATGGCGATCGGGCGCAACTTCCTGGTCAAGATCAACGCCAATATCGGCAATTCCGCGGTCGTTTCGACGGCAGCCGATGAGGTGGAGAAGCTTGTCTGGGCGATCCGCTGGGGCGCCGACACGGTGATGGATCTTTCCACTGGCCGCAACATCCACAACATCCGCTCCTGGATCCTGCGCAACTCGCCAGTGCCGATTGGCACGGTGCCGATCTATCAGGCGCTGGAGAAGGTGGGGGCCGATCCGACAAAGCTCGACTGGGAGGTGTTCAAGGATACATTGATCGAGCAGGCTGAGCAGGGAGTCGACTACTTCACGATCCATGCCGGTGTGCGCCTGCCTTATGTACCCCTCACGGCCAACCGCGTCACGGGCATCGTCTCCCGAGGCGGCTCGATCATGGCGCGTTGGTGCCTGGCGCACCACAAGGAGAGCTTCCTCTATGAGCGCTTCGACGAGATCTGCGACATCATGCGGTCCTATGATGTCTCGTTCTCGCTCGGGGACGGGCTGCGCCCCGGCTCCATCGCCGACGCGAACGATGCGGCGCAGTTCGCGGAACTCGAAACGCTGGGAGAACTCACGAAGGTGGCGTGGGACAAGGGCTGCCAAGTGATGATCGAGGGCCCCGGCCATGTGCCGATGCACAAGATCAAGGTGAACGTGGACAAGCAGCTTCGTGAATGCGGCGAGGCGCCATTCTACACACTCGGACCACTCACGACCGATATCGCACCTGGGTATGACCACATCACCTCCGGCATCGGGGCTGCGATGATCGGCTGGTTCGGCACGGCGATGCTCTGCTACGTGACGCCGAAGGAGCACCTGGGTCTGCCGAACCGGGATGACGTGAAGACGGGAGTGATCACCTACAAGATTGCAGCCCACGCGGCAGATCTCGCAAAAGGACATCCAGCCGCACAAGTTCGGGACGATGCATTGTCTCGCGCCCGCTTCGACTTCCGTTGGGAGGATCAGTTCAATCTCTCTCTCGATCCGGACACGGCGCGCACCTATCATGACGAGACACTGCCGAAGGATGCGCACAAGGTCGCGCATTTTTGCTCGATGTGTGGTCCGAAGTTCTGCTCAATGAAGATCACCCAGGACCTGCGGGCGGCGGTAGCGGCGATGAGCCCGGAGGCTCAGGAAAAGTTGGCCGGCATGCGTGCCAAGAGCCAGGAATTCCTGAGCGGCGGCGGCAAACTCTATGTCTCAGCCTCGGAGTAGCGGCATGCACATCCGTGTCATTGGCGCCGGAGTGGCTGGCCTGACAGCGGCACTGGAATTGGCCGAGCGAGGCGCTAGAGTCGAGGTGATTGACCGTGGCCCGCACCTCGGCGCGGCCGCCTGCTCCTGGTGCGCGGGCGGTATGCTCGCGCCCTGGTGCGAACGCGAGAGCGCAGATCCTACCGTGGCGGAACTGGGCCATCGTGCAATCGACTGGTGGCTGCGGCGATTTCCAGGGACCACGCGCAAAGGGACGTTGGTGATCGCACAGCCACGCGATGTAGGCGAACTCACTCACTTTGCGCGCAGAACGGAACGCTTTGACTGGGTCGACGCTGATCAGATTGCTGACCTCGAGCCTGATCTTCAAGGACGGTTTCATAAAGGCCTGTTCTTCACGGACGAAGCACACCTCGACCCCCGCAGCGCGCTGACAGCACTCGCCGCCCGTCTTGTAGAGCTTGGTGTCTCTCTGCGATTTGGTGTCGAGGCCCCCACCGGGGACAGAGATGTGGATCGCACCATCGACTGTCGCGGCTTTGCCGCGCAGGGCGATCTTCCGGACTTGCGTGGCGTCAAGGGTGAGATGCTGCTCGTCAAGACACGGGAGATCTCCCTCCAACGTTCTGTCCGCCTCCTGCATCCGCGCATCCCCCTCTACATCGTGCCGCGCGCGAACGGGCTCTTCATGATTGGAGCGACGATGATCGAGAGTTCAGATCGGGGTCGCGTCACGGCGCGCTCAGCGGTTGAGCTCCTCAATGGAGCGTACTCTGTCCATCCGGCCTTCGGCGAGGCCGAGATCATCGAGTTTGGAGCCGATGTGAGGCCTGCCTTTCCTGACAACTTGCCCGCCATCCGCGAATGCGGCCGAACGATCTACTTCAACGGCCTGTACCGTCACGGATTTTTGCTCGCCCCTGCCTTCGCGACCCAGGTCGCTGATGCCGTATTCCACAACTAGGAGACCAGGCATGAAGATTATCCTGAACGGTGAGGAACGTGAGATTGAGGAACGGATCTTGTCGCACGCTTTGTGTGAGCTCGACTTCGGCGATGCGGTTGTTGCCACGGCCGTCAATGAGCGGTTTGTGCCCGCATCTCAGCGATCGGCCATCGAGTTGAACGACGGCGACCGCCTCGAGGTTCTCGCGCCCATGCAAGGAGGCTGAGGCATGCTGTTTTATGATGTCGAACTTGCATCACCCTTGATGCTGGGAACCGCACAGTACCCATCACCGGCCATCCTGGCAGCGGCTGTCCAAGCCTCGGGTGCGGAGGTGGTGACCGTCTCACTCCGGCGCGAGGCGAGTGGCAATCTGGCCGGACAGGCCTTCTGGTCGATCATCGGCGCTCTCGGCACCCGCGTCCTGCCCAATACGGCTGGATGCCACACGGTCAAGGAGGCGGTCACGACGGCCCATATGGCCCGGGAGGTGTTTGGGACGCCGTGGATCAAACTCGAGGTGATCGGCGAGGAGGACACTCTTCAGCCGGACGTCTTCGGCTTGGTCGAAGCTGCGCGAATTCTGACCGAAGAAGGCTTCCAGGTCTTTCCGTATACGACGGAGGATCTTGTTGTGGCTGAACGCCTGCTGGCGGCGGGCTGTCGGGTTCTGATGCCCTGGGGTGCACCGATCGGCTCAGGGAGAGGTCTCAACAATGTCTTCGGGTTGAAAATGCTCCGGGCCCACTTCCCCGATGTGCCGCTTGTGGTCGATGCAGGGATTGGACTGCCCTCACACGCTGCTGCCGCGATGGAGCTCGGTTTTGACGCGGTTCTTCTGAACACCGCAGTCGCCAAGGCCGGTGATCCGGTCGGGATGGCCAAGGCTTTCGCCCTGGCGGTTGAAGCTGGACGGCTGGCACGGCACTCCATTCCGATGGAGCCACGGGAGATGGCGAGCCCTTCGACTCCGGTGATCGGGAAGGCGATGCTGGCATGACCCTCGTGCTCGATCCCTTCTATCTCATTGTTGACAACGCGGCTTGGGTGCGGCGCCTGGTGCCGCTCGGCGTCAAACTCGTTCAACTTCGCATCAAGGGCGAGTCTGATGCCGCGATCGCAAGTCAGATCCGAGAGGCGAAGATCTGTTGCGAACAGCATGGCGCTCAACTCGTGGTCAACGATCACTGGAGGCTCGCCATCGCAGAAGGCTGCACCTTCGTTCACCTCGGGCAGGAAGACCTCGCCGGCGCGGATCTGACCGCCATTCGAAAGGCTGGCATTCGGATGGGTGTGAGTACGCATGATCACACCGAACTCGATCAGGCGCTCTCAGTTGCGCCGGACTACGTTGCTCTGGGGCCGATCTATCCGACCGTCCTGAAGCAGATGCCCTGGGCTCCCCAAGGCTTGAGCCGCATCCCGGAATGGAAGCAGCTCATTGGCGAGATTCCGCTCGTTGCAATCGGTGGTCTGACAGTCGATCGTGCCCCAGGCGTTCTGGCTGCGGGTGCCGACAGTGCGGCGGTGGTGACGGACATTCTCCGGCACCCGGACCCGGAGCAACAAACCCGCCGTTGGATTTTATCAACGAGAGCAATCGTATGACCACACGTTACGCACGGCAGATCGTCCTCCCGGAGGTGGGTGAGACTGGCCAGGCCAAGCTGGCTTCGTCCTCGGTGCTGGTCATCGGCGCCGGCGGTCTTGGGTGTCCCGTCCTGCAATATCTCGCGGCCGCCGGTGTCGGACGCATCACGATCGTGGACCATGACCGCATTGACGAGAGCAACCTTCACCGGCAGCCTCTCTATCGCATAACTGACATTGGCCAGCTGAAAGTCGAGGTGGCTCAAAAAGCTCTCGAAGCCCTCAATCCGTCTGTGATCGTCAACGCGCTTGCTATCTCCTGTGACCCCGCCGTGGCAACGGATCTCGTGAGAAGCGCGGATATCATCGTGGATGCCGCCGATAGCATCGCGGTCACGTACATTCTGAGCGATGCCTGCAAGGCAGCGCGCAAACCCTTGGTCAGTGCGTCCTGTGTGGGCTTGAAGGGCTATGTCGGTGCCTTCTGTGCTGGTGCTCCGAGCTACCGCTCCGTGTTCCCGGATATTCCACAGAAACTTGGGAACTGCGCCTCGCTGGGTGTCCTGGGCTCGGTTGTTGCCGTACTCGGTGGCTTGCAGGCGCAGATGGTGTTGGCCCTGATTCTGGGCTTGGATCCATCACCGCACGGGCGGCTGGTTTCGGTTGATCTGCAGAAACTGGAGTTTGGCGGGTTTTCGTTCCTGGATGCGCCGGAGGCTACGGGTTTCGCACCGCCCTTTATCGCGCCATCTGATGTCAACCCCGACGATACTGTCTTCGAGCTCAGAAGCCTTGATGAGGTGGCGGTCTCTCCGTTTCCGCAGGCCCGCCGCGCGACCGTCGAGACGATCGTGGAACGGAGCCGGGATGTCTCAGAATCGAGCCGCATCGTGCTCTGCTGCCGCAGCGGCCTACGAGCGTGGCGGGCAGCGAGCCTTCTGAGGGATCAGGGCCATCAGAAGCTGGCGCTCATCGCAATGAGCGATATCAATGAGGTTTATCCACAGCGTATTTGAGCCGTTTGTTGACTGCAGCCTTTCAGCTCCGGAATGCGTCGATGCGCCTAGCCTTCAATGCAATGGTTTGATCGCGGGAAAGCACTTCGCACCGTATTTCAAACAGCCGTTGTCAACCCTCGCTGACTCACGCCCAGAATTCGCCCGCACAGTTAAAGCGGCGCGTCGCATTCAAGGGTCTGCCAGAATCGCACATTTTGCAGGGCTGCAAGCCAAACCATGGGCCAGTTTCAGGAGAGAGCTCTCCTGAGCCATTGAATCCGATGAGGCGGACGCGCCGCTCCTGCAATGAGAGGGAGAAGCATCGAAAACAACGTGCTCCCCGTGAGCAAAGGTCACCTGGTCGAAGATCGTGTGAGAGTCGGGCGCACGAGCCGAGCTGCTCCTTCAGTCATCGGGATTTCGCTCATAAACGGCGAGGGCGAGATCACCCGATACCTGTGAGAAGGGGGATCGGCTGCCTGACGCCGGCCTCATTGAGAATCGAAAACTGATAGCGTCCTGTCGCATCGACCCGCACCTGATAGCACAGACGTTCAACGACGTTATTGTCGTGGTCGAAGGTCAAGATCCTCGGGGTCATCGCGGCGATTTGCGCTTCAGGAATGTAGATCGAGTTGCAGATGATCACCTGATCCCCAGGTTGGCAGGTTCGCGCCGCCGCTCCGTTCAAGATGCAACAGCGGGATCCGCGCTCACCCAGAATCACATACGTCGAGATCCGAGCGCCGGAGTTCTTGTTCCAGATCTCCACGAACTCGAGTGGGAAAATCCCTGCCTCTTCACAGTGATCGGGATCCAAGGTGATCGAGCCGTGATAGTCCAAGTTTGCCTCGGTCACGTGGATGCCATGCAGCTTGGCAGCAACAACTTTCCTCATTGCGCGATCCTTCTTCTGTTGATGCCCCTGGTCGGATGCAAGGCAGAGGCATTGCTCCAGCTATCCATCATGGTCAATTCCGTGCTGCAAGAATCGACTTTAATGCTCAGGAGGAGCACTGACATCAACGCCGCAGATGGGCTCCAGATGAACGAACAGAAGGCGCTCATTCCGCGAAAGCTTCTAACGTAGCAATGAGTCTGGGTTCAAGGGTTGGATCTTCTATATTCATCCTTCGATAGAGTTCGTTTTTGCTGTCCTTGGATCACAGACAGTCAGCTTGTTCTCTTTTTGGAGATTGTCGCAAGCGAAGGGACGATCAATTCACGACACAGCGGGATTAAGCAGGCTCACTTTGCTCATGGAAGAACGTGGTGCTGGAGAATGACACGACTGACCGTTCGACGATGTCGTCCTGCCCCGCTGCACGAGCAGATTGAGACATTCAGCAGGCGAGATGAACCATGACGGCGGAATAAAGCACCTACATCCTGTGTCTTCCTGATCACAGGTTATGCCGGCTAGAGAAAAATTTAGTTGCGCAATCGTTTACATCGGCGACAGGGCATTTCAAACGAGAGCATCCATTGGTAAGGAGCTTGCGCGACCCGTTCCCCCTTGTGCATCTGCGGTGTCGCTCCTCTGAGAAGAGGGTATCCTCCCAAACTCGGGCTGCCGGCAACGGCAGCCCATTTCTTTGACGTGACTAGAGTATGGTGATGGCGCCCAAGACCGTGATCCGGACAGACCTCGTTGATGCTATTTGCCAAAAGGTTGACATCTCGCGAACTGAGGCCACGGAACTGGTTTCGCAGGTTCTCGGAGAGATCTGCGAGGCTCTTGCGTCGGGCGAGACCGTGAAGCTGTCGGGATTCGGTATCTTCCGCGTGCGCGACAAGGCAAAGCGGGTAGGGCGGAATCCAAAGACAGGGATTGAAGTGCCTATTGAGCCCCGCCGGTCCATCACGTTTCAGGCCTCACCTGTTCTCAAGACCCATGTGAACCGGGCTTCCTCTCCGTCACTGGGTGAACTGAAGGATAGCGAGCTTCGGAGAAGGCGGACCCCATGAAAAGGGAATTGGGATCGGAGCAGAATTGCAGTGCCTCAAGGAGTGCTGTCGATGGCGGCTTGATCGTCCTGGCTGTTGCCACATTCCGCCAAACTCATCATGCCATCTCAACCAACACTCCGGAAGATATCGACACGCATGTCATTGGCAAGTGGTTCGCAGGAACCTTGGGTCGCGCCATCCTGCTCGTGGTCATCACAGCTCTCAGAAATCGGCTCGACCGGAGGCGCTAGATTGCCATGACGAGAAAGGGCGAACGCCGCTGGCATCGCCGGCAACCGCTGGATCGCAGTGCCGAGATTGTACTCCCAAACCAATCTCCAACTCTGCCCTGCACTGTCGAAGACATATCCGCCGGCGGTGTTCGTATCCGGTTCGCGACCGCTGTTGCTCTTCCCCCGGAATTCGTGCTTGAGATTCCCAGCCTCACCCTGCGTGTTGATGCCCATGTGGTCTGGAGCCGAGGTGAGCATTATGGCGTTAGGTTTCTCTGGCCGCAGCAGATGAGCCACCGCGCAGCGGGGCCAGACCTGATCGACCTTGGGAATCCCGGGTGCGAACGGGTTAGTCGTCCCGAAACAGGTGGATGAAACCTGCTCTGGCTGAGCAACTGAACGGGTTTTCTTTGGAGGCTCGATCCGTACCTGAGCCGATGTCACGTGTAGCAACAGGGAGTAACAAGCTTGTTACGCGAGTTGCGGCTGCCGCACCAATGCCGCGTGCGGGCTTCCATACGTCCCGACCCGGCGGCTACGGATGAGAGCGCCAATGTCCTTGCCGGTATGGCCGAGGCCAAGTCAATCAGGCACTACGCTTCAGCCCAAGAGAACTGACGCATCCAGGATGCTTCACGGATAGGCCTTAGATTACTCAACAACCGACAAGGTCGCTCGTCCGCGCTCGAGTGGTTCCAATGCCATAGCCAACTGAACTCGGAATAGCGCCGCAATCAGATCCGACTGTGCCACGATGCCAACGATCTGGTCATCGTCATTCACAATCGGAATTTGCTCCACCCCAGCGTCGGCCATCAGCGGAACAAGTTGGGCAACAGCCACATCTTGCCGGACCGTTTGGATGGGAACCGTCATGACCTGCCCCACCGAACCTGTTTGCCCGCGTTCGAGCTGGATCACCCGACGGACCATTTGACGGAAGCTGATCCGAAGCCCACGATTGGCATCCCAGTCACTGTGCCTGATGAGGTCGGTCTGGGTGATCATTCCAATGACGTGGCGATGATCGGATACAACCGGCAAGGCTTTGATGCTATGCCGACGCAGAAGCCCCCAAGCCACCCGCAGCGGAGTTTCGGCTGTGACGGAGATGATGTCGCGGGACATGATATCGGCGCAGGTGATCCCTCCGAAGCGGCGGTTATACGCCTGCACCTCGGCCTTCCGAAACAGGGCCTCAAGGCTGTCGCGGCTCACGTCAACGACTTCGTCAAGTTCTCGCAGGATGGCATCTAGATCGTCACTCCTGAACCCAATCCGCTGCAGCGGTGCAGGGTCCGTGGTCTTGTGAAGATTGGACGAGGGCGGCTTGGTCAGATGCGGATACCGTCGGCCGGTGAGATTGTTGAACAGGACTCCCATCGCCAGCAGGATCAATGATCCGAGCGCGACAGGCCAGAGGACAAACCCGTATCCGGCCGCCTTGATGGCCGGCCCGCCAAGAACCGCCATCAGAGCCAGCGCTCCGCCGGGAGGATGCAGGCACCGGAGAACGAACATTGCGGCCACCGCGACAGTCCCGGCGAACGTGGCCGCCAGGAGCGGCTCGCCAAGACACTTGGCGCATGTCACACCAATGGCTGCCGACACTACGTTGCCGCCGAGAAGGGACCATGGTTGCGCCAACGGGCTCGCCGGCAGAGCAAACAGAATGATGGCGGAAGCCCCCAAAGGCGCACTCAGGAGAGGCAGGTCCCCAGAAGAGCCGAGAAAGCCTGCTCCGATGAAGCCGACCGTCAGAATGCCCGTGAGTAGGCCAGAGCAAACGCGAAGCTGCTCCAGGGGGCTGATATGGGTCAGGTCCGGAACAAGGCGTTTTGCCCAAGATAGAGACCGAAACACTTTGCTCATAGGCAACGATCGCACCGGGAGGGGTATGGCTGGAGGGGAAGCCTGCTTAGCCTGAACCAAGCCTGTTTGATAGTCGCCACCCTGCAAGAAAGGCCGTCATATTTGTCCAACGCCATCACGAGCAGTCTGCTGGTGGACAAGATGGAGAGCTGCAGAGCACCCCCTGATCCTTTAAGGCTGCACCTCCGCTCGTGATTGAGGCGTCTCTCATTGGCGGGAGAGCGATGACGGCGGGCAAGAACGTGACTTGGATGGAGTCGATAAAGGCCGTTCATCAAAAACTCGACGACTCACGAGCAGACTCAACCGCGTTGGCCAACAGATTATCGGGACGATTGGCGTGACCCTCGCAGCGGACGAAACCGTAAAGATGTCGGGGTTCGGCACGTTCAGCGTGCGCAGGAAGGGTGAGCGGATAGCCGCAATTCTCAGACGGAAGGATATCGGACTATCCGCTGCTTGCCCTGAAGAGGTCAGACGCCTGAGCAATGACCTCAGGCGGAAAGCAGTAGCGTTTGTAGCTGGCAATTCGATCATCCAACTCGTGTAAGACGACGCAATCCAACGCCCGAGCTCATGTGAGGACCCAGTCGGGAATGCTTTGCGGCGCGATTTTGGCTAAGGTTATGGTTACGTGAATTTTTGAACTCTGCGATTGCATGAGGAGAGCGCGTTTATCCTACGATTTGCGTTGCCAGCAGAAAAACGTTCCAAAGTTTGTTCGGTGCGGCGAAAGTGCTGTGAGAGAGCACGCTTGGGCTTATACTATCCAAAGTGTAGTGCTCCTCGCTTCTCAAAGAACATGGTCCGCGAACCCTCACGCTCCTCTCGCAAGTTTGCTCTGGGTATCCTTCTTTTCTGGCTCGTTGTAGCAGCGGCCACAGCCGGCAGGATCGCCTACTACGATCAGATTTCGGCACACGCGACGTCAACACCGCGATAGAGAGGGAGCTTCAATCCTTCCTCATCATCCCGCAGAGCGGACACGGCTCGTCCTGTCGTTGGCACAAGCTGCCGGTCCTCGCTGGGAGTAATGACCGCCCTGCTCGCACGAAGCGGGACTTCGCTTCTTGCACTCACGGATGCCCCGATCGCGATGATCAACGGTCCCTCTTCCGGCAGAGAAACGCCCTGAGCAACATCCATGACCGTGGTCTGCACACTCTCTTGATTGTCCCTCGAAACGTTGCTGACTGCCGCAGCGGGCGTGTCGGGCGGCAGGCCGTGCTCAATCAGGCGCGTCGCCAGTTTGGACGCCGTGCGCCGGCCCATATAGACCACCGTTGTCGCTTGCGGGTCGGCCAAGGCGTCGATGTTCAAACTCTCAGGAAGATTGCCGTGCCGGTCATGAGCGGTGATGAACTGGACTCTTTGGGCGTGATCGCGATGGGTCAGTGAACCATTGAGCGAGGCAGCCGCCGCGCTCGCTGCCGTGACTCCTGGCACAATGCGGACCGGAACACCGGCATCGCGGCAGGCCGCGACCTCCTCGCCAGTGCGGCCGAAGATGGCAGGGTCACCTCCCTTGAGGCGAACGACACGCTGACCTGCAAGCGCCAGATCGACGATCAGCGCGTTGATATCTTCCTGGCGACAGGATGCACCATGGCCCTCCTTACCAACATGAATCCGGCGCGCTTCCCGTCGGGCCAGTTCAAGCGTACCGGAGGTGACAAGACGATCATAGACGATCACGTCGGCCGCCTGGAGCTCGCGCATCGCTTTCAGCGTCAGAAGTTCAGGATCACCTGGACCTGCGCCGACGATGACAACCTCGCCGAGTGTTCCCCTCTCCAGAGCTTCGTCTTGGCTCTGACAGGCAAGATCATCCAGAGTGCCGTCCCGCTCACGCTCATGGGTCGTGCCCGTGAACGCGGCATCCACGAAGCGTTCCCAGAACCGGCGCCGGCCAGATTTCGAGGGCACGATCTCCCTCAGCCGCTCACGAAAGTCCTTTGCGGTCTGCGCCCATTCACCAAGGGAGAACGGCAGGACCGCCTCGATCCTGCGACGGATCGCTTGGGCCAGAATCGGGGCAGCTCCATCGGTCGATATGGACACGATGACCGGAGCTCGATTGACGATGGTACCAAACTGGAAGTCGCAGAAGGCAGGCTGATCGACGACATTGATCAGGGCCCCATGCCGACGGGCCGCGTCAGCAAAGAGTTGAGCCTCCTGCCGATCCTCGATATCGGCCACTGCGACTGAGATTCCTTGGAGGTCGGCATCTCGCCAATTCCGCCGGGTCAGAGTGAGCCGGTTCGGGTCGCTTCGGACAAGGGCCAGCAACTCTGGAGACGGGTTCTCTGCGAAGATCGGGACCGTGCTGCCAGCGGCCGCGAGAAGCTCCGCTTTCCAGGCGACACCCTCGCTTCCGCCGATCACGAGAATGCGCTTTCCCGTGAGGTCGAAGAAGATCGGCAGCTTCGGCAAAGGATTGAGCCGGGCTGGACGAGAGGCCTCCGGAGGGACTGCCGTATTCATTCCGCCGCCTTCGTGATCGGACCCGTATTGGCATGAAAGTCGCGCCCGTTCGTCGTTGCTGCGACAATTCCTGAACGGACGAGAAAGTCACTGAACCGCTCGCGGGGCTCACGTTGATGGGCGTAGGCTGCAAACAATGGATCTAGTGCAGCAATGATCTCATCGTGCTGCAGATCGGCCGCATAGAGCTTCGACAAGCGCGAGCCATCGAAAGCGCCTCCGAGATAGAGGTTGTAACGGCCGGGGCCTTTGCCGACGAGGCCGATCTCGGCAATGTAGGGACGCGCGCAGCCATTCGGGCAACCGGTCATGCGGATCGTGATCTCATCTTCCTCCAGACGACGAAGAGTGAGGCGCTCTTCCAGCGCCGTCACGAGAGAGGGCAGGTAGCGTTCGCTTTCGGCGAGCGCCAGGCCGCAGGTCGGCAGAGCAACGCACGCCATCGCATTGCGGCGCAGGGCCGTGGCATGGCTCGTCAGGCCGTGCTCTGCAACCAGTGCGTCGATGGCGGCACGGTTCTCCGGCCCAACATTGGCGATAATGACGTTCTGGTTCGCCGTCAGGCGAAACTCCCCGTCGTGCACCTCCGAGATGCGGCGAAGTCCTGTCATGAGAGAAGGGCCGTTCGGGATGTCGCGCACGCGGCCGTTTTCGATGAACAGAGTCAGGTGATAGCGTCCATCCTCGCCCTCGACCCAACCGTATCGGTCGCCGTTCGAGTCGAAGCTGAAAGGACGCGGATCGCCTAAGGACTTGCCGATGCGCCGCTCGACCTCCGTGCGAAAGGCCGCGAGGCCGCGGTCTTCGATGGTGTATTTGAGGCGGGCATGCTTGCGGCTCGTGCGGTCGCCCCAGTCACGCTGGACGGTCACCACCGCCTCGGCGACGGCAAGCGCGTCCTCTGGCCGACAGAAGCCCATCACATCGGCGGTGCGCGGATAGGTGTCCTCCTCGCCATGGGTCATGCCCATGCCGCCGCCGACCGTCACGTTCCACCCTTCAATCTCTCCGTTCTTGTCGAGGATCGCGATGAACCCGAGGTCCTGAGCGAAGATGTCGACCTCGTTCGACGGCGGAACCGCCACGACGGTCTTGAACTTGCGCGGCAGATAAGTGCGTCCATAGACAGGCTCGATCACCTCTTCCTCACCACCGGCGATCTTCTCGCCGTCGAGCCAGATCTCCCGATAGGCAGGCGTCCGCGGCAGGAGATGGTCCGAGATCGACTTGGCGAGCTCATAGGCTGCCCGATGCGCTCTCGATTGCTCCGGGTTGGTGGAGGCTAGAACGTTGCGGTTGACATCGCCGCACGCAGCAAGGGTGTCCAGAAGCGCCGTGTCGATGGCCTTCATGGTCGCTTGCAGGTTCGACTTGATGACGCCGTGGAACTGGAACGTCTGCCGCGTCGTCAAACGGAGTGTGCCGTTAGCGTAATCCTGAGCGATCCGGTCGATCTGAAGCCATTGGGAAGGCGTGCAGACACCACCGGGAATGCGCAGGCGGATCATGAAGGAATAAGCCTTCTCGAGCTTCTTCTTCGTGCGCTCCGCCCGCAGGTCCCGGTCGTCCTGCAGATACATGCCATGGAATTTCACCAGCTGCTGATCGTCCTCGCTGATGGCGCCGGTCACGCCGTCGGTCAGACCTTCCGCAAGCGTGCCACGCAGATAGCCGCTCGCCTCTTTGATACGCTCGTTGCGCGAAAGCTCTTTCGACATACTCTGTTTCTCAATAAACGTCTTGGTGATAGCGGCGGCCACGCTCAAGCTCTGCCACGGCGAGTTCTGCGGCTTCGGGGGAGAGCGCCTTCACGTCCCTATAAGCCGCGACGATTGCAGCACGGACATCCTTGGCCATGGCCTTGGCATCGCCGCAGACATAGAGCTGGGCGCCGTTGTCCAGCCATTCGATGAGGTCGTGGCGCTGCTCCCACAGGCGGTGCTGGACGTAGACCTTGTTCGGCGTATCACGAGAGAACGCGAGATCGATCTGTGTCAGCGACCCGTTCTTCAGGGCATCCTGCCATTCAAGCTGATACAGGAAGTCGTGCGTGTAGCGCCGGTCGCCGAAGAACAGCCAGGACTTGCCGCTGGCTCCAATGGCGTTCCGCTCCTGCACGAAAGCACGGAAGGGTGCAACGCCGGTGCCAGGACCGATCATGATAATGTCCGTTGATGGTTCCGGCAATCGGAAGTGTTTGTTGGGCTTCAACCGAACGCGCGTTGTCGCGCCTGACTTGAGGCGGTCAGCGACGAAGGTTGAGGCAACCCCTCCGCGCTGGCGCCCATGCGTCTCATAACGTACGGCGGCAACCAGTAGATGGGCTTCATCGCCGACCTCCTTGCGCGAAGAAGCGATGGAATAGGCCCGTGGCGGCAGCGGGCGCGTGAGAGCTGAGAGCTGCTGAGCTGTCAGCGGCACGGGAAAGGTTTCGACGAGGTCAACCAACTGGCGTCCATCGATCCAGGAGCGAGCCTGCCCCTCGTCGAGAAACTTGCGCACCTCTGCATGCCCCGTCTCGGCGACAAAAGTTTCAAGCGTCTTCACGGAGAGGGTCGTGATATCCCGCTCGGTCATCAATGCTGCGCGCAGGGCCTCGTCCGTGTGGAGCCCCGTCGCGGCAAGAACGGCATCGACGAGGACCGGATCGTTCTCGGGAAACAGTTCGAGCGCGTCGCCAGGTTCGTAGGGCGGAGCCGCGCCATCGAAGCCGAGGGCCAGGTGAACGGTTTCCTTGTCGGAGCGTGAGGAGTTCAGGTTCACGTGTTCAGTGATTTCGGCAGTCAGCGGCTCGCGGCTGATCTCGGAGCCGGCACGCGGGCTGAAGTCGACCGAGACCACGTTGCCAGAACTCTCCTGAGCTGGCGCAAACGTTTCGAGCGTGCTCTTGATCCAGGCCGCTGCGGGCGCTTCGAAATCGAGGTCGCAATCGATCCTGTCGACGGCCCGCACGGCACCAAGCTCGGCAAGGCGTGCGTCAATGGCCTTGCCGACAGCGCAGAACTCCGCATAGGCGGTGTCGCCCAAAGCCAACACCGCGTAGGTGGCGCCCTCAAGACGTGGCGCCGACGGCCCCATCAGATCCGTATAGGCCCGGGTGGCTCGCGACGGCGGCTCACCTTCGCCCCAAGTGGCTGCGATCACCACCAGGCGGCTCTGCTTCGGCAGATCGGCAATATCGAGATCGGCGAAATCGACGATCTTCGGCTTGAAGCCACCCTTCCGGGCAAGCTTCGCGACATCCTGCGCCAACCGCTCCGCATTCCCTGACTCGCTGGCAAACAGGATCGTTAGGGGCTCTGCCGGGCGGGCGGGCGTATCGACACGGGGGAGCGGCGCCTGACTCGCATCGATCCCGGCGAGAAAGCCAGCGAGCCATGCGCGCTGGATCGGTGAGGCTGCGCCCAGGACACGATCGAGACTGATCCGGTCGTCGTCGCCGAAGGGTGCTGTGTGAGGCAGAAGGGCAAATGCTGACATTGGGACAGTCTCGGTGAGCCTCTCTGGCAAGTCAATGGAATGTTCTTTTTAAAGAACATCAACTGATAGAAACTTCTTTTCTCCGGCGTCGAAAACGAGAAAAAGAATTCCGCGGGCCTGACGGTATAGGAACTTATGCCAAAGCTCCGATCGTTCTTAGGTCATTGTGTCAATCGGCAGGGCGGTGGTGGATTTCACCCGCTCCACGCTGAAGCGCGAGCAGACGTTCTTCAGGGGGACAATTCCAATCAAACGCTTATAGAACACGTCATAGGCCTTGACGTCGGGCACGACGACCCGGAGCAGGTAGTCCACGTCCCCGGCCATGCGATGGAACTCGACCACCTCACTCATGGTCGAGATCGCGTTGATGAAGCAGTCGATCGAGTCTTGGCTATGGTCGCCGACTTCGATGCAGACGAAGACCGTTAAGCCCAGCCCAAGCTTCTCAGGGTCAAGAAGTGCGACCCGCCGCTGAATCACGCCGTCGGCTTCAAGACGCTGAATCCGTTTCCAGCATGGTGTTTGAGACAAACCGACCCGTTGGCCGATGTCTGCAACAGCCAGCGTGCCATCCTGCTGAAGAAGATCCAAAATTTTTCGGTCGATACGGTCCATCTCTGCATCCCGTCTTTTGCCGAATATTAGTTCCGCCGCTTTGGTCTTTGAGGGAAAAATATTCTCTTCTTGCGACGTCTTGCTCCTCCGGCCGGCCTGTCGCCTTCCTGGCTCGGAACGACCTCACCTTGACATCGTTCGTTATTAAGAACAAGTTCGATCTTGTGGTTTGGAGATTTTTGCCATGGACCTTGGTTCAGGCGGCTCGGGAGGTGAGGCCTTAGCCCGTGCCCTGAGTGGTATCGGCCTTCCTGAAAGGTTGGCTCTTGCCTCGCGATCAATTGCCGGTCGGCTGGTATTCACAACGAGCTTCGGTCTCGAGGACCAGGCGCTTACCCATGCGATCTTCAGCGCAGGCCTCGATGTCCATATCGAGATCGTCACCCTCGATACCGGGCGACTCTTCCCTGAGACCTACGATTTGTGGGAGCAAACGGAGGAGCGTTATCAGCGCCGGATCAATGCCGTCAGTCCCGATCGCGGTGCGGTGGAGGCTTTGGTGAACCGCCAGGGCATCAATGGATTCCGGCACTCGGTCGAAGCACGCAAGGCCTGTTGCGATATTCGGAAAGTCGAGCCACTCGGCCGGGCTCTCGCGGGAGCGGCAGGCTGGATCACGGGACTGCGCGCCGAACAATCGGCTTTCCGGGCGGCTGTGCCGCTCGCCGTCTCTGACGAGGGATATGGGCTGATCAAGATCAATCCTCTTGCCGACTGGAGCCGACAAGATCTCGCCCGGTATGTCACCGACAACGCCGTTCCCTATAACCCGCTGCACGATCGGGGTTACCCGTCCATCGGTTGCGCTCCCTGCACCCGGGCAGTCCGTCTCGGTGAACCCGAGCGCGCGGGCCGCTGGTGGTGGGAGCAGGAAGCTAAGAAAGAATGTGGCCTGCACCTCGTGCCGACACATGAACCTCAGGAGCGTTTCCATGATCAGCTGGCGTGAAGCACGGGGCGGGCACCACGCAAGGACGCTTGATCCTCAAGGCAATGAACCGAAGACCAAGCTCTTCCGGCCAGCCCTGACGCACCTCGATCGTCTCGAGGCCGAGAGCATCTACATCATGCGTGAGGCTGTCGCCGAATGCGATAATCCGGTGATGCTCTATTCGATCGGAAAGGATTCATCGGTCCTGCTGCACCTTGCACTCAAGGCCTTCTATCCGGCGAAGCCTCCGTTTCCTCTTCTGCATGTGGATACCACCTGGAAGTTTCGCGAAATGATCGCGTTCCGGGATCGGCGCGTCCGGGAGCTCGGACTCGAACTGCTGGTGCACACCAACCCGGACGGACTGGCACGCAATATCGGTCCGATCAGCCATGGTTCGGAGATCCATACGGATGTGATGAAGACCCAGGCGCTCAAGCAGGCGCTCGAACGTTACGGCTTCGATGCGGCCTTCGGTGGCGCCCGCCGTGATGAGGAGAAGTCGCGCGCGAAGGAGCGTGTCTTTTCCTTGCGCAACGCTCATCATCGCTGGGACCCCAAGCGCCAGCGCCCGGAGCCATGGCAGCTCTACAACGGACGCAAGCGCAAGGGAGAGAGCCTGCGCATCTTCCCTCTCTCCAACTGGACCGAGCTCGATATCTGGCTCTACATCCACCGCGAGAACATCCCCATCGTTCCGCTCTATTTCGCGGCGGAGCGGCCTGTGGTGGAGCGGGATGGAATGTTGATCCTCGTTGATGATGAACGCTTGCCACTCCATCCCGGTGAGCAACCGCAGCTTCGATCCGTCCGGTTCAGGACGCTCGGCTGCTATCCCCTAACCGGCGCGGTCGAAAGCACGGCGTCCACGCTCCCGGACATCATTCGCGAAACACTCGAGGCGCGGACATCCGAGCGACACGGACGCGCCATCGACAAGGACACGGCGGCATCCATGGAGCGCAAGAAGCAGGAGGGCTACTTCTGATGACGGTTCATCCCGCGCCTGCAAGCTTCATGCTCGACGACTATCTCGCCGCGCATGAACGCAAGAGTCTGTTGCGCTTCATCACCTGTGGTTCGGTCGATGACGGCAAGTCCACGTTGATCGGCCGTTTGCTGTATGAATCCAAGCGTCTGTTCGACGATCAGATCGCTGCTCTTGAACGTGACTCCCGCAAGCATGGGACACAGGCAGGCAGTATCGATTTCGCACTTCTCGTTGACGGGCTTGCCAGTGAGCGGGAGCAGGGCATCACCATCGATGTCGCCTACCGCTTTTTCTCGACGGACCGGCGGACCTTCATTGTCGCCGATACGCCGGGACATGAGCAATATACCCGCAATATGGCAACCGGCGCCTCGACGGCGGATGTCGCCATCGTGCTCGTGGATGCACGTAAGGGGATCACGCGGCAGACGAGGAGACACAGCCTTCTCGTTTCGCTGCTTGGGATCCGGCACGTGGTCTTGGCCATCAACAAGATGGATCTCGTCGACTGGTCCGAAGCGAAGTTCACCGAGATCGTGACGGAGTTCCAAGGCTTCTCGGCGGAGCTTGGATTCGAGCATGTGACCGCTATTCCCCTGTCCGCCCTGCATGGCGACAACATCGTTGCATCATCCTCCAGGGCTCGCTGGTACAAGGGGCCGACGCTCCTTTCACATCTCGAGACAGTTGACGTAGAGCCCTTGGGCGGAGCCGAGCCGTTCCGCCTGCCGGTTCAATGGGTGAACCGGCCCAACCCGGACTTCCGGGGCTTCTCCGGTCTCGTGACGAGCGGCATGGTGAGACCGGGCGAGCGGGTGAGGGTACTGCCCTCCGGCCTGGAGACCACCGTGACAAGAATCGTGACGCATGGCGGCGAGCAGGACGAGGCCGTGGCCGGCCAGTCCATCACGCTCCTCCTGTCCGACGAGGTGGACGTCTCGCGCGGAGACATCATCGCCTCCGCAGGGCGACCGCCTCACGTATCCGACAGGATCGAGGCGCGCCTGTTCTGGATGGCGACCGAGCATCTGAAGGAAGGAGACCAGTTCCTTCTGAAGCTCGGGGCAGGAACCGTGCCGGCGAAGGTTGTTTCAGTCCGGCAGAGGATCGATCTGACGACGCTTGCGCCTGTGGAGGCTTCGTCCTTCGGAGCCAACGATGTCGGGGACGTCACTCTCGCGCTCGATTATTCGATTGCATTCGATTCATATGGCGAGAGCCGCCGCACGGGCGGGTTCATTCTCATCGACCGCGAGAGCTTCGACACGGTTGCCATCGGTCTGGTGGATGGCGCGGGATCCCGCCGGGATGCCGGCTTTCAACCCACCCGGAACGATGGCCAGGTGACGTGGCTGAAATCAATCCGCGAACAGAAACGGCGGAGTGTGCTCAAGGCCATGTCGTGGCGGGTCATCGGCTCTGTTGCCACAGTTGCCGCAGCCTTTGTGCTGACCCAGGACACCCGTCTTGCTGCAGCCATCGGAGCGACCGAGGTGGTGACCAAGCTCGTGCTCTACTATGGCCATGAGCGACTCTGGGCCCGCATCAGGTTCGGCCTGTCCATCGCCGCGAAACAGCACCGCACGGATCCCCAGAGTTCGGGGGCCAGCTAAGCAACTTGCAGTTCATCCAAGCAGCAATCATCGATATTTCGGGCTCCTGCGCGACTCGTGCAGGCGGCCGATGCCATTTAAAGGAAGAGCCATGAGCGAGCGTTCAAGTCGGGACCGACGCCTGCATGCGGAGACCCGCCTTGTCCACGAAGGCACGCTGAGATCGGAATTCGGCGAGACATCCGAAGCGTTGTTTCTGACCCAGGGTCACGTTTATGCCAGCGCGGAGGAGTGCGAGGCCCGTTTCAAGGGAGAGAGCCCCGGATTCCTTTATGCCCGCTTCTCGAACCCGACCGTCTCGATGTTCGAGCAGCGCATCGCATCCTTCGAGGGAGCGGAGGCCGCGCGGGCGACGGCGACCGGCATGGCCGCGGTGACGGCGGCCCTCATGGGCCTGCTGCAGGCCGGCGATCACATCGTTGCCGCGCGGGCGCTGTTCGGATCCTGCCGCTATGTGGTCGCCGAACTCCTGCCACGGTTCGGGGTTGCATCGACGCTTGTCGACGGAACGAACCTCAATGCGTGGCGCGGCGCCGTGCGGCCGGAGACGAAGGTGTTTTTCCTTGAAAGTCCGGCGAATCCCACCCTTGAGGTGATCGACATTGCAGCCGTCGCGCAGATTGCCCGCGAGGTGGGCGCGAAGCTGGTGGTGGACAACGTGTTCTCATCGCCGCTCTGGCAGAAGCCGCTGGAGCTCGGAGCCGATTGCGTTGTCTATTCGGCGACGAAGCACATCGACGGGCAGGGGCGCTGTCTCGGTGGGGTCATTCTAGGGTCCGAGGATTTCATCCAGACCCATATCCACACACTGCTCCGGCAGACGGGTCCGTCAATGTCGCCGTTCAATGCCTGGGTGCTGCTGAAGAGTTTGGAGACGCTTCCGCTGCGGGTCGAACGCCAAACCCGGACGGCGGCCATCGTTGCCGATGCACTCGCGGGACATTCGAAGATCAGGCGCCTGATTTATCCTGGCCGCGCCGATCACCCGCAGGCCGCCGTCATCGCGCGGCAGATGAAGGGAGGCTCGACGCTGATCGCGCTCGAGATCGAAGGTGGTAAAGCGGGCGCTTTTCGCTTCCTGAACGCTCTCGAATTGATCCGGATCTCCAACAATCTCGGCGATGCGAAGAGCCTCATCACCCATCCGGCCACGACAACGCACCAGCGCTTCACGCCGGAGGAGCGCGCCGAAATGGGAGTCTCGGAAGGACTCGTCAGGCTGTCGATCGGCCTTGAACACACAGATGACTTGATCAACGATCTGCTGCGAGCCCTCAAGCGGGTTTGAGACGGTTTCCGTCTTAGCGACGAGGATGGCCATGGCCATGAAGGTTATTCTCCACGTCCCTTGGAAAAGTACATCGAGATCCAGGTTCGGTCAGACACTCCCGTGCAGCACTTCCTCAAGGAGCTGAAGGGCTGATCGAGGCATTCACAATTTCCAATCATTCATGGAACCGAGTACAGTATCACTTTAACGTATTCGGAAGATTATTTCACGAAGCTTCGGCGCGGCTCTGTAGCCACCCAGTCTAACCTGTCTTTCCAGATCGCCGCTGACCGACGTGAATACTTAAAACATTTTTGAGCGGCTTTCGCTGCCAAATGGCCGGATCCGAATGGTCTCTGATGTTTATAGGCTCTTTGGAATTGTCAGAACGTATGTACCGTGGAAGGTACTTTGTCCTTGGCCTGACCTCAAGCTGCACAAGGTTCAGCTTGCGCCCTATCATTATTATTCCCACTCGCCTTGGCTCAACCCGTCTCCCCGGAAAAGCGCTCGCCGATATCCATGGTGAGCCATTGATCGTGCATGTTTGGCGGCGAGGCCTTGAGGCCGATATCGGTCCTATCGTCGTATGTGGCGACCAAGCAATTGCCGATGTCGTGCGAGCGGCTGGAGGCGAAGCTGTTCTAACTGATCCCCACTTGCCGAGCGGCTCCGACCGGGTCCAAGCGGCGCTTTCTATGATAGACAGGGAGCAACGCTACGATGTTGTGGTTGCTCTTCAAGGAGACTTGCCAACGGCTTCGCCTTCGATCCTTCGCGCAGCGTTAGAACCGCTACAAGATAGTCAAGTCCATATTTTCAACTTTGGCGACTATCATCAGGATATCATCAGGAGCCGGGCGGAGCTTGAGGCGCAACAAGTTGTCAAAATCGCTCTCTCCTACCCGGATGGTGCGAAGCGAGGACGTGCGATTTACTTCAGTCGCAACGATCCCCGCTGGGAAGGGGCCCATTACCATCACATCGGTCTCTATACGTACCGCCGCAGTGCTCTGGAGCACTATGTTCGCCTCTCAAGAGGCACTCTTGAAGTCCGAGAGAGCCTGGAACAGCTTCGCGCGTTGGAGCATGGCATCCACATCGAGGTCATCGTGGTCGATAGCGAGCCTCTCGGCGTTGATACTCAACTTGATTTGGAGCGAGCGCGACAGCTCCTATCCTAAACGAGAGCCAAAGACCGATTTCGCGGAACGGGCCTTAGGGAACGCGATCAAAGCTATCCCTGCCAACCGTTCCGAAACGAAAAGAGCCCGCCAAGGCGGGCTCCTTCAATCTCCTTCAAGTTGCTCAGTACACGCTTAGGCGTACTGGACGAGAACCCACGTCACCGCCCGATTTCCGTAAGGCGGCATGCGGTTGCCCTTGGAGATTGGGGCCGTTGTGCTGGGGGTACCTTCAACCCGCCACACGCCGCTTTCTGGGCAGGTTTCCCCCGTCCGGGCCTTGGTTCCGATGGGAGCTCGTCTTGCTGCAGTCTGATACATAGCCGTTGCCTCGTATTCTGGGCCGTCCACCATTGGCGACCTTGGCCGTATAGATAAAACGAACGATTGCGCGCGTCAAGGTGAAGCAGTACGATTTCGTTTGTGCCTGTGAACAAGTGTCTGCTATGGGCGACGCCCTATCGTGCTTGAGGACAGCAAAGGACCAAAGCCATGGGACCAGGACTATGAGCATCGGAGCTCGGCTAAAGGAGCTCAGAGTTAGAAAAAATAAGTCGCTCCAAGAACTTGCCGACGCAGTCGGCGCATCAAAAGCTCACATTTGGGAGATCGAGCGAGGGGGCAGCAAGAACCCTTCAATGGATCTCCTGACCAAGCTTGCCGAATATTTCGACGTATCGGTTTCGTATCTCGTCGGCGAACAGCCACCTTCCGAGGAGCAAGAGGAACTGATTGTTCTTTACCGCGACCTCAAGGAGTTGGATGAGGGGGATCGCGAGGCCATTCGCGGCCTGATGAAGCGCTTCAAAGAGAAGAAACGAGGGGATTGATGCCCGTTTGCCGAATGGACCTTGCCGATGCAGGCTCGCCCGAGAAGATCGTCTCTTTGATCCTCCAGTACGAGTCCAATCTGTCCATCCCGGTTCCTATCGAGGAGCTCTGCCGGCAGCTCGATATTGAGGACTTCCAAGACCTCGAGTCAGAAGGTTTCGAGGGAGGCCTTCTGACTGACAGTGACCGCTCGTTCGGCTTTATCCTGGTTAAGAAGGGATACGAGGAGCGGCGTCGGTTCACGATCGCGCATGAGCTGGGGCATTTTCTGATGCCCCACCACATCCCTGATCGGGAGGGGCAGTTCTTGTGTTCCCGTGCCGATATGCTTCGGCTCGGGGCTAAGGAGACCGATCGTCGCGAGAGGATGGAGGCTGAAGCCAATCGCTTCGCCTCCCTTATCCTGATTCCACCGCCTGCTCTTAGGTTGGCCTTAAGACCCTACCGTGAGCCCGATTTGGCCCATATCCCGAAGCTGGCGCGAGATTTTAAGGTCAGTAAGGAGGCCATGGCGCGGGCCTATGCCCAGCACCATGAGAAGCCAGTTGCCATCCTCGTCACGAGACATGGCAAAGTTCTTCGGTGCTATAAGCACATTCAGTTTCCGTTCGTTGTTCCATCCAAGGGCGCCCCGGTGCCCGCAGGCTCGCTCTTTCACCGCGGCCTCCATGAGCAAAACATCGCCAGCGATCCCGCTGAGTGCATCCCTGACCTCTGGATTGAGGTCAAGCGGGGGGAGCGAGCACCGACACTCTACGAGCAGGTCTATGCTCAACGGGACGGCTTCGCCCTCGTCATGCTTCACCTCGAGCACCCAGACGAAGATGAAGAGGCTGAGGAACGAGATCTGGAAGAGAGCTGGCGGATTGGGTTTCGCGGCAAGCGTCGGTAGCCGATTTTTTCTGCAATGGACATAGCTCCGCCCTTTCCACCTTCCGGTATGCCCTGAGGGACATTGTGGAAGCCCTTGGCTAAGTTGCGCACCGTGCAAAAACGTGAACTCGGCTTTCTGGCTCAAACGATGCGCTCATCCAAGATGGAGCATCGGACAGATCCCGAAAGGGCAAATCCACTGTTGGATCCGAGGCTCTAGCTCGCGTTCGTGGCGACGGGTCGTCCGGGATCCTGGGTCCACTCCGACATCGAGCCATCGTAGAGCGTTATGGCAGGGCATTTGAGCACTTCCGAGAGAACGAACCAGTTCGTCGAGGCGAGGTGGCCGGCGTTGCAATAACTGATCACGGGCCCTAGCGGAACAGGCTCGAAGAGCTGCTCGAGTTCGGCAATGGGGCGCAGGCGTCCCGTTCCCGGCTGGAAGGCTCCGTTGTGGTCCAGGTGCACCGCACCCGGCAGATCGCCGGCGCGCACAACCTGCGGGCTCTTCTCGCGCCCGTCGAACTGCGCCTGCGAGCGCCCGTCGAGCAGCGTAGCACCGGCTCTCATGACGGCCTTCTCGACAGCCTGGACCTCGGCTCGCAGACTTCCTGTCAGCCGCAAAGGGTAAAGCTCGCTCACCGTTGGGCATGACAATCCCGCTTCCGCGGGTTTGCCGGCTTCTCGCCAAGATCGATAGCCGCCATCGAGCACCGCCACACGTCCGTGCCCGGCAACCCTGAAGGTCCAATAGACCCGTGCAGGGCGCTGAAATCGGATGCAGCCTCCCCAGCCGGGACGATGACCACATGATGCTCGGGGTCGTGCCAATGCGGCTCAGCAGCGCGGATAAATGACCTACGTTGGGTAATAGGCCGCCGGCGCCACCCTCAGTGATCCGCCAGCCATCAGTAGCGTAGTCGCTGTGAACGGCGCGAGGAACGTGGCCAGCTTCGAAGGCAGCTTGCCCGCCGCTCTCCGCCGAGCGGATATCAACAATCAGAATCGAGGAGTCGGCGATATGCTCTGCAAGCCATTCGGTTGAAACGAGTGGTGAAATAGTCATTGTGAGATCCTGGGCACTTAGGGAACGACACGGGGATCGACAGTCCAGGAGTGGGTGATCTCCGCAACCTGACCCAGCATGATGGATGCGGAGCAATATTTTTCTTTGGACAGTTGGATGGCCCGCTCGACCTTCTCGGGTGAGAGTCCCTGGCCTGAGAGACGGTACTGGAGGTGAATCGTTGTAAACACCTTCGGATCCGTTTGCGCCCGCTCGGCTTCCACCTCGACCACACAATCGGCGATAGGCTCACGACCGCGCTTCAGGATGAGCACCACGTCGAAAGCCGTGCAACCGGCCAAACCCAGCAGCATGAGCTCCATGGGGCGGATCCCGACATTGCGGCCGCCATTCTCAGGCGCGCCGTCCAGCACGATGGCGTGCCCACTCCCGGATTCAGCCGTAAACATCATGCCCTCGACCCAGGACACGCGCGCTTTCATGCAGGTCATTGCATTTCCTTGAATATGAGCGTCGGGCAGCCCAGCCGTCAGCGCAATTGGACGCCGTCCGCAATCAAGCCGACGGCGTCACTGTTTGGGGCGAGGGGCGAGAGCCCCTCGCTTCGTGTGTGAAGTCTCGGATCAGCTTGCCCGCGTGGGCTGGGGCACGATGCGCAGATAAGGCTTGGGTGCTTTCCAGCCGCCGGGATACAGGCTCTTTGCTTCTTCGTCCGAGACAGAGCCGGCGAGGATGACATCCTCGCCTTGCTTCCAGTTTGCAGGGGTGGCGACCCGATGCTCGGTCGTCAGCTGGAGGGAGTCGATGACCCGAAGCACTTCGTCGAAGTTACGACCTGTGGTCATGGGATAGACCAGGACGAGTTTGATCTTCTTGTCGGGACCGATGATGAAGACATTGCGAACGGTCTGGTTGTCGGCGGCCGTACGCCCCTCGGACGTTTCGCCCGCATGGGCTGGGAGCATGCCATAGAGCTTGGAGATCTTGAGGTCGGGATCGCCGATGATCGGATAGTTGACGGCCGCCCCTTGTGTCTCCTCGATGTCGCGCGCCCAGGCCTCGTGCTTCTCGATAGGATCGACGGAAAAGCCGATGACCTTCACGCCACGGCGGTCGAACTCGGGCTTGAGCCGCGCCACTTGCCCCAGCTCCGTGGTGCACACAGGGGTGAAATTCTTTGGGTGAGAGAACAGCACCGCCCAGGAATCGCCGATCCACTCGTGGAAGCGAATTGGACCCTCGGTCGTTACTGTCTCAAAATCTGGAGCAATCTGGCCGATTTGAAGTGTCATGGCAGGGGATCTTTCTCCGGTACACGTGGTTCGGTCTCTGCCTTTTGCAAAGCAGTGTGCAATCGAGTGCTCCGACCACATGCGTTTCATTGTTTCGCTGCCAGCCACAAGACGCATGTTCCAAATCCTCGTCACGGCCTCAGCCATTCGCACTGAACGAGATGGCTCCCGACGAAGTCGAACCGGAGGAGAGAATGCACCGGCTGGCAGCGGTTGAAGTCTCCGGCAGCAGGAACACCAAGTCAACAAAAATGTTCTTTTTATCGAACCTATGGTGATGGATTAACTTGATTTGAAAGGCCTCGGCTTAGAGAAGAATATTCTAAGCGGGAGACACTGCGGGCATATCTGAGCCGCGTAGAAGCCTTTGTGGCAATTGCCCCGAACAAATAAAAATTAATCCTCCGTTGAAAAGCTCGATTTCGAAAAGAACATGCTACGGCAACACGGATAAAGTAGAACTTTATTCTGCAAGCCTATGTCTGATCCCTGCAAAAAGAACAAAGGGAAGGTGCAAAACAACGATGCGAATGATCACAGTCGTTTGACACTTGTTCTTTTTAGCGGATACATTTTGCCCTGCTCGGGAGCGGTCGGCGGTTTGCCGCCTGCTCCCATTTTGATCGGGACCCGGGAGGGTAGGATGCAAAGCAATTCCCTAGAAATCGCTCGAGCGAAAGCACATTCTCGGCTGCGGGCGATCTTGCGGGCCGTCGGTTTGATTTTCATCGGGGGCGCTGGTCTTCTGACCCTCTCCGGCACCACATCAGCCGAGACACAGCTGCTGAACGTGTCGTACGATCCGACGCGGGAGCTTTACCGCGAGATCAATCAGGCCTTCGCGGATGAATGGAAGGCGATCACCGGCGAAACCGTTACCGTCCGTGCGTCCCACGGCGGCTCAGGTGCACAGGCTCGTGCGGTTATCAACGGTATCGAAGCCGATGTCGTGACGCTTGGCATTCCGTCCGACATCGATGCTATTGCAAAAGCGACCAAGAAGATTTCGGCCGACTGGCGCAGCAAGTTGCCGAGCAGCTCCTTGCCGTACACTTCGACCGTTGTCTTCCTGGTCCGCAAGGGCAATCCGAAACGGATCAGGGATTGGGACGATCTCGTGAAGCCCGGCATTCAGGTGATCACGCCCAACCCGAAGACTTCCGCAGGCGGTCGCTGGAACTTCCTGGCCGCCTGGGGCTACGCGCAGACCAAGGACGGCAGTGCCGACAAGGCGAAGGAGTTCGTAACTGCTCTCTACAAAAACGTTCCGGTGCTCGATACCGGCGCACGCGGCTCAACCGTAACCTTCGCTCAGCGTGGCCTGGGAGATGTGCTGCCGGCTTGGGAGAATGAAGCCTTCCTCGTGCTCGATGAATTCGGCCGCGACAAGTTCGAGATCGTCGTACCGACCCTGTCGATCCTCGCCGAGCCGCCGGTTGCCCTCGTTGACGGCAATGTGGATGCGAAAGGCACGCGCAAGGTCGCCAAGGCCTATCTCAAGTTCCTCTATACCGACAAGGCGCAGGCGATCTTCGCCAGGCACCATTACCGGCCTATCAAGGCCGAGGCCGCCAAGCCGGAGCATCTAGCCGAGTTGCCGAACCTGAAGCTGTTCACGATCGAATCCCTACAGGGCAACTGGGATGACATCCAGAAGAACAATTTCGACTCGGGCGGACTCTTCGACCAGATCAGCAAGCGCTAAGTCATGAGCTCTGCTTCCCCCTGGCGTTTCAAGCAGTCGAGCGTGATTCCGGGCTTCGGCATCACGCTCGGATACACTCTGCTGTATCTCGGCTTGATCGTGCTGTTGCCCCTTGGCGCGCTCGTGACGAAGGCCACGAGCATCGGCCTCACCGGGATACTCTCCACCGCCGCTGATCCTCGGGTCGCGGCCGCGTTGTGGACGAGCTTCGGCGTCTCCCTGATTGCAGCTGGCGTCGCATCCGTATTCGGGCTTCTCGTTGCCTGGGTCCTTACGCGCTACGACTTTCCGGGCCGGAAGCTCGTTGACGCGATGGTGGATCTGCCATTTGCTTTGCCGACGGCCGTGGCAGGCATCGCATTGGCCGCTCTCTACGCGCCGAATGGATGGATCGGATCATTTCTCGAACCTCTCGGCATCAGGGTCGCCTACACCCCGCTCGGCATTTTCGTGGCCCTGGTCTTCATCGGGCTTCCCTTCACCGTTCGTACGGTTCAGCCATTGATCGCAGAGATCGAGGGCGAGCTGGAGGAGGCCTCTGCAACGTTGGGTGCCTCGCGATGGCGCACGATTTGGGGTGTTCTGCTCCCGCCGCTCCTGCCTGGAGCGCTCACGGGATTCGCGCTCGCCTTCGCCCGTGCTGTCGGTGAGTACGGCTCCGTCATCTTCATCGCAGGCAATCTTCCTTATGTCTCGGAAATCGCGCCGCTGCTCATCGTGATCAAGCTCTCGGAATATGATTATACGGGCGCAACCGTGATTGCGACGATCATGCTGGCGATCTCCTTCGCGGCCCTTTTGCTGATCAACCTGATCCAGGCCTGGAGCCGCAGGAGATACGGTTATGTCTGATCTTAGTGCCGCATTGCCGCGGCCGGTCGAATCACAGCTCAGCGTCGTGACTGAGCGGAAATTGGTTCGCTGGGTGGCGATCGGGATTGCTCTTGCTTTTCTTCTTCTGTTTCTCGTTCTCCCGCTCATCGTCGTTTTCGCGGAAGCGTTCAAGCGGGGCCTGGCAGGCTATTTCGCGGCCTTCCAGGAAGAGGATGCACTCTCGGCGATCAGGCTCACGCTGACCGTCGCGGCCATCGCGGTCCCACTGAACCTTGTCTTCGGTCTCATGGCGTCATGGGCTATCGCCAAATTCACGTTCAAGGGCAGGAGCCTTCTGATCACCTTGATCGACCTGCCGTTCTCCGTCTCACCGGTCGTCTCGGGCCTGATCTACCTGCTCCTCTTCGGGGCTCAGGGATTGTGGGGATCCTGGTTCATGGCGCACGGCATCAAGATCGCCTTCGCGCTGCCCGGCATCGTTCTTGCGACCATCTTCGTAACCTTTCCCTTCGTAGCCCGCCAGCTCATCCCGCTCATGCAGGAGCAGGGCACAGCGGAAGAAGAGGCAGCCCTGACCCTCGGGGCGAGTGGCTGGCGCACATTCGTGACTGTGACGCTCCCCAACATCAAATGGGGCCTGCTTTACGGCGTTCTGCTTTGCAATGCGCGCGCCATGGGTGAGTTCGGCGCGGTTTCCGTCGTGTCGGGCCACATTCGCGGCCTGACCAACACCATCCCGCTTCATGTGGAGATTCTCTACAATGAGTACAACTTCGTTGCGGCATTTGCGGTCGCCTCACTCCTCGCCTGTCTCGCCCTCCTCACATTGGCGCTCAAGTCCTTCCTCGAGTGGCGTCACGGAGCCGATCTCGCCGGCGGCGCATCCCACTGAGCAGGGGCGGGCCGTCGACATCCGCGTCGCAGGCGTGACGAAGGAGTTCGGGGGCGCGGCCGCCCTCCACGACATCGATTTGACCGTGCGGCCCGGGGAGCTCCTGGCGCTGCTCGGCCCCTCAGGCTCCGGAAAGACGACGCTTCTGCGCATCATCGCCGGACTGATGGAGGCTGACCGCGGGCAGGTGTTCTTCGGTGGACAGGATGCCACCTTTCTGCCCGTGCAGAAGCGCCAGGTGGGCTTCGTCTTCCAGCACTACGCCCTGTTCAGGCACATGAGGGTCGCGGACAACATCGCCTATGGCCTGCAGGTGCGCGAGCGGGCGAACCGGCCGCCGAAAGCCGAGATCCGGCGCCGCACGGCGGAGTTGCTCGATCTGGTTCAGCTTTCCGGCTACGAGAGCCGGTTCCCCGCCCAGCTCTCTGGCGGTCAGCGCCAGCGGGTCGCTCTGGCGCGGGCCCTTGCCGTTGAGCCGCGTGTTCTGCTGCTTGACGAACCCTTCGGCGCGCTCGACGCCAAGGTGCGCAAGGATCTGCGGGCCTGGCTGCGCGACATTCACGAGCGCACCGGCAAGACGACGGTCTTCGTCACGCATGACCAGGACGAGGCCCTGGAACTGGCGGACCGGGTGGCAATCCTCAGTCAGGGGCGTCTGGAGCAGGTTGGCAGTCCCGATGACGTGCAGGATCATCCCGCGACGCCCTTCGTCATGACATTTCTCGGTCAGGCCGCACGCTTCTCCGCCGACATCCGTGACGGACGGGTGCTGGTCAACGGAAAGCCCGTACCTGTCGCCGCTCAAAGATCCACCATCGGACGAGCCAGTCTCTACTGCCGTCCCTGGCACCTGACGCCGACAGCGATCGGCCAAGGACACTACACGGGCACCATCAGTGGGATTCGGCGCCTTGGATCCATACGGCGGATCGAGGTCTCGCAAGCCAATGGAACAACACTGGAGGTCGAGGTGCCCCTTCGGACGAGCCTGCGGCTTGGCGAGGAGATTGGCTTGGAAATTCTGGACGGTGTGATCTTCCGAGATGATTGAGCGTGCCAGGATCAAGCCTCGGCTGGCATCTATCAACACGGGGCAGGACGTCGTACCGGCAATACGCCGTCTCTCGATAGTGGATCATACGGCTCTCCGCAGATCTCATGTCCGCGGAGCCAAGGCAGGAATTTCGCTGATGACACCCTAGACGGGCCTCGCCGCCTCGGCCGGGGTGTCCAGGCCGATCCCGATGAGGCTGTCAGGCACTTGGTGTCTCCCGGTCAAGATCTCCGGACCGATCTATGTTAGAACGTTGAAGCGCTGGGGCCTGTAGCTCAACGGTTAGAGCCGGCCGCTCATAACGGTCTGGTTGGGGGGTTCAAGTCCCTCCAGGCCCACCATATTACCGCCCATCCAAGCACAAGGTCGAGACGACCGCCTATGTATGCCTTTTGAGAACCGAAACCTGCGATCACGACCATGACTGACCCGCATCACCTTCAGGAAACCGACCTTGTGGAGCACAACGGTTATCAGATCCGCCTTAGCCCCAGTGGCCTGGAGTGGATGGTGTTCGTGGCCCTGCCCAAGCAGCGCCCGACCCTGATCATGGCGCCGGATCGTGAAGCTGCTCTTGCTAAGGCCTACGAATGGATTGAGGCGCAGCGTCGCTCTGAGAAGGACGCGCAATGACCTACCGTCTGATCCAGCTCGCACCCGGTACCTATGACCTCCTTCTGAATGGTGAGAATTGGGTCACGATAGCCCTACACGTGCACCGCGGAACAGCTTGAGGATCTGCCGCGCAGCAAGAGACCTGCTCCGATCAAACAGATCGAACATTGCTTTTCGACTCTGGAAGAACTCCGCGTCTGGCTTGTCGACGCAGAGGTGAACAACACCTTTGGGAAAAGCTTGCAGGTTCGCCGCACCTGATCATGCAGTCACACTGAAATCTGATCTGTCGGAGTTACAGCATCGGATGATCAAACAGGCGCATCTCCAGTAGCTTTGAGGTCGTTTCCGCACTCGTGCGGTTCGAAGAGATCACAGAGATCGCCGATGGCGCACCAGAGCGCCCCAAGCGTTCTGGCTCTTGCTTTGCGCAAGGATAATCGGGAGTGCTCCACCGCCGTTTGCCAGCGCTGGTGCCAGTTGCATCGCGGGATAAGCCTCCAATACCAAGAGCAGGTGACCGGGCGCCGCAGCTGCGGCGCGACTTCCATGCGCTCGGCGCAGGGGGCCCCCGCACGAGAAGAGGAGCTCAGTTCACGCAAGATTCAGCAGTGTCAGTTCATCGTGCTAGCTCAACAGAGCGGGTGAAGCCCCATGCGCTCGCCGAGATCCTTCAAGCACACATGAGCCCTCCTCCCTCCGTCTCCGCCGTCGCGGATTGCCCATCCATCGCCGAAGGTGTCCCCGCGATACCGACCGCGAGAGGCACCGCTCCCGCCAGGGATGCGACCTTCGCCGCCATCGGCCTGGCTGTCCTGTCGACCGTCTTCTTCGCCATGGGCGATGTCGCCGCGAAGGTCCTGACCGGCACGCTCCCGGCGATCGAGGTCACGTGGCTGCGCTACATCGTTTTCTGCTCGGTGGTCGTTCCGACGGTCTTCGTCGCGCGTGGCGCGATGGCGATGCACACGCCGCGCCTGCGCCCCCAAATTATCCGGGGGCTGGCCGTGGCCGGCTCAGCCGTCCTCTTCATCCTCGGACTGGAACACCTTCAGGTCGCCGAGGCGACGGCGATCAACTTCATCTCACCGATCTTCATCACCTCCCTCTCGATCCCCCTTCTCGGAGAGAAGGTGGGCCTCCTGCGTTGGGCCGCGGCGGCGGGCTTTCTTGGCGTGATGCTCGTCGTCCAGCCCGGCAGCTCGGCCTTCCAATTGGCCGCCCTGCTGCCGATCGGCGCCGCACTCTCTTGGGCCGTGGCCGCCATCGCCACCCGCCGGATGAGCTCTGAAAGGCCCGAGGCGACCTTGGCGTGGTCGGCGGTGATCGGGCTGATCGCCCTGACAGCCTTCGTGCCGTTCAACTGGCGCACCCCCACCGCTGCGGAGATCGGCCTGGCCATCCTGATGGGCGCCTTCTCGACCATGGGCCACTGGCTCATCATCCTGGCCTACCGCAAGGCCGCAGCGTCCACTATCGCCCCGTTCTCCTATGTCCAGCTCCTGTTCGCCGGGCTGCTCGGCTTCGGCGTCTTCGGCACCGTTCCGGGGGCCATGACCCTCGTCGGCGGGCTCGTTATCGCGGCGAGCGGCCTCTACACCGCTCACCGTGAGCAGATCAGGGCCAGGGAGGCGAGGCTGGCTGCCGCCGGCATCCGTCGCCCTTGAATTGCGGTCCACGGCACCTGATGGCTCTGATCGAGAGGCTTCCTTGGACGTAGATTTATCCTTCGCATCGTCAACGTTGCTCATTCGAGCGGCGATCGTCCCCATCCTTCAGACGATCAGGCTCCCTGCTGCCATCTTTGATGGCGGGAAGAGAACCTGTCCAGGCACAGGATAAACGTCACCGCGAACCCGACGGTGAGAGTGGCGACGGCAAGGGCAACACACAGACGCAGCATCGGACAGAATACCGCTGAAGAACTGGTGCATAGGCGCAGACGGCCAACGGCCGATCAAGCCGGTTTCAGTCAGCGGCTGGATTTCACATGGGGCTGAGACTTTCGTGCATCACGTCACATCACGAGGTCATCATGTTTGGATGAGAATACCCATACTCTGACGCTGACATGCTGCACCACGCCTGAGCCGCATCCCTCGCCATCGCTGACCGGCATGGCTCATCAGCGTGATCCTGCTATGAGTGTCGGCCTTCCCGCATAGCACCCCTCAATTCATTGAAGTGACCGATCCTCAGATCTTCGCCTTTCTGGTGATGCCGTTCCTGTTCGTCCTGACCTGCAGCCTGGTGTTCGTCAGCAACCAGAAACCGAGATCGCAGAAACCCGCAGATCCGCCCAGGCCTAACTCTTATGCGCGCAAGCCACGTCAAAGACGAACGCGGCCAAACAAGCTGACGCGGCGGAGGATTAGTCCCATCTGGCAGCGGGCTTGCGGGTCCCGCTTCGTATGACTCTCAATTGCTGTCGGTGGTGTCGATGGGAAGGTCACAAGAGCCATGTCCGTGTTCTGAGGGCAAAGCTTCACTGACGATGGAGACAGGCCTGCCCCCATGTAGCAGCATCAAGGTGACCCGTGTGTCCCCAAGGCTACGGACACCAGCGGGCAAATCGGTCAGAGAAACTCCGGCCGAGCGGCATGGCTGCTCGCCTCGTTGCCAATTTCCAGAACCAGCTGAATTTCCTGAAGGTGTTCCCCATGCATCAGACAGAAGTCGCAGCGCCTGCTTTGCCTCCTGGGCCGGCACCGACGTTCACGGCGGCTGCGATCCGATTTGTCGCCTCCCTTGCGGCTCTGATCGGTGTCAGTCTCCTGCTGGCCAGCCCCCGAGAGCGCATCATCCGGCATTCTGGTCTGGTCCATGATGCAGCGGCCGGGGGCCTCCTCTCTGGGCTTCAAGCGCCTCTGCCACGCGGGGCGCTTCTGGTTGCCGACCTCTCGCCCGCCTGAACCATGAGGAGAGGCGAGCGCGTGCGCGAGGGCTCCTTCCCCGAGCGAATAAGTTTCAACGTAAGCAAAGATCTCCCCGTACAAGGGGAGCCGTTCACATTTTGTCTTCCAGAGAAGGGAAGTCGGCGGCAAGCGCCTGCTGAAGGATCCCGTCGCGGATCGCCCGTTTTCTGCCGCCGACCATTCTGGCCATTTCGTAGACCCGATCTTGGAGGGCAATCACATCCGACATGACCTGAAACGGCGGCTCAGGGGGGAGCGGCTGCTCCAAGCGTTCCTCCAATTCATTGATCAGATCCGCGATGACCGTGTTGTCGTCCCTTAGCCGCTTCAATTCAGCACCGAGCATATCCGATGTCTCCTGTGTCCTTCCGGGTACAGCCGAAGCCCTACATCCAGGGCACTCTCCTCTCGTGTATGAGGAGAAGCTGAGGGACAGCTCCTTTCTTGGAACTCCGGCGCCTCTGCCTCAGCGGGTGCTTCTCTTTATCGAGGTTGTGATGGTGGTGGGCAAGAACGTAACCCGGGAGGAGTTGATGGAGGCCGTGCGCCAGCAACTCGGCCTCTCGCGGGCGGAGTCGACCGAAATGGTTCAACAGGTCCTCGAGGGGATTTGCGCCACCCTGGCAGCGGGCGAGACCATGAAGCTGTCGGGTTTCGGCACCTTTACTGCGCGCGAAAAGGGCCAGCGGGTGGGGCGAAACCCCAAGACAGGTGTAGAGGTGCCGATTGAACCGCGGCGAGTGATCAGGTTCAATCCCTCACCAGTTCTCAAGGCTCACATCAACGGCAACAAAAAGAAACCCCGCTCGGGGTAGAGCCGAGCGGGGTTCTGTTTGGGAGGCTTGATACACAACGCAGCCTGTCTTGAGTATAGCGGTACGGAGTAAACATCCCGTTGTTCCCTCAGGCACAGACGCCAAGCCGATTGCCTGGGAAATTCGGCAGCAGGTGCGGGGTGTAATCTGGCAGGCTGATCCCAAGACTGGCTTCCACCCCCTTGCCTGCGCCTGGCTCCGGCTCACGGAATGCATGAGCTGGCCCAAGTGCTCCTGAGTGATAGCCAATGTGATTTGATGCTCTTCAACCTGCAAAAGGCCGACGCAGACAGCATCGACGGGCAAGGGAGGTTCTATGATTCCTACCAGTGCAGAGCTGACCGCAGAGCAGCAGCAGATGATTGCCCTTTGGGCGGCAGGCACCAAGAGCATAATTGAGGCGCACCTCCGCACGAGCATGATGAAGGGGATTTGGGACCTGATGGCAGGCTGAATCTTGCCCTCGCGCTAGAAGACGACGGAACGGGAAACGCTCACTGGTTCTATCTTTTGGCGCACCCATCCGGAGACACCACGCTCAAGTCCCTGCCAAGAGATCAACGTGCTGCCTTACTCGCGTGATGCATAGACTGCATAGATGTCGGGTGAGAACCGCCATTCAACTCACGTACGGGATGGAAGGACGTCACCGCACTGCTGTGTAGCGACTCACTCTTGGTGGGCGTTTTCCTTACTGGATTTCGGACCACTGGAAACAGTGACCCTTTCTTGTCGGAACGTCAGCAAAGGCCCATTGCGCAATAAATGGAATGTAATCGATTTCACTTCCGATACGATCTTGCGCGATCTTAGGCTTTCGTATAACGCCCTGCGTGACGATCACGTAGCGTCTGGCTGTTTCCAAAAACAGAGCCGTTCCGCTCTGCACCTTGAGCCGCTGCTCTCTAGAGCCGCCCCTTTCTTTTAAGCACAACGGGGTTTGCTTCCATGCCGCGTTACCACTTTGACGTTCGTTATGATGAGGAAGCGTGGTTGACCGATCCAGACGGAATGGAGCTGCCCCATCCGACGGATGCGCGCCGGGAGGCTCTCCTGACCGCGGCAGAACTCGCCAAGGATGCAGTCGGTCGGCACAGTCGGATCTCTGTGCGGATCAGAGACTCTCATCCCGAGCCGCTCCTGACGGTCAACATTGCCGTGGCAGAGAAGAAGCGGGATCCTGGGACAGCATGAACAAGGGGCCCGAGTCGCACCTGCCAGCGATGGCTTGTTCATGCTGACCGGGAGTGTGCTCAGTCTGATTGTTGTCTCCCTCCATCACCTTCATTATGGCTTCTCCCATCAAATTCCAGAGAACGTCGTCATCCATGTCTTCGCGAGCTCAGTCTTGGCGCATTTGGAGGCGCAGTCTTGGGCTGTCTCATCTCTGTCATCGGCAGGCGACGTCGATAAGGCCGATCATTTCGGTTCCGTTGCAAAGCCCCCTGGCAAGGCAAATCGACGCTATAGAAGACCTAGACCCTCCCCCTTGAAGCGAAGCTCAAAGGCTTCGGACGATCAATGCAGCTCGACTTCCCCACTCTTGGTGCTGTGTTCGTTCTGAACACAGCCATTCTCACGGCACTGCTTTTCTTCGCCTGGGCGCTCAATCGACAGGTCAAAGCCCTTGCTTGGTGGGCACTTGCGTTCTTTCTCGTCCTCATGGGGATGGGCATCATGGTGGTTGCGCAGGGGACACCGTCCCTCGCCACCCTGCTTAGTGCCAACACTCTCTTGATAGCCGCCTATAGTGTCCTCTACGGAGGCTGTCAGGCGTTCAATGCTCGATCGATCAGTCTCCCGTCGCTCTTGGTGGGCGTGGTCCTGTGGTGGGTGGCATTCCCCTTCATCGCTGACAGTTCAACGACAAGATTGGTCCTGACCTCCGCAATCGGCGCTGGTTACGCGCTGATGTCGGCCTGGGAGCTCTGGTGGCATGCCCGTCATCGACTGGCATCGCAAGTCGCTGCCATCATTCTCCTGATGGGACTGGTTGGCTTTAACACACTGCGAGGACTGCTTGGATTTTCGCTCGCGCAGTCTTTTTGGATCGCTGGCCCTGTGCCACCATGGTCCGGTGCGATGGCCATCGGAACTGCGACCTTCATGCCGACGATCGCATTCGTCTTTCTGTCCATGGCGAAAGAGCAACTGGAGGATCACTACAAGCGGGCAGCTTTGATCGATCCGCTGACAAAGATCCCGAACCGCAGGGCCTTTCTCGAAGATGCCTCAGCGCTGATGTCACAGCAGCGCCATGCGCCCACCAGTTGTCTGCTCTTCGATTTGGACAACTTCAAGCAGATCAACGATACCTATGGTCATGAGGTGGGTGACTATGTGTTGGAAATCTTCGGCTCGATCTTGTCCGACCACCTTCCCGGTGGCATCTACGGCCGCTTGGGGGGAGAGGAGTTCAGCGCAATCGTGCCTCTCGACGAAGAAGCCGCTGGGAGACTGGCCGAGCACATCCGGCATTCGTTTGCATCTGTTGCGAAGATTGTTCGCGGCCAGCGGGTGGATGTGACTGTCAGCGTCGGTTGTGCGACCAGTGCAACGTCAACCGTGAAAGACCTGCTCCGCAATGCAGACACCGCTCTGTACCGAGCCAAGGCTCAAGGTCGGAATGTGGTTGTCTCTCTGTGCCAAGAATACTCGACTTAGAGTCCTTTTTAAGTTATTGATAAATTGTGCTTTTCCGCCCGACCAGGGACTTGATCGACAGCTAAATATCAATGGCTTACAGGCGTTTTCCCGACCGGCTTCCGCCCTTGCGGAAGGATTCTTGAAGCATTCGATTCCGTCTCTCAATGCTGCATCACCTGAACAGCGCCTCCAGCCGCGCCCGCTGCTCCGCGTGCTTGTCCGGGTTGTCGGTCTTGAGACGCTCGAGGTTGAGGCATTTCCAACGGACGGCGGGCAGATCCTTCGCCTGCGGCAGACCGATCTGCTCGAAGTCGGGCTGCGCGTCATGGAGCGAGAGCAGGAAGGCCGCGATGCTGCCGCCCAATCTGGATCGGATGTCACCGACCAAGCGCTCCCTCGCTGCCTCGAGTTCCTCCAGGCTCACGGGTTCCCGCGTCATGCCGACGAACTCCTGGGTGTAGAGATCGGCCTGCGAGGGTCTGTCCGTCCCCAGAAGCTCGTGCATCGGTCGCCCTGAGCACGCCACGTACACAAGGAAGACCCGGAACAGGTCATCCGTCAGCCCCTCGTGATCATACAGCAGCTTCACGTCGTACAGGTCCCGCGGGTGCGTCCGGTCCAGGGCGGCATGCAGCTTGCCCCCGAACAGGTCCTCGAACGAGACGACCTGCATTTCCGCGAAGCCGAATTCGTCCTCGACGGCCTCGGCGACCTGCATCAACCGCGGAGGCATCACGGTTCCCCGCATGACGGGGGAGGTCTCGATCTTGATCTGCGCCCGGGCATTCCCGATCAGGATGCGGGTCTCGTTGTTGCCGCCTCCAGCGATGCGCTGGATGCGCATGTCGCGATTGCCTTGCGACAGCCCGGCGACGATCCGGCCGAGCGCGTCGTCGATGCCGCGCAAGGACGTCGCCCGGTCCTCGATCGGCAGGTAGGTCAGGTCGATGTCGACTGACAGCCGCGGCATGTCCCGGTAGAAGAGGTTGATGGCCGTGCCGCCCTTCAACGCAAAGACCGGCTCCCGGGCGATGGTTGGCAGGGACTGGACGAGCAGCCGAACTTGCTCCGCATAGAGGTTACGCATACGCTCCGTCTCCGTCCTTCACCGCCGGGACCATGTCCGCCGGGACATAGACCTGATAGGCGGGGTGCAGCTTGCCCCCCTTGACCAAGGCGCGGGGGCCTGATCCCAGATCGATGGCCGCCTTGTCAATGTGCTTGAGCCAAGCATGGCCGTGCTTGTCGGCGAACACGAAGAACAGGCGCTTGACCTTTACGCTCCGGCAGGCTTGCAGGAGGGACATCAGCCGCCGGGGCCGGAGATTCGTGAGTCCCTGGAAGATCATGTCGACGTTGTGGAAGCTCTCATGATCCGGCAGTTCGTCGAGAACCTCGAGGATCGCGCGCTCGGGAGACGAGAGGCGCATCGGCCACCTCCACGGACTTAGCATCGGTCCGCCTCCGCTATCGGTTCCCTGCCCGGGTGACTGCTCGGTACTCTCGACCCCCAGTGGATCGGTTCCGAAGAGGGATCGGCTCCTGATCACGAGCCGTTCGTCGACCGGCAGCCGCCGGAGCCAGGACGGCACGTCGCCGTAAAGGTAGACGCGGCCCGGCCCGCCGAGTGACAGGTAATGGGCATGTCCGCGGGCCTCGAGCGCGCTCAGTCCACCGAGATGGACGTCCTTTTCCAGGATCCATTGGAGTGAGAGAAGGACGGCTTGCCAATCCGTCTCGGACGTCGTGCCGGCCTGCGGGGGCAGGGGCCGGCGGTACACGCCATGCGCTACCCTTTCGAGCCACCCGCGCTCCACGTACTCGTGGATCGACCGCGGATCGACACCTTGCCGCTTGAGCCACGCGGCATCAGTCATGAAGCCGGGTGGAAGGCGATCCAGAAGGGCTTTTAACCCAAGCGATTTTTGATGAGCCATACTCATCAAATTCGCACTTTTCTAAAAAACTGGCAATGGCTCTTTTTAAATTTACCCGAATTCGATGAGGAAGCCTCAAGGAAAAAAGGGATTCCTAAAAACGCTCATACGGGGGGGCGGCTTACCCCAGCAGGCAATCCATGAATACCTCCACTCGAGACCATTGACGGTGACACAACACTTCCATAAGTCTCGACATATGGAATCAGAGGACGTCATCCTGGCCCTTGCGGCGCTTGCCCAGTCGACCCGTCTCGACGTGTTCCGGCTGCTGGTCAGGCACGAGCCCGACGGCCTTCCCGCCGGCGACATCGCCCGCGAACTGGCGGTCCCGCACAATACCCTGTCGTCCCATCTCGGCATCCTCTCCCGCGCAGGCCTTGTCCGTTCCGAGCGCAGGAGCCGCTTGATCATCTACCGGGCCGACCTCGATCGGCTCCGCGAGGTGGTGACCTTCCTGCTCAAGGACTGCTGCGGCGGGCACCCGGGCCTGTGCGCCCCGCTGATTGATGCCCTGTCACCCTGCTGCCCTCCCAAGGAGGTTGCCGCGGGGTGACGTCTCCCCTTGCCCCTGCTCCCCGGCGGTTTTCGCCCGACCTGAGGTCACTCCCGATGGACGTCATCATCTACCACAACCCGGACTGCGGCACGTCCCGCAACACGCTCGGCTTGATCCGCAACGCCGGCATCGAGCCGCATGTCATCGAGTACCTGAAGACCCCGCCGACCCGGCTCCTTCTGCGCCAGCTCATCGAGCGGATGGGCGTCGCGGTCCGCGAGGTCATCCGCGAAAAGGGAACCCCTTACAAGGACCTCGGCCTCGACGATCCGTCCCTGACCGACGACCAGCTCCTGGACGCGATGATGGCGCACCCGATCCTGATCAACCGTCCCATCGTCGTCACCCCCAAGGGCGTGCGCCTGTGCCGTCCGTCCGAGGCCGTCCTCGACCTCCTGCCGCCGCAGCAGGGCGAGTTCGTCAAGGAGGATGGCGAGCGGGTCGTCGACGAGCACGGACGCCGCGTGGCGACCGCCTGAAGGATTCCCGCATGTCCGTGTTCGAACGCTACCTGACCCTCTGGGTCGCCCTGTGCATCGTGGCCGGCATTGCCCTCGGCCACGTCTTCCCAGGGTTCTTCCACGCCGTCGGCGCGCTGGAGATCGCCAAAGTCAACCTGCCCGTCGCGGCGCTGATCTGGCTCATGATCATCCCGATGCTGATCAAGATCGACTTCGCCTCGCTCGGGCGGGTGCGTGAGCACTGGCGTGGCATCGGCGTGACCCTGTTCATCAACTGGGCGGTGAAGCCGTTCTCGATGGCGGCGCTCGGCTGGCTCTTCGTCGGGTACGTGTTCAGGCCCTACCTGCCCGCCGACCAGATCAACTCGTACATCGCCGGCCTGATCATCCTCGCGGCCGCGCCGTGCACGGCGATGGTGTTCGTGTGGAGCCACCTGACCAAGGGCGAGCCGCATTTCACCCTGAGCCAAGTGGCGCTCAATGACGTCATCATGGTGGTGGCCTTCGCGCCCATCGTCGGCCTCCTGCTCGGTCTGTCAGCGATCACCGTGCCGTGGGACACGCTCCTGTTGTCGGTCGTGCTCTACATCGTCATCCCGGTGATCCTGGCCCAGTTCCTGCGCGGGCGCCTGCTCGCGCAGGGTGGCGAGGCGGCCCTCACGGGACTGCTGCGAATCCTCCAGCCGCTGTCGCTGGTATCCCTGCTCGCCACCCTCGTGCTGCTGTTCGGCTTCCAGGGTGAGCAGATCCTCGCCCAGCCCTTGGTCATCGCCATGCTGGCGGTGCCGATCTTGATCCAGGTCTACCTCAACTCCGGTCTGGCCTACCTCCTCAACCGGATCGCGGGCGAGAAGCATTGCGTTGCCGGCCCGTCCGCCCTGATCGGTGCCAGCAACTTCTTCGAGCTCGCGGTGGCCGCCGCCATCAGCCTGTTCGGATTCAACTCCGGAGCGGCGCTGGCGACTGTGGTCGGCGTGCTGATCGAGGTGCCCGTGATGCTCACGGTCGTCTGGATCGTGAACCGCAGCCAGGACTGGTACGAGCGCGGAATAGGGCGTACGACGTCCTCTCAACGGGAGATCTCCGTCGGCGAGTGACGTGCCGGGGCCATACGCTTCGCAGAACCTATTCTGCTGCCTCCACGGACGGCACCGCTGGGGGCACCCGATAGGCTTTCATCTCACAGCCGCAGCGGAAATCCTGATCCGTCACTTTCCTGATGAACCCGGTGCAGTCATCACAGTAGATGGCGGAGTAGAGATCCGCCAAATGCTTCGCGTGCACGCGCACCTCTTCTGGATCAACTGGAGCGTCTGCCTCGTTGTAGTGTGCACCGACCTCGTTCCTGACCCAGCCAGAGCGGTCGATGTCGTCGGCGAGCGTCGGATACATCTGCTTAAAGTAGGGATTCTTCCGAAGTTTCTTGGCGAGAGGCGGCCACATGCTTCCAATCGTGTGCCTCTTGTCAAAACGTGCTGGTATCGAGACGTCCAAGGCTTCGGTAGCCTTCTGGAGAACGTACTCGAAGAAGCGCCCGCCCGCCGCCGATAGTTCCTCCGTGGACTTCGAGAGCCGGATCTCCTCGTTCACGATGCGGTCTATATCCGTTGACGCGTCGCCCCTGATAGGACCTCGCGCGATGTCCCAGCCTGTCAGCGCGAGATACCTGAAGCCATTCGAGCCGAAGGCGTCGCGCAGGCGCTGGTAGAAGATGATGTCATGGGTTGAGATCAGGATCTGATGGTCGCTGAATTCGTCCTTGAGCAGCTTGGCAAATCGCGCCCTGTGTTTTGCGTCGACCGAGTGAACCACATCATCCAGAACGAGGACCTTGAATGAGGGATTCTTATCGGCCTCCCTGCGCCGAAGGGCGAGGAATTAGCAGAGACCGAGCGTATCCAGGTGGGATTCGCTGTAGTACAGCATCGGCGGTGCCGACCTTCCATAGAATTCGGTCTCGATGTTAACGGAGCCATCCTCATTCGCCTTCACGAACAGCTTGGATTTCGCGATCTGCTCGTCTGGATGGATCACCTCGTAAAACCTGTTCGCAATGCCGGCTACTTCGTCCAGCAGAGCCTGAACGGTTTCCTTCCGGGCGGATGTGGCATGGCCGTGCAGGCGTGCGAGGATTGCGCTCATGCTACGTGCGGCTTCCATCTCATCCTTAGCCTTGAGGCAGCGAACCCAGTCGGTCTTGAGGCCGTCGATCATCAGTTTTGCGTCTGAAAGATCCTTCCTGTGCTCGCCGCCACCCGCACGGACAATGGCGTCGTCGATGGCAGTGATAACTTCCCCATGCGAGGCCACCGCTGCGGACAGGCGCACGACGAAATCCGCCGCGGTATCGCGAGTCATCGCTCCCTTCGTGTTCTCGCAGATGGCGTCGAGGAGTGCCTCGGTCTGCCCATAAATTGGCGGAAGCGGACTGGAGAGCGTGGCCTCCCAATCCTTCATGAAGGACCGCATCTCCCGGGACAGTTCTTTCGTGGGCTCGCTCAAGGCCTCCAGCCGTGCGGCAACCGCTGCCTTTGCCGCTGTGACGCGCTCATCAGCAGCGATCCGCTCATTGAGGCGCGCCATCAAGACATCCCGTTCGATCGCCTGCTCGCACAGAGGGCAGTCATCGGGCTGGGTCGTCACGATGATGTCACGCCCTTTCGTGAGGAGTTCGGTTATGAGCACCGCGCCGCGACCGCCAACCTCGCGCTCCAACTCTGACAGCGCGTTCTGGACCCCTTCCATCAGCGGCTTCAGGTTCGACGCCAAGCCCAGCGTCTGGGCTTTGCCTTTTAACGCATGCAGTTTGACGAGGCGCTCGTCGACCGCGTTCGTTCCCAATTGGGCAGCTACGGCCTCCGCCGTAACGCTGAGCGTCTGAAAGCTGTCGGCGAGTGCCAGCCCGGCACGCGCGAGCACTTCGTTCAAGGCCGCGAGCAGGGTTGCCTCGGTCACGGCGACTTCAGGTGCGAAGCCAAAGGTGCCCCTGACCCTTTGCTCCTCCCGACGATGAGCTGCCTCCTTGGCTGTCGCATCATCGGCAGCCGCCTTGGCCTTCGCCGCGAGCGCACTCTCAACCTTGAGATACTCCTGTAAATTGAGGAACGGCTCAAGCCGCTCGTAGCGGGGCTTCGGCTGCGCCTCGATGAAGGCCAAGAGCATGTGGCGGCGGAGGACGAAGCCAGCAGTCTGTGCCTGCATGCACCACCCGGATGCGGCCACAGGTGGGGTCGAAGCCGCCACTACCTGGTGGTCCTGCCCGTCAGCCCGCAATATGATGGAAGCGGCCATGCCGCTGCCGGCAACATGAGGGCCGCCGGTTTGCCAGTTCACGCCTGCTCGGTTCGCACTATAGAGTGTTGGCTTTCCTGTCAGGACGAATTCCAGGGCGTCGATCAGAGAACTCTTGCCGACACCGTTCGGACCGTAGACGACCAGGCCTTTTTCGCCGAATTCAACCTCCGGCCAATCAGCCGGAATTCCCCGCAGGCTGTTCGCCCGCAGTGCCGTTATCTTCATTGCTGCCCCCACCCCTCAACGCGGTCATCAAGCCTTCGAACGCGAGAGGCTCACTGCATCCGAGATCCCGGAGCATGCCTTCCCGAACGGCCGCGTCCAGAACGGTGTCCTGCTCGATCCGCTTCTTCAGGGCGGCTAGTGCAAGTTCCGACGGTTGATCGGTCATGGGTGAAGCTCCGCATCTCGGCTGCATAACGGAGCTTTCCACAGCCGCGGAGTCAACCAAGCGACACCGTCACTCCCCAGGTTCTTCGCGCTCGCGGGACGCATGCACGCGGCCTGTCGAGGCGCAACATCCACCCGCGATGTCTGGCGCCTTATTTCGTTAATCCTAGAAATATCGCTTGACGGGCGATCCAGTCTCCAGCATCTTATTTCCATGAAAGTCGAACAAGCAGCCAAGCAGCTCGAAGCGCTCGGGAACGTCACCCGGCTCCAGGTCTACCGCATGCTGGTGCGGGCCGGCGAGGCGGGCCTGCCCGTCGGGCAGATCCAAGAGCGTCTCGGCATTCCGGCCTCGACGCTCTCGCATCATCTCCAGCGGCTCCTGTTGACCGGGCTGGTGACGCAGGAGCGGCAGGCCACGACCCTGATCTGCCGCGCGAGCTACCCGGCGATGAACGGCCTCATCGGCTTCCTGGCCGACGAGTGCTGCGCCGATGCCGGATGCGGCACTCAGGCGGAGAACGCCGCCTGATTTATTTTTGTCCAGTATTTCCATAGTACCGGAAATATGAAAAGGAGAGACAGATGCCTGGCTTCATTCCCTTCGTCCTCCACCTCGCCCGCGCGGCCCGGAACCGTCGGCACGTCGCCGCCCTCGGCGAGCTGGACGACCATCTCCTGCGCGACATCGGCCTCGAGCGGGCGGACGTCCTCGCCGCCCTGGCCCAGCCCCGCCACCGCGATCCCTCGCGGATGCTCAAGATCCTCTGCTGCCACGGGCGCGTCTTCGTCGAGCGCGTGCGCGACGGCTTCGCTCCCCGACCCGCCTCCTGCTGCTGACCAAGGAGTCCCCCATGACCTCGCTCGAAGCCCTTCCCGTTGCCATCATCGGCGCAGGCCCCGTCGGCCTCGCCGCCGCCGCCCACCTGATCCTGCGCGGCCTTCCCGTGAGGGTCTACGAGACGGGCGAGACGGTCGCCGCCAACGTGCGCGACTGGGGCCATGTCCGCCTGTTCTCGCCGTGGGAGTACAACACCGACGCGGCGTCCCGCGCGCTGCTCCAGGCGCACGGCTGGCAGGAGCCGCCCAGGAAGGCCATGCCGACCGGAGCGGACCTTTATGAGGCCTACCTCAAGCCGCTCGCCGAGACGCCGGAGATGGCGGCGGTAATCGAGACCAATGCCAAGGTGAAGGCGATCACCCGGCACGGCGCCGACAAGGTGCTCAGCAAGGGCCGCGGGACCAAGCCATTCGTGCTCGCCGTTTCCAACGGCAACGGCTCCATCCGGCGCGACCTGGCGCGGGCGGTGATCGATGCCTCCGGCACCTGGACGGCCCCGAACCCGCTCGGCGCGGGCGGCATTCTCGCCGAGGGCGAGGCCGAGAACGCGGCGAAGATCGCCTACGGCATCCCGGACGTGTTCGGGCGCGACCGTGCCTCCTACGAGGGCAGGACGACCCTCGTCGTCGGTGCTGGGCATTCGGCCGCGAACGTCCTCCTCGACCTCGCGAAGCTGGCGGAGCGCAATCCCGCGGCGTCCATCGTGTGGGCGACGCGTGGCGAAAACCTCATGCGGGTGTACGGCGGCGGAAGCGCCGACCAACTCCCCGCCCGAGGTGCGCTCGGATCCAGCCTCAAGGCGCTCGTCGACAGTGGGCAGGTCACGCTGGTTCCCGGCTTCTCGGTTATCCGCGTGCGGACCGCTGGCGAACAGGTCGTAGTCGAGGGCGAGACGGCGCAGGGCCTCCGCGAGATCGGCCCCGTCGACCGGATCGTGGTCTCCACTGGGCAACGCCCTGACCTGAACCTGACACGCGAGTTGCGGCTCGACCTCGACCCGTGGCTGGAGAGCTCGAAGGCACTTGGGCCTCTGATCGACCCAAACCTGCACTCGTGCGGATCGGTGCCTCCGCATGGCCACCGCGAGCTCGCCCATCCCGAGCCGGGCTTCTATACGGTCGGCATCAAGAGCTACGGGCGCGCCCCGACCTTCCTGATGCTCACGGGCTACGAGCAGGTCCGCTCGGTTGTGGCAGCCATCGCCGGAGACCTCGCGGCGGCCGACGACATCCACCTCGTCCTGCCGGAGACGGGCGTATGCTCGACCAACCTTCCCGTCGACGGTGCGCCTGCATCATCGGGCTGCTGCGGCGGTCCTGCCCCGGCGAAGGCCGATGCCTGCTGCGCCGCGGATGCCGAGGCCAAGGCCGAAGGAAAGAGTGGCTGCGGATGCGGCCCCGCGGCTGCACCGGAACGGACGGTGACGGAGAAGGTTGCGGAACCCGCAGGCTGCTGCTGAGATCCGCACGTGTCGAACTCCGCAACCGAGTCCTTGGCGAGTAGTCCCGCCATGCCGAAGCCGAGTCCGAGGGTGGTCATCGCCACCCTCGGGATCACCCAAATCCTGGCCTGGGGATCGTCCTTCTACCTTCCCGCAGTGCTCGCCAAGCCGATAGCCGCCGACACGGGCTGGTCCCTGGCCTGGGTCGTCGGCGGGCTGTCCGTCGGCCTGCTCGCGGCCGGGCTGGTCGCGCCCCGGGTCGGGCGCACCATCGACGCGAGGGGCGGACGTCCCGTCCTCGTCGCCAGCTCGGTCCTGCTCGCCGCCGGACTCGCGACCCTGGCGCTTGCCCACAGCCTGCCCGTCTACCTGATGGCCTGGCTCGTGATGGGCCTTGGCATGGGATCGGGTCTCTACGATGCTGGCTTCGCCACGCTCGGCCGCCTGTACGGGAGGGATGCCCGGCGCGCGATCACCACCCTGACCCTGTGGGGCGGCTTCGCCAGCACGGTCTGCTGGCCGCTCAGCGCCTGGCTCGTCGAGCACTTCGGCTGGCGCGGCGCCTGCGCGGCCTACGCCGCGATCCACGTCCTCGTCTCTCTCCCGCTCCACGCCTTTGTCGTGCCCGGCATCGGGTCGGCCGCGCGCGCCGGCAGTCCGTCCGGCATGAAGGCGGGGCAGGGGGCTCCATCTCCCCTGACGGGAACCAGGCGGACCCGCGCGTTCGCCCTGCTCGCCATGGTCCTCACCCTCGGGGCGGTCACCGCCTCGATGATCGGGGTGCACCTCCTCACGTTCCTCCAGGCACGGGGACTCGGGGTCGCGGCGGCGGTCGCCCTCGGGGCGCTGGTCGGCCCCTCGCAGGTCGGCGCGCGCGTCATCGAGATGGCGTTCGGCCGCCACTACCATCCGCTCTGGACCATGGCGGCCTCCGTCACCCTGGTCGCGGGCGGGGTCGTCCTGCTGCTCGTCGGATTCCCGATCATGGCGCTGGCCCTGGCGTTGTACGGCGCGGGCAACGGCATCGGCTCGATCGCGAAGGGCACATTGCCGCTCGCGCTGTTCGGACCGGACGGGTACGCCTCCCTGATGGGACGGCTGGCGATGCCGAGCCTCCTCGCCCAGGCACTCTCGCCCTCGCTCGGGGCCGTCCTCATCGAACGGGGCGGCACGGATGCCGCGCTCGGCGTTCTCTCCGGCCTGGCGTGCCTGAACCTCGGCCTCGTCGGCCTGCTGTGGGTGACCGCCCGGAGGGGCTGATGGTTCGCACGTAGAGCGCACTTTAATTTTCCGCTGCATGCAGTAAGAACTTCCCACGCAGTCCGGAATAATATCTTTGCCGAAGCCAGACATCTCGACCGTAGCCTCGAAGAAACCTCGTGAGACCGCAGGCTCAGACGCGTTCAGGGCGTTTGACTTCCAGATGAACGTCTCGATCGCGCGTATCCTCGACCTGCATCAGGCAGGTGAGAATTACGTCGCATTCTTCGACCACCACGATGACCTGATCCTATTTGTCGGGGACGGAGAGGATTCCGAGCTTTCGTTCTATCAGGTGAAGGCGACCACGGAGCTCACATGGACACCGTCACGGCTGGCCTATCGTGCGTCGAAGGGTGATCTCCCGCGATCCATTGTGGGCAAGGCATACTACAATGTGGCCCAGTTCGGCCCGCAGATCCGGCGAGCGGCCATCCTCTCGAACCGTCCGCTCAACGCCACGCTCGGCGACGATGGGACGCCTGCTCCACATGATGGAGAGATCGTGCTCGCCGATCTGTGTTCAGAGGACCATCTGACCCTGGTGAATTCCCTGGAGAAGGATTTCCCCGGCGCCTTCGAGAATTCCCATACGAAACTGCTGATGTTCGAGCGGGTGCCGTTCGATCCGGGAAGCCATCGCGCCACCGTCCTGGGCAGGATCCTCTCCCTGCTCGAAAGGATCCACCCCGAGAGCGTCGCCTGCGCGAGTCCTTTCTACGTCGCTCTCCTTGCCGAAGTCGGCAGGTGCACGGGTGACAAGACGAAGTCCCCGAGCGTAGTCGAGCTGAAGAAGAGAAAGGGCCTCGGCCGGGACGATGTCAACGCACTGATCGGGCAGGTGCAGGGCAGGGTCAAAACCGTCATCGAGTGGTGGCCGGGCGTGCAGTCGGAGCTCATTGAGGATGGCCATCGAGCGCTGGCCGTCGAAAGGATCAGGGGCAAGTGCCTTGGCTACTGGAGCGCACGCCGAAGGGGCGAGCGTGAGGCTACCGACCTAAGCGACGCGATCCGCACCATCATGGCAGGAACCCCATTGGACGGCATGGACAGCGTACTGGATGCCGCCGTAGCCTTGAAGGGCCATGGCCTGGCAGAGCCGTCCTCGGAACTGTTCGACCTTCAGTCCGCGCTCATCGTCGAGCTGATGGAGTCCATGAAATGACCTGCAACGACACCGTAAGACTTCGCCGAGTTCTTAGAAAATTAAGCGAGAGCAGCAATGCCAAGGGTAAAATTCGTCAATCTCTACCTGTTGTCACAGGTCGAAAGGAGGGCGTTGCACGTACCCTTGAACTCGCAAAAGCTGTTGATCCAAGGCGCAAACGGCTTTGGCAAATCGGCGATCATGAAGAGCCTCTACGAAGCGTTCGGGACGACGCCGATCAAGGTTGACAGACGTTGGAAGACGGCAGACGTATCGACGTGCCTTGAGTTCGAATACGGCGGATCCACCTGGTTTGCCGTCAAGGCACTCGGGGTCTATTCCCTCTTCGACCAGGACGGCAACAGGAGGTTCTGGGGTCAGCGCCTGGTCAAGGACTGGGGTCCGAAGCTCGCCGAATTCTTCGACTTCAAGTTGGAGCTGGCGGACAAGGAGGGCGAGACCGTGACACCGCCGCCCGCATATCTCGTCGCTCCCTTCTACGTCGACCAGGATGGAGGATGGAAGGATCCGTGGAAATCGTTCGACGACTTCTACCTGCCCGGCAGCGCGAGGACGCTCGCGGATTATCATTCCGGCATCCGTCCCGACGAATTCTATCTCGCCAAGGCTGAGCTGGCCAAGGAGCGGACGACGTTGGATGCCCTTGAAGCCGGCGTTGAAACCCTCCGCGACGCCGTTTCCCAGATCCAGCAGATCGAGGGAACGAGCCCAACCTACGATCTCGCGGAATTCGAGAGCGAAATCGAATCCCTCGTCGCTGAAAGCAGTCGGCTGCTTCAGGCACAGACCCGCCACCGACAGGTCGTGTCCGAGCTCCACGAGGAGGCGCATCTTCTCCGGGGAGAGGCACATCTCCTTCTCGAGACGCTGAAGGAGATGCGCGGGGAGTTCGAGCTGGCTTCCGCACTCCCGCAACAGGTTGAATGCCCCACCTGCGGGTACGAATACCAGAATTCACTCGCGGACAGGTTCGCCTTGATCGCGGATGAGGGTGTGCTGTCGAAGGCGCTCACCGACGCCCAAGCCAGGCTGGCGCGTGTGACCGAGAGGGAGAAGGCCGAACGTCGGAAGCTCGAGGAAGTCAGTCGAAGCCTCGAGCTCATTCAGAAGACCCTCGACGTGCGGAAGGAATCCCTGTCGTTGGGCGACGTCATCGTCGCAGCGGGCAAGACCGAGGCGGCAAGGATCCTGCGCCGTTCGCTCGACGAGAAGATCGTTGCCGCGGATGGCTCAAGGAACAGGGCCGAATCCTTCAGGGCGGCGATGAGCGCATTCGCGGATGCCAGGCGGACCGGCGAGATACTGAAATTCTTCAGGGCACGTCTCTCGGCCTACTCATCGGAACTGGACGTGCAATTGGAGGATCCGGACAGGCAATCGATAGCCTCGGTGAAGGCGGCCCGTGGAAGCGAAGGGCCGAGGTCGCTGCTCGCGTACTACTACGCGTTCCTGCATACGAAGGCGGAATTCACGAAGAACGTCCGGTTCCCGATCGTCATCGACGCGCCGAACCAGCAGGGGCAGGACAAGGTGCACCTGCCGCAGATGATAAACTTCATCTTCGACCATGTCCCTGACGATGCCCAGACCATCGTTGCGACGGAGGACGCGAGCGGGTTCGATCTCGAGGATGTCACGATCGCCACCTATGGCGAGGCGAAGCGCCAAGTTCTGCGCGAGACGGAATTCGAGACCGTCAAAGCGGTGTTCCAACCCTACTTTCAGACCATACTCTCCATGGGATGATCCAGGCGCAGGGCAGCGGCATCGACGGACAGGAACGGTGCCATGGGTTCCCTCAAGGCCGAGCCGTGTTGAGGAATGGATGATCCCATGGTCCGGGTTCGGGCCGTAATCCAAACCAACCTCGGAAGGGGTAGCGAATATCGCGTTGACAAGCTTGGCCATGTTTTCTATTTGTTCCAGTCATGACCAAGGCTCCCGCATATGTCGCCGGTACCGGATTGCGCTTCCAGCGCACGATCGGCCTGCGCGGTATTCGAATAGCCTCGATACGCTGACTTCCTGAACCCGCCCTATCGGTTCACGCGACGGCATCAGCCGTCCGCAATGGGACGAGCGTACCCATGCCAATCTCCCAACCTTTCGCCATTGGCACCGACGATGGCCTCGATGTCCTGGCCCGCATCCGCGAAGAGGCATCGGCACTCTCCTTCAGCCCCCGCGGCACGGTGCGGTGCGAGGGTCGGCCGTTGTTCCGGCATCGGGCGGCGCGTGATTTCGGATGCCTGCTCGACCTCGATCCATCCGTGATCTCGTGGACGTGCCTGCCGATGATCCTGCATCACGCGCAAGGCGTTCACGTGCCGGATTTCGCAGTCACGCGAACATCGGGCACCACCCTGATCGACGTGCTTCCGCCGAACCGCGAGCCCTGTCCGCCGCCGTTGCTGGCGGAAGCGGCTCTCGCAGCGGGCCATCGGTACGAAACCGTCACCGAAGCCGACATCCCGGAAGGCTTCCGGCTCGACAACGCGCGCGACCTCCTGCGCTACGCCAACCATCACGTCTCCCTCGGGGACCGCGTGCGGTTGCTGACGCTGCTCGATGAGCGGGGACCGATGCCGCTCGCCGCGTGCATGCAGGTCATCCGTGACGGACGCGATCCGATAGGCACGATCGCCGCCATGGCCCTGCGACGCTTCGTGGAGATCGATCTCGACGAGGCCCGCATCGGGCCGGAGACGCGCGTCTCCCGCCTCCACGACTGAACCTTCCATTTCCCGATCCATCCAGGTCGTCCGACCCGCAGTCGCAGGACCGACGACGGAGCATGCCTTATGACTTTCATCATCAAGAACGATGGCCCGGCGCCCCAGCTCGAGTCCGAGATCATCCGGTTGAACGGCCTCGTGCAGGCGCTCGACGACATCCGCCGCGGACGGCACCCTGACGGTGCCGCGCTGGCCTCCTGCCCGATGCTCCACGACTGGCAGGTGATCCGGCGCCCCGACCCGTGCCTCACGGGCGTCATGTTCAACCACCCGCACATCTCCGACGGCAGGCCCGGCGTCACGACGGGCCTGTGGGTGCTGGCACCCGAACTCGGCTACGCGCGGACCATGTCCCGGTACTACGCCCTCGGCCGGCAGGACCGCGGGGCATCCCTCCCGATCATCCCTTCCCGCACCTGACGGAGGTCGCCGATGCCCCACGCACGCTCTTTTCCCGGTAGGCATAGGGAGACGGTGCGCCGCCCCACCGATGTCGGGAAGGCCCTCGCCCGCGGCGCACTCGTCCGCACGCTCAGGCACGCTGGCCTGCACCACGTCCTGCACGGACAGCCCTGCGCCGTGGGCCTCGCTGTCGCGCACGACGAGGACCGGGAGGTCTTCGCCGAGGTCGGCAAGGCGCTGCTGCGCGACCTGACCCGCCATCCCTTCGAGTACGAATTCGACCTCCTCGACCCGGACTTCGACGTCATCACGATCGAGGGCGGCGGGATCAACCGCTCCGGCAAGACCGCGAGCCTCGTGCGGGACCGGCTGGTCTCGCGCAGCCGCCTGTTCGCCTTCGCCCCCACGCCCGACGACTTCCCGCCGCTGTTCCGCGCCGCGGCCGATGCGATCATCGTGCCCGATCCCGTGAGCCGCCACGCGCTCAAGGGAGCGGTGCAGGCGGTTCTCGGCCATGCCCCGCCCGACGATCTCCTGGATGCGGCGGACGGTGTCCCGCTCGCCACGCTCGGTACGATCATCAGGCCCGGCCGGAACCTGCACCGGGCCATCCGCATGCTGCGGGCGATCCAGGCGGGCGAACCGGCGGAGCGTACGAGGGGACAGGACGGACCGACGCTGGACGAGTTGCACGGCCTCGGTGAGGCCGCCGAACGGGGCCGCTCGCTGGCGCGGGATCTCGCGGATTACCGGGCCGGGCGCATCCCGTGGTCCGACGTGGACCGCGGCATCCTCGTCAGCGGCCCGCCCGGGACGGGCAAGACCATCTTCGCCCGGGCGCTGGCCAGCACGTGCCTGGTGCCGATCCACGTGCATTCCCTCGCGCGCTGGCAGGCCAGGGGCTACCTCAACGACCTGCTCAAGGCCATGCGCGGCGCCTTCGATGCGGCCAAGAGGGATGCGCCCTGCATCCTGTTCCTCGACGAGCTCGATGCGTTCGGCGACCGCGAGCGGCTTGAGGGCAAGAACGAGCAGTACACCCGGGAGGTCATCAACGCCCTCCTGGAATGCCTCGACGGTGCCGATGGGCGCGAGGGCGTGGTGGTGGTCGGCGCCACCAACATGCCCTGGAAGATCGACGCCGCGCTCCTGCGGCCGGGCCGCCTCGACCGGCATATCGTCATTGCGCTGCCCGACCTGAAAGCCCGCAAGGGCATCCTGCGCCACCACCTGCGCGATGCGCTGCCGGGCACCGACCTGACGGAGGCGGCCGAGCGGCTGGAGGGCGCATCGGGTGCGGTGATCGAGCAGGTCGTGCGCGACGCCCGACGCCGGGCCAGGACGGACCGGAGGGAGTTCACCCCCCGACGACCTGCTGGCGGCGCTGCCCAGGCGCGTTCGGCTGTCCGACGAGGCCTTCCGGCGGGCCTGCGTGCACGAGGCGGGGCATGCGGTCGTCGGCTGCCTGCTCGCGGAGGAAGCTGGGCGGACCCCCGTGGAGGTCCGCGTGTTCCGCGAGGTCTCGCCGGAGTCGGCCGCCGGGCACACCGTCTACAGGCGTTGCATCGGCATCGTGCGCACGCGGTCCGGCTACCTCGCCGAGGTCACGGGGCTTCTGGCGGGGCTGGCTGCCGAGGAGATCGTGCTCGGAACCCGGGGCGACGGGAGCGGCGGGTCAGACGGGAGCGACCTCCAGCGGGCCACGGCACTGGCGACTGCCCTCGAGGCATCGCTCGGTCTGGGCGATGGACTCGCGTACCTGTCGCCGAACGACGACGCCGAGTTGCTGCGGCGGCTGCGCGCTGACCCGTCCCTCAGGAGCGCAGTGGAGCGCACCCTGAGCGAATGCCTGGGACGCGCGCGCGCAATGCTGGGTGCGCGCAGGAGCGCCCTCGGGAACCTCTCCGACCATCTCGTGGTGCGCGCGCGAGCCTCCCTCGAGGAGATCGTCGGCTGCGTCACCGGTGGCGATGGTGCCAACGTCGGCTATCCGCGTGCTCAGGAGGATTCGCAAGGGATGACGGGCATCGCCCAAGGAATCCTTGCACAACCTGCCCACAGTACGACCCCTCCGGACAAACGGACGCTGCCCTGGCAAGATGCCGACTCGATTTGGACGGGTCCAAGTCGAGTGGACTGAAACCTTCGAAGCCTGATCAGCGGCCCTTTTCAAGGGGACTCAATCCGCGAGCCATCGCTCGCGGCAACAGGAGAGCTTTATGATGTGTCTCAGGATCCGCGCCGTTCCCATCCACGGTGCCCACGCACCCCCGCAAGCGGTCGGACTGCTTCCCGGCTGGTTTGCAAAGGACTCGCGTCCACTCCACGCCTCCCACAATGCGCGTGGCCGTGCGGTGCGGCAGGGGAGGCTGCGCCATGACTCGTAACCAACGTGTCAAGCAAGCCGATATCGTGCGCGCCGTGAAGGGCGCTACCGCCGCTGGCCTTCACGTATCGCGCGTCGAGATCGATGCAGAGGGAAAAATCGTGCTCGTCTCAGGCAGCCCGGACCAGAAGGATCCGGATCCTGCCCAATCCGCCTATGATGCATGGAGGGCCAAACGCGATGCGCGTACGTCTTAAGGGTCTCAATTCCAAAACCAAGACACTCGCCGATGGTACGAAGCGAACCTACTATTATGCCGGAAAGGGCGGCCCGCGAGTGCACGGCGAGTTCGGGTCTCCTGAGTTCATCGCGAACTTTTTCGCTGCGACAAAGGCAGGGCGCGGCTCGGCATCCGATACCCTCCTGAGGATTCTTCGGTCCTATCAACAGAGTGAGGCTTTCCTTGACCTCTCCGAAAACACCCAAAGGGGTTATGCATACAACATCCGGAAGATCGAGAAGGAGTTCGGCGACCTCCCCCTTGCTGCATTGAAGGACAAGCGAACGCGTGGCGAGTTCAAGAGGTGGAGGACCCAACTTGCACGCAGCTCCCGTCGGCAGGCAGACTACGTCTGGAGCGTCTTCGGCCGCATCCTGTCCTGGGCCATGGACATGGGAGAGGTCGACGCAAATCCTTGTTCCAAGGGCGGGCGCCTTTACAAGGGATCCCGCAAGGACAAGGTGTGGACCTTGGATCACGAGAAAGCATTTCTCGATGTTGCTTCCGCCCCCTTGCGCCTCGCATTCGTCCTGGCCCTCTGGACTGGGCAGAGGCAAGGCGACCTCCTGAAATTACCCTGGTCCGCCTATAATGGTACGCACATCCGGCTGAAGCAGTCCAAGACAGGTGCCAAGGTCGTAATTCCGGTCGGGTTACCGTTGAAACGCATCCTCGACAGTACGCCGAGGCGTAGCGAGAGGATTCTCGTGAACTTGGACGGCGTTCCGTGGACTCCCAATGGCTTCCGCTCTTCCTGGCGGAAGGCCTGCATTAAGGCTGGCATCAAGTTTGGCGAGAATGGCCTTACGTTCAATGACCTTCGAGGGACTGCGGTGACGCGTTTGGCCGTGGCGGGTTGCACGGAGGCAGAGATCGCAACCATCACCGGACATTCGCTGAGGGACGTGCGTTCCATCCTCGACGAACACTACCTGAGCCGAGATCCAGAACTCGCGGAGACTGCAATTCGAAAACTTGAGGACTCGCACAACGTCCGGGAGACCAAGAGAGCGACTAAAAAGAAGAGGAAAATTCCCGACTGAACTCCCGACCGGGGTCGGAATTACCATTTCCGTCGCGTCGGGAGCGGAAAAAGATGAGCAAAATCAAGTGGCTGGGGGACCTGGATTCGAACCAAGACTAACGGAGTCAGAGTCCGTTGCCACGCCGACCCCAAGGCTGATCGTCCCTCGCTTTAACGGACACCTCTGATACACTCCTATGAGAGCGGGAAGATGTTTGATGTTCAAGGGCCGCCATTTTGATCGCTCAATCATCCTGCTCTGCGTCCGGAGGTATGTGGCTTACAGCCTGAGCCTCCGAAACGTGGAAGATATGATAGCCGAGTGTCACTGAGCATTTTGGCGTGAGACAGCCGATTCAATAATTTCAGGTGCTTAGCTGTTGTCGTGAGACAACAGTTTGGATATTTGACGTGAGACTCTCGTCCACTTTGAGCATTGAACGTAAGACGCCGGGTCACAAACGTTGACTGGATTCGGAGTGGGCGAGCGGCATGCAGTGCTTGGCACAAAACCAAGCATTAGCAGGGAAGGGGAGACAGAAATCCTGTTTCAAATTGGACATTGACTTGAGATTCTTGCGCTGGGGGGTCTCACGCCAACATGTCTATGGCTACTGCACAAGTCGGAATCTCACGCCAAGATGTCCAGCGACAGTCGGCGCCGAAGCCGACGAGATGAAAGACTTCCTTGCCGATATCGATCCCGATCGAGCAAGGCGTGCGATGGTGGTTATTCATGGGCTACTTCTCCTGCGGAGCAGTCGGCCTAGACTGCTCCGCAGGAGAAGCAACCGGTCATCTTATTGGCAGACATGGCGCCTAAGAGGCTGCCGTTCGGGCTCTACCGCATCGTCGTGCTTGCTATAGGCGCCGAGAAGAGCCTTCTGTCTCCGGTTGCTGCAGCCTCCTGATCATGCGCAATCTGGAGCGATCCAGTGCAACTCACATGGAGAGTGATCCGTCAACAGGGTGGGGAACGCGACACTGATGAGACCTCCTGTTGATGTTGCGCATCCAAGGTCTGAGCCCGTTGCATGATCTGGCCCGTTTCAGTCGCCAGCTCCAACTCACATCCGGTCGCTGCTCGCACGCAGCCGCACCATAATCCCGCTTGCAGCGGACGAGGGCTCAGGCGACGGGACCCTTCTGTAGTGCGGCGTTTCAAGCCATGTTGCACTTCGGTCCGTCCACCTGGATCCCCGGCACTGATCAGGTCCCGGGGGAGACGAGAGGTAAGGCGTCCCTTGAATCAGGCCTGCGTTATGACGGCTCCCTCCAGGGCCACCCCGGCGGTCGCATACTTCCACAGCGCGACGAGAAGTTTGCGGGCCAGCGCCACGAGCATCGGCTTCCTGAGGCGCCCGCCGTTGCGCCGGACCCGCTCCTGGAACCACAGGCTCAGGGCCGAGGCGGGCTGATGGCGCAGCCACAGCCAGGCCAACTGGATCATGGTGGTGCGCAGGCGCGGGTTGCCAGCTTTCGACACGCCCTGCTCGCGATCTACCGCTCCGCTCTTCCAGGGCGTCGGCGCCAGACCCGCATAGGCCGCCACCTGCCGGCGGTTGCGGAACGTGCGGAACAAGCCCTCCGCCCAGAGCAGGGCAGCGGCTTCTGACCCCATGCCCTTGAGGCCGACCAACAGGGCCGGCAGCTGGGCGCATTCATCGGCCTGGACAAGCAGGGCATCCCGCTCGGCTTCGACCGCCTTGATCTGCTCCAGCAACAGCTCGAACCGGTCGAGTTCGCGCCGGATCTGGGCCTTGAGATGGACCGGCAGCGGCCGGCCATCGCCGGTCATGAGCGCGTCGAGCCGGGCCCGGCGGTCGCGATGCAGGGGCTCATAGTCGCCGATCCCCTGCGCGAACAGCAGCCCCTTGATCCGGTTGACATGCTGGACCCGCTCGGCGGTCAGCGTCTTGCGCTCGCGGCTGAGGCGGCGACGGTCTTCCTCCTCAGGTGTCGGCGCCCGGACCATCGCACACACCCGTGGTTCACCGCGCTTGTAGGCCAGCAGCGTGCGCACCAGGGCCTCCCCGTCGATCTTGTCGGTCTTGGCCCGCCGGCAGCGGCGGGAGACCGCAATCGAGGCGGGATCGACCACGTAGCTTTCGATACCTTCGCTCTCCAGCACGCGATGGATCCAGAACCCATCCAGACCCGCCTCCTGAACCGCGATAATCGGAAACATCTGACCGGTTCGAGCGCGCGCTTTCTCCTGCAACTGCGCAAACCGCGTCAGCAGGCCCGCCACATCGCCGCCGCGCACGCTGTGCTTGGACATCGTCTCGCCGGCCCCGGGCGACAGCGAGGTGATCAGCCAGACCGAGCGACTGAGTTCCATTGAGACGAAGATTGCGCCAAGATCAGTGCGGATAGCGGTTTGCTCAAATCGGGCCTCGACGGACATCGGTTGGTCTCCAGCGTGAGTGGTTCAGCAACCTCACTCTGCCAGAGAGTGAACCGCTATCCACCCGCATAGGATCTGTAGCATTCCCGTGACGCGGTCTAGAGCCCATTCCACCTCAGTGGAATCGGCTCTGCTCTTTGCTGTGCCGCATGTTTTGACGGTGAACCGGATACACTTCGTCGAAAAATGCTCTAATGCAGCCCGAACTCGGCCAAGAGAAACTGACGCAGCGAGACGAAGCGAGAATCGCTGCGGTCACGGGGGCGCGGAAGATCCACCTCGATGGTGCGGATGGCACTGCCCTTGTGCTTTGGCAAGATCAGGACCCGGTCGGCGAGATACACGGCTTCTTCGAGATCATGGGTGACAAGTACCATCGTCAGATGCTCCTCCGCCCAAATCCGCGCAAGTTCCTCCTGCATCGTCATCCTCGTCATCGCATCGAGCGCTCCGAGAGGTTCGTCGAGCAGGAGCAGTTCCGGCTGCACTGCCAACGCCCGGGCGATGCCCACCCGTTGCGCCATCCCTCCGGACAATTGGGCAGGATAGGCGTCTGCGAAATCGAGAAGTCCGACAAGCCGCAGGTAGCGGCGTGCCCGCTGCGCGGCCTCATTGGCTGCAAGGCCGCGGACCTCAAGGGGAAAAGCGACATTGCCCATCACCGTGAGCCAGGGCAGAAGACGCGGCTCCTGGAAGATGACGGCGCGCTCAGACCCCACGCCACGGATAGGCGCACCGTCAATCAGAACGTCGCCGCCGTCGGCGGGCTCCAAGCCTGCAAGAATGCGCAGCAAGGTCGTCTTGCCTGAGCCGCTGGCCCCGACAATCGCCACGCACTGGCCGCTGCCGACTTCAAGGTCAATGCCTCGCAGCACGTCGAGGTCGCGCCCGTTGAGGGAGAAAGATTTGGAGAGATTCCGTATGGAGACCTCTCCGCGTCCGATGGTCTGGGCCTCGGCCATGATCAACCTCCGCGCGCGGCCGTCTCAGGGGCGTACAGGATATCCGACACCTTGAGTTGACCAGGAGCCAGCTTGCCTTCGCGAACCAGCACGTCGATCCAGAACTGCAGGTCCCGGTCGGCTGCGCGGCCGCCGGGCCGCACGCCATAACCCGCAAAATATTTCGCGACGTCCGAATTCTCGCCCCGGGCCTTCAAGACGCGGGCCAGGATCTCCTGCGTCCTCTGGGGGTTTTCGCGGGCGAAATCGAGCGCCTTCGCGCAAGCCGCGACGAATGTTTTGGCTGCGTCTTGATGCTTTTGCACCCAGTCCCGGCGGAGCACCACGAAGCCGCCGGCGATTTCGCCCAGCACGTCGGTGTCGTCAAAGATCGGGCGCAGACCGCCATTCTGGCGCGCCGCGCCCTCGAAGGTCGTCTGCCAATAGCCGAAGGCGGCAACATCCACCTGCCTGGAACGCAGCACCTGCTCAAGCTGCGGGCCCGGAACGACGACCAGGCGTGCCGCATTCTCAGGCAGGCCTTCGGCATGCAGGGCTTCGCGCACCGTGTAGTCCAGATGCGCACCAAGCGTATTGATCGCCACGGTCTTGCCGACGATGTCTCTCACTGAGCGGATCGGACTGTCTTCGAGGACATAGAATTTGCTCTGAACCTGATCATTGATCCCGTTGCTCGGATAGGCCGCGACGAAATCATTGGCGCCGGCGATTGAATTGATCACTGCCGCCGTTGCGGCGCCGCCGATCTCCACGTTCCCGGATGCCAGAGCAAAAAGGGACTCGGGGCCGCCGGCGGCATAGCCGATGTTTTGCAGCACGATTCCCGTTCCCTCGAAGTAACCGAGTTCGGCAGCCAATTCGTAGGCCGAGATGCCACCGTGGCTGGCCAGGTAGCGGAGCTTCGTCGTCCCTTCTGCGGCCTGCGCCGCTCCCATGAGCGCGGTGCTGGCGAAGAGCGCGGCCGAGCGCAGCGCCAGGAGATTGAGATACCTGCGGGTGATGTTCATCAGGGGATGACCTTTCGGTTGAGGATGGACGGGTGATGTTATCGGCCTAGGCGGTTCCAGCGGCAGAGCCTGCCCTGCAGGCGCTCCAGCGCGTAGTTTGCGCTCAGTCCCAGAAGCGCGAGCAGCAGGATGGCCGCGAACATCAGCGGGATCTGGAAGTTGTACTGGGCATTCATGACCTGAAAGCCGACGCCGCGGTTGGCGCCGATCATTTCGGCGGCGATCAGAAGAAGCAGGGCGGTGGTCGCGCTGAGCCGCAGGCCGACGAAGATGGACGGCACCGCGCCCGGCAGCACCACGCGGCGGAAGATCGTCAGCCGCGACGCCCCGTAGACGCGGGCCATCTCGACGAGCTTCGGATCCGCCTGCTTCACGCCGCCAATCGTGGCCAGGAGCGTTGGAAAGAGTGTGGCCCAGAAGATCACGAAGACCTTGGAAGCCTCGCCCAGGCCGAGCAGAAGGATGAAGACCGGATAGAGCGCCAAGGCCGACGTCTGCCGGAACAGTTGCAGGATCGGATCGAGGCTGCGCTCGACCGCCTTCACCTGGCCCATGAATAACCCAAGCGGAATGCCGATGACGACGGCCGCCGAGAAGGCGAGGCCGGCCCTCTGCAGGCTGATGGCCACATCGTCCAGCAGAAATCCGCCGGCCAGGCCGTTCCAAAGGGCCGCAAGGATCCTGTCGAGCGGCGGGAAGACCGCGGGGTTCAGCCAACCGACTTCACTTGCGACTTGCCAGAAGACCAGAAAGCCGACGAGCACGCCGTAGCGGGCGCCGATTTGAATTAGGCCGGCTGCGGCTTTTTCGGCAAGTCCCGCGGCAAAGGCACTGTCAAATCTGGTTCGACGGTAGGCATGGCCCTGTTCTGTATCGATCAAAGACATGATTTGATCCTTTCCTTCAGCCTCATTCTGCGGCCTGGACGGTATGTCTTGCGACGGACCAGCGGTTGCGCGGATAGGGAAGTCCGAGGTTTTCTCGAAGCGTGCGGCCCTCGTATGCCCGGCGAAACAGCCCGCGCCGCTGCAGCTCAGGGATGACGAGGTCGATAAAGTCCTCGAGTGCAGTCGGCAGCCAGGGCGGCAGGATGTTGAAGCCATCCGCTCCTTCGTTCTCGAACCACTCCTGCAGTGTATCGGCGATCTGGATCGCCGAGCCGACCACCGTGAAGTGGCCGCGGGCCGAGGCGACCCACTGATAGAGCTGACGGATGGTGAAGTTGTTCTCGTCAGCGATCTGCCGGATGAGCGCCTGACGGCTCTTATTCCCTTCGGTGGGCGCTGCGGGAGGAAGAGGGCCGTCGAGGTCATAGCCATTGAGGTCGAGCGTACCGCCGGTGAGGCCGTTCAACAGCGCAATCCCGTCCTGCTCCAGGATCAGGCTGGTCAGGCGGTCATACTTCTCGCGAGCCTCTTCTGAGGTTCTGCCGACAAATGGCGAGACCCCGGGCATAATGAGGATGTGGCGCGGATCACGGCCAAGCCCTTGCGCGCGGGACTTGATGTCCCGGTAGAATTCCTGGGCCGTCTCCAGCCGCTGATGCGCCGTGAAGATGACTTCCGCGGTCGCGGCGGCGAGTCCGCGGCCGTCTTCGGATTGCCCCGCCTGCACGATCACCGGATGTCCCTGTGGGGACCGCGGCACGTTGAGTGGCCCCTTCACCTTGAAATGCTCGCCCCGGTGATCGGTGGCATGCAGCTTGTCCGGATCAAAGAACGCGCCGCTCTCCTTGTCGCGGATGAAGGCGTCGTCCTCGAAGCTGTCCCAGAGCTTCTTGACCACGTCGAGATGCTCCTTGGCGCGGGCATACCGAAACGCATGTGGATGCTGCTGATCAAGGTTGAAGTTGTGAGCTGCGGTCTCGGTGGCTGTCGTCACGACATTCCAGCCGGCCCGGCCATCGGAAATGAGGTCGAGGGACGCAAACTTCCGCGCGAGGTTGTATGGCTCTTCATAGGTCGTGGAGGCCGTTGCGATGAATCCAATTTGGGAGGTCAGCGGCGCGAGCGCAGAGAAAAGCGTTACGGGTTCCAGTCCCGCCACCTTTGCGCTGCCGCCCTCGGAGGCGCCGCCGAACGACACCGCCAGGCCGTCGGCGAGAAAATAAGCGTCGAACAGGCCGCGCTCGGCTGTGAGCGCGAGCCGCTTATGGAATTCGAAGCTGGTGGCGCCGTCCGCCGGCTGGTCCGGGTGACGCCATGAAGCGATGTGCTGGCCCCCGCCGGGCAGAAAGGCACCTAGCTTGATCTGTCGGGTCATATCTGAATTCACCTAATTGACTTGAGGGGAGGGTAGGTCACGCGTTGGCAGCGACCGCTTCTGCGGTACCGCGCCGGCGTTCGGTCTTTGCCGTGAACACCACGTCCCGGTCGTCCTGCTTCAGATGGGGCGCGAATTGCCCAACCGCGCGGTCCAGTCTGGTGATGAGGCTGGGAGAGGAAAGCTGGCCGTCCACGAAGTCTCGCTCCGAGGCATAGACGCCCGTGGCGAGCGTCTGGGCCTCGAAGAATGCGAAGAGCGGACGCAGGTGATGCTCGATCACCAGAGCGTGCTTGTCGCCTCCTCCCGTGGCGGCCAAAAGAACCGGTTTTCCGGCAAGTGCCGTTGGATCGATCAGGTCGAAGAGATGTTTGAAGAGGCCCGGATAGCTTCCCTTGTAGACCGGCGTCGCAACGATCAGTGCTTTGGCGTCGACAATCGAGCTGACCACGTCGCGCCCGGGTCCAGTGAGCTCCGTGAGATTGCGGGCGCCAGCAAAATCTGGCCCCAGCTGCGACAGATCAACGACTTTGGACCGCCCGCCGAAGCGAGCCATAGTGCGGGCAACGGCTTCTTCGACGAGGCCCCGAGTGCGGGAGGGTACGCTGAAACTACCGGCGAGGCCGAGGATATCGATTGTAGACATGGCGTCTCCTCCTATAAGTCTATAGATTAAGTAGACTAATAGTGATTCGCCTCCCGCGTCCATTTCATAATTGCTGTAGAAAAGAGAAGAGGTTTAGCGCGGATTGCGACGGTGAGAGGACGATTGGCCTCTCACCTTCCTCAGCGGATGTCCCGACAGGCATCCGAGATGGACAGGCCAGGAATGCCCAGCTGGAGTTCAGCCAAGCGGGCTGCCTGTTCTCGAAGGTTGGGCCCGGCAGTTATCTCCCAAGAGGCGCCACGGATGCGAGGGCCGATGCCGAAGATCCGCTCCGCGCTTCGACCGTGAGACTCAATCAAGGCTTCGTGCTGATCGAAGCCGAGACCAAGCTTCAATTCGTCCGCGCGGGCGAACCCACCGTCCGGCATAGACTGCATGAGACGGTTCTGCGTGGGAAGCGAGAGGCGCCTGAAACCGCAGCAGTTGAGAGCATGCGACACTTCGAGTCTTACAGGTTCGCTGCCGCCGGAAGGACGATAAGTGACAGTGGTGCCACGCGCGGTCTTCAACGCCTTGTGGAAATGACCCTTGACGATCCTCAGGAGACCCGAGGCTTGTGCTTGGGCGATGCGAGCAACCGACGATGGCGGCATCCGGTGACGGTGCGTGTCCCGCATGCTTGAGGCATGCTGAAGGAAACGGCCGCGGCTTTTGTGCCGAAGGTGGCGCCAGAGCAGTTGGGGATGCGGTCGCAATCCATCGGTCACGTCGCGCCACTCGCCGCCCGCATCCGGAAGGCTGCGATTAAGGCTAGTCATCATCCGCCAAGATCACTCCGGATGGCTCCCCGAAAGAAAACGAGCGGTGGTCGTGAGGAGTCTACGCGAGAGGCAACAGCAATGCCGATCACAATCGAAATATCGCCACGCTGAATGACGTCATCCACCACACAGTCGAAGGAGCCGAGAGCCTTTTTGAACACCGGCGCACCGGTCACCAGGGTGTCCCACTGGCCTTCGATGAAGCGATCGGCCCCTGAAATACCCGCCTTGCCACTGAATGCATCTGCAACAGCTTCTGCTCCGGCCGGCAGGTAATTCACCGCGAAGTGGCGACGCGAGAGGATCGCGCCGAGCGCAGTCGTCTTCTGATCAACCGATACGAGGATCGTCGGCGGGTTGGCCGTGACGCGCGCAGCCGAAAGCCCCAGCAGACCAGCCGGGCCGTCATCCCCGTGAGCGGTCACAATGGTCATGCCACTCACCCTTTCAGCGAGGGTCTGCCAAAAGGTTTTGACGTCAATCGGAGGCAGCGAGGCCGAATGGATGGTTGTCGTCATGATCATCTCGGAGTTCTGCAAAGTTGCAACAAGGCCAGCAGAGACGGATGCCTCTCGCTTGGCGTCATTGCGAGGTGCGATTGCCCACTAGTAGATGGCGATCGTACCTCGGACGGCTTCGCAGTGTCCGACAGCAGACCGCTCGAGCCGCATCCCCGCTAAGCGCTCACGGCGCAGAATGTCTCGAGCCGGTCGACCTCCGCGACAGGGGCGGTTGCGCGAAGGCACGCTGACGGACCCGCAAGCGGGCAAGCCAACGGAGACCCTCCGGCCAAGCGCCGTGGCCGCTGGCAACATTGATGTGACCGGCCTCTCCTGCATCAACGAAGGCTGCTTCCCACAGATTGGCGATGATACGGGCACGATCCTGCGCCATGTAGGGGTCGGTCCGGCTGGCAACCAATATGGCTGGAAAACCGAGGGGCTCAACCGGTAAGGGGCCGAACGAAGTGATCCCAGGCACGCGGGATCGTCGCACCTCAGGATCGGCTGGTGCGACCAGCAGGGCGCCGCCGATGTCCAGGTCCGGATGGCGCAGTGCCAGATGGGCGATCAAGATCGCTCCGAGACTGTGGCCGACCAGAATGGCCCCCGGCCTTCTCTTCACGTGGTGCGCCAAGACCGCGAGCCAGACTCCGAGATCCGGTGCATCCCAGTGCACCTGCTGGACTCGTTCGACGTCGTTCAACTCGGCTTCCCAGCGACTCTGCCAATGTTCCGGCTCAGAGCCCTTGAAGCCGGGGACCATAAGAATAGTCATAATTGGTCCTCCTCTGCTGCCGAGAAGTATCAGGCTCACGGGAAAAACGGTCAATGAAACGCGTTGCCAAATTCAGGGCAAATGATGGAACAGCGATCCCAGAACAAGTTTCAGCTTTAGAATTTTCTTCCGAACGCGATCATTCATCTTTGTCGAAAAACGGTCAAATCCCCGCACCGTGCTGGACGGTCTCATCCAACCCGCCATAATCGCTGCACCAGCACAGGAGGCCACGTGTTCATCATCCCCACTGATCGCCTTAACGCGACCGATCAGGATCGTGTTCGAATGGCGGCCGATCACGTCCTCTGTCTCGCAATCGAGAAACGCCAAGACACCGTTCAGGACAGGCGCGCCGGTGATGAGCCGCGTCCAGTCGCCCTCCTAAAAGCGCGCCTCGTCCTTGATTCCGCCGCGGCCAGCGAAACGGTCAACAATCGATCGATGCTGGATCGCCAGGATATTGATAGCGAAATGCCAGGCCTACGGGATAACCGGCCAAGCAGACGCGCTCCGATTGACACAAATGAGGGCGGATGAAGGCTCGGTCGGTGCAGCGGTCAGCGAAGTCGTGGTCAGTCCGGCACGGATGGCTCCGGCCGAGGCCATAACAACGCCGATGGCGCCGGCGATGTGGCGCATCACTGATCGGAAAGCGGAGGGCTCGATATCAGCAGACTCTAGGCTACGGATCAGTTGATTCATGGAGACCGTCCGTGACTGCGAGAACGATAGGCACACGCCATGCAGCGCAAGTCCCTGGGAGCGGTCAGACGATGGTATCGTTAAAGGATTATCGATTAACTTGGTGGATAAATAGCGATCAGTCTATTTCGGCTTCGTTGTTCTGAAGCGTGATGGGGTGCGTTTGGCGAGATCGGCAACGGTGGTGTTATCGACGACTGAGGCGATGGCATCGCGCACTTCGCTCATGATCGAACGAACAGGACATAACTCGATTTTGCCGCAATCGTCACAAGCGCGGAACGCGGATCGGCTAGCGCACGCTATCGGCGCGAGCGGACCCTCGAGTGCTCGAATAACGGCACCGACTTTGATGGTACCGGCCGGCTTGGCCAAAGCATAGCCCCCGCCTGGGCCCTTCTTACTTCTCAACATGCCGGCATTGCGAAGATCCAGCAGGATGGCATCAAGAAATTTCTTCGGGATGTTGTTCGTCTGAGCAATCTCTGCGACCTGAGCCGTCTCCCCGGCATCGAGCCTCGCGAGATGAACAATTGCCTTGAGTCCGTATTTGCCCTTATTGGTTAACACCCCTATACCCCAGCCATCGTCGATATTCGATTAGTTCTATCAACTAACGACATTTCAGCAACGGTTTTCGGTTCCTAGCGACAACGGACCGTCTCCCCCGCCGTGTATCGACTCGATGGTTTGTCGTGCCTCTTGATCGACTATCGTCGTTCGCCCTTCAGGGGAGCAACTCAACAACGCCGAACGGCTTGGCGACCCACAGTGGCTTCCGGCGATGTCCACGCGGGCGCCGACGAGAGTTTCAGGCCCAAACCCGCGATCAGCAACATCTCGTGCCTGCACGACGGCAGTTGGTCAGCCTCACCCTTTTCCCTCTGATAAGATCGACAGTCAGCATCATTGATCTGCTCGATCAATCAGGGCCTGCTGGCTGACGCTCGTTGATAGGACTGTTCGATATGAAGAACCACAAGGAGAACACTATTCTTGCTGTCATTTACGCGCCAAGTTTAGTTTAGCTACCCCACACTATTGTTTGCCTAGCAATAGACTCGCCTAACAAGTCTTAGCGTCTCGTGCAAGCATAGCCTATTATTCTCTTGTCTGCGTTCTTTTTAAAAAACATTACCTCTTGACCAATTTGTATCACCCTTGTCATCGTTCAGCGACATCGCGTTGCCGGTGAATCTGGCTCGAAGAGGCGGTGACACGATTTGCCGACTTCGGAGCCGACTATTCTGAAGCGAGGGTTTCCATGTCCAATCCCAAGCGCCAACTGGCCCTGAATCTCTTCGTCTATCCTGGTGGCCACCACGAGGCGGCTTGGCGGTTCAAGGAATCCGAACCTGGGCGAGTGCTCGACATCAGCTACTACCAGGAACTCGCGCAACGAACGGAGGCGGCAAAGTTCGACGCGATCTTCTTCGCCGATGGGCCCTCACTCCCGGAGAGCGTCCGCTATTCCTCCCGTCTTCGCTTCGAGCCGCTCACCTGGCTTGCTGCGATCGCAGCAGCGACGCAGAAAATCGGGCTGATTGCGCCGGCTTCAACCACCTACACCGAGCCCTACAATCTCGCCCGCCTTTTCGCCTCGCTCGATCACCTGAGCAAAGGGCGGGCTGGGTGGAACATCGTCACCACAGGTGATGCCGGAGCGGCGCAGAATTTCGGCTTGCCGGAGCACCCCGCATGGTGACCGTTACGAGGAGGCGCGCGAATTTCTTGAGGTGGTGACCAAGCTCTGGGACAGTTGGGAGGACGAGGCGCTCGTTGCTGATCCCGATAGCGGGGTCTTTGCCGATACCGACAAGGTGCACAGCATCGACCATGTGGGCAAGCATTACCGGGTCCGCGGGCCGCTCAACATCGCGCGCGGACCCCAGGGGAGGCCGGTCTACGTCCAGGCGGGCTCGTCTGATGACGGCCGCTCTTTCGCGGCCCAGCACGCCGAGGCAATCTTCACCGCACACCAGACGCTGGCGAGCGCGCAGTCCTTCTATGCCGATATAAAGACCCGTGCCTCCGCGCTCGGACGGCAGCCGGAACATATTCGCGTCCTCCCCGGCATCAGTCCTTATCTCGGCTCGATGCAGGCAGAGGCCGATAGACTGGAGGAGGAGCTTAACGAGTTGATTCAGCCGGCCGCTTCGCTAGAGCAACTCAAGCGCATGATCGGGATCGATCTAAGAGGTCATGACCTCGACGCACCGTTTCCTCGCCACCTTGTCGACACGAAAGGGCTCAACGCCGTCGCCAGTCGGTTCCAGCTTGTTGTCGACATCATCGACCGCGAGAAGCCGATGAAGGCAGACGCTTGCGGGCACATCAAGCGACATCCCCCGGCTCACTTGAAAGATATTCTCCTCACGTCTCGCTTCGCCAAAAACTCTTCTTCAATCGTCGCAACATTAGTATACTAATTCTATAGACTATATGAGTTCCCGGTCATAACCTTATGGGGATTATTGCACCCAGAGCTCATGTGGAGGACCATGATGAAAGCATATTTGCGCCTTCCGACCGCTATCCGATGCATCCTATCGACAGCCCTCCTGATGACCGGGGCAGCCCTTGCCGAGCCTCTCCCCGACAATGCACCTGTCCCCAGCACGATCGCCCCAGGGACCAGGCTGGTCATCGGCGATCCGCAAACCCGAGTCGCGCTCACTCTTTCGGGCGAACTGGGCAACCTGCCTTTCCAAGTCGATTGGGCTAACATCTCGGGCGGCCCGCAGACGATCGAGGCGTTCCGAGCCAAGGCGCTGGACGTTGGTTCAGTCGCTGATATTCCTCCGATCCACTCGCAATGGACTGGCTTGGATGTCAAGATCGTCGCGGCAAAATTCCGCCTCGATCCGGTGGGGCATCCTATCTACGTCATCGCCACCGCACCGCATTCCGGCATTGACAAGCTCGACGATCTCAAAGGCAAGAGAATTGCCTTCAGTCCTGGGCAGGCTCAGGGTGCGCTCGTCCTACGGGTCTTGAAAAAGGTTAACTTGCAGCGCGACGACGTCCAACTCGTCGAATTGCCGAGTGTCGGCGATGCCTATGTCAATGCGCTGGCGAGTAAGCTCGTCGATGCAGCGCCGATTGCGGAGGCGAATAAGCAGCGCTTCATTCAGAACTACGCCAAGGACGGGGCTAAGGCGCTCGCGCACGGCCTGCGTGACGATCCCGCGTATCTGTATGTGGTGAAATCCTCTCTTGAGGATCCTGATAAGGCCGCAGCCATCCGCGCTTATGTCGCGGCATGGGGCCGTGCCACGAAATGGATCGAGACGCATCCCGAAGAATGGATCAACGGATACTACATCAAGGACCAGGGCCTGAAAGAGGACGCTGCGCGGTTTCTGGTGGAATCGAACGGCCATCCGGATGTGCCACTCGATTGGAACGGGGCGATTGAACGCCAACAGGAAACGGTCGACCTGCTCGCGGAAGAACTGAAGAAGCCGGCCCTGAAAGCGGAAACCCTGTTCGACCGCCGATTCGAGACAGTTGCCGGCGCTGCCTATCGGGGAGAGTAAACCATGGTGAACCTTTCGATCCCAAGCGCCGATTCTTCCTCCGGTGCACCAAGACACCAGCAATGGCTCAGAAGGCCGAGCCTTGGCAGGATCCAATCCTCGCCATCGACCACGAGCAACCGGACCGGACGCCAGCGGCGGCGCAAGCTTGGACCAGGTCCGACCGTCCCTTATGGGGCTGCGATTGGCCCTGCGCTACTCCTCATCTTGTGGAGCATCGGCTCGACCACTGGCTATATCGACGACCGCATCCTGTCAGCACCATGGACTGTCGCGCTGACCGGCCTTGAACTGATCCAAGATGGCCGCTTACAGGAGAATCTCTGGACCTCCTTCGCCCGTTCCTTCTGGGGTCTGTTCTGGGGCATCGTCGCTGGGGCATCGCTTGGTGTCATCGCCGGCCTGAGCCGCATCGGCGAGTATCTCGTCGACGGTCCGATCCAAATCAAGCGCGCCATCCCTGCGTTGGCCCTGATTTCTCTCCTGATGCTCTGGTTCGGCATCGGCGAAGGCATGAAGATTCTGACCATCGCACTGATCACGTTCGCACCGATCTATATCCAGACCCATGACGGCCTGCGCTCGACCGACGCCCGCTTCATCGAGCTGGCCGAGACGCTCGGCCTCAGCAACCTGCAGTTCCTGCGCCATGTCGTGCTTCCGGCAGCTCTGCCGGGCTTTCTTCTCGGCCTACGCTTCGGCGTCACCTATGCTTGGCTGGCGCTCGTCGTCGTCGAACAGGTCAATGCCACCAGTGGCTTGGGCTATATGATCAATCTTGCCCGCACCTACGGGCAGACCGAAGTCATCATCCTGTGCCTTGCCGTCTATGCTGCGCTCGGCTTGAGCTCGGACTGGCTGGTACGCTTTATCACGCGAAAGACCCTCCCATGGCGAAAGATCTTGGCGGACTGATCCGGGAGCCTGTCGTGCAGGTGCGCAGGCTCAGGCGCCGTTACGGCGAGCGCACGATTGTCGACGGCGTCGATCTTGATATCGGCCGCGGCGAGTTCGTCGCTCTGCTCGGTCGCTCAGGCTCCGGCAAGAGCACGATCCTGCGCGCACTCGCTGGCCTTGACCATGGCGTTCCAGGCTCAGGCCAGGTTGACACTCCCGACGCAATCTCGGTCGTGTTCCAGGATGCCCGACTGCTGCCGTGGAAGAAGGTGATTGACAATGTCACGCTCGGATTGAAGGGAGGGGCCTCCCGCGAGCGCGCATTTAAGGCTTTGGAGGAAGTCGACCTGGCGCCGCGCGCAACCGCTTGGCCGATGCGGCTTTCCGGCGGCGAACAGCAGCGCACTGCCCTAGCACGTTCGCTGGTCCGCGAGCCTGAGTTCCTCCTGCTCGATGAGCCGTTCGGAGCGCTCGACGCTTTGACCCGGTTGCGGATGCAGGCCCTTCTGCTCGATCTGTGCGCCCGTCACCAGCCGGCAGTGCTGTTCGTGACGCATGATGTCGATGAGGCAATCCGCCTGGCACAGCGCATTCTTATTCTCGATCAGGGCCGTTTCACGGTGGATCTGGAAGTCAATTTACCCTCTGACAGAGGAGAGCGCGAGCTACGCGTCGCGCAACTGCGCGCTCAGCTGTTGACTAGCCTCGGCGTGACTGAGAAGGAGCTGCGCCGCGTTGCGTGATGGGGGCGAGGACAAACTTCGAAGAGTGAATGTCCTCAGCTGATCTGGTGCCTGCTTAGCTCAGGGCTGTCGTTAAAACAAAGCAAACGCTGCGCCTCAAAGGGCTTGAACAGGATCATCAGGGCCACCCGTCGAGCGCTCAGGTCCACCTCGGCGCCAATGGGAGCCTTAGGATCACACTCGCTGTGTGCCCCTGAAGAGCTTTGGAGCTACGGTCATCATATTGTGACTTGTCCAGGTTAATGGAACGGGGCTGCCGATCCAGCAAGCTCCACCATCAAATTGCGGAAAGGTTTTCTTTCGTTCGCTTTCCGACAGAAAGTCATTCGCGTTTGAGCGATGAATTAAAAACCCATTCCCGTTGACGGAGCCATGAGGCCAAGCCACTTTCTCAGGGTCTCAGAACCCGATCTGGCATTCGAGACCGCGGTGATTTGAAGTGAGCAGCTTGCGCCGCGAAACCAAACGCTAAAGCGTCACGATGCGTCGCATGCGCCTCGTGATCCCATCGAAGGGTTGCGATCATGATTGTTGCTCTGCTGAACTTCGCCTTGCATCGAATGGTGCGTCGGGCTCGCGGCACCCGGAGCTGGTGTCGCCACTATTAAACAGCCTTTTCCCGTCCTTGAGACAACCGCATCCTTGCCAACCCAGCGTTGGCGGCAGGGGGCTTCTGTCATGCCACATACCACTCACGTTATTGAAGTCGGAGACGTTACCGCCGGCATCGTTGTCGCCGTCGAAGGCGGCTTCCGGTTCTTCGCCGCCGGCTTCGCCTTCAAGTCCCTCGATCTGACCGTCTTTGCCTCGATCGAGGAGGCCAGCCGGGCGGCGCGTAAAAAACTCACCCGGCGTCGTCGCTGAACAACCCTGCAAGGTTAACATGAACCCCAAAACGCTCCTGGTGACGGTCGTTGCCGTCGCGACAGCGCTGTTCGTCTCGGCCTTCCGCGTGCAGGCTGCCAATGAAGGCCCTCTCGTGACCACGGAGCGACCCGGAAGGAGGTAACGTAGCGGCCTGTTCGCTGTCTGAGCCAAGATCCGCCAAGCCGGTCAAGATCCATGCCGCTCGCCATCATTGCATCCCCAGGCAGCGGCGCAGAGGGACAAACTGGGCCGATCATGACGCTGCCTGCGCCAGCGGAGAAGCCTCACAGTGCGGTTCTCCGAGGAGGCGACTGCCGCATGGCAGGCCGAACCCTCGCGACGGGCAGGATGATCGCCTCATCGAGATAGCTCAGTACGGGGAGACGTCCGGGATGAGGTCGACGAGGCTGAGACATCGGCGGCAGTTGCCGCCGCTGCAGCCTTCACAGACTCCGGCACCGGCGGTCTCCGGCGGCAGGGGAGAGGGCAATGACATCCTTGTAGATAGCGCGCCCAATCCGTCAGCCGGGCCCCGATCCTTATCCCTTGCCCTTTCCTGAGATATGTTGTTCTCATCCGAAGTGCTGGCTACTTCGCTGAACCCAGTGGTAAAATGGTTCGAACATCGTTGTATTCTCGTTTTATTGCGAAACTAATATTGTCATTTTTCAAAATCAAACCAGTCGAACATTCTGCATTTTAGTCGACAATACTAATATTTACGATGTAAATATTTACGAGGCATAGAATTTCAATTAGAAACCCTAGGCAGGGTGCTGACTGCTACACCCTGCTTCACGTTGATACTTGTGACCCTGCGCGTCCACTCACGTGGCGCGCATACCAAGGAGACGAGACATGGCGACGATTGGAGGCGGGGCATACGGTGATGTCCTGCACGGCACTGCCACTGCCGACGTGGTGTTTGGGCACGGCGGTGATGACCTGATCTTCGGCGGAGGAGGGGGCGACGCTCTCTCCGGCGACGAAGGCCAGGACGTCATCTTTGGCGGGAGCGGAGATGACTGGATGTCCGGCGGCTCTGGCGACGACTGGCTGTCTGGCGGCGAGGGAGCTGACGTCCAGGACGGCAACGACGGCAATGACGGTCTGTTCGGCGGCAACGACGATGACGTTCAACTCGGCGGCGCTGGCGACGACGACCTCCGCGGCGGCCATGGCAACGACATCCAACTCGGTGGCGGCGGACATGACATCATTGAAGGTGGTTCCGGTGACGATCTGATGCAGGGCGGCGTTGGCAGCGACATCCTGCGCGGCGGCGCCGGAGATGACATCCTGGATGGCGGCGGCGGCAACGATGTCGTGCTAGACTTCAAGGCCGGTCAGGACCTCCTGCAGATCTCGAAAGGGATCAACGGCACCGATATTGCCACTGCCGACGATCTTGCGAGCCGCGTTCAGCAGGTCGGCCACAACACGGTGGTCGATCTCGGCAACGGCGACAGCATCACTCTGGTGAATGTCAACGCCGACGACGTTCACACCAGCCCGGGCGATTATTTCGTCGTCCACTAGCCGCAAACGGGTGCTGCGGACACCAGCCGCAGCACCCATCCCTGAGATATCGCCAAGCGGTCAACGACCTGTCGCCCAGGGCTGGTGATGCGCTGCCACTTCGACCTCGTAAACGAGCAAGAGATCGTTCCGGACGATATGGTTGTTGAAGCCCCGGATCTTAAGACCACAAAGGCGGAAGCGCACAAGGCCATCAGTGAGTTGCGATGGGAATATGACGGGGCCGCCGAGGACTGGGCTGGGTAGCGGCCGAATATCGGTGGTCCCGAAGGAACTCGTCTTTTCTTGTATCCTCTCACCAAGGCCTGTGTTGAGAGCGGCTCCAGTGCCCCGCGTCGCCCGCGATGGCAGTCCTCCGGGATCTTCAAAGCGATCGAACCCCCGCGCCTATTGGGATCATCAGCGCGGACCGAAAGATAATGGAGCAGGATACGGTGGCGCGAGCGGACGCATGGATGTTGTGCGGCACATGATCCATCACGCAAACGCCCGCTCTTCAGCGGGCGTCGACGCGCGCTGTGGTGCCGCACGATGTTAGACCGCTATCGCCGGCGAGCGATGCGGTCGATCTGGAAGCGCCTGATGCCGAGGTCATCGAGTTCCCGATCGGAGAGCC
>NZ_QDAH01000017.1 GCF_003075415.1 Microvirga sp. KLBC 81
GCGGCAGCCGCGACGATCGCCGTTCCATGCTGGTCATCATGGAAGACCGGGATCTTCAGGCGCTCGCGCAGGCGGCGCTCGATCTCGAAGCACTCCGGAGCCTTGATGTCCTCAAGGTTGATGCCGCCGAAGGTAGGCTCGAGGGACGCGATAATATCGACCAACTTGTCGGTATCGGTCTCATTCAACTCAATATCGAACACATCGATCCCGGCAAACTTCTGGAACAGGCAGCCCTTGCCCTCCATCACCGGCTTGGAGGCCAGCGGACCGATGTTGCCGAGACCCAAGACGGCCGTGCCGTTCGAGACCACGGCCACGAGGTTGGATCGGCTGGTGTAGAGAGCGGCGGCGGCCGGATCGGCATGGATGGCCATGCAGGGGGCAGCGACACCTGGAGAGTAGGCCAGGGCCAGATCGCGCTGGTTGGTCATGCCCTTGATCGGCAGGACGGCAATCTTTCCCGGGCGGGGAAGCCGGTGGTACTCGAGCGCGCTCCTATTGAGAGCCTCGACCGCGCTGTCATTCAGGTCCGTGGCGCTCGAATTCACCTCTTGGCCCATGGCATTCCTCCCACCTGATGGTTCATCTCTGTCGTCGATTTTAGGTAAAGCTCATGCTTGTCGGGCAAAGGCTATCCTTAAGGGAGCAATGCCTTGGCTTGCCTCGCGACCTCTGTTCGTCAACCGTCCCCATGCCCATTCGACCGCGAAGATGGCGACGCTGTCATACCCCCCGGTTTGACACGCCCACCGCAATGTGATCGGGCTTCATCAGCATTGTCCCTGCCGACGATCCTTGTGCTGCCTATTGGTCTCCAACAGACACCTCACCTACATGACTAGGATGGCCCGGAAATCGTTGACGTTGGTTCCGGTCGGACCCGTGACGAACAGGTCGTTCACGGCATTGAACGCGGTCCAGGCGTCATTTCTTGCGAGAAGGTGATGCGCCTCGCAGCCGTGTGCCGCCAATCGGGTAACAGTCGACCCATTCGCGAACGCGCCGGCATTGTCTTCGGAACCGTCGATCCCATCGGTATCAGCGGCCAGGGCGAAGAGGCAGTCCCTTCCGGCGATCTCGATTGCCAGGGCAAGAAGGAACTCCGTGTTTCGCCCGCCCTTTCCATCACCCCGGATCGTAACAGTGCATTCCCCACCCGACAGCAGGACCAAGGGCCGCTCGGACGGTGTGCCCTTGCGGAGGATATCGTCGACAGTTGCCAGGTGCGCCTTGGCGACTTCCCGCGCCTCACCCTCGATGGCGTCACCGAGGACGACTGCCCGCATCCCGAGCTTTTCCGCCCGCGCCGCAGCCGCCGCAAGGGAGGCCGCCGCAGACACGATGACCTTGGCCTCATTGCGGGCGAAGCACGGATGGTCCGGATCAGCATCCGTCCGCTCCCGGCTCCTCAGGAAGTCCATCACCCGCGCAGGCAGGCGCAGGCGATGCCGCTCAATGATCCGGAGGGCATCCGCGGGCAACGCCCGGTTGGCAACCGTCGGACCGGAAGCAACCAGCCCTGGGTCGTCGCCCGGGATATCCGATACGATGAGGGTAACGACTTTCGCGGGGTAGGCTGCAAGCGCCAGGCGTCCTCCCTTGATCGCCGAGAGTTGGGTGCGCACGACGTTCATCGCGGAGATGGGTGCGCCTGACGCCAGAAGCACCTCCGCAACCGCGATCTCGTCCTCCAGGGTTAGACCGTCCTGAGGCAATGCCAACAGCGAGGAACCGCCGCCCGAGATCAACGCGACGACAAGGTCGTCCTCGGTCAAGCCCGAGACGGTTTCCATGAGGCGACGGGACGCCATCAGGCTCGCGACATCCGGAACGGGATGACTGGCCTCGATGATCTCGATCCTGTTGCAAGGAGCATGTGATCCGCGCCTGGTGACCACGATGCCTTCAAGGGGACCGTCCCAGAGCGTCTCGAAGGCTCGGGCCATCTCGCCGGAGGCTTTGCCGGCCCCGATGACGATTGTTCGCTCCTTCGGCCTTGCCGGAAGTTTGGCCCTGATCGCCTCGTATGGATCCGCGGCGGCCACGGCTGCGGCGAACAGGGACGTCAGAAAGGTCTTGGGATCGTGATCGACGGCCATCGATCACGCCGCGACCATGTTTGTGGGTTGACCACGTTCGAAGGCTTCGATGTTGTCGACCAGTTGGTCGGCAAGACCCTGGACAGCTTCGTGGCTCGCCCAGGCGACGTGCGGGGTGAGAATGAAATTCGGAAGGTCGAGCAGCCGCATCAGCGGATGGTCGGGCGGCGGCGGTTCGGCCGTGACCACGTCGAATCCTGCCCCACTGACCTGCCCCTCCCGCAATGCACGCTCGAGGGCGATCTCATCGACGAGCCCTCCGCGGGCCGTGTTGATCAGCAACGGACGGCGGGCCATCATCGCGAACTCGTCGGTGGAGATCATGTTGCGGGTGGATGGCATCAGGGGAGAGTGAAGGGTGATCACGTCGCTCTCTCGCAAGACCTGCTCGAAGGGCGTGTAGAGCGGACCCATCCCGGTCGTGCCCTTGTAGTCCGAGAAGAGCACCTTCATGCCGAAGGCACGGCCAAGTTCGGCGACGGCACGTCCCAGAACCCCGTCCCCGATGATGCCGAGGGTCGAGCCGGCAAGGTCGCGAATTGGGTAATCGAAGTAGCAGAACTGGCCGGTCTCCTGCCAACGGCCCGCACGGACGGAATCATGGTAGGCGACCAGGCTGCGGCGCAGCGCGAGGATCAGCGCAAACGTATGCTCCGGGACGGTGTTGACGGCATAGTTACGGATGTTCGTGACGCCGATCCTGCGTTCGGCACAGGCGGCTACGTCGACCACGTCTGTGCCCGTAGCCGCGATGGCGACGAGCCGGAGGTTGCTCGCGGATCCAATCGCCTCGCGGCGAACGGGGACCTTGTTGGTGATGACGATGTTGGCATCGCGGATACGCTCCGCCACCTCTTCGGGCTTTGTCCGGCCGAACGCGACGAGTTCATGGGGAAACGAGAACGCCCGCAAGGTGATGTCGTCGGGCAGGGTGTCGCGGTCGAGCACGACGATGCGCGCGGTCTTCTTGAGGCTGTCGGACATGGGTGATGCGCCTGTTCGCGAATGAGGGACAGGGCGCGCATGACGCGGTCCCTGTCCCATTGGTGGGGCTGCGGGCCTCAGGCCTCTTCCTCCTGGAACGCCACCTCGCGGGTCCGGCGGAAGGACGGTAGGACCATCAGGATGAACATCGCGGCGGTCGCCAGCAGCAGGACGAGGCTGATCGGCCGTTCGAAGAACACGCTCGGGCTTCCGTCAGAGAGCACCATTGCGCGCCGCAGGTTCGTTTCCAGCAGCGGACCGAGAACGAAACCGAGCAGCAGCGGCCCTGGCTCGCACTTCGCCTTCCGGAACAGGTACCCGAGGAACCCGAAGCCTGCGGCGAGCACGACGTCGAAGATTCGGTTGTTGATGCTGTAGACGCCGACGCAGCAGAACAGCAGGATGGCCGGGTACAGGAGACGATAAGGGACGGTCAGCAGCTTCACCCAGATGCCAATCATGGGCAGGTTGATGACGACCAGCATCAGGTTGCCGACCCACATGCTCGCCACGAGGCCCCAGAAGATCTGCGGCTGAGTTTGCAGGACGGTGGGGCCGGGGGTGATCCCATGGATGATGAAGGCGCTCAGCATCATCGCCATCATGTTGTTGGACGGGATACCGAGCGTGAGCAGCGGAATGAACGACGACTGCGCGCCGGCATTGTTGGCGGCTTCGGGTCCTGCCACGCCCGCGACGGCCCCGTTCCCGAATTCCTCAGGATTTTTCGAGACCTTCTTCTCCAGGGAGTAGGCGCAGAAGGACGACAGCGTCGCGCCGCCGCCCGGCAGGATCCCGAGGAACGTGCCGACGCCTGTTCCCCGCAGGACGGCAGGCCAGGCCTGCCGGAAGTCCTCCCGCGTCGGCCACAGGCGGCTGAGCTTGCTGACCAGGACGCCGCGCCCTTCCACGTTTTCGAGGTTCTCGATGATCTCCGTGAACCCGAAGACGCCGATGGCGATCACGACGAAGTCGATGCCGTCGAACAGCTCGATCGCATTGAACGTCAGGCGTTCCTCGCCGGAGCCCGCGTCGATGCCGACCATGCCGAGGAGCAATCCGAACAGGATCATGCCGATCGCCTTCAGCACGGGCCCCCTGGCAAGGACAGTGGCGGCCAGCAGGCCGAAGACCATGAGCGAAACGTATTCGGCGGGACCAAAGGAGAGCGCGAACGACGAGAGCATGGGGCCTGCGATAGCAACGCCGAACGTCGCCACGGTTCCCGCAAAGAACGATCCGAGCGCGGCGACGGCAAGCGCCGAACCGGCCTTTCCCTTCTGGGCCATGCGGTAGCCGTCGATCGCGGTCACCACGGATGATGCCTCGCCCGGCAGGTTGACCAGGATGGCGGTGGTCGATCCGCCGTATTGCGCCCCGTAGTAGATGCCGGCGAGCATGATGATGCCGGCCAACGGGGGAAGATAGAAGGTGATCGGCAGGAGAACGGCGATCGTCGCCGTCGGGCCGATGCCCGGCAACACCCCGATCAACGTCCCGAGGAGGGCTCCCAGCAGGCAGAAGGCGAGGTTGGTCGGGGTCAGCGCTTCACCGAACCCGAGCATGAGCAGGTCGAGGAATTCCATGTTCCGCTCCTCAGAAGGGCCAGATGGGCATCTGGACGCCGAGGCCGACGATGAAGACCAGAGCGCCGAAGGCGGTGAGTCCGGCCGTGAGCAGGATCACCTCACGCCACCTGGACTCGCGGTCAGCAAGGCTTCCGATCACCAGCAGCCAGATGGACGCGGCCACGAAGCCGAAATACCCGGCAATGAAGGCAAAGCCGACGACCGATAACAGGATGACCGAAATCGGACGGAGTTGCGGGAGGGCAATGTCCTCCCGTGCCCGGAAGAGGCCGATCCCGCCGACGACCAGCCCGACGAGGATCAGGAGCCAGCAGACGAGCCGCGGCAGATAACCCGGGCCCATGGCGGCGGCCGTGCCCATGGTCAGGTCGCGCCCGGCCCAGAGGCCGAGCGCACCGATGCCCACGAACATCACGGCCGTCAGGAGGTCCGGCCGATCGCCGGTCCCCCCAACCTTGCGTGGAGCTGCCATCACTTCTGTTCCTTGACCAGCTTCCAGGTTTCCGCAAGCCGTTCCGCCCTTGCCGGAAGCTCCTTGTTCCAGTCTTCCGACGACCGGTACGAGAGGGCGAGCGACTGCTGCTTGGCCTGAGCCTGGAATTCCGGATTGTCGAGAGCCTTCTTGACGGCAGCCGAGTACTTCGTCCTGATGGCTTCGGGGACATCGCAATTCATTGCGATGCCGCGCTCCGAGCTCATGAGGACGTCATAGCCCTGCTCCTTGGCCGTCGGCAGGTCCGGAGCGATGATGGACCGCTGATCGGCGAACTGTGCGAGGGCCTTGAAGGCGGACTTCTCGCTGCCTTGGAATTCGCCGACGTTGATCCCCATGGCCATGATGTGTCCGCCGAGCAGAGCCGTCCTTGCCTCGTTCGCACCGTTGAAGGTGACCGGGGTCAGATCGATGCCAGCGGACTTTTCCAGTTGCAGCACGGCAAGATGTTCGTCCGTTCCGAGGCCGGTCGTGCCAACGCTGACCTTACCCGGATTGGCCTTGGCGTAGGCGACCAGGTCCTTGAGCGAGTTGAACTGGGAGTTTGCCTGCACGATGAACGAGCCGGGGTCCTCGACGATGCGGGCAACCAGGCAGACCTTCTTGGGATCGAAACGGACCTTCCGGTCCATCTGCATCGTCAGGTAGCCCGGCGTGTTGAGGGACGACAGCGTGTAGCCGTCGGGCTTGGCCTGCGTCATTGCGGTATATGCGATCTCACCGGACGCGCCGGGCCGGTTCAGGATGGTGATCTTCGCGCCGAGTTCCTTCTCGATGTAGGGTGCGAGCGTCCTGTTCATCACGTCCGTGCCGCCGCCCGGGGCGAAGGCGACGATCATCTCGATCGGCCGGTCCGTCGGCCACTCGGCATGAGCGGCTCCGATGCCGACCAGCATCGACGTGGCAAGTGCGGTATTCCGGATCAGGTGCTTCATTCGTTCCTCCCATGGACAGCGGTCACCGTGACCGCTCAAGCGTTTCGGAGTTCCCCTCCGAACTCATTCAGGTTCCACCGCGCAATCGACGGTGACTTGGACTTCCTCGGCACTCACCCATGGGCGAGTGCCGAACACCCGCTCATGCGGGCCGATGCCGTAGGCAGCTTGGTTACGGTAATTCGCAGCCCATCTTGGCGAGCGTCTCGTTGAACCAGGTCGGCTTGTGCGTGCCTGCCTTGATGGCATCCATCTGCTTGTTCTCGGCGGCGTGCTTGGCAACCGTCTTCTCGTAGACGTCCGCCACGTCGTCGATCGGCACGACCACCACGCCGTCGGCATCCCCGAGGACCAGGTCGCCGGGCATGATGACCATTCCGCCGATGGCGATCGGGCAGTTCACCTCGCCGGGACCGTTCTTGTACGGCCCGCGATGGGTCACTCCGACGGCGAATGACGGAACGTTCATTTCCAGGAAGGCATCGGCGTCGCGGATGGCGCCGTTGAGGACGAAGCCGACGACGCCCCGGCGGCGTGCGTAGTCGAGCATCATCTCGCCCATGAGGGCGTGGGTCACCTCACCGCCGGCATCCATGACGATGACGTCACCCTGCTCGGCCATGTCCATGGCCTTGTGCAGCATCAGGTTGTCGCCGGGCGGGGCCTTCACGGTCAGGGCCCGGCCGGCGAGCTTGCCCTCGCGGTGCATCGGGCGGAGCTGCGCGCCGGCGGCGTACATGCGGTACATGCTGTCGCTGACATTCGCGACGGGCAGCTCCTTGAACTTCTCGACCCATTCCTGGTCGACGGCGCGCTCCCGGTTCCGAACCCTAAATCCTATGCTCAATGTCTTCTCCTCGTGGTTTCGATACTGGAGGTCGGTTGAAAAAGGTCAGGTCGTCGCCTTCGCGAGCGCGCGGTAGTTCACGATCCTCTCGCGGCCCGGATCGCGGCCCTGGATGACCGCCAGGATCCCCTCGACCGCGTCCACGCCGACCCGGACATTGGCTTCCCGCGTCACGCCACCGATGTGCGGGGTCACGACGATCTGCTGCCGTCCCCAGAAGGGATGATCGGGAGAGGGAGGCTCGGTCGCGAACGTATCGAGGCCGGCGCCCGCGATGTGACCGCTGTCGATGGCCCTGACCAAGGCGTCCTCATCGATCAGTCCACCGCGGGCGGTGTTGACGATGTAGGATCCTGCCTTCATCAGGCCGATCGTCTTGTCGTCGATTAGGTTGCGCGTCTGGGGTGTCAGGGGGCAATGCAGGCTGACGATGTCGGACGCGGCGAGAAGGTCCTCGACGGCAGCGTCCCGGGTGACGCCGGCATCGGCGAAGGTCGCGTCATCGGCAAAGGGGTCGAAGGCGCGGACATGGATTCCGAGGGCTTTCGCATAGACGGCCGTGTGCCTCGCGATGGCCCCGAAGCCGACCAGGCCCATGGTCAGGCCCGCGACCTCCACGCCCGAGAAGCCGGCCTTTTCCCATCGGCCGGCGCGCAGGCTGCCATCGAGCGGCACGATGCGCTTGACGGTGGTCAGCAAGAGGGCAATCGCATGCTCGGCGACGGAACGGGCGTTCGCGCCGGCTGCGACGACAACCGGAATCTCCCGGCGGGTCGCGGCATCGACGTCGATGTTATCCACCCCGACACCGTGCTTGGAAAGGACGCGCAGCGATGGCGCGGCGTCAATGGCGGAAGCCCCGAAGCGTCCCATCCGGACCACGACCCCGACCGGGTCGACCTCGGCAACGATCCGGACCAGATCCTCCTCGTTCGTATAGGGAGGGACATAAGCTACACTGTAGCCATTGTCGGCGATGAGCTTGACGGCTTGCTCGTTGATGGCGGGGCCAGTGACCAGGATGTTGCGGCTGTCCATGCGTTCCTCGCGGTCGGGATGAGCGAGGACGCGGTGCGAGATATCGCACCTTGGATCACATCCCTCCCATGTCCCGAAGCTTTTTGCTCGGTGTTTCGTTGGCGAAGATTCGTAACATAACGTTTTCTTGAAAAAAGCGAATAATTCTGACATTTATGGACAGTTTTTCTGAAAATGTGTCGGTTTGGCCAAGTGGATATCCGTCAACTGAAGACGTTCATCGCGATCGCGGAGCTTGGAACGCTCGCCAAGGCGGCGGACGCCGTCGGACTGACGCCATCGGCTGTCAGCCAGCAGATCCAAGCGCTGGAGAGTGAGGTGCAGGCCGAGCTGTTCGACCGCTCGACTCGGCCGATGACGCTCAACAGTCACGGGCTTCAAATGCTCGAGGCCGCGCACAACCTCGTGCGATCCGCCGATAACGTGATAGACGCCATATCCGGAAAGGCGATCACGGGCACGTTCACGATCGGCTCGGTCCGATCAAGCGCCCTGTCCTTGTTGCCCCGGGCGATCGTCGCGCTGAAGGCGGACTATCCTGATCTCAAGATCAAGCTTCATGTCGCCAACAGCGACGAACTCCTGAACGACGTCGTATCGGGAAGGCTTGATTCGGCAATGGTGGCCGAGCATTCCGGAGTTCCCTCGGCGCTGAGATGGAGTCCCTTCATCAACGAGCCCCTGTTCGTGATCGCTCCGCCGGGCACACCGCAGATGCCTGCGACGGAAATGCTCTCGACCCTCCCATATGTGAGGTTCAACAGCAGGTTCCGTCTCGCCCAGTTGATCGATACCGAAATGGCAAAGAGCGGTATCGCTACGAGCCCGATTGCGGAAATCGACACCATGACCGCGGTCGTCGCCTGTGTGGTCCATGGTCTCGGCGCCTCGGTCGCCCCTTACAGCGCCCTGAAGGAGGCCCTTGGCGAGGTCGTGTCAGCTCCGTTCGGAAATCCGCAGGTCCATCGTCAGGTCGGGTTGATCGAGCGCCGCACGAGCACGCGAACGATCGTGATTGACCGGCTGCACCGGCATCTCGTGAGTTTCAGCGGCGAGTACGGTGTGGCGCGCTGAGACACGCCCTACGAAGCCGATCCCGCACCGATCGCGGACGACCACATCTTTGGGGCGATGCTCTCGAGTGTTACCGTGGTGCCGGCCGTCGAAGCCTCTCTCAAGACCTGGACTCATCTACGCCTCTGATCCTGAGAAGCCGCTCCGGACCCAGTTCACCGAGCGAGTTGATCCCGAGAAGGCCCATGTTCCGGCTGATCTCGGTCGAAAGAATGTTGATGGCATGGCTGACACCGGGTTCGCCTCCGATTGCGGCCGCATAGACGAACGGACGGCCGACGAAGACGAATGCAGCGCCAAGGGCGATGGCCTTCAGCACGTCGGAACCTCGCCGGACGCCGCCGTCCATCATGACGGGGATCGAAGTCCCCACGGCATCCGCAATGGCGGGTAGGACGCGGAGGGGCGAGACTGTCCCATCGAGCTGCCGGCCACCGTGGTTCGACACGATGATCCCCTCGACGCCACTGTCCCTGGCGATGCGGGCATCCTCCTTGGCCATGATGCCCTTGACGACCAGGCGTCCCTTCCACCGCTCGCGGATCAGTTCCAGATGACGCCAGTTCAGATGGTCCTTGGCTCCGAAGTCCCGCATCACGCTTTTGGCCAGGATCGGCGCTCCTCGTGTCGCATAGGAATTCTCGAAGTGGGGCATGCCGTGCTTCAGCAACGTTCGCAGAAACGTGTTCAGTGTCCAGTTCGGTCGCATCATGCCGTCCCAGGCCAAGCGAAGACTGGGCCGAAGAGGCGTAGAGAAGCCGCTCCGGACGTTGTTCTCGCGATTGGCCAGCACCGCCGTGTCGACGGTCAGCACGAGCGTCCCGAAGCCTGCCCGCTCCACTCGTTCCAACAATCCGAGGATCCTGTCAGGTTCACCTGGCAGATAGGCCTGGAACCAAGCCGCAGGGTTTACCTCGGCGACTTCCTCCAACCGGATGAGCGAAGACCCACTCATCACCATCGGAATGTTCGCCTTCTCGGCCGCCTGTGCCAGGACCAGATCGCCGCGGTAGGCCGAAAGGGCACTGATCCCCATCGGAGCAATTCCGAACGGCGCCGCGTATGTGCGCTCGAGCAGTTCGACCTTCTGCGTTCGCCTGGACACGTCGGCGAGCACCCGCGGGACAAAGCCGAACTCCTCGAAGGCCGATCGGTTGTCCCGGAGAGAGGCGTTGGTCTCGGCGGCCCCTGACACGTACCCGAAGATCGGCCGAGGCAGGTGGCGGCGCGCCGCAATCTCGAAGTCATCAAGTGCGAGGATCCGACGGAGGCGCCGCGGTAGAGCGGCAGGAGGTGTTTGCACGATACCCTTGACCGGAGTCGATTCCAGATCCGTGGTGGAGCGCTCCATGCCGCGCGGCGTGTCAGGACTGCTCATGAGACTCCTCTCTCCGGTTACCAATGAATGAGCCTTGTGGCTTGCCGCTGTGACCCGTCGCGTACCCTGTGCACCGACTATCCCGGATCACGTTCATAGACCGAGGCTCTTGAGGATCAGCTTGCGCCGGGAATAAACGATCCCGCTGAAGGCGAAGGTCACGGCTGCGCCCGCGACCAGGGGACCACGCAGCCCCGTCAGGTCCGACAAGGCTCCGATTACCAAGGCACCAAGGGCCGGTGCCCCCCGAAAGATCATGCTGTGCAGAGCAAGCATCCTACCCCGCAGGTGATCGGGCACAGCAAGCTGAATCACGGTCTGACTGGCGATCCCGCTCAAGACCATGCCGAAGCCCACGACGAACAGGGCGACGAGTCCCAGCAGTTCCTGATGTACGACCGACGCGACGAACAATGCCGCGCCCATTAGGAGGCCATTGGACAGAGACATTTTGGCCAGGGCCGCAGGATCGGCCTGCCGGCTCAGCCAGAGTGCCCCGACTAGGGCGCCGAGGCCGATCACGGATGTCATGAAGGCAAACTTGCTGGCGTCAGGGCCGAACAGGGCCGCGTAGCTCGGCATGAGTTCGAGAATGGGGCGTATGCAAAGCGAGACGACCGTCAGCGTAAGAAACATGGCACCGAGGCCGACATGCCCGGCGGCATAGCGCCAACCTTCGACGACTGACGTGATCAATCCGCCATTGGCGGATCGAGTGGTTTCGACGGAAACCAGACGTATCCTGGCAAGCGTCCAGGAGAAGACTGCGAACGTCCCGAGATTGATCGCGAAAGCCAGTGTGAGGCTGCCCTTCGCAATCACGAGGCCCGCGATGGCGGGACCGACGAAGCGGGCAACGTTGAACACGACAGAGTTGATCGCGACCGCACTGATCAGGTTCGGGCGCTCGACGAGACTGGGAAGGAGCGCCATCCGGAAGGGTTGGTTGAAGGCCGTGATGATTCCGCCGACCAGTGCCAGTACCAACACGAGGCCCGGGTTGAGCAGGCCGAGGGCGCTGAGAATGGTGAGCAGTCCCGCATGCACCATGAGCAAGGCCTGGCTGATCCGCGTGACCCGCAGTCGCTCGGACCGGTCAGCCATCGCGCCAGCCAAGGGGGTCACGAGGACCATCGGAAACAGGTCGGCGAAAGCGACCGCCCCCAGCCATGCCCCTGAGCCCGTCAGTTCCCAGACGAGCCAGCCGAGTGCAACCCGCTGAACCCAGGTTCCGACGAGCGAGAAGACGTTGCCGATGGTGAAATTGCGATAATTGGCCTCGGACAAGGCCGCGCGTACGCCATGCCATCCCTTTTGCATGGTTATGCGGCCCATGCATAGGGACAAGGTGTTTCTGGAACCTTCAGCACGGCTTCCTCTCTTTATGATTGCTGCTGACTAGGCTTAATCAGCACGGACGCGGGAAGACGTGCTTGGCCTGTGGGTCGAAGCCTGGCTCGCGGGCGTTCCGCCGAGTTGTCGTGTAAGTTCGGTGGAGATGGACCTCAGCAACTCAAGATGGTGGGCGACAGCCTCTTCATCGAAACGGCTTGTCGGGCCTGCCACGCCAATGACCCCGGCGACCTGCTGGCCAAAGCTGAATATAGGACAGGCAATGCTGGCCACTTGCGGATCGCGCTCGCCAAACGTGATATGGAACAAGTCACGGCGAATTTGATCGTATGGCTCTCCGGGTTCGCCAGCGAAGGCAAGAAGCACGCGTCCTGGCGCACCTCGGTCGAGGGGCAGCAGATCGCCGGTCCGGGCGTGATGCCCGATGGATTGCGGCGAATCCACACGAAAGAGGCAGACCCGCATATCGCCTTCGCGAACGTAGAATGCCGCGCTCTCGCCGGTCTCCTGAGCCAGGCGCCGCAGAGCCGGCTGAACGTAATCCTCGATCCGGAAGCCGGCCTGGTAGAGCGTTCCCAGTCGGGCGAGCTTTGGTCCGAGGCGGAAGGTCGCGTCGTCGTTGCGCACGAGGTAGCCGGCTCGGGCAAGCGACCTCGTGAAACGGAGAACAGTCGGCTTCGACAAGTCGACCCGTCGTGCCAGTTCCGCCAAGCTCAAGGACCGGTCGTCAGGCGTGAAAGCATCGAGCACTGCCAATGCACGCTCGACGGCAATCACCCCACCTTCCTCCCGCGCTTCGCTATCCAAGGCTTCCCTGGGCATGGGCGTTTCACTCTATGTAACGATAGTCCTTTCTATGAAATAGCCTTGAAGTGTGCCGCTGTCAAAGCACCACTTAAGGTAAGAAATTTTCGTGACGCAGCCGTCGTACCGCCACTCGATGAGGAGGGTCTGGAGTGGGTCAGTAGGCGAAACTCCCCTGCCCTTCACTAACGTCTGCTTACACCGTGTGAGCGGCCATCCGAGTTATGTCCGAGACGTGCCAATCGCGGACTTTCCGGATGGCAGAGCGAGAGCGATTTCCATACGGCTGGAAGTTTGCGTGGCACGTTGGGGAGCGTTTGCACAGCAGGATACCATCGAAGGGAAGAGGCCCTCTCACCGTCCAGAGCCTGATCCGCGAACCAACTCCACTGCAATGATCTCCCGGGCAGAGGTATGCGCGGAGCCCACAGATAATCGAGCTTCGATGGGCTGAAGCTCCTTTCTGGAGAGCCTTGCAATTAGGTCTGGTTCCTACGGTCGGTTGCGTCCCTCCACGTCCCCAGCAGCATCTCCAGGAACCGTTCGGCCGCGGGCGCCAAGCTGCCGCCGCGCCGCCGCACCACACCGATCGTCCGCGCCACTTCCGGGTTTCCAATTGGTCGGGTCACGATGATGGGATGATCGCCCTGCGGTGTGGCAAGTTTTGGCAGGACGGAAATGCCCAACCCGGCCTCCACGAGGCCCAGGGAGGTCGAAAGGTGGGTCACCTCGTATGACCAACTCAGGTTCACCCCGGCTCGCACGAGTGCGGCATCCAGTATGATACGGTTGCCGCTAGTCCGGCTCACGGCAACGAGCGGCTGTCCCTCGAGATCCGACCACGTCAATGACTCGCGCTTGGCCAGCGGGTGGTCCCGCCGGCAAGCGAGAACGAAGGGATCCTCGATCAATGGCTCGAAGGTCAGCTCCGGATCGGACGTGCCGAGCAGGTTGATGCCGAACTCGACCTCTCCACGCGCCACACTTTCAAGGCCTTCGTTCGCAGACAGGTCCAGGATCCTGAAGCGGATGTTCGGATATTGCTCGTTGAACCGCGCGATGACGGAGGGCAGGAAGTAGAAGGCTGCCGTCGGGACGCAGGCCAGCGAGATCAAGCCTCCCCTTTGTCGGCCGACCTCCCGCATCGCGAACAGCGACGAGTCGAACTCATCGAGCATGCGCCGGACGAGAGGCAGGAATTCCCGTCCGACGGTCGTCAAGGCAACGCGCCGGGTCGTGCGCTCCAGCAGGGCCGCCCCCACCGCAGCCTCCAGTCTCTGGATGCGCCGGCTGAGCGCCGGTTGGGACAGGTTTAGGGCCTCGGCTGCGCGATGGAACCCCTCAAGGTCCACGACTGCAACAAAGGCACGCAAGTCAAGGGCTTCGAAATTGATGCTCATAACGCATTAATAGCACCGATCTTTGCATTTCACAGTAGTTTTCAGATTTGAGATGGTCCTCGGGCAAGACAAACCGATGGACCTGACGCTGTGCAAACCCTGTCCGCCCCTTCGAACAACAGCTCCCTGCGGGTTCCCTGCGTGCTCATGCGCGGCGGGACATCGCGGGGACCCTTCTTCCTTGAGGCGGACCTTCCCGGCGATCCCAGCGAGCGTGATCGCTTCCTGATCGCGACCATGGGCTCCCCTCACGTGCTCCAGGTGAACGGCATTGGCGGCGGCAACCCAATGACCAGCAAGGTCGCGATCGTCGCTCCGTCGTCCCAGCCCGGAGCGGATGTCGATTACCTCTTCGCCCAAGTCTCGATTGACCGGGCCTTCGTCGACTTCAGCCCGAACTGCGGCAACATGCTGTCCGCCGTGGGCCCCTTTGCGATCGAGGCCGGACTGGTGCCGGCCGAGATCGGCGAGACGACCGTCCGGATCTTCAACCGCAACACCTCGACGATGGTGGAAGCCGTGGTCCAAACCCCGGCCGGCATCGTGGAATACGAGGGCGAGACTGCCATCGATGGCGTGCCCGGCACGGCGGCACCGGTCAAGCTGACCTTCCTGGACGCCATTGGCTCCAAGACCGGGGCGTTCCTGCCCACCGGGCATGTTCGCGAGTTCATCGAGAACACGCCGGTCACGCTCGTCGACTACGCCATGCCGATGGTGCTGCTCCGGGCCTCCGATCTGGGCCTCTCTGGCGATGAAACGCCCGATGACCTCGAGGCCAACATGGATCTCCTGGCCCGCCTGGAGGCTATCCGGCTGGAGGCGGGACGCCGCATGGGGCTCGGCGACGTGTCGGGCAGCGTCGTTCCGAAGGTCGCGATCCTGTCCGGGGCCCGCCACGGCGGAACGATCACCTCCCGCTACTTCATGAACGCGCACCGCTGCCACAAGGGCCACGCGGTCACGGGCGCCCTGTGCATCGCGGCCGCCTGCCGCCTGCCCGGCAGCGTCGCGCACGACCTCGCCACTCCCAGTCTCACGTCATTGGTGAACCTCGAGCACCCAAGCGGCCGAACCGAGATCGACCTGAGCTTCGACGCCTCCGGTCATGTCTCACGGGCAAGCCTTGTCCGCACCGCCCGCAGAATCTTCGAGGGCAACGTCATCGTCCCGGCAAGCGCTGTTGCGGCGCCTCTGGAAGGGATACAACAAGGAGGAGACCATGCCCAAGATCATCACACGCCGACTGCTCTGTTGCGCACTTCTGGCGGCATCGACGACGATCGCGGCACCCTTTAGCGGCGCGATCGCGCAGGACAGCTTCCCGACCCGGCCGATGAAGCTCGTCGTCCCCTATGCCGCCGGCGGCGGGACCGACGCGATCGCACGGCTCGTGGCGCAAGGCGTCGGCGAGAAGCTCGGACAGAGCCTGGTTGTCGAGAACAACGGCTCCGCCGGAGGCAATGTCGCCACCCAGCAGGCGGCGAAGGCCGAGCCCGACGGCTACACCATCCTGATGGCCAATCAAGGACCAATGGTGGTCAATCCCCACCTGTTCAAGAACGTCAAGATCGATCCCCTGACGGCCTTCGAACCGATCACGCTCATCACGGCGGCGCCGCTGGTCGTGGTTGTGCCGAAGAACTCGCCGCATAAGTCGATCAAGGAGCTGATCGACCATGCCCAGAAGAATCCCGGCAAGCTGACCTATGGTTCGGCGGGCAACGGTTCGGCGAGCCATCTTGCCACCGTCCTGCTCGCCCAGGTCACGAACTTTCAAGCCACCCACGTGCCGTATCGCGGCGCCGGGCCGGCCCTGAACGACCTCCTCGGCGGCCGCATGGACTTCATGGTGACCACCGTCCCGTCTGTCCTCGGCCTGATCGAGAGCTCAGACGTGCGCGTCCTTGCGGTTACGTCCAAGACCCGGGCCAAGAAATTCCCGGAGGTGCCCTCCGTGGCGGAAAGCGGCTGGCCGACCTACGAGGCGACCGCTTGGTACGGGTTTGCCGTTCCGAAGGGAACGCCGAAGGAGATTGCCGACAAGATCAGGAAAGCAACTGTCGAGACCATCACCGCCGGTGTCGTGCGGGAGCGGCTCGAGAACGAAGGCGCAGAGCCGATCGGCAACAGCCCCGAGGAGTTCGCCGCGATGATGAAGGCGGAGTCCGCCCGCTGGGCCGAGATCGTCAAGAAGGCAAACATCTCCATCGACTGATCGATGGCACGAGATCAGCACCCCCAGCGCTTTGGATCGACGTCGCTGGGGGTGGGGTCCGAGCCATGATGGAAGATGAGGTCCATGCCGACGTACATCGTCGTTGAAAGTGGGACCGACCGCGTCCTCGGCGTCACGCACGCGGCCGATCCGGTTTCAGCCTGTATCGAAGTCTCGCGCCGTTCGATCAACCCGACCTCGCGGGTCCTATACGAAATCAGATCCAATCCGAGATACGGGGATTGGCTCGCTTACGAACTCCCAAGGCAGTTCGACGATCCGGCAGCCTGGGAGATGTTCGGACCGGATGCCGTCAAGCACGGACGGCTCGTCACAGTGATTGCTCGCCGATTGGCGAGGTGAACGGCCGCTGACGGCCATCGGGAGCAGGTGCTCCCGGCCATACGCACCCTCGAGCCGCCGAAGGCTCCGTGTGGGATGCGATGCACGAGACCTGCAAAAGCAGGCGCCCAAACAACCAGGATGGAAACCGGCACGCCATGCGGTGTGCCAAGGGAGGTGAAACATGTCTGAAGCCATGTCAGGAGACCTGCGCCCGGCGCGTGCCGGACCCGTTCGTTCCCCACAGGGCCTTGTTGCCGGATTGACGCTCATCGCGCTCGCGGCCCTGGCGCTCTGGCTGACGAGCGACCTCGATCAGGGCACGTTGCAGTCCATGGGTCCCGCGCTCCTGCCGCGTTGGCTGGCCATCGCCGTCGGCCTGTGCGGGCTTGTCCTCGTCGGGACGGGCTTCACGACGGATGGCCAGGGCCTGGACCGCTGGAGCCTACGTGGCCCTGCCTGCGTGGTCCTTGCGATCCTCGCGTTCGCCGTCACCATCCGGCCGTTCTCGTTCGGCGCGGTCACGACGCCGGGCCTCGGACTGGCCGTCGCCGGGCCGCTGGCGATCATCGTCGGGGGCTATGCCACCCCTGAGGCGCGCCTGCGCGACCTCCTGATCCTGGCGTTCCTGCTCACGCCGTTCTGCATGATCCTGTTCGGGGACCTGCTCAACCTGCCGATCCCGATCTTTCCCCAAGCGTTCGCCGATCTCTTCCCGGCGTCCTGGTCGCAGAAGCAGATCCTGCGCCTCACGGCAGCCCTCTTTGCGGGCGGCGGACTGCTGATGCTCGTTCTCCGCCCACGTCACCACAACACGTCGGTCGACGTAACTGACCATTCCGGGAGGATCTGATGGGCGACCTGTTCTCCAACCTTTCACTCGGTTTCGGGGTGGCATTGTCCCTCCAGAACCTGGGACTTGCCTTCCTGGGTTGCCTCGTGGGCACGCTCATCGGGGTGCTGCCCGGCGTCGGTCCCATCGCCACCATCGCGATGCTGCTGCCGATCACCTTCGGGCTTGATCCCACCGGCGCGCTCATCATGCTGGCCGGCATCTATTACGGCGCACAGTACGGCGGCTCGACCACCGCCATCCTGGTCAACATCCCGGGCGAGGCGACCTCCGTGGTCACCGCCCTCGACGGCCACCAGATGGCCCGCCAGGGCCGCGCCGGTGTGGCGCTGGGCATCGCCGCCATCGGCTCCTTCTTCGCCGGCACGGTGGCAACCCTCGTGATCGCGGCGCTCGGCAAGCCCCTGACCGGCCTTGCCCTTCTGTTCGGCCCGACCGAGTACTTCTCGCTCATGGCGATGGGCTTGGTCTTCGCTGTCGTGCTGGCCCACGGCTCGATCCTGAAGGCCATCGCCATGATCCTCGTCGGCGTGCTCCTCTCCACCGTCGGCACCGATCTCGAGACCGGCGAGGAGCGCATGACCTTCGGATTGCCGTTCCTGGCCGACGGCATCGACTTCGCCGTGCTGGCCATGGGCGTCTTCGGCATCGCCGAGATCCTGCGCAACCTCGATCACACGGAGCACCGCGACGTGGTGCGCCAGGCCATCGGCCGCCTGCTGCCGAACAAGAACGACTTCCGGCAATCCTACAAGCCGGTGCTGCGCGGTACCGTGATCGGGTCAATCCTCGGCATCCTGCCCGGCAATGGTGCGGTGCTGGGACCGTTTGCCGCCTATACGCTGGAAAAGAAGATCGCCAAAGATCCCAAGCGCTTCGGCCGCGGCGCCATCGAGGGCGTGGCGGGGCCGGAATCGGCCAACAATGCCGGCGCCCAGACCTCCTTCATTCCGCTGTTGACGCTCGGCATTCCGCCGAATGCCGTGATGGCGCTGATGGTGGGTGCCATGACCATCCACGGCATCATCCCCGGTCCGCAGGTGATGACCAAGAACCCGACCCTGTTCTGGGGCATGATCGCCTCCATGTGGGTGGGCAACCTGATGTTGCTCGTCATCAACCTTCCCATGGTGGGACTCTGGGTTCGCCTGCTCAAGGTACCGTACCGGCTGCTGTTCCCGGCGATCCTGATGTTCTGCTGCATCGGCATCTACTCGATCAACTCGCTGCCCACCGACGTGATGTTCATCGCCTTCTTCGGCCTGGTTGGTTACGCGCTGATCAAGCTGGGGTTCGAGCCCGCGCCGATGCTGCTCGGCTTCGTGCTCGGCAAGCTGATGGAAGAGAACTTCAGGCGCGCCCTCATCATCGCACGGGGTGAGATCACGACCTTCATCAGCCATCCGGTGAGCGCCGCCCTGCTCGGCGTGGCCGCGGTCGTCCTCCTGATCGCCTTGCTGCCGGCAATCCGCAAAGGGCGGGACGAGGTCTTCGTCGAGGACTGAGATCGAGAGGAAAGCACTCGGTATTTGCGTCAACACCGTAATTTGGAGATTTACAATGCAGATCACAGGCATGCTCCATGGAGCAAAACTGCTTCAGTTCGCCGGGTTCCCGACCTCCGAGGTCCTCGGCCCCGATGCCAGCGAGGAGGAGATCCGGGCGCTCATCGACCGCCACGGCAGCGTCTTCATCAAGCCGGTGTTCAAGGGCGGCGTCGGCAAGAAGGGCAAGGCCGGGCTCCTTGGCCGGGCCTCCGACCTGAGGACGGCCCTGAAGGAGAAGGAGCGGCTCTACTTTGTCGAGCACCGGGTCGGCCCCACCGTGGCCAAGGCTAACGGGGTGACCTTCGAGGGCGCTGTGCCGGCCGAGCACGAGGTCTACTTCTCGATTTCCGACTCGACCCGCTTCCGCGCGCCCACCATGACCCTGACCCACCACGGCGGCATGGACATCGAGGAGGTCGACAAGAGCCTCGTGGCCCAGATCCCCTTCGATGCGCTGACCGGACTCAAGGCGTTCGTGGTCGCCAACGCCCTGTCGGAGCTCAACGCCCCGAAGCAGATCATCTCGCCGCTGGTCCAGCAGCTCCCGAAGCTGTGGGAGCTCTACCACAACTTCGGCATGACGACGCTCGAGCTGAACCCGATCCGCATGCGGCCGGACCGGACCGGGCGCCTGACCCCGGTAGCCTGCGACTTCAAGTGCGGCTTCGACCGGGACGATCCGCGCTGGGAGCGGCTCAACCTGCCCAATCATCTGTTCGCCGTCGACTATTCGGATTTCGAACTGGAGATCAACCAGCTCCGCACCTACCAGGGCCAGAGCGACGTCTACGTCATCAACCCGCAGGGCACGATCCTGGCACCCACCTTCGGTGGCGGCGCCAACTCCCTGGTCACGCAGATGCTGGGCGACGATGCGATCATCTCGTCCGACTTCGGCGGCAACCCGCCTTACGCGAAGATGAAGGAGGTGGCCCGCATCTGCTTCAAGCACTGGCTCAGGCAGTCGAACGTGTTGTTCATCATCGGCGGCAAATCGAACAACACCGACATCTTCGAGACCTTCCGAGCGATGGCGGACGCCCTGCGCGAGCACTTCGGCCAGCACGGCCCCTCGCCGCTGTACGTCGTGGCCGGCCGAGGTGGGCCCAACCTGGTGCGCGGCATGGGCACCTTGCGGGATACGCTCGAGGCGCTCGGCGTGCCCTACCGCCTCTTTGGCTTCGACTCCGACATGAGCGAAGTCATCAACTACGCCCGTGCCGCGGACGCCTGGATGAAGGCCGGCGGACGCGAGGAGATCGCAACGAAGCTGCGGATCGCACTCCCCGCAGCAGCCTGAGCAAGGCCGCCCAAACACACTGACTCGGCGAAAGCCGATCAAGCCATTGGAGGAGACACAATGTTCAAGCAGGGCGTCGGCAGCTTCAAGTACTACGTCGGCATCAGCTCCCTCGACCAGATCGCCACCCGCGACGACCGGGTGTGCGTGCTCAACATCCTGGGCGGCGAGTCGAGCGACGTCACCCCGGTGGGCCACGCCTACTCGGGTGGCAACGTGGTGTTCGGGACCTCGCCCGGCCGCAGCGGTCAGGTCCTGGAGACGCCGGTCGGGAATGTCCCCGTCTACAACAACGTCCGCGAAGGGCTCGAGGCGGGACACCGCTTCAACTGCGGCGTGGTCTACCTGCCGCCCTCCGGCGCCCGCGACGGCGTCGCCGAGCTGATCCGGGTCAATCCCGAGCTCAAGAAGATCTTCATCGTGACCGAGAAGCTGTCGGTGCACGACTCGCGCGAGATCCGCGCCATGGGACAGCAGAACGGGATCGACATCTTCGGCGGCAACAGCCTCGGTGTGGCCGACGCCTGGAACCAGGTCCGCATCGGTGGCGCCCTCGGCGGCGACAGTCCGGCCGAGGCCCTGCGCAAGGGTTCGGTCGCGATCTTCTCCAACTCCGGCAACTTTACCACCACGATTGCCACCTACCTGCGCATGGCCGGCTGGGGCACCACGACCCTGATCTCGAGCGGCAAGGATGTGTACATCCACTACGCCGCGCCCGAATTCGCCTTCGCGCTGGCCAACGACGCCCGCACCAAGGCGGCCGTGCTCTATGCCGAGCCGGGCGGCTACTACGAGCTCGATGCCACCTTCACCAAGCCGGTGGTCGCCTGTGTGGTCGGCCGCTGGAAGTCGAAGCTCACCCGCGCCGTCGGTCACGCTGGCGCCATGGCCGGCGGCCATGACGATGCCGAGGCCAAGGAGCAGTGGTTCATGGCCAAGTTCGGCGTCGACGACATCTTCACGCCCGAGAACCCGGTGTTCTCGCCCCAAGGCGCGGTGGTCACCAACATTGCTCATATTCCGCAGGCCCTGACGGCGGTGATGCAGGCCAATGCGGCCCGTCCGGACTTCGAGCCCGAGGGTAGCCTTGCCCTCAAGCCGTGGTTCGGCTCGAGCCAGGGCATCGTGCTGCCGCCGGAGCTTGATCTGCCGGTGGTCACGGCGGCAAGTCCCTATGACCAGCAGATCGAGCACCTGAACCGGCAGATCGGGGCGGTGTTTCCGCGCCAGGCGATGAAGGATGCGTCCGGCGCCTCGCAGATGGACCCCAGGACCCAGATCACGTCGCTGCATGGCACGTCGATGCTGGAGGCCGCGCAGTTCCCGGTGGAGTCGAACATCTGCCTGTCCCTGCTGCGGGGACCGGGCAGCGAGAACGACCGAAAGCTGGTCAATGCCGCCGTGGGAGCAGAGATCAACCTGTCCGGCACGCCGGCCCTGGCCGCGGCCCAGGCGGCGCGGGAGGCGGGCAATGCTCCCAACACGGTCCTGGCCGCAGCGTGCAGCATCATCGGACCTCGGTATGCGGACAGGGCGCGCCAGGCCGTACGGGCTCTGGTCGAACACTTCACAGAAGCTGGATTACGGAGCGCTGTCGATGAGACCTTCGACCTGAGCCAGGTGCGGTTCGATGGCGCGGCGAACCTCTTCGTATCCGATCAGCCGGACGCGAAGGCCGAAGCCCTGCTGGATGGGTTGCAGGCCCGTGGTGCGAAGTCGGTGTTCGTGCGCTACCTGCGCACCCTCAATGGCCACCCGACGGCCGATGCCGTTCTCGCAGCGGTAGCGACAACGCTGGCGTGGGAGCCGCTGATGCGCAAGCGCATCTCCCTTCTGACGGTGGAGACCCTGCCCTGGTGGCTGCGGCTGTTCGGCGTCCTGATCGGAGCGTCGGCTGACGCCGGGCGGCATGAGGAGGATGCGTTCTGCGGCATTCCCAACGAGGAGATCGTCGGCTCGCGGTCGCTGACTGAGGTTGCGTTCGCAGCCCTGGTCGGCACCGAGCCCACACCGGATCACCTGTTCGCCTTCCAGACTCTCGTCGGCCTTTTGCTCTCAAACGGGCCGGGCACAATCTCGGCTCAAGGAGCCAAGGGCGCGGTTTCGGCCGACGGGCCTGAGACGCCCGAGCGGGTGCAGCTCAACAAGGCGCTGATCGGCTTCCTGACCCATTCCGGCTATGCCCATGGCGGCAACGGCTACGAAGGCATCGCCTTCCTGATCGAGCAGTTCCAGGACGTCGATCTGGCCGATCCGGGCGATCCGGATCACGGCATCGACCTGCCGGCGCTGGCCCGCCGCTACGCGGCCGAGTACGCCACCTACAAGGCGGACAAAAAGACCGCCGGCAGCCTGGACATCCAGAAGATCCCGGGCGTGAACCACCCGGTGTTCAAGGACAAGCCGGTGAACCACGATCCGCGTGAGGTCTTCGTGCGGGAGCTGTTTGAGCGGCGCGAGGAGTACAACGTCTTCCACGCTTATTACCAGGAACTGGTCAAGGCGCTGTACGAGACGGGGGTGTCGCGCAATGTCTACTGCGTCAACATCGATGCGGTGATCGCGGCCCTGCTGCTGAAGATGCTGTGGCGGCCCTACCGGGATGGCGCTCTGACCAAGGAGGCTCTCGAGACGAGCGCGTTCACGCTCTTCCTCTATGCCCGCATGCTCGGCTGCGCCGCCGAGATCGACGATCACCTGAACCGCGGCCGGAACATGGACACACGAACGGCGGCATCCAAGTGCCAGTACGTGTCCTGACCGTGGCTGAGAGGATGACAGGAAGGACCGGGAATGAGTGAGCTTCTGACCACCGAGGCCTTGTCGGCCTTCCTCCAGGTGATCATGATCGACCTGGTGCTGGCGGGTGACAACGCCGTCGTGATCGGCCTGGCGGCAGCCGGCCTGCCGAAGGAGCAGCGCAACAAGGCGATCCTGATCGGCATCATCGCCGCCACGGTCCTGCGCATCGTCTTCGCGGGGCTCACCACGCAGCTTCTTCAGATCGTTGGCCTGCTGCTGGCTGGTGGCATCCTGCTGCTGTGGGTGTGCTGGAAGATGTGGCGCGAGCTGCGGGCCGGCCATGCCGAGAAGGACCTCGAGGCCGAGGAGGCTCTTGAGGATCGCGATCTCGACCAGGACGGTCTGATCGCGGAACATGCCCCGCGCAAGACCTTCGGCCAAGCGGCCTGGCAGATCGTGGTCGCCGACGTGTCCATGTCGCTCGACAACGTGCTGGCGGTGGCCGGGGCCGCGCAGGATCACCCGATCGTCCTTGTGTTCGGCCTCGGTCTGTCGATTGCCCTGATGGGCGTCGCTGCCAGCTTCATCGCCCGCCTGCTTCAGAGGCACCACTGGATCGCCTATGTGGGTCTCGCCGTCATTCTCTACGTGGCGGTCGAGATGATCTACCGTGGCGCCCTGGAAGTCTGGCCATTAATGTCGTGAGGGAGCAGCCATGGAAACTGGCAAGATCGAGGTGCGCGAGGCTGTCATTCGGACGATTGCGATGCCATCCGACACCAATCCTGCGGGTGATATCTTCGGTGGCTGGCTGATGGCGCAGATGGACCTCGCCGCCGGTAACGCGGCCGCGCGGCGCGCTCGCGGACGCTGTGCGACTGTTGCCGTCGACGGCATGGTCTTTCACACCCCGGTTCATGTCGGTGACGAGGTTTCGGTCTACGCCGACCTGATCTCGACCGGGCGGACATCCATGAAGTTCCAGGTCGAGGCTTGGCGCCGCTCCCGCGATGGCGACGAACGGATCAAGGTGACGGAGGCGGTCTTCACGTTCGTTGCCATCGACAGCGGCTCCCGTCCTCGTCCATTGCCACCAAGTTGAGCTCGTCGAGCTGTTTACTGCTGAAGGTCTGTTGTGGGTCGAGCCTGCGTAACAACGTTTTCGCGTGCGTCAGTAAAGGGCCGCGTCATCCATCTCGGACTGGAAAACAGGAATCGAAAGCCTTGCGTGGGTAATCAGGGCCTCAACAGTATGCCGGAATTCCTTATCGGTTTCAGGGGCAAGATGGACCGCCTCACAGAGACGGTGCATGTCAACAGGAACGAAGACGCCCTTCTCTGGCACGCGGACCCCGAATTCTTCAGCCAGATCGAGTTGGAGCACCGAGCGGAACTCCTGCTCATGGGCGAAGCTGCGGCGCTTATGAAAAAAGCGTCCAAGCCCAAGACCTCCCTGCATGTGATCGGTGCGATAGTCGATGTAGCGTACCGGCCCCACCCAGACGCGCTCCTCCGCATAATGGGGCTCGATCCTGTAGGGCTGAAGGGCCGATACCAAGCGATCGACCGTCGACCGGATTGCAATCCCACACTTCTCACGGACGTAAAGGCTCCACATCGCTGCGGATTCGCCTTCGTTCATGTGCCAGCAGCTGATCTTCGTCAGGCGGCGGAGTTCCTCGAAAGCCTTGGAGCTGTGCGCGACCATGATCTCGGGGGTGCTCTCCCGCAAGCGGATGGCCTGTGATTGCGGGATTGATCCTTCGAACCTGTCCTCGAACTCGCGGGCGCTTGCGAAGTAAAGGGCCTGGCGTTCGATTAGCGACTGGAACTTCGGCAGGTCAAAATAGCGCCACAGCTTTGTTTTGCCCGCAGCCAGGCCGAGTTCGGGAAGTACACTCACTGCCATGCCGATTTGCCTATTTCCAACGGAGGGAAAGGGTTCCCTAGCATGTCGGCCGCGCAGATCTAAAGGTTCTCAAGGAGTTTCCGGGCCTCTGCAATCTCCCCGTCTGTGAGTTGGCGACGCGCGAAGGCCTGAGGAGCCCCCTGGCCAACCGGGATGAGGACGCGCGGCGCTGGGGCTGCCGATTTGGGGATGGTCAGGACCAAGGTCGCGGCGGGTGCCGCCACCGCGCTGGCCCGATGGATAACGCCGGGAGCAAGCCGGTAGGCGGTGCCGGCGCCGTGAACTTCATTTGTGAGCTGGCGTAGGACCACCCGAGCACCTGTCCGGCACATGGAGGACTCTGCCGTGGAATAGGCTACCTCCAGAAGCTCGTAGTCACCATCCTGGGCTAGGACCGCTTCGAACGTTTCATGACGCAATGCTCCGCCCAGAACAAGTGAGTTGAGTTGGTAGATATGGTCATGGATCTCGCCCCCCGCTTGTGTTTCTGGAACATGCCATCCCTCCGGCCACAGGTGATAGCGAAGGTTCATTCCGTCGGAGACGGCCTCGGATGCATAGAGGAAGCCCAGAGGGTGGCGCCGAGCCGTAGTGTTCAACAACGGCCCAATCCGAGCTCGAAAAAATGTCACGGCCTGCCGAAGGTCCTGTTCGGTAAGTTGGCGGACTGCTGGATCACTCCGCAGAAGGGTGACAATGTCATCGGCCATATCGATTTGCCTTCGAAGACAGCAGTTGCCGGGCCGCCTCTACAATGGTGGTGTCGTAAGCTGGCAGACCCTTGATCGTGGTCAGCACCTTGTCATTAAGCGCATCAGCCACGTCGGACGGGCCCGCAGGCACCAAATCCCAGGTGACTTTCCGGCTCTGCGCGAGTTCGTTCTCGACTGCGTCCCTGAACATCTCGAAGTAGGGATTCCCGGAGTTCGTCAGGATCGCGGGCAGCTTCTTGGCATCGCGTGTGATCAGGGCACCGGAATTCGACAGGTCATAGCGCAGGACTGGGACCGAGGGGCAAAGGCCGATCTCAGCCTTGAGATAAGGGTTCCGCGAGCAAGCCAGGACGACCGCCGAAATCGTGGCAAGCACGTTCGCGGAGAGTGTCGTGTCGTCCGCGGCCTCCCCAAGCCCCTGCTTCAGGCGTTTGTATAGCACTCCGTTTGCGCCTTGGTCCGGATCAGGGATGACGAGGCGAATCCGGATGTGACGACGCTCCCTCCGGGCGAGATCGTCTAACCGGGGGAGGACAGCGGAGCGGAAATAGGAGCCACTCCGGCCCCAAAACCAGTAGTCGGATGCGTTTGCGGGAAGATTGATGATGCCATCCCCAATCTCAACGTCGCGCAGAGGGACAACCTCGGCGTCCCTCAGCCCAGGAGGCGTGATCAGAACATAGAAGAGATAGATGGCGATGAACACGGCAACGGTCGCAGCGAAGTTACCGAGGAAATTCGTTGCGAATTCACGAAACGGCGATCCGGCCGGAGCATAAGCCGTAATGACGAACAGCAGGAGCAGAAGGGCGCCCAGCAAGAGCCCAAAAAGCGCAAAAAGCGCAGGATGGTGTAGCGGCTGCGCAGAACCGCTCGAAGCGAGGGATCAATCATAGGCAGTGGACCCCGTGCCGATGCACGATGGAATGAGCTTAGGTTCGGCACTAGCTATCCACCTCGACAGGAGAAAGCATCTCAAGATCGGTAGCGCTCATCACCTTGAGGCAGACCTGTGCCGCTGTTGCGTTACACGATTTTTCTCTACCAATCGACTGCAATTCTCGGGGCCTTTGGATTTGACCAGGAGAGAAGCATGAACAGTGCTTGGGTACGGCGGATTGACGCGCCGATTCGAACGCAGTCGGGAAGGATTGTTGTATCAGCGTTGTATCAAGCTGATCGACCGAGAGAGCCGTCGATAGACAAACACTCGTAGACTATTGTTTTTCCGAAGAAAATTTGGAGCGGGCGATGGGAATCGAACCCACGACATTCAGCTTGGGAAGCTGACGTTCTACCTCTGAACTACGCCCGCGCTCTTTCAGAGCATATCGATCTTAGCCACACTTCCGCAAGGGGTCAGCGGAAGTGCTTCGACAGTTTCAAGCCTTGGGCCTGGTAGTTGGAGCCGGCCCCTGCCCCGTAGAGCACCTGCGGGCGCTCGGCCATGCGCTCATAGACCAGGCGTCCGACGATCTGCCCGTCCTCCAGGATGAAGGGGACATCGCGGGAGCGGACCTCGAGAACCGCGCGGGCCCCCTCCCCTCCTGCGCCGACGTGGCCGAAGCCCGGATCGAAAAAGCCGGCATAATGGACGCGGAACTCGCCCACGAGCGGATCAAAGGGCACCATCTCGGCCGCGTAGTCCGGCGGGACATGCACGGCCTCCTTCGAGGCCAGGATATAAAACTGGCCCGGATCGAGGATCAGGGTCCGGCTGGCATCGGCGTAAAGCGGCTCCCAGAAATCGGTGATCCGGCAGGAGCCTGGCTTGTCCACGTCCACAAGCCCCGTATGGCGTTTGGCCCGGTAGCCGATGAGATTGTCGGAGCCGAAGCCCGCCAGATCGACGCTCACCGCCACGCCGTCCTGGATCGACGGCTCGGCTGAGGTGACGACCCGCTCGCGCTCATGCAGCGCCTGGAGCTCGGCATTGCTTAAGCGCACCTCCCCCTTGCGCAGGCGCAGCTGCGAGAGGCGGGTGCCCGTCCGCACCAGGACCGGGAAGGTGCGGGGCGAGATCTCCGCGTAGAGCGGGCCGGCATAGCCCGCGCCGATGGTGTCGAATTCCTGACTGCGGTCTGTGATCACGCGGGTGAACACGTCGATACGGCCCGTCGAACTCTTGGGATTCGCGGCGGCGGAGAGGTCATCCGGCAGGGCCAGGCTTTCCTGCAGCTCGGCGATATAGACGCTGCCTGTCTCCAGGATAGCCCCGGCCGAGAGGTCGATTTCATGGAAGCTCAGCTGAGCCAAGCGGTCCTTCACCGTATGGTTGCGACCCGGCAGGAAGCTGGCGCGGACGCGATAGGCCCGACGGCCCAGCCTCAGATCGAGGCTTGCAGGCTGCACCTGATCGGAGGCGAACGGCGTCTCCGGCTTGATCACGCCTGCTTCCGCAAGGCGCATAATGGCATCGGCCGATTGGATCCCGTCCTTCAACACAACCATGATCTTGTTCCAGGGCCCTGCCCTTATTCGAGTGTTCTTGAAGCTTAGCTGTCGACGTCGTGTAGCGGAATTGTCAATCCCTTTCACCATTTTCATCATGAAATGCGTGCCAGGCCAGCCCTATCCGGCCCAAGGCGCTCATGAAGGTTAATCCGGCAAAGGCATAGGCCAGAACCGGGAAGAAGCCGGGCACCAGCATCATGGCGGCAAAGAACAGGATGGTCTCCGTCCCCTCCATGAAGCCGGCCGTGTAATAGATGGACTTGATCCCCCGGGAGCTGCCCGTGATCCCGCGCCTGGCCGCAACCGCCGCAAAGGCCAGGAAGCTCGCCCCGTTCACATAAAAGGAGGCGAGGAGAACGGCTGCAGGCACGGCATTGGACGCGGGATCCTGCAGGGCGAAGGCCAAGGGAATGGCGCCGTAGATCGCGAAATCGCAGACGGTATCGAGAAAGCCACCCCGATCCGTCGGCCCGATGGCGCGGGCAATGGCCCCGTCGAGGCCATCGAGCACGCGGTTGAGCGCAAAGAGAAAGAGAGCTGCCGGCTCCAAGCGCAGTGCCAGCATGAAGGCAGCGGCTAACCCGGCACCTAAACCCAACAGCGTCGTGGCATCGGCGGAGACACCGGCACGGGCAAGCCCCTGCCCGATCCGATTCAAGCGCGGATCGATCCTGCGTCTCACCCACCCGTCAAGCATGCCCCCTCCTTGAAGCCCTCGATTGACGGAGCTTCGTAGCCGCCTTACCACGGGGACTGAGCATTCCACCACTGGCTTCAAGGGACCACTCATGTACAAGGCCGTCACCCGCGGCATCAGCGTGACCGTGACACCCCGCTATCTGCCGGAAGAATCCTCGCCCGACGAAAACCGCTATTTCTTTGCCTACACGGTCGAGATTATCAACCTGAGCCTCGAGCGCGTGCAGCTGCGTGCCCGCTACTGGCGCATCACCGACGAGCAAGGCCGCGTGCAGGAAGTGCGCGGCGCGGGCGTGGTTGGCGAGGAGCCGGTGCTCGGCCCCGGCGAGAGCTACAGCTATACAAGCGGCTGTCCCCTGACGACGCCGAGCGGCACGATGCAGGGCAGCTATGTGATGGAAACCGCGGGCGGCGAAACCTTCGACGCCGAGATCCCGGCCTTTTCACTCGACATGCCGCGCAACAGGCGCGTGCTGCATTGAGGTTCGCATGTCTTTTAACGGTCAGCGGCTCACGCCGCTTGAAATGCTGGCGAAGCTGGTTGCGTTCGATACGGAGAGCGCAAAGTCCAATCTGTCCCTGATCGAGTTCGTGGAAGGCTATTTGCAAAGCTGGAGCGTGCCCTATGTGCGTGTGCCGAACGAGACCGGCGACAAGGCCGCGCTCTATGCCACCATCGGGCCGCAGGACAAGGGCGGCATCGTGCTCTCCGGCCACACGGATGTCGTGCCTGTAGCGGGCCAGAACTGGACCTCCGACCCATTCACGCTGCGCGTCGAGAACGGGCGGGCCTATGGTCGCGGCGCGGTAGATATGAAGGCCTTCGATGCACTGGCGCTCGCACTGGTGCCCGAATTTCAGGCAGCCAATCTCAAGACGCCCATCCACATCATGCTCTCCTACGACGAGGAGACCACGTGCCTTGGCGTCGTCGACACCATTCGCCGCCTGGGCCATGACCTGCCGCTCCCGCAAGCGGTGATCGTCGGCGAGCCGACGATGCTGGAGGTCGTGGATGCGCACAAGAGCGTCGTGACCTTCACAACGACGGTACATGGATCGGAAGCGCATTCGTCCAAGCCCTATCTCGGCGCGAGCGCCGTGATGACGGCAGCGGAGATGATTGGTGAACTCAATCGCATCAGCGACGAGATGATGGAGCGCGGCGACCCGAGTGGACGCTTCGATCCGCCCTACACCACCGTGCATGTGGGCGTGATCTCGGGTGGCACGGCGCGGAACATCATCTCGAAATCATGCACCTTCCATTGGGAGTTCCGCGGCCTGCCCAATCAGGACCCCAACGAGATTCCCGATCGGCTCGAAAAATTCGCGCAGGAGGTTGCGTTGAAGCGCCTGAATCGCTTCGGCGATTTCGGACGCATCGAGACGACGCTTCACTCGCGTGTGCCAGGTCTCGCGCCTGAGCCCGGATCGTTTGCGGAAACATTGGCGCTGCGCCTTGCGGGCAAGAACCGCACGCACACGGTGCCGTTCGGAACGGAGGCCGGTCACTACCAGGCGGCCGGCATTCCCACCGTCGTTTGCGGCCCCGGCTCCATCGATCAGGCGCATCAGGCAGACGAATACATCACTCTCGATCAGTTGGAAGCAGGCGCGGCCTTCATGCGCCGTCTCGCGGCGACCTGCGCCGAGTCATAATGGCCTGCACCCACGCCATGCCTGGGACGAGCCCGGGCATGGCGATGAGGATGCGTTAGCGGGAGCAGATTTTACGCTTCCGTCTTCGCGATCTCGGCTTCCACGTCGGCGGGATCGAGATCATAGAAGCGCGAGCAGAACTCACAGGTGATGCCGATACGCCCGTTGTCGCCCACCATGTCGCGGCGATCCTCGGGCGAGAAGCGGCGCATCATGCCCATGATGCGCTCGTGCGAGCAGGTGCATTCCTCATGCACGTGCTGGCCTTCAAACACGCGCACGCCACGCTCGTGAAAGAGACGGTAGAGCAGCCGCTCGCTCGACACCGCGGGATCGATGAGCTCGTGATCTTCCACGGTCGCCAGAAGCGACTTGGCTTCGACCCAGGCATCATCCTCGGACGGCCCGGAAAGATCCTTGGAAGGGTGGCCCTCCGGAATATCGCCGGGATGAAGGTCAGTCTGGCGCAGGCGTTCCGACGATGACGGCAGGAACTGGATCATCAAGCCGCCCGCGCGATAGGTGTGACGGCCGCTTTCGAACTGCTCGGCAACGGCGAGACGCACCTGTGTCGGGATCTGCTCCGACTGGCGGAAATACTGATGGGCGGCTTCCTCGAAGCCCTGGCCTTCGAGCGCAACCACGCCCTGATAGCGGCTGCGCTCCGTGCCCTGGTCGATGGTCATCGCGAGATAACCATGACCAAGCAACTCGCCTGTGCTGGATGTTGAGGAGCCGAGCGCTTCCAGCTTCTCCTTGTCGAAGCGAGCCGTAGCGCGCAACTTATCCGGCGCGTTGAAGTCCACCACCACCATATCGATGATGCCATCGGTCTTGGTCTGAAGCTGGAAGCGGCCTTCGAGCTTCAGCGATGCGCCAAGCATGACGGTGAGCGCAGCCGCCTCACCGATGACACGGGCCACCAGGTCAGGATAGCCGTGACGGGACAGGATGGTATCGATGGAGGGACCAAGGCGCACCACGCGCCCGCGCACGTCGAGCGGCTCCACCGCGAACGGCAGAATGACGTCATCATGTCCCTCGAACGAAGTTGAACTCATGCGTTTGCTGCTCCAAGGCACCACGCCAGGATGCCCTTCTGTGCATGAAGCCGGTTCTCGGCCTCATCGAAGACCACGGATTGCGGACCATCCATGACGTCATCCGTCACTTCCTCGCCGCGATGCGCCGGCAGGCAGTGCATGAAGACGGCATTCTTGGCGGCCACGCTCATCAGCTTGCTGTTGACCTGATAGGGCTTCAGCAGGTTGTGGCGGCGGAACTCGTCGTCATCGCCCATCGAGACCCAGCAATCGGTGATGACAGCATCAGCTCCTTCCGCCGCCTCGAAGGCGTCGGTCGTCACGCTGATCCTTGCTCCTTCCTGCTTTGCCCAGGACAAAAGCTCCGGGCGCGGAGCAAGTTCCGGCGGAGATGCGATCTTCAGCGTGAAATCAAGGCGCCCCGCCGCGTGAACCCAGGAGGCGAGCACGTTGTTGGCATCGCCTACCCAGGCGATCGTGCGGCCTTCGATGGAGCCGTTGTGCTCCTCGAAGGTCATGATATCGGCCATGATCTGGCACGGATGGGTCATCTTGGTCAGGCCGTTGATGACGGGGATCGAGGCGTACTGCGCCAGCTCCGTCACCATGGCATGATCGAGCGTGCGGATCATGATGGCGTCCACATAGCGCGAGAGAACACGCGCCGTGTCGGCGATGCTCTCGCCACGGCCAAGCTGCATCTCCTTCCCCGTGAGCATCAGCGTCTCGCCGCCAAGTTCCCGCATGCCGACATCGAAAGAGACGCGAGTGCGGGTGGAGGGCTTGTCGAACACCATGGCGAGCGTCTTGCCCTCAAGCGGGCGCTCCTTGGAGCGCTCGCCGCGGCGACGCTTGGCCTTGATCTCGGATCCGACCTTCAGGATGTGACGGATCTCAGACCCTGAAAAATCGCTGAGATCGAGAAAGTGACGAGTCGTCATTGAGCTGCTCCCGGCTGAGCGGCTTTCTTCAGCTCAGCTTCCATGGCCGCGCAGGCGGCATCCAGACGATTGAAGGCTTCCGTGATGTCCGCATCCGAGATGATGAGCGGCGGCAGAAGCCGGACCACGTTGTCGCCGGCGGCGACCAGAATGAGCTTCTGAGCGCGGGCGGCGGCGATGAAATCGGTGTTGGGGACAATCGTGCGAATGCCCATGATGAGACCTTGCCCGCGAACCTCAGCGATGATGGCCGGATGCCGATCCTTCAACTCGGCGAGACGCTGCTTCAACAGCAGCCCCTTGCGCTCGACCTCCTGCAGGAAGCCAGGCTCCAGGACGACATCGAGCACAGCATTGCCGACAGCCATGGCAAGTGGGTTGCCGCCGAAGGTCGTGCCATGCGTTCCAACCGTCATGCCCTTCGCAGCCTCGGCCGTAGCAAGGCAAGCGCCCATCGGGAATCCGCCACCGATACCCTTGGCCACCGACATGATATCCGGCTTCACGCCCGTCAATTCATAGGCGAACAGCTTGCCGGTGCGCCCAACACCCGTCTGAACCTCGTCGAAGATCAGAAGAAGGCCGTGTCGATCGCAGAGCGCGCGCAGCTCTTTCATGAAGGCGGCATCGACCGGTCGCACGCCGCTCTCGCCCTGGATCGGCTCGATCATCAGGGCTGCCGTCTGCGGGCCGATGGCGGCCTTCAGGGCCTCGAGATCATTGAAGGGCACTTGATCGAAGCCCTCTACCTTGGGGCCGAAACCTTCCAGGTATTTGGCCTGGCCACCCGCCGCGATGGTCGCCAGCGTCCGGCCATGGAAAGCGCCCTCGAAGGTGATGATGTGGAACCGCTCAGGGTGCCCGCTCACGTAATGATAGCGGCGCGCCATCTTGACCGCCGCCTCGTTCGCCTCGGCACCCGAGTTGGTGAAGAACACCACATCCGCGAAGGTGTTCTCCACGAGGCGCTGAGCCAGCCGCTCCCCTTCGGGGATCTGATAGAGGTTCGAGGTATGCCAGATCTTGGAAGCCTGCTCCGTCAGTGCCGCCACGAGGTGGGGATGGGCATGCCCCAAGGCGTTCACGGCGATACCGGCCCCGAAATCGAGATATCGCTGCCCATCTCGGCCGTAGAGCCAGGGCCCCTCCCCCTTTTCGAAAGAAAGCTCGGCACGCGCAAAAACTGGCAGCAATGGCGATGTCACGGGTTATCTCCGCCTCTCGTGGTGACCCAAGGTCGCACCTGGAGGCCGGCCTTGAGCCTTAAAAAGAAAGCGCCGCCCAAGCGGGGCGGCACGGTGGAGATTCTAACGAGGTGCGAGACCCTGTCAATTCAAGAGAAATGAAGTGACTCATCACGGGTAAATTTTTCCGTAAGGTGACTTCCTTGGGGAAAACGACAGGGGGTGGCCGGGGACTCTTGCGCCCGAGTCCACCCATCCTGTAACTTCAGGGCAGTCGAGTACGGCATTCGTGCGGCGGCTCTCACCCTCAGGAGCGACCCCTCTCAGCGCGGTCGGACATCAAGTTTCTGTCCGCGAGGTACGGGGGATTCTGGGTTCAAAGACGCGGCCACGATGGAGGCAGGTTTAAAAATGACAGATGCGGGCGCAACTTGGACGGATGAGCGGGTCGAGCTTCTCAGGAAGCTCTGGACCGATGGCTTGAGCGCGAGCCAGATCGCCGCCGAGCTCGGCAACGTGACCCGCAACGCGGTGATCGGCAAGGTTCACCGTCTCGGCCTCTCCGGCCGTGCCAAGGACGTGAAACCCGCCACCGCTGCCCCGCGCGTCCGCAAGGTGACCCGCGCGCCCAGCGCTCCGGCCCCGATTGCGCCTCAGGCCCACAGCAACGTGGTTCTCGCCCCCATCCCGCTCCAGCCTGTGCGCGCGGAGCAGGAGGTGATGGTCGAGGAGGATGTGGCCATCCCTATGTCCGAGCGCGTAACCATCATGGACCTGCGCGAGTCCATGTGCCGCTGGCCTATGGGTGATCCCACCAAGCCGGAGTTCCGCTTCTGCGGCGCCCGCTCCATCACCGGCCTGCCCTATTGCACGCACCACGCCCGCATCGCTTACCAGCCGGTGGCCGACCGCAAGCGTGAGCGCAAGCTGGCCCGCGCCTAAAAGCGCTACAGAGTTCCCACCAGGAAGGCCGCGCTGATGATCTCAGCGCGGCCTTTTGATTTCTGATGAACGATTTCAGCTCTCTGCGTTTGCAGCCTGCTCGGCCCGCGCGAAGGTTTCATCAAAGGAATAGCCGGCCCCGCGCACCGTGCGGATCGGATCGGGCATCTTGGGCAGGTTGATCGCCTTGCGCAGGCGGCCCACATGAACGTCCACTGTGCGCTCGTCGATATAGACGTCGTGCCCCCAGACCGCATTGAGCAGATGCTCGCGGGAGAAGACGCGACCCGGGCTCTGCATGAGAAACTCCAGCAGGCGGAACTCCGTGGGGCCCAGGTGCAGGTCCTTGCCGGAGCGGCGCACGCGATGGGTTTCGCGGTCAAGCTCCATGTCGCCTGCCCGCAGCAATGTCGCGATATGCGCAGGCTTCGTGCGGCGCAGCAGCGCGCGGACACGGGCCAGGAGCTCCGGCACCGAGAAGGGTTTGACGATGTAATCGTCAGCGCCCGTGGAGAGGCCGCGGATTCGGTCACCCTCCTCGCCGCGTGCCGTGAGCATAATGATCGGCAAACGCTCTGTTTCCGGACGCACGCGGATGCGGCGGCAGAGTTCGATGCCGGAGAGGCCCGGCAGCATCCAGTCGAGCAGCACGATATCGGGCACCTGCTCGCGCAGGCGGATCTCGGCCTCGTCCCCACGCGAGACGCTATCCACCTCGTAGCCCTCAGCTTCGAGGTTGTAGCGCAGGAGCAGCGTCAACGGCTCCTCGTCCTCCACGATCAGAACGCGAGGCCCCATGGTCAGGCTCCTGCCTCGACGCTGGTGTCGATGGACCGGTCATTCTTAGGCCGATCAATCGCGAGCGTCTCTCCCGTCACCAGATAGTGCACCGTCTCGGCGATATTGGTGGTGTGGTCGCCGATGCGCTCAATATTCTTGGCGCAGAACAGAAGATGCGTGCAGAACGAGATGTTGCGCGGGTCTTCCATCATGTAGGTCAGAAGCTCGCGGAAGAGCGAGGTGTAGAGCGCGTCGATGGCGCCATCGCGCTTCCATACGTCGAGCGCGCGAGCCGTGTCTTTCTGTGCATAGGCATCGAGAACGTCCTTGAGCTGACCCAGCACCAGATCGCTCATGTGCTGAAGACCCACTACGATCTTCTGCGGCTGGAAGTCGGAGCCGATGGCGAGCGCGCGCTTGGCGATGTTCTTGGCGAGATCGCCGATGCGCTCGACGTCGCCCGAGACACGGATGGCCGAGATGGTTTCGCGAAGGTCCACCGCCAGCGGCTGGCGACGGGCGATGGTGAGGATGGCGTTTTCCTCCACCTCGCGTTGAAGCACGTCCAGGCGCTTGTCCGAAGCAATGACGGATTGCGCCAAGGCCGTGTCGTGGCGGACGAGCGCCTGGATCGCATCGACCAGCATCTTCTCGGCGATGCCGCCCATCTCGGAAATCCTACGCCTGAGGGCCTGCAGGTCGTTGTCGTAAGAGCTGACGATATGCTCCGCCATGGGAAGCCTCCTTGAAGCGCTTCGGTCAGCCGAAGCGGCCCGTTATGTAATCCTGGGTCTGTTTCTTGGACGGGTTCATGAACATCTTGGTCGTCGGCCCGAACTCGATGAGCTCACCCAGATACATGAAAGCGGTGAACTGCGAGATGCGGGCCGCCTGCTGCATGTTGTGGGTGACGATGACGATGGTGAACTCGGAGCGGAGCTGCTCGATCAGCTCCTCGATCTTGCCGGTGGAGATCGGATCGAGCGCGGAGGTCGGCTCGTCGAGCAGGATCACCTCGGGACGCTGCGCGATGGTGCGCGCGATGCAAAGGCGCTGCTGCTGACCACCGGAGAGACCCATGCCGGACTGGCGCAGCTTGTCCTTCACCTCGTCCCACAGGGCAGCCTTGCGCAAAGCCTCTTCCACACGGCCGTCGAGTTCGCTCCTGGGGAGTTTCTCGTAAAGGCGAATGCCGAAGGCGATGTTGTCGTAGATCGACATCGGGAACGGCGTCGGCTTCTGGAATACCATGCCCACCCGCGCGCGCAGCTCGTTCACGTCAACAGACGGAGACAGAACGTTCTGTCCATCAAGCAGTATCTGGCCTTCGGCCCGCTGCTCCGGATAAAGGCTGTAGATGCGGTTGAACGTGCGCAGCAGCGTCGACTTTCCGCAGCCGGAGGGGCCGATGAGAGCCGTCACCTGCCGGTCGTAGAAATCGATGGAGACGTCCTTCAGGCTGCGGAAATCGCCGTAGTAAAAGTTGAGGTTCCTGACGGCGATGCGGGCCGGTGCGTCGGCATCGGCAGCGGCCGCATTCCCGATGGCGCTGCTCGCATTAACGGCAATCGTGCTGCTCATCGGACTTTATCCTTCTTAAAGAGCAGGCGCGCCATGACGGACAGCGCCAGGATGGACAGGGTGATGATGAGGGCGCCAGCCCAGGCGAGCTGCCGCCAGTTTTCATAAGGTGCCAGCGCAAACTGGTAGATCGTGACGGGCAGGTTCGAGACGCCGCCCATAAGGCTCGGGCTGAACCAGAAATTATTGTTGAGCGCCGTGAAGAGCAGCGGCGCGGTCTCGCCGGCAATGCGGGCAGTGGCGAGGATCACGCCCGTAACCATGCCGGCCCGCGCGGCCTTCCAGCTGATTTTCACAATCACCGTCGACATGGGTGCTCCGAGCGCCGCTCCGGCTTCGCGCAGGGAGCCCGGCACGAGGCGCAGCATGTCCTCGGTCGAGCGCACGATGACGGGGATCGCGATGATCGCGAGCGCCACGCCGCCAGCCCAGCCGGAATAGCCGCCCATCGGCTGTACCATGAGCATGTAGACGAACAAACCGATGAGAATGCTGGGTGCTGCCAGCAGGATATCGTTGACGAAACGAATGACGGTCGCGAGCTTCGAGTTCTTGCCGTATTCGGCGAGGTACGTCCCCGCGAGCACGCCGATAGGCGTGGCCACCACGATGCCGAGAATGGTGAGGATCAGACTGCCGACGATGGCATTGGCGATGCCGCCTCCTTCAGTGCCGGGACCCGGTGTCGTTTCCGTGAAAACAGCGGGCGATAGGCCGCCGATGCCCTCAATCAGGAGCATCAGCAGAATCCATCCGAGCACGAAGGCGCCGAGCGCCGTAAACAGCGTGCAGATGATCTTCAGGGCCCGATCCGCGAGGTAGCGGCTGCGGCGCACGCGGCCCCAGGGCACATGAGCCGTCGTGGTGGGGTGATCGTAAGCAGCGGTATCCATCATCCACCTCTTTAGTGCGTCTTCACGCGGGCGATCAGAAGACGCGCAAGGGCCAGAACAATGAAGGTCACGACGAAGAGAATGCAGCCCAATGCAAGCAGGGCGTTCATCTGCATGCCGGCCGCTTCATTGAACTCATTGGCGATCCGGGAAGCGATCGTCGAACTTGGATCGAAGAGCGAAAGCGACAGACGGTTCGCGTTGCCGATGACGAAGGTGACCGCCATCGTCTCACCAAGCGCGCGGCCAAGGCCCAGCATGATGGCCCCGATGATGCTCACACCAGCCTGAGGAAGCAGCACGTAGCGAACCACTTCCCAGGTGGTGCAGCCAATCCCGTAGGCGCTTTCGCGCAGCACGGTCGGGATCTGGTCGAGAATATCGCGCGTGATGGAGGCGATGAACGGAATGATCATGATCGCGAGGATGATCCCAGCCGTCATCATGCCCACGCCTGAGGGCACGCGAGCGTAGAGCACGGTTCCGAGGATCGGCATGCCCTCGACGATGGAGGTCAGCGGAACCTGGACGTATTTGGCGAAGAGCGGGGCGAAGACGAAAAGACCCCACATGCCGTAGATGATGCTAGGCACCGCGGCCAGAAGCTCGATCACGGTCGACACCGGACGGCGCAGCCAGGGGGGGCAAAGCTGAGTGAGGAAGATCGCGATGCCAATGGAAATCGGAACACCGATCGCGAGCGCGATGAGCGCCGATGTAAGCGTGCCGGAAATGGCGACCCATGCGCCATATTGATCTTGGCCCACATTCCATATGCTGGAGGTGATGAAGCCGAAGCCGAATTCCTGGAAGGCGGGCCATCCACCATAAACCATGGTGCCGATGATGCCGGCGAGGACGGCGAGAACGATCAGGGCGGAGCCGTAGGCAGCCCAGCGAAAGCCCTGATCGAAAGCAGGAGAGGAGCGGCGGCGGACGGTGTGCATGCTCGACAGGGTCATCTTATCAGACACGACAGCCATCCGCCTCACTCCTCTCGACAAGCTACGTAGAGCTGTCTTTCTTACTTCTTGTAGACCGGCTGACCCGAGGCATTCTTGATCTCGTTCGCCCAGGTCGTGCGGATCTGCTCGACGACGTTGTCGGGCAGCGGCACGTAGTCAAGATCGCTGGCGAGCTTGTCGCCGTTCTTGTAGGCCCAGTCGAAGAACTTCAGAACCTCAGCGGTCTGCTCCGGCTTCTCCGCGGTCTTATAGACCAGGATGAAGGTGGGGTTCGTGATCGGCCAGGCGTCGTCGCCAGCTTGGTTGGTCAGCGAGATGCCGTAGCCGGGAGCGGACGACCAGTTGGCATTGGCAGCAGCGGCCTGGAACGACTTCATCTCAGGCTGCGGATACTTGCCGGCCTGGTTCTGGAGCAGAGCATGAGGAATGTTGTTCTGCTTGGCGTAGGCGTACTCGACGTAGCCGATCGAGTTCGGAACCTGCTTCACGGTTGCAGCGACACCCTCGTTGCCCTTGCCGCCCTGGCCGACCGGCCAGCTGATCGTGGTGCCTGCACCGAACTCACCCTTCCAGTCCTCGGAGACCTGCGAGAGGTAGGTGGTGAAAACGCTGGTCGTGCCCGAGGAATCGGAGCGATAGACCGGGGTGATGTTGGCATTCGGCAGGTTCACACCGGCATTCAGCTGGGCAATTTTGGGATCATTCCACTTGGCGATCTTGCCCTGGAAGATGTCAGCCAGAACTTGGCCCGTGAGCTTGAGCTGGCCGGCCTGAACGCCCTGGATGTTCACGACGGGGACGACGGCGCCCATCACGGTCGGGAACTGGACGAAGCCGTTCTTCTCGAGATCGGCACCCTTCATCGGAGCGTCTGTGGCGCCGAAATCGACGGTCTTGGCCTGGATCTGCTTGATGCCGCCGCCGGAACCGATCGACTGGTAGTTCATGCCAGTGCCGGTCTCCTTCTTGTAGGCTTCAGCCCACTTCGAATAGACCGGGAAGGGGAAAGTCGCGCCTGCGCCGGTGATGTCGGCAGCGGACGCCGTGGTCGTCAGGCTCGCGACGGCAAGGCCGGCCGCAATGGCGAAGGACATGATCTTCACGATAATTCTCCCTGTTCATACATGCGCGGCAGGTGGTTCCATGACCTACTCCGGACCGCGCGAGGGGACAGCTAGGCCCAGCGCATGTAGGCTCTACGACAGTTGGATGACAATTAAATGACACCCCAAAAGATCCCACGGGAACGCCTTGGGATTGTATCGTCATCCGGCGGAGGGAGCCTCAGGCAGCGTAACGGTAAAACGCGCACCCTGCCCTGGCTCGCTGGTGATATCGAGCTGGCCGCGGTGACGGTTGACGATGTGCTTGACGATCGCAAGACCCAGGCCCGTGCCGCCTTTGTCCCGGCTCTCGGCGACATCGACACGGTAGAACCGCTCCGTCAGGCGCGGCAGATGCTCCGGCGCAATGCCGGGACCGTAATCCCGAACGGAGAAAACCGCAGACCGGCCTTTGGAGTTGTTGCCTGCCTCGACACTCTCAACCGTGACATCGACAGCCCCGCCACTCTCACCGTATTTCACGGCGTTCTCGATGAGGTTCTCGATGACGCGCAGAAGCTCGTCCCGGTCGCCGAGCACACGAACAGGGCGTGACGGCAGCGCCATCCGGATCTCCACCCCCCTCTCCTTAGCCCTGGGCGTAAACGTCTCGACCATTGGAGTGACGAGAGAGCCGAGATCGACGGTATGCGTCGGAGAGACATGCGCTCGCATCTCGATGCGCGAGAGAGACAGGAGGTCATCGATCAGACGCCTCATGCGCAGAGCCTGGAGGCGCATGATCTCAAGGAACCGCTCGCGTGCCTTGGGATCGTCCTTGGCAGGCCCCTGCAAGGTCTCGATAAACCCTAAGAGAGAGGCGAGAGGCGTACGCAGCTCGTGGCTCGCATTGGCTACGAAGTCCGCCCGCATGGCTTCAAGGCGTCGCGCCGAGGTGAGGTCGCGGAAGAACAGGACTACACTAGGCTGCACGGCCATTCCCGTCCCCTCGGTCTGCATCGGGCCGATATGCACCTCGAAGGTGCGCTCCGTAGGAACTCGCTCGGAATATTCGATGCGCAACGGAGTTGCGGCCTCCAGCGCCTCCTCGATGCCGTCGAGCACATCAGGACTGCGCAGGGCAAAGGACAGGGGATGGCCGACCTTCAGCCCCGGCAGGAGGAGGTGGGCGGCCCTGTTCGCTTCAAGAACCACGGCCCTCCGATCGACGAGGATGACAGGATCGGGAATATGGGCCAGAACGGCCTCCGCCATGCCGCTCCGGGCAGAGGCCTTGGGACGCGTTTGCAGGGCTTGGCCCAGACGCTGCCGCTGCAGGCCGCTCAAGGCCACGCTGAGCGCAATGGCGCTGATGGCCCCGACCACGAACCAGACATCGCCGTATCCGCGCCAAAGCGCGACAAGGCTCAGCAACAGGCAGGCCAGGAGTGCTCCGCGAAACGCGGCCATACGCAGCGGGTTGGCGCCTGAGGAGCTGCCTTCCGACCCGATCTCGCTGGGATCTGTCATGATGTTGCGGGGTTCCCGGTGAGTTTCGCGTCCTCATTAAGACGCGCGCCCCAAAGAGTCATCTCCCGGCCAGGCTTTCCTCTGCGGCGTCCTCATCCGGCTTGAAAGCCCCCCGCGAGGAGCGCAGGCGGTTGCGGACCTCATAGGCTCCCAGAAGAGCGAGCGCCACGACGAAGGGGATCAGGTAATAGCAGAGGCGGTAGAGCAAGAGCGCGCCGAGCACCGGCTCCCGGGGATAGCTCGAGAGGGCCAGAAGAATGGTGGCCTCGAAGACGCCCAAACCGCCTGGCGCATGGCTTGCCACACCCAGCATGACGGCAAAGATGTAAACCGCCAGGAAAGTCTCGAAGCTCAGGCCATGTCCGCCTGGCAGCAGGACGAAAAGAACTCCCGCCCCGGCGCAGACATCGGCGGCACCGATCAGGATCTGCCCCAGGGAGAGGCGCAGTCCCGGCAGTTCCAGCTTCCAGCCTTGGATCCGCACCACCCGACGCTTGAACGAGACCCAGATCAGGTAGCCGGCGACGAATACGGCCGCCGCGAGGCCGATCAGCTGGTTGACCCAGATATGAGTGTAGACAAGGCTTGCCAGCTCGTCCGCCTTGCGGATCAGGCTCCAGGCCAGGACGAGGGCCATGCCGAGCCAGAAGGTGACTCCGGTAATGACAGTGAGGCTCGCCACCCGTCCCGGGCTGACGCCTTTCGGGGAATAGATCCAATAGCGAACAGTGCCGGCGGTGAGGAGCGGGAAGCCGAGGGTGAAGCTCACCGCATAGCTGGTGAAGGAGGCCATCGTCGTGGTGCGATAGGGAATCTTCAGCTTGAGCTGCTTGAGGGCGATGGCGTCGTAGCAGGTCAGCAGGCTGTAGCTGATCGTCGTGAAGAGGATTGCAAGGCCGATCTGCCGCAGGCTCGCCGCCGTGAAGGCGGATTTGAGCTCATTGACGTCGATTTCGGAGACAATCCTCCAGAGAACGACGAGAGACGCGCCGAACAGAATCACGCTGGCCGCCATTCCGATCCAGGCGAACCGACGGGAGCGCCGCTCCTTGGGGTGCAGGGCTTCGGCAGATGTAATGTCCGGCGGAGCAACCGAATGAGGGCTCATATCGTTCATGAAAGGGTTCAATCAGCCTCGGCGTGAAAACGCCCCAAGGGTTCAGGAGCAGCCCTGCATCTATGCGCTCCAACAGCGGAGCGCCAGCCTGTGAGGCGGTTTCTTAATGCTTTCTCATCATCAGAGCTACCCTTTGGCCCTCAAAATCACAGATTGAGCACGATTTAGGTTGTCAGCATCGAAAAGGCCCACAACAATGAAGTTCCCTTTGGTAGGAGAACAGGCGGCAAGTCGCGCCCCCAGGGAGATCCGCGTGGATTTCAAGGAAACGGAAAATCAGTTTGCCGTTCTGGCGGAATCCCTGCCGCAACTCGTCTGGTCGGCCGGATCCGATGGGTCTCGCGATTATTTCAACCGCCGCTGGTATGAGTTCACGGGCATGTCCCCGGAGCAATGTCTCGGAAACGGTTGGCAGAGGGCCCTTCATCCCAACGATCTGCCCAAAGTTCTAGAGCAATGGCGTCGGTCCATCGAAACCGGCACCCCCTATGAAATCGAGTACAGAATCCGGAACGCTGCAGGCAAGTATGAATGGGTGCTCAGCCGCGCCCTGCCGATTCAAGATCTCTCCGGCCACATTGTGCGCTGGTTCGGAACCAGCACCAATATCGATGCGCAGAAAAAGGCCGAGGAAGCGTTACGCAGCCTCGACACCCGTTATCGCCTGGCGCTTGAGGCCGCCGATCTCGGAACGTGGCAGATCGATCTGGAAAAAGGGCAGATCCTCTGGGACGAGGGAACCTGCGCGCTCTATCAGATCCCTCACGATGGGTCGTTCAGCATGCCCCTCGAACAGGCGATCGGCATGATCCATCCTGATGATCGTGAAGCCGTACGGGCGCGCATCGCGAAAGCCTGCGATCCGCAATCCGATGGTTATTATGAGAACGAGTACCGGGCCATTCTGCCGGATGGCAAGCTCCGTTGGTTTCGCTCAGTCGGCCAGGCTCTTTTTGCACCAGATGGCGACAAGCCTCATGCGTTAAGCCTCTCAGGCGTGATCAGCGATATCACTGAGCGTCATGCCTTCGAGGAAGCCCAGCAGCTTCTCACGCGGGAACTGAACCACCGCGTAAAAAACCTCTTTGCCATCGCCAACGGCATGGTCTCGATGACGGCACGCACGGCCAAGGACCCGAAGGAAATGGCCACTGCTCTGCGCGGACGCCTGAGTGCGCTCTCGCGCGCTCACGAATTGGTTCAGCCGGCAGTCACCGTGGGGCATGGAACAGGATCGGATGTCGAGCTCGCCCGATTGTGCGAGGCCGTTCTCGAGCCATACCGGCAGGCTGGCGCAAACAGAGTCGCGATCGAAGGACCAAGCGTGCGCGTAGGCTCCAACACGACGACGAGCCTTGCCCTCGTTCTTCACGAGCTTGCTACCAACGCGGCCAAATATGGATGCCTGTCCAACGCTGAAGGCCGGCTCGATATCCGCTGGATGGTTCATGACGAGATGGTCGATCTTCTATGGACGGAGACCGGCGGCCCTGCCGTGGAGAGCCCGCCGGATTTCGAAGGCTTCGGCACTCAGCTTTCCCAGAGAAGCATCGCTGGTCAGCTCGGTGGCACGTTGGAGCGGGAATGGTTGCCGGAAGGACTGCGCGTGCACATGACCTTTCCTCTTGCCCGGCTGGCAGGCTGACGCTTCGTTCGATGATCTCCACCTGGAAACATGCATGACGACCCATCGCCGCGTCCTCGTCCTGGGCGGAGCCCGTTCGGGCAAGAGCCGCACGGCTCTTGAGCTGGCGGAAGCCTCGTCTGAAACACGCATTCTCATCGCGACGGCGCAAGGCTTCGACGATGAGATGCGCGCGCGCATTGCGCATCATCGATCGGAGCGCGATCCATCCTGGAAGACGGTGGAAGCTCCGCTCGCTCTCGTCGCAGCCATTCGCGCGAATGCAGGTCCAGGCCGGATCGTCCTCGTCGACTGCCTGACGCTGTGGCTCTCAAATCTCATCATGAACGAGCGCGATTCAGGCCGCGAAATCGATGCATTGATCAATGTCTTGACGGGCATCGCGGGACCGGTGATCCTCGTGTCCAACGAAGTCGGTCAGGGGATCGTCCCCACAACGGCTCTCGGGCGTTCTTTCCGGGATCAACAGGGGCGATTGAACCAGCGCATTGCTGAAGCGTGCGATGCGGTTGTCTTCATTGCGGCGGGATGCCCGGTTCTCCTCAAACCCGCCCCTCCATTGGATCTGCGCTTGGGTTGAGCCATCACACCCTTCAACGCACCTTCGCCCTGATCTCCGCCGCCAGAGCGTCGATAGCCTCAGGGGTCGAAGGCCCACCACAGATCGTGAGCTTTCTCGGCACCACGAGACGCCGCTCCAGCGGAACCGCATTCACGAGCGCCGGATGAACGAAGAGCGCCGTTCCATTGTCGACGGCTTTATCCGAGTCATCATCCAAGAGCAGGAAATCCGGAGGCGTGGTGACGATGGTCTCAAGGCGAGCCATGCCGCCATGCGGCAGCCCCAATGCCTCCTGATGCGGCTTGAAACCCATATGGATCAGAAGCTCGTTCATGGGGGAATCCGTCGACGACACCCAGCTTCCCCGGTCGTAGACAAGGATGCTCGGTTTGCCCTGGACGATATTCTTCGTGCGTTGGAGCGCAGTATCGATCCTCGCGATCAGCGCCTCACCTCGCTCCGGATGGCCGAGCGCGCGCGCCATAGTGCGGATCTGCTCCTGCCCTTCGTTGAGACTCGTCCAAGGGCCAAGCGTCAGCACCTTGAGGCCTTGCGCCTTCAGAAGCGCGGCCTGGCCCTGCTGGCCATAGGTGCCGGACAGCACGAGCTCCGGCCCGCTGAACAGGATGGTCTCGGCTCTTCCGTCATTGACCGGCACGCCTTGGGCCTGCTCGGCCATGAAGGAGATCGACGGATCCTTGATGAGAAAGCTCAATGAGGCGATCTGATCGCGGTCGGCGAGCGTGAGCAGCATCTCATCGGTGCAGAGGTTGAGGGACACCACGCGCTGGGGCCGCGGTTGTGCTCCCGCGACGCTTCCCCAAAGGAAGGCGATGCAGATTGGCAACATCCATCTGGAAAACCGACTGAGACGTAGTTGCAGCATCAGAGGCAAGCCCGTAAAGAGGTGGTTCGACGTTGGTGCCTCGACCTAATCGAGGTGAAACGGGAACACGGTGCGGACCTTGTCCTATTCCGTGGCTGCCCCCGCAACTGTAAGCGGCGAGCGGCGATCCTTCATGCCACTGAATCTTTGGGCGAGACAAGCTCAAGAGGATTTGGGAAGGCGGATTGTCCGCGATGACCCGCAAGCCAGGAGACCGGCCGGCGTCAAAACGCAACCCGTATTGCTCGCCGGCGGGGCGGGCAGGAGGTCTCCATGTTTGTGCCTTCATGCCGCAAGCTCGCGGCATCCGTGTCTTTTTTCGCCCTCTCGCTGGGCGCCGTCCACGCTCAAACCTTCACCAAACCGGCGCCTGCCCCTGACTTTGTCGTCACGGCTACGCGCTCACCGCTCGCGATCTCGCGGGCCGGCAGCGCGATTTCCGTGATCACAGCCGAGGAGATCGAAAAGGAATCGCTGACGAGCCCCTCAGAGGTGCTGCGCCGCGTTCCGGGTGTGACGGTCACCGAGACCGGTGGTCCAGGCAGCACGACGACTGTGCGCCTGCGCGGCGCCGAATCCGGCCAGACGCTTGTCCTCATCGACGGCATCCGCGTGAACGATCCCTCGACGGATTCCGGCGAGTTCGACTTCTCGAACCTCGCCGCCGTCGATATCGAGCGCATCGAGGTTTTGCGCGGTCCGCAATCCGCTATCTATGGCTCCGATGCCATGGGTGGCGTGATCAACATCATCACCCGCAAGGGCAAGGGCGCACCGCGCGTCAGCGTCGACGTCGGAGGGGGAAGCTATGGCACGAAGGCCGGGCGTGCTTCGGTCTCCGGCAGCGACGGCCCCGTGTCCTACGCCTTCTCAACCACCGGCTTCGATACCGCCGGCTTCTCCCGCTACGGCTATCGCATCGGCCGCATCGAGGACGCCCTCTCCTCTCCTCTTGAGCCTGACAGCGCGCAACGTCTCGGCGCGGCAGGCCGCGTCTCGGTTGCCATTTCGCCGGATGTTGAATTCGAGGTCGGTGGCTATGGGAGCTACAACAGGGCGCAGATCGATAACGGCGCATCGTCCTTCGAATTTCTGCCCGATGCGCCCTCTCAGACCCAGCAGCGTTTGTACGAGGGCCATTCGCGCCTGACGATCAATGCCTTCGACGGCATTCTCAAGAACACGTTCCTCGTGTCCGGCAGCCGCACGGATCGTGACTACCGTCTTGTGGGAATCTCATCATTCTCCGGCTTCTACTGGAACAATTACGGTTACCAGGGCGACCGCTTGTCGGCGGAGTATCAGGGTGATCTGAAGCTCGACACTTACGGACTTCTCACCTTCGGGGCGAAGGCCGAGCAGGAAAATCTGATCTCCACGTCACGCAGCGTTCTTCCCTTCGCAACTCCGGAGAATGAAGACATCGATGCATCGCAGACCACACGATCGATCTACGCGCTTCATCAGTTCAGCCTCTTCGAAAACCTGCATCTGTCGCTCGGCGGCCGCATCGACGACATCGAGGATGGCGACACCTTCGGCACGTGGCGCGCAACGGCGGCTTATGAAATTCCGAGTTCCGGTACCAAGCTGCGCGCCAGCGTCGGCACGGGCGCAAAGGCTCCAACCCTGTACCAGAAGTTCGACCCGTTCTCGGGCACCGCAGACCTTGAGTCCGAGCGCTCCATCGGTTTCGACGTCGGCATCGATCAGCGCCTCGCTGATGACCGCGTGCTCCTCTCGGCCACGTTCTTCGCCAATCGTTTCCGTAATCTGATCGCGTTCGGCACGGCGGATACTTGCCGGCCGGATCAGTTCTTTGGTTGCTTCATCAACGTGAACCGGGCGCGCACCAGCGGCATCGAGCTCTCGGCCGATGTGGATGTCGTTCCCACCTGGCTTCGCGTGAAGGCAAGCTACACGTATCTGGAGGCGTTCGACGAAGAGTCGGACCTGCGCCTTGCACGCCGTCCGGAGAACCAGGGCCGTCTCGGCTTTGCGATCACACCCCTGCCGGGCCTATCCATCGAGCCGTCTGTCGTGTTCGTGGGCAGCCGCTTCTCCTCGCCTGGCGAGTTGAACGAGCTTGCACCCTACGCCCGCTTCGATGTTTATGCCGATTACAAGATCAATGACACCTTCAGCATCTATGCCCGCGCGGAAAACCTGACAGATGCGGATTATCAGGAGGTGTACGATTACGGTACAGCAGGCCGCTCCTTCTACGCTGGCCTGCGTGCAACTTGGTAGCGGTCGCGACGATCATGCTCATATGAATTGCAAAGGTCAGGTGCTACAGCACCTGACCTTTTCTTTTTGCCGTCTGGAATTGTGACCATTCTGTGCAACCGATGCGGTACAGCGTGATTCTCGGTGGTGCTTTTACCGGCCTGAATAAGGTAAGGTTCCAATGCGACAACTCGTCCCGCCAAAAGTTGGAACTGACTGAAGAGTTTTAAAAAACGTCCTAAACGCAGGGGCTTACTCTCCATTCGGACAGGCGACCGTTTGACGCGGTTTTGAAAATTTACCTATGAAAAGGCCAAGCTGACCTATTCTGGACATATCCGCCTAGCACATACTCGGTCTCGTTAAATCAAGAAGGACTGCGCACCGCCATGGCGGATAAGCAGTCGTTTGAGGGGGACTAGTCCGAATGCGGGTTGTTCTGACAGCGTTTTACCGCGCATGCCAGTCATCGTTGTTGCGTCACAAGGGCAAGTATTACTTCAGGCTTCAGCCGCGCAGCGCGCTGAATAGCCTCTCAGCCCTTTGCAGCCGTCAGGCTTTGCTTGGCATCGTCGCAAGCGCTTCCTTCGGCGCATGCGTTACCGCGAGCCCGATGGCCGCTCCCGCTGAAGCAAGCACATCTCAGAACTCCTCGCCTGCGCTTGGGTCCACGCCTACGCCGATCATGCTGCCGAGCAGCGATCCATTGGAAAACATTGCTCATATCGAGTCGGCGAAGATCCTCACCTATGCTGAGTTGCAGGAACTGTTCATCACGACCATGCCGCTCACCAATCCGCCTGCTGCGGAAGGCGACACCGAGGACGATATCGATGTCACGCCTGTCGAGTATCTAGAGTTCGAGGAAATGCGCGTGCCGCTCTGGATCGTCGACACGATTATGCGCGCGTCCGAAGTCACCGGGGCCGATCCCGTCTACATGATGGCGCTGGCCGATAAGGAGTCGAGCTTTCTCCCCGGCAACAAGGCATCTACCTCCTCTGCGGTGGGCTTGTTCCAGTTTATCTCGAGCACGTGGCTTGAAGCCGTTCGCTCGTTCGGCCCCAAGCATGGCCTGATCATGGAAGCGGCAGCCATTGAAAATCAGGGCGGCAAGCTCTCCGTTCCGGATGAGACCAAGCGCGAGTACATCCTAGGCCTGCGCCGCAATCCTTTCATCTCCGCACTGATGGCTGCGGAAATGATGAAGCGCGACAAGGCTAAGATCGAGGCGCGCCTGGGCCGCAAGCTCAGCCGCTCCGAGTTCTATCTCTCCCACTTCTTCGGCGTGGACAGCGCCAGCCGGTTCATCGCGCTCGTGGACGACACGCCGAAGAAGAGCGCGGAGAGCGCCTTCCCGGCTGCGGCGCGGTCGAACAAGTCGCTGTTCTTCGCCAAGAATGGCAAGAAGACGCGCGAGCTCACCGTGTCGGAAGTCTATGAGAAAATCGACACGATGATCGACAAGCGGCTGAACCGCTATGAGGACGTCTCGTCCCGGATGACGGCAGACGCAACGTTCTGATCTGGCTGTTTCCTGTCATCCGCGGCCTTCTCCGCAAGGGCGACCACGGCAGGAGCGGCCGAACTGGTAGGCGCGATGGTCACGAACTCGCCCTTGGGTGCGCGCTGAACCTGCACAATGCGCAGGATGATGAAAGCGGCAAGGCCCAGAGAGGCAAGCGCCGAAAAGATGAAGAGACCCTTCGGACCAAGGAGCTCCATGGCCCCTGCACCGAACAAGGGGCCGATCGTAACGCCGACGGCCCACGCGAAAAGAAGCGTCCCGACCGTCGACACGATGCGGCCAGGATCGACGATATCGCAGGCGTGGGCCACGCAGACCGAGTAGATACAGAGAGCCAAGCCGCCCCAGGCAGCGAAGCTCCAGAGGATCGTCTGCGGCGCAGCTTGCCCGCTCGCAACCAGGATGAGGATCGAGATCAGGCTCGTTCCCGCAGCCAGTCCCGCGATGATATAGCGGCGGTCCACCCTGTCCGACAGCCAGCCAAGCGGCCATTGCATCACGAGACTTCCCGCCTGCAATGCGAAGAGCAGCGCAGCCGCTGCCCCCTGGCTCATGCCGATGCTCACGCCGAACACGGGCGTGATGGCGATCACCGGGCCATTGACGAGGCCGACGACGAATGATCCGACAACCGCCGAGGGCGCGGCAGTGAAAAGGCCTCTCACGTCGATCTTCACGTTCAAGGGCGCAGGCGGCTCCTTCGTGGTCGTCGCTGAGATGGGAAGCAGCGAGAGCGACATCACTGCGCTGATCGCCATGAACAGCCCATCGGTCCTGATATCACCGAAGCCAATCCCGAGCGGCGACAGCATGAGCGCCACTTTCGTCGAGATCATATAGATCGACAAAAACCGTCCGCGGTGACTCGATGTGGCGCGGGCGCTGATCCAGCCATCGGTCACGGTAAAGATGCAGGCGAGCGTCACGCCCGTCAGTCCGCGCAGCAGAACCCACACCAGAGTAGTGTGTGCTTGCGTCATCGCCAGCACGAGCACCGCCGCCATGACCGCCAAGCTCGCGAAGGCACGGATATAGCCGACGTGACGGATGAAGGAGGGAGCCAGGAAGCAGCCGGTCGAGAAACCGAGGCCATAGGCCGCCGCGACGATACCGATAGCGGTGACGGAGAGGCCCTCGGCCTGCATGCGCAGCGGCATCAAGACCTGGAGCAGGCCATTGCCGGCCTGCAACAGGGTGGTTGCGGCCGTCACGGACCAGATAAGAGCGAGAGAGGAATTCACGGATTCACGCGAGGAATGGCGGCAGCGTCCGCCGCACTCGCGAAATAGAGAGCAGACGTCCTACCAGATCAAGCCCGATCCGCTCTGCATCGATCCTTCTTCAAAAAGTTTCATGCAATCGATTAGCCCGGCTTATTGATGCGATGCCTCCTTGGAGAAAGAAGCGAACAGATAGAAGCCATTGAAACGGACGCCGGTCATGGCAGCCTGCCGGTCGAAACCGAGAGGAGCATCGTCCTTGTCGAGGCGTCCGCCGAACTGCCATTGCGGGCCGGTCACGAAGGCAGGAACCGAGCGCTCCTCCGGAACCGCACAGACGAGGCCGTCCTGCTTCGTGCTGCGGAACAAGTTGTAAGCGTACATTCCCTCCTCCATCGTCATCCTCAAAGCCATCTCGTCGCGTTGCGAATCGCAATGTGCCGAAGAACCATGACGGGAGTGTGATATTGCAGCGCAACAATAACAGGAATGTTCAGATCCTTGCTGAGACGCTGTTGCGCCCGGCAAAGAGTTGGGACAGCCTGATCGCAACCTGAGAAGAGTGAAAGTCCATGCGTGTCATCGTCATCGGCAAGGAGGGACAGGTCGCCCGCGCTTTGGCGGAGCGTGCTCCCACGCATGGCGCGAAGGCCGTTCTACTCGGACGCCCCAGGCTGGACCTCGCTGACCCATCCGGCATCGAGGATATTCTTGAGGATATGCGTGGTGACCTGATCGTGAATGCAGCGGCTTATACGGCTGTCGATCAGGCAGAGGCTGAGCCCGAACTGGCCGACGCGATCAACGGCATCGGCGCGGGAGTGGTTGCCGGGGCAGCCTCGTCCCTGCAGGTCCCACTCATCCATCTCTCCACGGATTATGTGTTCGACGGCAACCTCGACCGCCCCTACCGGGAGGATGACGCCGTTGATCCTCTGGGAGCTTATGGCCGGTCGAAGCTGCTTGGCGAAGAGGCCGTTGCCGCCGAGACCGGAGATCATGCGATCCTGCGGACCGCCTGGGTCTACAGCCCCTTCGGCAAGAACTTCGTGAAGACGATGCTGCGTCTCGCCAAGGATCGGGCGGAAATCGGCGTCGTTGCCGACCAGTTCGGCTCTCCCACAAGCGCCCTTGACATAGCCGACGGCATCTTCGCAGTTGCCAAGAACCTGTTGGATAGACCGCAAGACCGCACCCTGCGGGGCGTCTTCCATATGACGGGGACAGGATTCGCGAGCTGGGCCAGGTTCGCATCCGAGATCTTCACTCTGTCAGCCCAGCTTGGTGGGCCCAGCGCCAGGGTTCGCCCCATCACGACAGCGGATTATCCAACCCCTGCCAAGCGGCCTGCCAATTCACGGCTGGACTGCACGAAGCTTGAAACGATCCATGGGGTTAAGCTTCCCTCCTGGCAGGTTTCCCTGGCATCTTGCATCGAGCGGCTCATTGCGGAAATGCGGGAGAGCGGCATCTCCTGAGGCGAGTTGGGCCGAGCAGACATTTTTCTCCAGATAAAACGATTGTTCTTTTTAAAGAACAAACTTAGTATCAATCCATGACGACGCATCCCGATCCCGATTACCGCCTGGAAACCCGCCTCGTTCACGAGGGCCAGCAACGCACGCCCTTTGGCGAGACGTCCGAAGCTCTCTTCATGACGCAGGGCTTCATCTATGAGAGCGCGGAGAGCGCCGAACGGCGGTTCCTCAACGAGGAGCCGGGTTACAGCTACAGCCGCTATTCCAACCCGACCATCGACATGTTCGAGCAGCGCATGGCCTCGCTTGAGGGCGCTGAAGCCGCCCGCGCGACGGCGAGCGGCATGGCGGCAGTGACGGCCGCCATGGTGAGCCAGGTTCAGGCAGGAGACCATGTGGTGGCCGCACGCGGCCTCTTCGGATCCTGTCGATGGGTGGTCGAGGATCTCCTGCCCCGCTTCGGCGTGGGCTGCACTTTGGTGGATGGCATGGACCTCGACGCCTGGCGCAAGGCTGTCCGGCCCGAGACGAAGGCTTTTCTCCTGGAGACTCCTTCCAATCCTAGTCTCCAGATCATCGATATCGCCGCCGTCGCCAAGATCGCCCATGAGTCCGGAGCGACGCTTACTGTTGACAATGTCTTTGCGACACCCCTCTACCAGAAGCCTCTCGCACTGGGCGCCGATTGCGTCGTCTATTCCGCGACGAAGCACATCGATGGCCAGGGCCGATGTCTCGGCGGTGTCATCCTAAGCTCCACTGAATTCATTGAGAACAAGGTGCAGCAGTTCCTGCGCATGACGGGACCCTCTATCTCGCCCTTCAACGCGTGGGTTCTCCTGAAAGGTCTCGAGACCCTCTCCCTGCGGGTAGAGCGACAGACCGCGAATGCAGGCTTCCTCGCCGACGCTCTGCACACTCACCCCAAGCTCGGGAACCTCACCTATCCTGGCCGCGCCGATCATCCGCAGGCCGAACTGATCCGCCGTCAGATGAGCGGCGGCTCTACCATCATCGCGCTGGACGTAAAGGGCGGGAAGGAAGCCGCATTCCGCTTCATGAACGCGCTGCGGCTCATCCGTATCTCGAACAATCTCGGCGACGCAAAAAGCCTCGTCACGCATCCGTCGACCACCACCCACCAGCGCTTCGCGCCGGAGCTGCGCGCGGACATGGGGATCTCCGACGGCCTCGTCCGCCTGTCGGTCGGCCTGGAGCATCGCGAGGACCTGCTGGCCGATCTCGTGAATGCGCTCGAGCAGGCGTGAGAGCCGCATTCACGAGAAATTGTTCTGATCCCTGCGCCCAGCCCTGAGCAGTAACCAGCCCCCGATCAGCATGGCTGCGCCCCAGGCGAGAAAGCCGAGATCCCAATAGATCCAATGCTCGCGCGCCACGGTCTCGTTGACGTGGTGAATACCCAGGATCTGATGGCTGATCGTGCCCTCGACCAGATTGAACAGGCCGAAGCCCATCAGGAACGTGCCGAGCAGCATTTTGCTCGACCAGCGGATGTGACTGCGCCGGGCAGCCCGCCAGAGAATGATGAGCCCTAGGACGACGAATACATAGGTGAGGCTGTGGAAGAGGCCGTCCCAGAAGGTGTTCACCTTGAGGTTCTCGGCACTGTCCGGCGGATAGCCTGCGCTCGTCACCAAGTGGTGCCATTGCAGGAGCTGGTGGAAAACGATGCCGTCGAAGAAGCCGCCTAGACCGAGGCCGAAAAAGATCCCGGATGAGAGAGGGAAGTCCTGACTCTTGTCAGCATTGTCCTGCCTCATGCCACGTCTCCCTTTCGAGCAGGTTTTCAAACAGCCTACCTCCCAAGGAATAGATCGCCCGCAGGTTCCGTGTTCAACTCCGCAGACTTCGTGCAGACGGAGCAGCACCGCGCAAAGCCGGACGCTGATCCTCATTCACGACTTTTGTCTAAACAATGCCACGGGCACGGCAAGTAAACGCCAAGACCTCTCCCAACTCGCACTTTGTTTTCAAGGAGTACCCCTTGAAGTTCTGGCAAAAATGACACACCCTTTACTCGGGAATAACGCGCTCCGGCACAAGAAAGCGCGATCCTTCACAACAATCAGGGGGTGAGGGAGGAAGCCATGAAGAAAGGCAAGTCCCCGGAGGGAAAACTTTCGGGACCGTCTAAACACTCGCGCCGTCGTTTCCTGCAGGTTGCTGGCCTCGGCGCAGCCGCGACCGTCGCATCTCCGCAAGTCTCACGGGCCCAAACGGCCACCTGGAAGTTTCAGTCCACCTGGCCCAACCGGGATATCTTCCACGAGTTCTGCAACGACTTCGCCAAGCGCGTGAACGACATGTCGGGCGGGCGCCTGAAGCTCGACGTCCTCGCCTCCGGTGCCGTCGTTCCGGCCTTCCAGTTGCAGGATGCCGTCCATGCCGGCATTCTTGATGGCGGTCATGGGGTGTCCGGCTACTGGTATGGCAAGAACAAGGCGTTTTCCTTGTTCGGGACACCGCCCTCCTTCGGCTGGAATGCCAATTCTTTCCTGGGCTGGATGAACTACGGCGGCGGCTACGAGCTTTATAATGAGCTGCTTCGAACGCTGAAGATCAACGTCGTGGGTTTCCTGACTGGCCCGATGCCGAACCAACCACTCGGCTGGTTCAAGAACCCGATCACCACTCCGGACCAGATCAGAGGCCTCAAGTACCGCACGATCGGTCTTTCGGCAGACTTGAATCAAGAACTTGGCGCGGCGGTGACGATTCTCGCCGGCGGCGAGATCGTGCCGGCTCTGGAGCGTGGCGTGATTGACGGCGCGGAGTTCAACAACCCGTCTTCGGACCTCGTGCTCGGCTTCCCGGACGTCGCCAAGAACTATATGCTGAAGAGCTATCATCAGGCGAGCGAGACCTTCGAGGTCATCTTCAACAAGACAAAGTTCGATACACTCCCGGCAGAGCTGAAGGCGATCGTGAAGCATGCCGCCGAAGCCGCTTCGGCCGACATGTCGTGGAAAGCTCTCGACCGCTACTCGAAGGACCTCGAGGCGCTCAAGGCCCGCGGCGTCAACATTCAGTCGACTCCCGACGTTGTTATGAAGGCGCAGCTCGACGCCTGGAACAAGGTGATCGAAAAGCTCTCATCGGATCCGTTCTTCAAGAAGGTGATCGACAGTCAGAAAGCCTGGGTGCAGCGTACCTATGCCTACGAGCGAGCGAACGAGCCGTCGCGCGACGTGGCCTACGATCACTTCTTCAAGACGACGTAAGGCGCAGCGCAAACTTCCAAAGTTGAGGACGGCACGATCCGTGCCGTCCTCACAGCTCGTCCCATACGCTCTCTGAGAAGGGCTTTTGCATGCGCTTCGTCTACCTGGTCGACCGCATCAACACATTCATCGGCAAGACCGTGAGCTGGGCCATCGTCGTGCTCACCTTCGCTGTCTGCTACGAGGTCTTTGCGCGCTACGTGCTGCGCGCACCAACCGAATGGGCGTTTGACGCAAGCTACATGCTCTATGGTCTGCTGTTCATGGTGGCCGGGCCCTACACGCTGGCCCGCAATAACCATGTGCGAGGTGACTTCATCTATCGCAATTGGTCGCCGCGCCGGCAGGCGGGCATGGATCTCGTTCTTTACTTCCTTTTCTTTTTCCCCGGCATTCTCGCGCTCGTCTACGCGGGGATTCCGTTCATGCAGATGTCCTGGCTCATGAACGAGCATTCCATGAACTCGCCGAACGGCCCGCCGATCTATCCGTTCAAGGCGCTCATCCCCATCGTTGGGTCCTTGATGGCGTTTCAGGGCGTTGCGGAAGTCATCCGCTGCATCGCCTGCGTTCGCACGGGTGCATGGCCACCCCGCCTCCACGATGTAGAGGAAACGGAAAAGCTCATCCTCGAAAAAGCCGAACAAGAAGGCCTCAAGAAAGGATCCGTCTGATGCTGGCGTCATGGGGGCTTGGAAATCCTGAGCTGGGTGTGCTGATGCTCGGGCTCTTCATTGTGTTCATCATGTTCGGCTTCCCGATCGCCTTCACGCTGATGGCGCTGGGTTTCGGCTTTGGCTACATGGCCATGGGCGACATCGTGTTCGCGCTGGTGGTGCAGCGCGCCTATTCGGTCATGACGAACGACACGCTGGTCGCCATCCCGCTTTTCGTCTTCATGGGATACATCATCGAGCGTGCTAACATCCTCGACCGCCTGTTCCACTCCATCCAAATCGCCGTCGGCGGCATCCCAGGCTCTCTGGCTGTAGCGACGCTTCTCACCTGTTCGCTCTTCGCAACCGCCACCGGCATCGTGGGTGCTGTGGTGACGCTGATGGGGCTTCTCGCCTTCCCCGCCATGCTGCGCGCAGGCTATGATACGCGCCTTGCATCGGGTGTCGTCTGCGCTGGTGGCTGCCTGGGCATTCTTATCCCACCGAGCGTGATGCTCATTCTCTATGGCGCGACAGCCGGCGTCTCCGTGCCGAAGCTCTATGCAGGCGCCCTCTTCCCAGGCCTGCTACTCGCAGGGCTTTACATTTCCTACGTCATCATCCGCTGCGCGCTCAATCCAAGCCTAGCGCCGAAGCTGCCGCCGGAGCAACGCAAGGTCTCGTTTGCAAAGGTCATCTGGGCGCTTGCCACATCGTTCTTCCCGCTGGCGCTCCTCATCCTCTCTGTGCTGGGCGCCATCTTCTTTGGGATCGCGACACCGACAGAAGCGGCAGCCGTGGGTGCTCTCGGCAGTCTTCTTCTGGCAGCAGCTTATCGCTCGCTCTCCTTCACGAAGCTCAAGGAATCCGTGATCCTCACGGCTCGCACGTCGGCCATGGTGTGCTGGCTCTTCGTGGGGTCCTTCATCTTCTCATCGATCTTCGCTTTTCTTGGGGGGCATCAGCCCATCGAGAACTTCGTCTCGCATCTGAATCTCTCGCCCTTCTGGTTCCTGATCCTGACGCAGGCGATCATCTTCGTGCTCGGCTGGCCCCTGGAATGGACGGAGATCGTCGTGATCTTCGTGCCGATCTTCCTGCCGCTCCTCGACAATTTCGGCATCGACCCGATCTTCTTCGGCGTGCTGATCGCGCTCAATATCCAGACGTCATTCCTGTCTCCGCCCGTGGCCATGGCGCCTTTCTACCTGAAAGGCATCGCGCCACCCCATGTGACCATCAATGAGATCTTCGCGGGCGTGATGCCGTTCCTCTTCCTCGTGGTCGTCGCCATGGCCATGTTCTACGTCTTCCCGCAGCTTGGCCTTTGGCTCCCGAGCTATCTCTATCGCTAAGGTAGAGCTCTGGATTAACCGGCAAGCGGCGCACAGAACGCCGGAACACAGGCAGCTTCTTCACGTTGGCCTCCACAGCACGCCAGCAAGGAGGCCGTCATGAAATGCCAATTCTGCCATCAGGACGTGGATGATCCCTGCCACAATGCTCAGGAAATGCAGCAGCGCGCGATGAGTCATGTGGAGCGTTGCGAACATGCGCTTCAGGCTCAGCAGGGCATGGGCTCAGGCGCGCATCGTCGTGATGTCCAGGGAAATGGGTGAGGCCATGGCCGGTAAGGGTGAAGACCGTGCTCAAGGCTTGGCCGAGCGGAGCGTGAACACCAGCATCGTCCATCCTGGCCAGAGCAGTCCGGACCATCAGGAACAGGGTGATCGGACAGCAAGCAATCGTATCCTGACAGAGAACCAGCAACGGGAAGGTCTGGAGAAAACCGACCCCGACCGACCGAAACCGGAAGACCGCCACAAACCTTGAGGAGCAGCCATGGCCGGCAAAGCCCGTATGAGACCATCCTGGAAGAAACAGAAGCGCCGCAAAGACAAACCATCCGGATCGCGTGAGGAGCGTGTTACGCAGCGCAGCTGAAGTGTTGCTCCATGGCTTATGCAAGCGGCCCGCGTCGTCGGGCCGCTTCTGCTTTTACGGTAATGCGGACGCGGTCGGTAATGTTACAACAAGAGATACTCTTCTAGAGTATCCGTTGTGATTTTACACACAGAAGGGTTGGTGAGATCGTGATCAAAGCAAAAACCTAATCCATCAAGGGAATAGTTTCAGGAGGAAACACCATGACCGCATCGTCCCTTAGCTTCAAATTGGCTGTTCTTTTCGTCATAGCGGGCATGGCTATGGGCATTGGCATGGCCGCATCGCAGAACCACGCGATCATGCCGGCCCACGCTCACCTGAACCTGCTTGGATGGGTATCCTTGTTTCTCTTCGGGATTTATTACGAGCGCCGCCCGGCTCTGAATGTGAGTCGGCTGGCGCTGATCCAGGTTGCCTTGTGGTCCATCGGCACGGTCATCATGACGATTGCCGTGGCGGCCATTCATCTCGGCTATCAGGCTGCCGATCCGATTGCCGCCATCTCCTCCATCATCGTTCTCGCCGCGATGCTGATGTTCGCTTATTTCGTCTTCCGTCCTGCGCCGGTCGCAGAAGCCGGCCCCAATGTTCGCATGACACCGGCCGAGTAAGCACCGATCATCGCCGCGCCCTCATAAAAAAGGCCCCGCACGAAATGCGGGGCCTGCTTTGAAATATCTGTTTTCAAAATGAGATGGTGACGAGCAATTCCTGAAGAAAACCGCAACCCATCAAAACTGAAATCGAGACGAACACCGGACGCGAATGCGTCCATGTAAGGAAAGTGAGCAGGGGCGGCTCCGTTGAAAATGAGGCCGTCCCTGATCGGCAGGTTCTCGTTACATCACGAAGAGGTCTGCAGTCGTCAGCGCAGCCTTGTTCTCGATTACGGCGAACTTCACCGCTGCAGCCGAGCCCGAGCCGTCCTTGTCGTAATACAGGGCGCCAGTGCTCTTGTTGTAGACGATGTAGTCGTTGCTATCCAACGCCTTCTCACCCACACGGAACCACGACGAGCGCAGCTGTCCGGTGTCGCTCAGCTTCGTGAAGACCGTGTCGTTGAGACGAATGGTATCATCGACGACATTGAAGTCCTTGATGGTGTCGACGTTGGTGCTGGAGCTCAGCGTCGTGTCGAAAGTGAAAGCATCCTTGCCCGAGCCGCCGATGAGGATGTCGTTGCTGGCCTTGCCCCAGAGCTTGTCGTTGCCGCCGAGACCGCTGATCACATCGGCACCGGACGTACCCGTGAGACTGTTGTCGCCCGAGGTGCCGAGCTTGGTCACATTCACAGGATCCGTCGGAGTGGGCGTCGGGGTCGGAGTGGGTGTAGGCGCCGGAGTGGGAATAGGTTCAGAAGGCGTCGAAGGAGCCGTCGTCGTGCCGTCGTGGTTGAACGACAGCGCATAGAACGACGTCTGACCGTAGCCGGAACCATTGGTCTCGTTGGCCCCGAGATAGGCACCAGCCTTGAAGTAGAAGCTGTCCGACTGCCACACGCTGTTGATGGCGGTGTGCGAGTGATAAACCTTGCCGTCGGCATAGATGTCGACGTCGAGCACATTGCCCTTGGCGTTGATGGTGTACGAGAACTTCTCGTTCAGCGACACGTCCGGCGCGGAGCCGTCAGCCGCCTTGAAGGTGAAGTTGTGCTCTTCGTTGTCGGAACCCGACTGGTCATTGGCGAAGTATAGCTTGTTGTCCTGCCAATAGAGACGAACCAGTTCGTCGTCCTGACCGTGGATCTGACCGATCACAATCTTATGGCCCTGGCCATCGCGCATCGGAGCCGCGTCGACTTCGAGAGTGGCGCTCATGAAGCCGCCGGTGGAGAGGTTCCACGCGGCCTTGGCGGTGCCGTTCATCTCGCGCAGCTCGGAACGGGCAAAGGACGAGCCGCTGGTGGTCGCTCCATTGACGGGAGCATAGAAGACCATCGCGCCATCAGAGCCGGTGTAGAAGTACTTGCTGTTCTGATAGCCGCTCAGGTTTTGCACCTCCACCGCCGTGCCGGAAAAGCCGCCGGAGGAGTCGACAGGAAGCGTGATCTTCCAATTGGACAGGTCAAAGTTGCCGCTGGGTTCAACGTTCGGATTCAAAGACATGAGTATTGCCCCAAACGTCTACTGAGCTTCTTTTGATGCTTCCGAGACGCTTTTGATAGTGAGATGAACAAAAGTTGGTCAGAACGACCGAAGGATACGCAACAGACTTTTAAAACCTGATGACGGTACTTCTTAGCACCAAAATTTACTTCAGACCCTGGAGAGCAATCTCCCTTAATCTGCAGAAAGCCTTTTCTATATCAATTAGGGCGAAATCGTGACGATATTCAACTAACGTTCGATCTCTAAAGCCACTTACCTTTCAAAGGTTCAACTTACTCTTCTGCAGGAAGGCTATTCGTATGTAGAGGGTCCTCTCCTCATGCCCGGACACATCAGCCCCCTATTCTGAAGAAAGATACGAAACCCGCGAGAGACTTGATGAGGATATTTGAGAGACAGGCCTACCGCCTTTGCTACTCGCCGCAGTTCAGGAACTACGCAAGGCCTGCATACGAATGCTGTCAGAGTCTAGAGCATTTTTCGGTGAAGTGGCTCCGGTTCACCGTCAAAAAGGTGGCCCGGCAAACAAGAGGGCTGATGCCATCCCAATGGAATCAGCTCTAGGCCTTCCTCTCCGACCCACGAGGCACCCTGCCGGAGAACCCTTACCTCCGATTTCAGCTGAAGTAACCCTTAGTTGCAGTGGATGCTGAATTACAACGCAGCTTTCCTTGGCTGGTTTAGACCCCAGGGAAGGATCGGCCATGGCCGCACAAGTTTTTACTGTTGCCCCAGCGACAGGCGACGCTAAAAAGGATACGGCCGCAATCAAAGCGGCTATCCAAGCGGCCCATAAGGCTTACCTGCAGAATCCCACCGAACAGGTGAAAGTTCAGCTCGGCACGGGAACCTATGTCGTCACCGGAGATCCGAATAACCCATCTGTCGGCCCCGTCGAGCTGCTTTCAGGTGTCGCTCTCGTCGGCAACGGCATGGGGCAAACCACGATCAAGCTCGCCGATGACTTCAATGCCAGGATCAACGGCATCGTCCGAACAGCCCTGCAAACAGTCGAACACGTCACAGTTGCCAACCTGACCATCGACGGGAACCGCGCGAACAACATGGGGCATCAGGCAGGCTTCATCTGCGGCATCAAGGAAGACGGATCAGGGCGCACTCAATCGGACATCACCTTGTCCGGAGTCGAGATCAAGAATTGCACGGCCTATGGCTTCAACCCCCACGAGATCACCTATGACGTAACGATCAAGGACTGCGTCTCACACGGCAATGGCCTTGATGGTTTTGTGGCCGATGGCGTGGTTGGCGGCATTTACGAAAACAACCGTGCCTTCGACAACGACCGTCACGGCTTCAACATCCAGAACGCCACCACCAATCTCGACCTCGTCAACAACAAGGCTTACGCAAACGGATCGGCAGGCGTCACGATTCAGCGCGGCGATCTCCTTCGCGAGGGGGAGACGACCATTGAATGGGTGACCGACATTCGTATCATCGGCGGCGAGTATTATGGGAATACGAAGGAAGGCATTCTCGTCAAGCTCTCGGATGACATCACCATCGAAGGCGCCAAGGTTCACGACAATCTCCGTCAGGGCATCCGGATCGAGGGAGCGACAGACACGATCGTGCAGAACAGCACGGTCTTCAACAACTCTCAGGAGGCCGATAACACCTACGATGAAATTCAAATCCGCCTGCGGGTCGATTCCGTAACAGGCAAGACATACTACGCCAAGAACACGCAGATCCTGAACAACACCATCTACTCGGATAGCAGCATCAACGCACGTTATGGCGTACGCGAAGAACCCACGAACGATGACGGTGGAGCGACAGGGACCATCGTCTCGGGCAACTCGATCTCAGGGATGGACTCAGGCTCCGTCTCCGTGCCGAACTACATCTGGCTCGGCACAAGCGGAAACGACACGCTCGAAGGCACGACAGGCGGCGAAGAGATGCGCGGCCTGGCGGGCAACGACACCTACATCGTCAATCATTCCGGAGACCTCGTCGTCGAAGCCTCGGGAGCCGGGACCGATACCGTCCGGTCGAGCATCACCTACACGCTGCTGGCCAATGTCGAAAACCTGACTCTGACGGGCACGAAGGTGATCAACGGGCACGGGAACGGGCTCAACAACAGTCTCGTCGGCAACAGCGTCGCCAATACTCTCAAGGGCAATGACGGCAACGACACGATCGAGGGTGGGCTCGGAGTGGATTCGCTCTACGGCGGATTGGGCGATGACGCCTTCGTCCTTCGCAAGGGCGAGTTCGGCGGCGATACGATCTTCGACTTCTCCGGCAACGGCAGCGCCGCGGGAGACCGGTTGGAGTTCGCCGGGTTTACCAGCAACGCGACACTGACCCAGACCGGGGCCAATACCTGGAGAGTCACGGACGGCACTTACACGGAGACCTTTCAAATCGCAGGCGGCGCATCCGTCCATTCAAGCGACCACAATCTGAAATCCGGCTCGGAACCCCCTCCCCCAACAACGCAGTACCCTGCCATCGGAGCCGGCACCATACAGATGGAAACGCTGCAACTGACGAACTTCACGCTTGTCAGCCTCAGCACCGCGGAAGGCGGGCGAGCCGTCGAGAACAGGAACAAGGGTGTGGAAGCCACTGCAAAAGGCACGTTCACGGGCGAGACCGGAACCTACAAGGTGAAGGTCGTCTATTACGACGAGAGCGACGGTGCCTCTCCCATGGGCATTCGCGTCAACGGAACCACGGTCAGTTCATGGATCGCCGACAAGCAGCTAGGCTCGACGGGTGCGGATTCCAGAACGCGGACCTTCTACGAGGCCACTCTGCAGCTCACCACGGGAGCGACCCTTGAAATCTACGGCACGCGTCAAGGCGATGAACTCGTGCGGATCGATACGCTGTCGGTCAACAAATGGGACCTGATTGCTTGAGCCTGCCAGACGACAAGGAAAAGCAGCGGGGCGATGAACAGCCCCGCGCCGATGTCCCATCTATGCTTCGCCGCTTCAGGTAGATGGATTTGCGAAGACTGGCTCCGGGCCGGGATCGAGGTGCCCAGCCAAGAGCGATAGGATAATCAGTGATTCCGGTGAGAAACCTCTTCTGCCGGTCAGAGGGCTTCCCTCTTCACCAAGTGCAGATAGGTCGGGTCGAACTCGCCCGCCTGCTTCAGCCCTTCCCAATCCAGCACTTGCAAGGTCTCCCCGCGCCAGGAAATCAGGTTCTCGCCCCGGAGCTCCTGCAGCACCCGATTGACGTGCACGGTTGAGATCCCGAGCGCATCGCCCAGTTCCGCCTGGGTGACCGGCAGACCAAAGACATGGTCCTCCACCAGCTCGGCCGCCCTCAAGCGCACGAGCAGCTCGCACAGCAGGTGCGCGATCCGGCCACGGGCTTCGCGACGCCCGAGCCCCACGATCCATTGCCGGAACACCGCCGCATCAATCAGGGTGTCGCGCCAGAACAGGTCACCCAGACGGGGGTGGCTGCGCATGAAACTGCGCAGGGCGTCATGCTGGATGAAGGCGAGCTTGGACGGGACCAGTGTGCCGAGACTGTGATCCATCACCCTCAGGTGCAGGCTCTGAAGGTCGGGAATGTCGCCGCCGATGTGGAACGACAGGATCTGCCGCTTGCCCTCGCCCGTGAGATTGTAGCGGCAGGCGAAGCCCTCCACTATCAGGCAGCACTCGGACGGCCTGTCGCCCTCGCAGACGATGTCCTGGTCGGCCGCGACAGTCTTGAGCCGCAACGGCAGGCCCAGCAGGGCCGCCTTCTCCTCTGGCGCGAGCGGAGCGAGGCTCTCCAGCTTGCGGATCAGCGCGGCTGTATGGGGGTGAATGGTTTCCAAGACAGCCTCCCCTTGTGGTTAGGCGGGAGCTCATGTCTCTCAGCCGCCAGCGCCTAAAGATCAGATGCTGACGATGCCCTGATTATCACAGGTGAATGCGCCCCGGGCAAGGCATGGGAACATCAGGACGTTACCTTGGTTGATCCGCATGCCTCGCTACTATTTCGACGTCCGCGAGGGAGCGCGCTTCACTCCCGATGAGGATGGCCTGGAGTTCGACAGCCTGGACAAGGCCGAACACGAGGCTGCCTGTGCGGCGGCTGAGATCGGACGGGACCGGCTGCCGAAGGGCGACAGCCGTGAGGTCACGGTCGAGGTGCGGAATGAACATCAGCAGCGGGTGCTGACCGTCAAGGTCTTGTTGGAGATCGACCGGGTGGAGCCTCCGCCGCAGCCCCCTCGCTCGGGATAATCAACCAGGTCAGCGCCTTCATGGAACAAATGAAGTGTTTCGTTAACGAAGGTTAACGCCGGGCTGTACGGCCTCCTATACTTTGCCGTTCTATGGACAGCCCTGATAAGCCCGACTCTCCTGACGGTAAGTCTGAGTACAAGCAACCTTCGCTCGGTGAAACAATCGACCGAGCCAATCAGGCCATTGAGAAGTCACGGGCTGAAATTGCTCGTTCGCGGGCCTTAAGCCAGTCCGAGGCGAATCTCTCACGCGAGATTGAGAGCCTGAATGAGGAGCATGAGCGCTCAAACGGCAGGCCAAAGGACGGCGCATAATTCGCTGAACAAGGCTGGTGGAGCGCGCTACTCTTGCGAGCCCAAGTTGTGTGCCAGCTACGTTGACCCAGAGCAGCGCAACGTCCGCTCGGGAACAATCCAAGAAGTAGAGCGAGTTCAATGAAGGCCCGCCCACGCAGCCCCTGCGGAAATCCCATTAAGGTCCATCTGGCTTAAAGCCATTCATCGGAAGACCGCTTCTCCGGGGCAGACCACCGGCCTCACGTCGGTCGAGCTTCAACTGCTTTGATATCTGTTTCGAGAACAACGCACGTGATCCCGCTTGTCACTTCTTGAACGCGGTATTGCGGGGCGTGAGAGGTCTCAGGGATCAACTGGATGATGTAGTAGACGTGGTGGCGGTCTTGGCGGGGGCTTGCCGGCACAACGGGTTGGCCAACCTGGAACTTGTGGCGCATGGGGCACCTTCGTCTGAATTAGCAATCGTCCCGCGCCTACCCCAAAGCAATGCACTCATTCACATCCTGTAAGTGCATCGGCGAGCTGAAGTTCCTTCGTCCGGTGAAAGAACTCCAGACGGCAACTCTGGCCTGCAGCAAGGAGGTTTCATCGGCTATAGAATTATGCTCAGGAGGTTCTCTTCTGATCCGGTGATCGGAAACCTAGTCCCCTGCCGGTCAGTGGGTCGCAAGGTCAGGACAGGGTCAGAGACGGTAGTAGAGCGCAGCCGCACGAAGGTCCGCTGATTTTCGCCTCTCGGACGATGGCGACACTAGCGCATCGTGCGGAACCGAAGGTCCGCGTCAGCGAAAAGTGGTCCCGGTTATTCGCGAGCGCGGCCCTTCGGGTCGCCTGAACGATGCTCTCATTGAAGGAGAAAGCATCGGATGGAGCCCCAAGAGTGCAAGTCCACTTTTGTGTCCGAGGCTCTCTTGATCCCCCTGGTGTGCAAAGCGGCAGCGATCTGCCGGAGGCAAACAGCACTGAAGGCCTTCAGATCGGCAATAATCTCGGCCACATCAGCAGCACCATGATCGGCCTTAGCCTTGATAGCCTGAGCGCCGAGGGCTGAACCCTGCTTGGCCCCAGCAGGAAGTTCACCGCGATCCCCTCCAAGCTCTTAGGGCTTCTTGGGACGATCAGAGGCACATTGTTCAGGAAAAACACCTTGCCGAAGGTGATGGCGCTCCCTAGGGGACTCGAACCCCTGTTTTCGCCGTGAGAGGGCGACGTCCTAGACCGCTAGACGAAGGGAGCTAGCAAGGTGGAGGCCGCTCGTATAACCACCATCGTGAATCCCTTCAAGCCCTTTCTCGGAAAAAAGAGAGGGCCAGGCTAAAAATGAGGACGCGGTGGACGATACGACCCAGCAGGAATGGACTCTGGAGGCAGGAACGGCGGCCGAGCGGCTGGACCGGGTGCTGGCGCGCCTTGCGAGCGACTTGTCGCGCAGCCGCCTGCAGGCGCTGATCCGTGGCGGCCAAGTGACCGTCGATGGCGCGCCCGTGCTCGATCCGGGCCGCAAGGTGGGGGCAGGCGCTCGGATTGCGCTGCAGGTCCCCCCGCCCGTTGCGGCCGAGCCCCAGGGCGAGGCGATGGACCTCGTGATCATCTATGAGGACGACGATCTCATCGTTATCGACAAGCCGGCGGGGCTCGTGGTCCATCCGGCGGCGGGGCATGAATCCGGCACCCTGGTCAATGCGCTCATCGCCCATTGCGGCGAGAGCCTGTCAGGCATCGGCGGCGTCAAGCGCCCCGGCATCGTGCACCGGCTCGACAAGGATACATCGGGCCTCCTCGTGGTGGCCAAGAACGATCTGGCCCATCAGGGCCTTGCGGAGCAGTTCGCCGATCACGGCCGCACCGGCCCTCTGGAGAGACTCTATCTTGCCCTCGTCTGGGGCGTGCCGGAGCGCAAGCGAGGGACGGTGGAGGCGGCGCTCGCCCGCAGCCAGCACAACCGGGAAAAGATCGCCATCGTCTCCGACGAGAACGAGCGTGGCCGCTATGCCATCACCCATTACGAAGTGTTGGAAGGCTTGCCCCACCCCAATCCCATGGCCGCTCTCGTCCAATGCGAGCTGGAGACCGGGCGCACCCATCAGATCCGCGTTCACATGGCTCATATCGGCCACCCGCTCCTTGGCGATGCCGTCTATGCCTCAGGCTTCAAGACCAAGGCGAACCGCCTCTCAGAGGCTCAGCAGCAAGCCCTGAAGGCGCTGAACCGGCAGGCGCTTCATGCGGCGGTTTTGGGCTTCGAGCATCCCAGGACAGGCGAATTCCTGCGTTTCGAGAGCCCTACCCCTGAGGATCTGGCAAGGCTCCTGGAGACCCTGCGGGCTTAGAGTCAAGCGTCAATGCGTCGCAAAATTCTGCCACGCTGGCACCCTTGCGCTTTCCAGGCGTTCACCACGTCTTGAAGCCTGACGCCTCTATTCGGACAAGGTCGGACCGCTTATATAAGGAAGTTGGCGGCTGGCCATTCTGGGGGCCGCCTCAGGCTTGCCTCATGGAAAGAGGGAGCCAAAGGAGGAGAACACATGGCTACAGCGCTTCCGGTGCTTGCCAATGAAGGGGGCCTTTCCCGCTATCTCGACGAAATCCGTCGCTTCCCCATGCTCGAGCCGCATGAGGAATACATGCTCGCCAAGCGCTGGCGGGAGCATGGAGATCGCGAGGCTGCCCATAAGCTCGTGACATCCCACCTGCGCCTCGTCGCCAAGATCGCCATGGGTTACCGTGGCTATGGCCTGCCGATCAGCGAGGTGGTCTCGGAAGGCAATGTCGGCCTCATGCAGGCCGTCAAGCGCTTCGAGCCCGACAAGGGCTTCCGCCTCGCCACCTATGCCATGTGGTGGATCAAGGCGGCGATTCAAGAATACATCCTGCGGTCCTGGTCCCTCGTGAAGATGGGCACCACCGCGAACCAGAAGAAGCTGTTCTTCAACCTGCGCAAGGCCAAGGGCCGTATCTCCGCCCTCGATGAGGGCGACCTGCGCCCCGAGCAGGTGAAGCAGATCGCCACCCAGCTCGGCGTGACCGAGCAGGATGTGGTGGACATGAACCGTCGCCTCGGCGGCGACGCCTCCCTCAATGCGCCCCTGCGCGAAGAAGGCGAAGGCGGCGGCGAGTGGCAGGATTGGCTGGTCGATCAGAGCGAAAGCCAGGAGCAGGTGCTCGCGGAGGAGGAGGAAGGCCAGAACCGGCTGACCGCGCTCCGCAACGCCCTATCGGTCCTGAACCCGCGCGAGCGCCGGATCTTCGAGGCTCGCCGCCTGTCGGAAGACCCGATCACGCTCGAAGAGCTTTCGACCGAATTCGGCGTCTCCCGCGAGCGCGTGCGCCAGATCGAGGTACGTGCTTTCGAGAAGGTGCAGGAGGCGGTGAAGAAGAACCTCACCCAGATCGAGAGCACATCATCCACCGGGGCCGAGGCTTCGGCCTGATGGGCAAGCATTATCCCATGAAAAAAGCCGCGCATCGCGCGGCTTTTTTTTGTTGGCTTGTGAAGACCGAGTTACTGCCATTGGCTGAAGGCGTTGTTCAGAACCTGCTCACCCGTGCTGCCCTTTTCGAAGCTTAAGATCGCGCGCTGGCCCGAGGCCATGCGGACAGGCAGATCGATCCAGTTACGGCGCACGAAGAGTTCCGTGTTGCGCTCCACATCGCCCTGCAGATTGGACAGGCCGATCAGGAACAGGTTTTCGCGCACGGGAACCGGCAGGCCAGCAATCGGCGTACCGCGCGCGGCTTCCTCGTTCTTGAACTGCAGGAGGCCCACGTCTCGGATCACGCGGCCGCTGTCGCCGTTGCGGGTGGTGAAGGTGAGCTCGACCGTGTGCGAAGCCGGCAGGGTCGTATCGAGGTTGCGGCGCAGCACCATCTTCATGGTGAGGCCTGCATCAGCGATCTCGATATTGGCGGAGACGGCCTTCTCGAGCGGCTGCCCTTGCCCCGGGTTCACATCCTCCAGCCGCCAGACCACGCGCCCGACATAGGCCTTCGGCGTCTGGGGATTGGCGGCATCCTCCTCGTAGAAGACCGCGCGATGCGCCACGCCAATCGCTTGAGCCGCTCCTGCAGGAGCGGTCGTTGCCTGCGGAGCCTGCCCGCCGACACGCTCGTTGATCTTGGAGTTTTCGGGAGCAGCCGGGGCCTGAGGGGCTTCGGCCACGGGCGTCTCGGGGATAGGAGCGTCCGTGCGACTCTGCCACCAGGCAAGGCCCGCAATGAGAAGGATCACGAGGCCGATGGCGGAGCCGAGCAGGATCGAGCGCATCCGCCCGTTATTCTGCATGGCCGGATGCGGACGCGTGTCGACCCGCGGACGGGCGGGCGCGGCCTCCTCGAAAGATTGAACCGACGGCTTGGGCTCCGGCTCATCCTGAGAAGGCGCTCTCAGGGCTTGCCCCGGCGACACCACGCTGCGCAGGCGCTCGGCGGGGGATTGCGGATGGTGCTGATCCTCGGCCAAGAGCTCCGCGAAGGCGTTCGGATCGAAGCCTGCCGGAGGAGGCGCATAATCGGCCTCGACCCGCGTGATCGCCTGGTCGAGGGAGGCACATTCCCGCCGGATATCCTCTTCAGGCAGAGGCGGATTGAGCGAGCGCAATTGGGTGACCAGAGCCGTTCGGGCGCGCTCGTAAACGGCGCGCCGCGCAACCGGCGTCTGCTCTGTCAGGCCATCGACAGCCCGTGCAATGAGAGGGTAATAATCTGCCATTTCCCTGGGAATGGACCCTGAGACGCCCCGGCGTCAAGCCTCAAAGGGGTTCTTCATGAGGATTGTGTCGTCGCGCTCGGGCGAGGTGGAGAGCACCGCGACAGGCGCGCCGATCAGCTCCTCGATGCGGCGGACATACTTGATGGCCTGTGCCGGAAGATCCGCCCAGGAGCGCGCACCGGCGGTGGAGCCGCTCCATCCTTCGAACTCTTCGTAGATCGGCTCGACTCTCCCTTGGGCCCCCTGGCTTGCCGGGAAGTAGTCGATGGTCTGGCCGTCGAGCTTGTAGCCGACGCCGATCTTGATCGTCTCGAAGCCGTCGAGAATGTCGAGCTTGGTGAGCGCAATGCCGTCGATGCCGGAAGTACGAACTATCTGGCGCACGAGGGTGGCATCGAACCAGCCGCAGCGGCGCTTGCGACCCGTGACGACGCCGAATTCCTTGCCCTTCTGGCCGATCAGCTCGCCGGTCTCGTCGAACAGCTCGGTCGGGAACGGTCCCTCGCCCACACGGGTAGTGTAGGCCTTGGCGATGCCGAGCACATAGCCGACGCCACCCGGGCCCATGCCCGAACCCGTGGCCGCCTGGCCCGCCACCGTGTTGGAGGAGGTGACGAAGGGATAGGTGCCGTGATCGACGTCCAGGAGAGCACCTTGCGCGCCCTCGAACAGGATGCGGCGGCCTGCCCGGCGTTCCTCATCGAGCAGACGCCATACGGCGTCCATGTAGGGAAGCACCTTCGGAGCGACCGAGGCCAGCTCGTCATAGATCTCCTCGGGCTTGAACTCATCGAGGCCGAAGCCGCGGCGCAGCGCATTGTGGTGCGTCAGGAGGCGTTCGATCTTGTCGCGCAGCGAGGAGAGATCGGCCAGATCCATGAGACGGATGGCGCGACGGCCCACCTTATCCTCGTAGGCGGGGCCGATGCCGCGCTTGGTGGTGCCGATCTTCGTGCCGGCGCTGCCGCTCTCGCGCAGCGCATCGAGTTCACGATGAATGGAGAGGATCAACGTGGCATTCTCAGCCACGCGCAGGTTCTCGCGGGAGATCACGACGCCCTGCTCCTGGAGGCGCGCCACCTCCGCCGCAAGCGCATGCGGATCGAGCACCACGCCGTTGCCGATGACCGAGAGCTTGCCGGGGCGCACGACGCCGGAGGGCAGCAGCGACAGCTTGTAGACGTTGCCGCCGATCACGAGGGTATGGCCGGCATTGTGCCCACCCTGGAACCGCACGACTACATCCGCCTGTTCGGACAGCCAGTCGACGATCTTGCCCTTGCCTTCGTCGCCCCACTGGGCGCCCACGACAACCACGTTCGCCATCGCTCAAGCCTCACATGAAAAAACCCCGGCGCAAGGCCAGGGTTTGGATTGGGTAAAAACCTTGCAAACCCTCTTCGTGGATCGCGCGCCCCAGGTCAAGCCGGAATGAGCCTTGTCCCATGCATCATGCTCCGTCCTGCTGTGCGCGAGATGTCTCTCAGTCTCGGCTTTTCAAGGGACGGAATAAAGGCATGCGCCTTTGTCCCCAGGGCGTGACAGCCTTCCGAGGGTGAGCAGTCGAGGGGGGCGCGAGGAGCGGTCCGGCTCGATGTCTGAGGTGTGAGAGGAACCCGACGGCTCCTCGCGCACGGCTTGTTTAGGCGGACAGGCGGGCTGAAGTTCATCAACTGCCGCACGCGGACACCGCGTCTTGCCGCAGGCGGCGCACGACCAATCCCGAACCCCAAGCCGCAGCCTGGGCCTCCCGTCACATGAGGCTGCGTTCACCTCACGCACGAGACCGCTCCCGGCCCCACAGTCACGACGCCTCGCGAGCGCGCCCCTCGGTGAGCCGGGACAGGTCACGATATAGCCCAGCTTAGGACAGAAGTCAAGAACAAAGAGAGAACATTCCCCCGGCTGCGTTGCCCCTTTCCGTCATCCCCGGCCTTGGGCCGGGGATCCCGCTTCGGTGAGGCGCGGCGCTCTTCCTGAGCGGGATGGCCGGGTCAAGCCCGGCCATGACGAGGAGGGGCAGTGACGGCTTCCGCGGCCGGAACGGCAACGGAAAGTGCTCTTCGCCCGTCATCCCCGGCCTCATGCCGGGGATCCCCGTCTTACGCGCGGCGGGATCTAAGACGGGGATGGCCGGGACTGATCCCCGGATCAGGTCCGGGGACGGCCATGACGAGCAAGAAACGGCACAGAGCGAATGATCCTGGAGGAGCATCAACAGCTTTCCTAACGGCACGCGATCCTCTAGATCCTCTCCATGGACGGGGATTAATGTCTCGTCGCTGGGGGCTGCCGTGAAAAGAATTGCTGTGGTTGTTGGCATGGCATTTGGTGCCGTGGGCTGTGCGCCAACGGTGCATGAAACCATGACGGTCTCGTGCTCGGATTATATCGGTCGGCCGATTTCGGAGCACATCGCGGCTTTCGGGCCGCCACAGGCGGTCTATCGGATCAACCCAACCGAGCTGGGATACGTCTTCGAGACGAAAGACACGACCTTCGTCGGCGGCGAGACCTACTACACGGTCAACTATATGATCGGGGCCGACCGGCACCGTGCTCCCATCTACCCTGTCACCAGGAAATGCCGGGGATTCGTCGTGCGCGCGCCATCCTCCGCCACGCCGGTCTCCCAGCGTATCATCGTGGATGTGCTCTAAGGGTTCTTTGGAGCCGCCTAGAGCCTCGGATCCAAAAGTGGATTCCACTTTTGGGATTGATCCGATGCTCCCTTCTTTAGAGAGCGCATCGTTGAAAGCGACCGGAAGGGCCGCGCCAGCGAATAACCGGGGCCACTTTTCGCTGACGCGGACCTTTCGGTTCCGCACGATGCGCTAGAGGACATCAGGCCCGGCCGCGTGCGCTCTTCTCCATCTTCACCCGATGCTCGATGAAATTGCGGATTTCGCGGGTGCGGCGGTTCACATCCAGCACCTCGGCATCGACGCCGTGACGCCAGGCCAGATCGAAGCGAGTGGGCTCCCTGTCGAGTGCCGTCAGGTCCGCCGCATAAGCATGAACCTCCTCGGGCGTACGGCAGAAGCCTTCGCGGATCAGGAGTTCGGCGCGCTGACGCATGATCACAGCCAACTCGGCCAGGCTGAATTCCGGGTGGTACTGCACGCCCCAGAAGGCGCCGCCGTCCCTTCGGATCTCAGCCGCCTGCACCTCGGAAACCGGATTGGTGGCGATCACGATAGCGTCGTCTGGGAGCGCCGTGATCATATCGAGATGAATGGCGGGCGCGTCATAGACCTCCGGCCGCCCCTCGAGCAGGGGATGCCCCCTCCCCTCCTCCGTGCGCCGCAGGCGGCGGGCGAAGCCCACTTCACGGCCGAGCGGGTTCTTCTGCACGTCACCGTCTGCTGCAACGGCGGCCACCTGCAGCCCCCAGCAGGAACCGAAGGACGGCGTGCCCGAGGCGTAGATCGCCCGCATCAGGTCGATCTGGCGCATGATCTCAGGGGTACGATCATAGATGTTGAGGTGCGAACCGGTGAGCACGACGCCATCGTAAGACTCAAGACCCGCCCGGTCCGGCAGGTTTGCGCCCTCGTCCGTCGGGAAGGCGATGTCGCAGACAGCTGTCCGCTCGATGTGCTGGATCACCTGCGCATAGGACTCGGACAGCATATTGCCATAGGCAGCCTTGTGGGCCTCCCTTGCACTGCGCGTATTGCCCTCAACTACCAGAAACCTTAAGGCCATATGCGTCACCCGCCTCCCTTTGGCGCTGGTTTATCGAAACTGCGCATGCGGCGGCAAGAGTCATGAGGTCTAGCCTTCCATGAAAATCCTGCAATCGCTCTGGAAGGGCCTCTGGGGACAAGCCTACCTGCTTCTGATTCTCACCACGCTCATGTGGGGCGGCAATGCCATTGCCGGGCGTTTTGCCATCGGCGAGGTGTCGCCCATGCTGCTCACCTGCATCCGCTGGGTGATCGTGGTCATCATCTTAGGGCCGTTGGTGGGGCGGCAAGTCGTAGCCGAATGGGCGCAGATCGGCTCGCGCTGGCTCTACACGGTTCTTATGGGCTCTTCGGGCTTCACCGCCTTCAACGCCCTGTTCTATGCCGCCGCCCATCACACGACTGCGGTCAACCTTACGATCTTCCAAGGCTCCATTCCGGTTCTCGTGCTGATCGGCACCATCCTGTTCTTCGGCGCACGCGTGATCCCGCTGCAGATTCTCGGCATGATCGTGACGATCCTCGGCGTGGTGCTGGTGTCGGTGAAGGCCGACCTCGAGGTTCTCAAGACGCTGGCGCTCAACACCGGCGACGTTTGGATGCTGATCGCCTGCGTCTTCTATGCAGGCTACACACTGGGCCTGCGCCGTCGGCCGCCTGTCTCGGGCCTCGTGTTCTTCACGGCCATGGCAGGCGTGGCGTTCCTCACGTCGCTGCCTTTGCTAGCGGTGGAGATCGTGCAGGGCGCCGCGCAGTGGCCAACTCTCAAGGGTTGGCTGATCCTTCTCTATATCGGCTTTTTCCCGTCGCTGCTTTCGCAGATCTTCTTCATTCGCGGCGTCGAGCTGATCGGGCCCGGGCGGGCAGGTTTGTTCGTGAACCTCGTGCCGGTCTTCGGCGCGCTGCTCGCCGTGCTGCTGCTGGGCGAGCCCTTTGCCTATTACCACGCCCTGGGCTTGTTCCTGGTGCTCGGCGGGATTTGGCTCGCGGAGCGGAGGTAAAAGGAGCGATGCGCCTCTCGGACTTCCTCGTCATGGCCGGGCTTGTCCCGGTCATCTCGATGCAAGGGGCGCAGCGCTCCAAAAGGTCGGGATCACCGGCACAAGGCCGGTGATGACGTAGCAGGTGTCATTCTCCGCAACACTAATCCGCGAACACCACCGTCTTGCGGCCATTGAGGAGGATGCGATCTTCCAGGTGGTAGCGCACAGCGCGAGCGAGAACGCGCCGCTCGATATCGCGTCCCTTGCGCACGAGATCGTCTGCGCTGTCGCGATGGGTGATCGGCTCCACATCCTGCGCGATGATCGGCCCTTCATCGAGATCGGATGTCACATAGTGAGCGGTCGCGCCGATCAGTTTCACGCCGCGCGCATGGGCCTGATGATAGGGCTTCGCGCCCTTGAAGCTCGGAAGGAACGAGTGATGGATGTTGATGCAGCGGCCCGAGAGCTTCGCCGCAAGCCCATCGGACAGAACCTGCATGTAGCGCGCAAGCACCACGAGGTCGGCCTGTGAGTCGCGGATGATCTCCCAGACCCTGGCCTCCTGCTCGAGCTTCGTGTCCCTCGTCACAGGAAGGTAGTGGAACGGAACATCGCCCAGGCTCACATGGCTGTAGGTTTCGGCCGGATGATTGGCGATGACCCCGACGGGCTCGAAATCGAGTTCGCCGATGCGCCAACGGTAGAGCAGATCGGCCAGGCAATGGTCGAACTTCGAGACGAGCAGCATGACTTTGCGCTTCTCGCCGATGTCGCGCAGGGTCCATGTCATGCCGAAGCGATCCGCCAAGGGCACGAAGCCATCCTTCAGGGCGTCGAGATCACCGTGCCCTGCGACCGGATTGAAAACGACACGCATGAAGAAGCGATCCGTCTGCGTGTCGTCGTATTGCTGGGCGTCGAGGATGTTGAGGCCTGCATCGGACAGATGCCCCGCCACGGCGGCGACGATACCGGGACGGTTCGCGCAGGCGAGCGTCAGGACGAAGCGTTGCGACGGGACATGGGCCATGACTTTACCTCTTTTCTCGCATCTTCTTTTCCGGCGAACCGGTATCCACTTCGCCGGAAGATGCTTTTAAAAGCGAACCGCGCGGGCGCGCTTGACCTGCGGGATCTCCTCGATCTTGCGCAGGAGTTCTTCCGAGACGGGCTCATCGACCGAGACGAAGCAGATGGCGTCGCCGCCGGGTTTGTCGCGGCCGAGCGCGAAGGTCGCCACGTTCACGCCGGACTCGCCGAGCAGCGTGCCGAAGCGGCCGATGAAGCCCGGCTTATCATCGTTGCGCACATAAATCATATGCGGCGCGAATTCGGCATCGACCGCGATGTCGCGGATCTCGATGACGCGCGGCTTGCCGTCCTGGAACACCGTGCCGCCCGCGTGGCGCGGCATGTCCTCGGCATCCACGATGATGCGGATGAAGCTCTCGTAATCGCGTGCGGCGCTCTCGCGCTTCACCTCTTCCACCGTGATGCCGCGCTCACGGGCCACAATGGGGGCCGACACCATGTTGATGTCCTGCAGGAAGGGACGCAGCACACCGGTGATGGCGGCCGACGTCAGCGCGCGGGTGTTCATCTCCGCCACAGCGCCTTCGTACTCGATACGGATACCCTTGATCGGCGCTTCCGTGAGCTGGCCGAGGAAGGAGCCGAGCTTGTCCGCAAGCGCCACGAAAGGCTTGAGGCGCGGCGCCTCTTCCGCCGTGATGGACGGGAAGTTCACAGCGTTCTGGATCGCGCCCTGGAGCAGGTAATCCGACATCTGCTCGGCCACCTGCAGCGCGACGTTCTCCTGCGCTTCCGTCGTCGCTGCGCCGAGATGCGGCGTGCAGACCACGTTCGGATGGCCGAAGAGCGGATTGGTGAGCGCAGGCTCCTCGACGAACACGTCGAAGGCGGCACCGGCCACATGGCCGGAATCGAGCGCCGCGCGTAGGGCGCCCTCATCGACGAGGCCGCCGCGGGCGCAGTTGACGATGCGCACGCCCTTCTTCGTCTTGGCGATGTTTTCCGCCGAGAGAACGTTCTTGGTCTTTTCCGTCAGCGGCACGTGCAGCGTGATGACGTCGGCGCGGCGGAGCAGATCGTCCAGCTCCACCTTCTCGACGCCGAGTTCGAGCGCCCGCTCCGGCGAGAGGAAGGGATCGTAGGCGATCACCTTCATGCGAAGACCGATACCGCGATCGGCCACGATGGAGCCGATATTGCCGCAGCCGATCACGCCGAGCACCTTTCCGGTGAGCTCGGCGCCCATGAAGCGGTTCTTCTCCCACTTGCCGGCTTGCGTGGAGGCATCGGCCTGCGGGATCTGGCGCGCGAGCGCGAACATCATCGCAATCGCATGCTCGGCGGTGGTGATGGAATTGCCGAAGGGCGTGTTCATGACGATGATGCCCTTCGCCGTGGCAGCGGGGATCTCGACATTGTCCACGCCGATGCCGGCACGGCCGATCACCTTCAGGTTCTTGGCCTGCTCGAGGATCTTCGCCGTCACCTTCGTGGCGGAGCGGATGGCGAGACCATCGTAGTTGCCGATGATGGCGGCAAGCTTCTCCTTGTCCTTGCCGAGATCGGGCTGGAAATCGACCTCGATGCCGCGATCCTTGAAGATCTGCACGGCGGCAGGCGAGAGAGCATCGGAAATGAGAACGCGGGGAGCGGGCATGGGTTAAACCTCATGGCGTCATCCCGGCCAAGCGCAGCGCGAGCCGGGATCGGAATGGGAGTCTGGCTGGTTTAGGCGATCCCGGATCGCGGCAGGGCCGCGTCCGGGATGACGCATGTCTTGGCCTCAAGCCGCTTTCGCGAGCTTCGCCTTTTCCTGCGCGAAGGCCCAGTCGAGCCACGGCGTCAGGGCCTCGAGATCGGATTGCTCCACCGTCGCGCCACACCAGATGCGAAGGCCGGCAGGCGCATCGCGATAGGCGCCGATATCGAAGGCGACGCCTTCCTTGTCGAGCCTGGAGGTGATGCCTTTGGCAACCTGCGCCACGACCTCAGGGCCTTGTCCGACCACGTCAGGATCGGCGATGACGAGGCACACGCTTGTGTTCGAAGCGGTCGCCGGAACCTTCGCGAGGTTGGCGATCCAGGGCGTCCGCGCCACCCAGTCATGAATGACCTTCGCGTTGGCATCGGCCTTCGCCATCAGCTTTTCCAAGCCGCCGATGGACTTCGCCCATTCGAGCGCGTCGATGTAATCCTCGACGGCGAGCATGGACGGCGTGTTGATGGTCTCGCCTTCGAAGATGCCCTCGATGAGCTTGCCGCCCTTGGTCATGCGGAAGATCTTCGGCAGCGGCCAGGCGGGCTTGTAGGTTTCAAGCCGCGCCACCGCGCGCGGCGAGAGGATGAGCATGCCGTGGGCCGCTTCGCCGCCCAGCACCTTCTGCCAGGAGAACGTGACCACATCGAGCTTCGCGAAGTCGAGCTTCTGTGCGAATGCCGCAGAGGTCGCATCGCAGATCGTGAGGCCCTCGCGATCGGCGGCGATCCAATCCGCATTCGGCACGCGCACGCCGGAGGTGGTTCCGTTCCAGGTGAAGACCACGTCGCGGTTCTTCGTATCGACCTGATAGAGATCGGGCAACTCGCCATAGGGCGCATTGATCACGCGGGCGTCGGCGAGCTTCAACTGCTTGACCACATCGGTGACCCAGCCTTCGCCGAAGCTCTCCCACGCGAGCATATCGACCGGACGGGCACCCAGCATCGACCACAGCACCATCTCCACGGCGCCGGTATCGGAGGCGGGCACGATGCCGATGCGGTAATCGGCCGGCACTTCCAGCACCTCGCGGGTGAGGTCGATGGCGAGCTTCAGGCGCGCCTTGCCGAGCTTGGCGCGATGCGAGCGGCCGAGGCTTTCGGTTCGAAGATTTTGCAGGGACCATCCGGGGCGCTTTGCGCAGGGGCCGGACGAGAAGAAAGGCGCGCGCGGACGCGCATTGGGCAGGTCTGTCATGTGATCCATCCTTACAGATGGGCGCCTCTCGGTGGGGAGAGGTGTCCCGCCGACCGGTATGACGGAAGCGGCGCCTATGGTCAAGGCATATGCCCCATGGTTAGGCACCGGAGAAAAATCTCAGATTACTAAATCGTAATACAAAACATCGTGTTCACTGCGTTATAGTCATAAGGACTGACCTAAGTTGTGTTAGGTCGCATCCCATTATTCGAGACTGAAAAGACTTCCGAGGCTAAGGAGCGAGCATGCGTGTGTCCGGTCAACTCGCCGTCATCGCCTTGCTGGGGGCAGCAGGGTTTGGCGGGTGGTATGCCTATCAGGGCGGATACCTGGGGAACCAGCCTGTGGCACGGCAAGGCGCTCCTTCCGGCGCGCGCAGCGGCGGCAACCGGGGCGGCGCCATGGGACCTGCGACCGTGGAAGTGGACACGGTGAAGACCGGACGCATCGTGGAAACCCGCGAGGCCGTGGGCACTGTGCGCGCCTTCGAGTCCATTACAGTGACCGCTAGGGTCGCTGGCGTGATCGATGAGATCGGCTTCGAGGAAGGACAGAAGGTGAAGGCCGGCGACACGCTGGTGCAACTCGATGCCGCCGAGCGCCAGGCCGACATCGACCAGGCCATTGCCGAGGCCAACCGTGCCGTGGCCCTGCGGAACGAAATCGCCATCAAGCTTGAGCGCGCCCAGGCGCTGAGCCGGACAGGCGCCGGCACCAGCGCTCAAGTCGAGGATCTGACGGCGCAGTTGAAATCCCTTGAAGGTTCGATTGCCTCGGCCCAGGCTCAGCGCAAGGCTGCTGAAGCGCGGCTTGAGGACATGACGGTCCGCGCCCCCTTCAATGGCCGCGTCGGCACCCGTTCCGTTTCGCTTGGGGCCTATATTGCGCCCGGCACACGGATCACCTCCCTCGATGATCTCTCGAAAGTCCGCCTCGACTTCGCCGTGCCCGAAAACCTTCTGGGCCGTCTGCAGCCCGGCCAGACGGTGAATGCCATGTCAGCGGCCTACAAGGGCCGCACCTTCAAGGGCAAGGTGTCCACCATCGACCCTCGCGTCGATCAGGCCACCCGCACCGCGCGTCTCACCGCCGAGTTCGAGAACCCGGACGAGGCCTTGAAGCCCGGCATGTTCTTGACCGTCGCGCTCGAAGTTTCGGTGAATGACGAAGCGGTCCTGGTGCCGGAGGAGTCCATCGTCAGCGAAGGCCTGCGCCATGTGGTTTACCCGGTGAAGGACAACAAGGTGGAGCGCCGCGTCATCACCATCGGCCAGCGCCAGGGCGGCAAGGTCGAGGTGGTGAATGGGCTGAAAGCGGGCGAGATCATCGTGGTGCTGGGCGTCCAGCGCGTGCGTCCCGGAGCCGAAGTAATCGCCCGCCCGCTCGGTTCGAGCGCACAGGATCCGCAAGGAGCGCCCGCCGCGAACCGCCAGCAGCCTTCCCGCAGCACGCTGAATACGCCGCAGGCGATCAGCAGCGCGCAGGCTGCCGAGCGCTGAATGATTTTCTCTCCCGCTCCGGCGGGAGAACTTTTGTCAACGACTGGTCCAAGAGCTGAGCCGTCATGCAGGTTTCCGACCTCTTCATCCGCCGTCCCGTTTTCGCCGTTGTGGTGAGCCTGCTGCTGATCGTGGGCGGCTTGTCCGCACTCATGAACCTGCCGATCCGGGAATATCCGAGTGTGGACCGCCCGGTCGTATCTGTCTCCACGGTTTACCGTGGCGCTTCGAACGAAGTCATCGAAAGCCGCGTGACGGAGGTGATCGAAGGTGCCGTGGCGGGCATCGAAGGCATCAATCAGATCCGTTCGCAGAGCCAGAACGAGCGCTCGTCGGTGAGCATCGAGTTCGATGTCTCGCGTGATCCTGAAGGCGCAACGTCCGACGTGCGCGACGCTGTCTTCCGCGTGGTGGGCCGCCTGCCGGACGGCGTGGACCAGCCGGTCATCCGCAAGGTGGACGACAACGCCTCCGCCATCATGTGGGTCAGCGTCACCTCTTCGACTTATGACGCTCTCGAGCTCAGCGACTTCCTCAAGCGCGTCTATGTGGACCGCCTCTCAACCGTGCCCGGCGTCGCCAACGTCAACCTTGCCGGCGAACGCCGCTATTCCATGCGCATCTGGGTCGACCGCCCGGCCCTTGCAGCACGTGGCCTCACGGTGCAGGACCTGGAATCGGCGATCAAGCGTCAGAATGTGGAGCTGCCAGGCGGGCGCATCGAATCCACGCAGCGCGAGTTCACCGTAAAGACGGATTCCCGCCTCTCCACTCCGCAGGATTTCGAGCAGCTGATTGTCTCGAACAAGAATGGCTATCTCGTGCGCCTGAGCGAGGTCGCGAAGGTGGAGGTCGGGGCGGAGGACAACCGCTTCGAGTTCTATGAAGCCGGCAAGGTCGCCATGGGCCTCGGCATCGTGCGCCAGTCGACAGCCAATACCCTCTCAGTGGCAGAGGGCGTTCGCGAAGAATTGGAGAACCTGAAATCCTCGCTTCCTCCGGGCACCACGGCCCAGGTCTCCTATGATGAGAGCCAATTCATCCGTGCTTCCATCGACGGCGTGCTGCGCACGCTTATGGAAGGCATCATGCTTGTCGTGCTCGTGATCCTGGTCTTCCTGCGCGATTGGCGCTCCACCATCGTCGCCATCGTCGCGATCCCGGTCTCGATCATCGCCGCCTGCATGGTGATGGCCTACTTCAACGCCTCCATCAACGTGCTGACCCTGCTCGCCGTGGTGCTCGCCATCGGGATCGTGGTGGACGACGCCATCGTGGAGATCGAGAACGTTCACCGCCGTATCGAGGAAGGGCAGCCGCCGCTGCTTGCCTCCTTCGACGGCGCGCGCGAGATCGGCTTTGCGGTCATCGCCACCACCGCCACGCTGATGGCGGTGTTCGTGCCGCTCGCCTTCATGACCGGCAATACCGGTCAGCTCTTCCGCGAGTTCGGCATCACGCTTGCCGCCGCTATCTTCTTCTCCGGCGTCGTGGCGCGCACGCTCACCCCGATGATGTGCTCGAAACTGATGGTGCCGGCCCATGGCCGCATCCAGAAGATGACCGAGCCCTTCTTCACGGGCATGAACAACGTCTATCGCAAGATCCTGATGCGGGTCCTCAAAGCGCCGCTCGTTATCCTCGCCATCGGCTTCATGGTGAGTCTCTCGGCCTATGGCCTGTTCCAAATGCTGCCGAAAACCTTCGCGCCGACGGAGGATCGCGGCGCGATCATCGTGCGCGTGGAGGCGCCGGAAGGTGCAAGCCTCGATTATACCCGCGATCGCGTGAAGGAGGTGGAGAAGATCCTGCTGCCCTATCAGGAGCAGGGCGTCGTCTCTTCCATCACAAGCCAGGTCGCACCCGGCTTCGCACGTCCCTCCCCGGTCAATTCTGGCATGATCATCGTTCGCCTCGTCCCGTGGAATCAGCGCACGATGAAGCAGCAGACCCTGGTGGATGAGATCAACCGCAAGGTTGCGAACTTCCCCGGTGCGCGCGTGGCCCCGATCAGCCCCGGCTCGCTTGGACAGCGCGGCCCGTCGAAGCCCATTCAGTTCGTGCTCGGCGGCCCCGATTACAACACGCTTCGCGAGTGGCGCGACATCGTCATGCAGAAGGCGCAGGAAACGGGCATGTTCGTGAACATGGATTCCAATTACCGGGAGTCCCAGCCCGACATCCGCGTGCAGATCGACCGGCAGCGCGCCGCCGATCTCGGCGTGTCAGTGGAGGATATCGGCCGCACGCTCGAGCTGATGTTCGGCGAACGCGAAGTTTCCACATTCGTGAACCGTGGTGAGGAGTATTCCGTCATCATGCGAGGCCGCGCCGAGGATCGTGCGACGCCGAACGATCTCGCCAACACTTTCGTGCGCGCCACGAACGGCGAACTCGTTCCCCTCTCCTCCTTCGTCAGCCTGACGGAAGCCGCCGCCCCGCAGACGCTCAACCGCTTCAACCGGATGCGGGCCATCACCATCGATGCAGGCCTGCAAGGCACCACCTCCATCGGCGAGGGTCTTGCGGTGCTGGAGCAGATCGTGCGCGAGAACCTGCCGGCGGAAGCGCGCATTGGTTATACCGGCCAGTCGCAGGATTTCCGTGAATCCTCGAATGCGATCTACGTCACCTTCGGCATGGCGCTGCTCGTAGTGTTCCTGGTGCTGGCGGCGCAGTTCGAGAGCTGGATCAACCCGTTCATCATCATGCTGACCGTGCCGCTTGCCGTCACGGGCGGCCTGGCCGCTCTGGTGATCACGGGCCAGACGCTCAACATCTACAGCCAGATCGGCATGATCCTGCTCATCGGCCTGATGACGAAGAACGGCATTCTCATCGTCGAATTCGCCAATCAGCTGCGCGAACGGGGAATGTCCGTGTGGGATGCGGTGATCGAAGCCTCGGTGCTTCGCCTGCGTCCGATCCTCATGACGTCGATCGCCATGATCGGCGGCGCGATCCCGCTTGCCTGGTCCACGGGCGCAGGCGCGGAAGCACGGAGCGCTATCGGCACGGTGATCGTCGGTGGCGTGACCATGTCGACCCTGCTGACGGTGCTCGTGGTACCGGCGATCTACCTGCTCATCGGCGGCTATACCAAGCCCGCCACTTACGTAAGCGAGATGCTCGACAAGCTGCGCGCGCAGACTGGCCAGCACCCCCATGGTGAGAGCCCTGCCCCGCAGATCGCACAGCCTCCGGCTCATCCGGCGGAATGACCGGAGACGATCCGCTCGAAAAGAAAAAGCTCCGCCGAGGAATCGTGCGGAGCTTTATTCTTTCGACGGGAGAAAAATCTAGAGCATCGGGCATTCAGACGAATCCGTATCCGGCGGCGGTGAAATAGTTGCGGCACGCCTCAGGCTCAACGAGA
>NZ_QDAH01000018.1 GCF_003075415.1 Microvirga sp. KLBC 81
AAGAGAAGCTGCGCTTTGCCATCCGTGAGGGCGGGCGTACCGTCGGCGCCGGCGTCGTCGCCGCCGTGATGGACTAACTAGAGAGGATCAAAGGACAGCGGCCGGCCCCCGGCTCGGCCGCTTCCCTTGTTGAATGGATAAGCCATGAACGGTCAAAACATTCGTATTCGCCTTAAGGCGTTCGACCACCGGATCCTCGACGCTTCGACACGTGAAATCGTGTCGACTGCGAAGCGGACCGGCGCCCAGGTTCGCGGGCCCATCCCGCTGCCGACGCGCATCGAGCGCTTTACGGTTCTTCGCTCGCCGCACATCGACAAGAAGTCGCGCGAGCAGTTCGAGATGCGCACTCACAAGCGTGTTCTCGATATCGTGGACCCCACCCCGCAGACGGTTGATGCTCTGATGAAGCTCGATCTCGCTGCTGGTGTGGACGTGGAAATCAAGCTCTAAGCCGTTGGGCTTGGAGCTTTCGGTAGACACGCCGAGAGGATACGCACATGCGCTCAGGCGTCATTGCACAGAAAGTCGGGATGACCCGCATCTTCACGGATGCTGGTGAGCATGTCCCGGTCACGGTTCTGAAGGTCGACAACTGCCAGGTCGTCGCCCACCGGACCAAGGAAAAGAACGGCTACACCGCGCTGCAGGTCGGCGTCGGCAAGGCCAAGGTAAAGAACGTTTCGAAGGCCGAGCGCGGACGTTTCGCCGTCGCTCAGGTCGAGCCGAAGCGCAAGCTCGCGGAGTTCCGCGTCTCCGAGGATGCCATCATCCCGGTCGGCGCCGAGATCACCGCTGATCACTTCATTGCCGGTCAGTTCGTGGACGTCACGGGCATCACCACCGGTAAGGGCTTCGCTGGTGGTATGAAGCGCTGGAACTTCGGCGGTCTGCGCGCCTCGCACGGCGTGTCGATCTCCCACCGCTCGATTGGTTCGACCGGTGGCCGCCAGGATCCGGGCAAGACGTTCAAGAACAAGAAGATGCCGGGTCACCTGGGTGTCGAGCGCGTCACCACGCAGAACCTGCGTGTCGTGTCGACCGACGTCGAGCGCGGTCTGATCCTCGTCGAAGGCGCCGTTCCTGGCGTTGCGGGCGGCTGGATCTTCGTCCGCGATGCGGTGAAGCGGAAGCTGCCGAAGGAAGTGCCGATGCCCGGCGCGTTCCGCTCGGCCAACGATGCTGCACCGGCCCCCCAGGCTGAGCAGGCCCAAGAGGAGAATGCGTGATGAAGCTTGATGTCACCACGCTTGAGGGCAACAAGTCCGGCTCCGTCGAGCTGAACGAGGCTATCTTCGGTCTCGAGCCGCGCGCCGACCTGCTCGCCCGTTGCGTCCGCTGGCAGCTCGCGAAGCGCCAGGCCGGCACGCACGCCGTCAAGAATCGTTCGGACATCGACCGGACGACGAAGAAGGTCTACAAGCAGAAGGGCACCGGTAGCGCCCGTCACGGCGCTGCGAGCGCTCCCCAGTTCCGGGGCGGCGGTCGTGCCTTCGGTCCGCAGGTTCGTAGCCATGCTCACGACCTGCCGAAGAAGGTCCGCGCTCTTGCCCTGAAGCATGCGCTCTCGTCCAAGGCCAAGGACGCTTCGCTCGTCGTTCTCGACGATGTGACGCTCTCCGAGCCCAAGACGAAGGCTCTCGTCGAGCGCTTCGGCAAGCTCGGCCTCGGCAACGCCCTGATCATCGGCGGCGCTGAGATCGAGACGAACTTCCAGCGGGCTGCTCGCAACATCCCGAACATCGACGTCCTGCCGGTGCAGGGCATCAACGTCTATGACATCCTGCGTCGCGAGAAGCTCGTTCTCACGAAGGCAGCTGTCGATGCGCTGGAGGCGCGCTTCAAATGAGCCTGGACCCGCGCCATTACGATGTGATCGTAAGCCCGGTCATCACCGAGAAGGCGACCGCTCTCTCCGAGCAGAACAAGGTCGTGTTCAAGGTGCGCCCGGATGCGACGAAGCCGCAGATCAAGGAAGCGGTTGAGAAGCTGTTCGATGTCAAGGTGAAGAGCGTCAACACGCTCGTCACCAAGGGCAAAGTGAAGTTGTTCCGCGGCACCCGCGGCCAGCGGTCGGACGTGAAGAAGGCGGTCGTGACCCTCGAAGAGGGCCAGACCATCGACGTCACGACGGGCCTCTGATCGGTTGAGAGAGTGATCCGATGGCTTTGAAAACGTTCAAACCAATCACCCCCGGCCTGCGCCAGCTGGTGATCGTCGACCGCAGCGAGCTCTACAAGGGCAAGCCGGTCAAGTCGCTGACGGAGGGCAAGAGCTCCTCCGGCGGCCGTAACAATCTGGGTCGCGTGACTGTCCGCTTCCGTGGCGGTGGTCACAAGCGCACCCTCCGCAATGTCGACTTCAAGCGTCGTGAGCGCCTGGGTGACGTGGCGACCGTGGAGCGGATCGAGTACGATCCGAACCGCACCGCCTTCATCGCGCTCATCCGCTACGCCGACGGCGCGCTGTCCTACATCCTGGCCCCGCAGCGTCTGGCTGTCGGCGATCAGGTGTCGGCAGGCGAGCAGGTCGACATTAAGCCGGGTAACGCGATGCCGATCGGCAACATGCCGGTGGGCACGATCATCCACAACGTCGAGCTGAAGATCGGCAAGGGCGGCGCTCTCGCCCGCTCCGCTGGCACCTACGCTCAGATCGTGGGTCGTGACCAGGGCTACGTGACGGTCCGCCTGAACTCCGGCGAGCAGCGCATGGTCCATGGCCAGTGCTTCGCCAGCGTCGGTGCGGTGTCGAACCCCGACCACATGAACACCTCGATCGGTAAGGCCGGCCGTAACCGCTGGCTCGGCAAGCGTCCGCACAACCGCGGCGTTGCCATGAACCCGATCGACCACCCGCACGGTGGTGGTGAAGGTCGTACCTCCGGTGGTCGCCATCCGGTGTCCCCGTGGGGTGTTCCCACCAAGGGCAAGAAAACCCGTTCGAACAAGCGGACCGACAAGTTCATCGTGTCGAGCCGCCACGCTCGGAAGAAGTAAGGATAGAGGCACGTCATGGCACGTTCGCTTTGGAAGGGTCCGTTCGTCGACGGCTACCTCCTCAAGAAGGCCGAGGCTGCCCGTTCTTCGGGCCGCAACGAGGTCATCAAGATCTGGAGCCGCCGCTCCACGATCCTCCCGCAATTCGTGGGCCTCACGTTCGGGGTCTACAATGGTCAGAAGCACATTCCCGTTCTCGTGAGCGAGGAAATGGTGGGTCACAAGTTCGGCGAGTTCTCGCCGACCCGCACTTTCCACGGCCACGCGGCGGACAAGAAGGCGAAGAGGAAGTAAGATGGGTAAGGCCGCGACTCCTCGCGCATTGAGCGACAACGAGGCTCAAGCCGTCGCTCGCATGCTGCGCGTCAGCCCCCAGAAGCTCAACCTTGTTGCGGCCCTTATCCGCGGCAAGAAGGTTTCTGCGGCTCTCGCCGATCTCGAGTTCTCCCGCAAGCGCATCGCTCGCGACGTGAAAAAGTGCCTCGAGAGCGCCATTGCTAACGCCGAGAACAACCACAACCTCGATGTGGACGATCTCGTCGTCAGCCAGGCATATGTCGGCAAGGCGCTTGTCATGAAGCGCTTCCACGCCCGGGCCCGTGGCCGGGGTGCTCGTATCGAAAAGCCGTTCTCGAACCTCACGATCGTGGTTCGGGAAGTTGCCGAACAGGCATAAAGGAGAACCAGATGGGTCAGAAAGTTAACCCGATCGGTCTTCGGCTCGGCATCAACCGGACCTGGGACTCGCGCTGGTTCGCCGGCAAGGGTGAGTACGCCAAGCTGATGCACGAGGACATGGCGATCCGCGAAGCTCTGATGAAGCAGCTGAAGCAGGCCGCCGTTTCGAAGATCGTCATCGAGCGTCCGCACAAGAAGTGCCGCGTCACCATTCACTCCGGTCGTCCGGGCGTGGTGATCGGCAAGAAGGGTGCCGACATCGAGAAGCTCCGCAAGACCGTCGCCAAGATGACGGACGCGGATGTGTCGATCAACATCGTCGAAGTCCGCAAGCCGGAAGTCGATGCCACCCTGGTGGCCGATTCGATCGCTCAGCAGCTCGAGCGTCGCGTCGCTTTCCGGCGCGCCATGAAGCGTGCCGTTCAGTCGGCAATGCGTCTGGGCGCCGAAGGCATCCGTATCAACTGCTCGGGCCGTCTGGGTGGCGCTGAAATCGCCCGCCTGGAGTGGTACCGCGAGGGCCGGGTTCCGCTGCACACCCTGCGTGCGGATGTCGATTACGGCGTGTCCACCGCGTACACCACCTATGGCACCTGCGGTATCAAGGTCTGGATCTTCAAGGGCGAAATCCTTGAGCATGATCCGATGGCCCAGGACAAGCGGATGAACGACGAAGGAGGCCGCTCTGGTGGCCGCCGCGAGCAGGCGGCGTAACGGAGAGGTCAGGAGAGGTTTGCCATGTTGCAACCGAAGAAAACCAAATTCCGTAAGCAATTCAAGGGCCGCATCTCCGGCACTGCGAAGGGCGGTACGGACCTCAACTTCGGCCAGTTCGGCCTGAAGGCGATGGAACCCGAGCGTATCAACGCTCGTCAGATCGAGGCGGCCCGCCGCGCCATCACCCGCGCCATGAAGCGTGCGGGCCGGGTGTGGATCCGCATCTTCCCGGACGTGCCGGTTTCGACCAAGCCGACCGAAGTTCGAATGGGTTCCGGTAAGGGTTCGCCCGAGTATTGGGCGGCCAAGGTGAAGCCCGGCCGTATCATGTTCGAGATCGACGGCGTGTCCGAGGAGATCGCCCGCGAGGCGCTCCGTCTCGGCGCTGCCAAGCTCCCGATCAAGACGCGCTTCATCCAGCGCATTGCCGAGTAAGGAGAGGGAATCATGAAGTCCAAAGAGCGATTCTCTAACCTCAAGGCTATGTCCGCTGACCAGCTGTCGGACGAGCTGCTCAACCTGAAGAAGGAGCAGTTCAACCTCCGGTTCCAGCGCGCCACGGGCCAGCTCGAGAACACCGGACGCGTCCGTGAAGTCCGTCGGGACATCGCCCGCGTCAAGACGCTGCAGCGCCCGAAGGCCGTTGCGGCTAAGGCTTAAGAGGAAATCAAGATGCCGAAGCGCGTTTTGCAGGGCGTCGTTGTCAGCGACAAGCAGGACAAGACGGTCGTTGTGAAGGTGGAGCGTCGTTTCACGCACCCGGTTCTGAAGAAGACCGTGCGTAAGACGAAGAACTACCACGCTCATGACGAGAACAACACTGCCAAGGTGGGCGACACGGTCTTCATCGAAGAGACCAAGCCGTTCTCCAAACTCAAGACCTGGGTGCTCGTCGACCAAGCGAAGGCTTAAAAAGCCTTCTTTTTGGGGTTGTCTAGCGGGGGCGGTTCGTGTATACGGCCGCCTCTCTCGACATTTGAAGGGCAGGGGACATCAGATCCCCGTCAGGCGTAGTCCGGGGGGCAATCGTGCCTTGACCCGGAAACCTGTCTGAAACAAAGGAAAGGATCAAAGCCATGATCCAGATGCAGACGAATCTTGACGTCGCCGATAACTCCGGCGCTCGTCGCGTGATGTGCATCAAGGTTCTCGGCGGTTCGAAGCGTAAGTACGCTTCCGTGGGCGATATCATCGTCGTATCCGTGAAAGAGGCTATTCCGCGCGGCCGCGTGAAGAAGGGCGACGTCATGAAGGCGGTCGTCGTGCGCACCGCCAAGGACATCCGCCGCGCTGACGGCTCGGTCATCCGTTTCGACCGTAATGCCGCCGTTCTGATCAACAATCAGAAGGAGCCGGTCGGCACCCGTATCTTCGGCCCCGTTCCGCGTGAACTGCGTGCCAAGAACCACATGAAGATCATTTCGCTTGCGCCGGAGGTGCTCTAATGGCCGCGAAGATCAAGAAGGGCGACAAGGTCGTCGTCCTGACCGGTCGCGACAAGGGCAAGACCGGTGAAGTCGTGCAGGTGCTCCCGAAGGAAGAGCGCGCGGTCGTCCGTGGCGTGAACCTGGTGAAGCGCCACCAGCGCCAGACGGCAAGCCAGGAAAGCGGCATCATCACCAAGGAAGCCTCGATCCACCTGTCGAACCTGGCCTATGCGGACCCGAAGGACGGCAGGCCGACCCGGGTTGGTTTCAAAGTTCTCGAAGACGGCCGCAAGGTCCGCTTCGCCAAGCGTTCGGGAGACCTGATCGATGGCTAAGGCTCAGGTGGACGGCTACACGCCGCGGCTGAAGAAGCACTACGAAGAAGTGGTGCGTCCGAAGCTGATCGAAGAATTCGGCTACAAGAACCCCATGGAAGTGCCGACGATCGAGAAGATCGTTCTCAACATGGGCGTTGGCGAGTCGACCGCCGACTCCAAGAAGGCTACGGTCGCCGCTGCCGATCTCGCGCTTATCGCCGGTCAGAAGCCGGTGATCACGCGGGCCCGCAAGGCTATCTCGCAGTTCAAGGTCCGCGAGGGCATGCCGATCGGTGCCAAGGTTACGCTCCGCAAGGTGCGTATGTACGAGTTCCTCGATCGTCTCGTCACCATCGCGCTTCCCCGCGTTCGTGACTTCCGTGGTCTGAACCCCCGGTCGTTCGACGGTCGCGGCAACTACGCAATGGGCATCAAGGAGCACCTGGTGTTCCCTGAGATCAACTACGACAAGGTGGAGCAGGTTTGGGGTATGGACGTCATCATCACGACGACGGCCAAGACCGACGAAGAAGCCCGCGCTCTGCTGCGTCACTTCAACTTCCCGTTCCGGCAGTGAGGATAGCTGTCCTCAGACGCGGACACTGGAGATAAAAGAATGGCTAAGAAAAGCGCTATTGAGAAGAACAAGCATCGTCGTCAGCTGGTGAAGAAGTTCGCCGGCCGCCGCGAGCGCCTGCTGGCGGTCGCCAACGACGAGTCGAAGAGCATGGAGGAGCGCTTCGAGGCGCGCCTTAAGCTCGCTGAGCTGCCGCGTAATGCGAGCCCGACCCGCATCCGCAACCGTTGCGAGATCACGGGCCGTCCGCGCGCTTACTACCGTAAGCTCGGCATGTCGCGTATCGCTCTGCGCGAGCTCGGCAACAAGGGCCTGATCCCGGGCCTCGTGAAGTCCAGCTGGTAAGAGGGAGGGCATTATATGATCAACGATCCGTTGGGCGATATGCTCACCCGTATCCGCAACGCGCAGATGCGTCGTCGCGGCACCGTTTCCACCCCTGGCTCAAAGCTCCGTGCCCGCGTTCTCGAGGTTCTCAAGAACGAGGGTTACATCCGCGACTACTCGCAGACCGAGTTCGGCAATGGCCGCACCGAGTTCTCGATCGAGCTGAAGTACTATGACGGTCAGCCGGTGATCCGCTCCATCGAGCGCGTCTCCAAGCCGGGCCGCCGCGTGTATGCCTCCGTCGACACCATGCCTCGCGTGGCTGACGGCCTCGGCATCACCATTCTCTCGACGCCTCAGGGCGTGATGGCCGATCACGAGGCCCGTGAGAAGAACGTGGGCGGCGAAGTGCTCTGCAAGGTCTTCTAAGACTCGGCAACAGCACAGAACCACGGAGATTCCAGAATGTCACGAGTAGGCAAAAAGCCGGTTCCGGTTCCGTCGGGTGTGACGGCGACCGTTGACGGTCAGATGGTTAAGATGAAGGGCTCGAAGGGCGAACTCTCGTTCCTCGTTCCCGATGAAGTGTCGGTTGCTCTTGAGAATGGCGCCGTGACGGTGACCCCTCGCGACGAGTCCAAGGCCGCTCGCGCCAAGTGGGGCCTCTCCCGCGCTCAGGTCGCTAACCTGGTGCAGGGTGTGTCCAACGGCTTCGAGAAGCGCCTCGAGATCAACGGCGTCGGCTACAAGGCCGCTGTCGCCGGCAAGGTGCTGAAGCTCTCGCTCGGCTACAGCCACGACATCGACTTCGAAATCCCGGCCGGCATCACGATCACGACGCCGAAGCCGACCGAAGTCATCGTCGCCGGCATCGACAAGCAGAAGGTCGGCCAGACCGCCGCCGAGATCCGCGAATATCGCGGTCCGGAGCCCTACAAGGGCAAGGGCGTCAAGTATGCCGACGAGTTCATCTTCCGCAAGGAAGGCAAGAAGAAGTAAGGACGACGTATCATGGCTGAGAAGAAAGGCGCTGAAGATCGCCGCAAGGCTCGTGTACGCCGTGCGATCAAGAAGGCTGCGAACGGACGCCCGCGTTTGTCGGTGTTCCGTTCGTCCAAGCAGATCTATGCTCAAGTTATCGATGACGAGCGCGGCGTGACCGTCGCTTCGGCATCGACGATCGAGAAGGATCTCCGCGGCAAGCTCAAGACCGGCGCCACCGTAGAGGCGGCAAAGGAAGTGGGTAAGCTCGTCGCTGAGCGCGCAGCCAAGGCTGGCGTGAAGCAGGTGATCTTCGATCGCTCGGGCTATCTCTATCACGGCCGCGTCAAGGCTCTGGCCGACGCTGCCCGTGAAGGCGGTCTGGACTTCTAATTTCTGACAATTCATGAGCGGGGCGGGGAGTGGCTTACCTCCCGCCCTGATCGTGCTTTACGGCGGGTATCGTATACAACCCTTAGCGAGCGGGCCCGCCGCCCGCGCAAGTGAGAGGTCTCATGGCAAGAGAACCTAGAGAACGTGCTGATCGCGAAGAGCGCGACAGCGAATTCGTGGATCGCCTGGTCCACATCAACCGCGTTGCCAAAGTCGTGAAGGGCGGCCGTCGCTTCGGCTTCGCTGCTCTCGTCGTCGTCGGCGACCAGAAGGGCCGCGTTGGCTTCGGCCACGGCAAGGCCCGTGAGGTTCCGGAAGCGATCCGCAAGGCCACCGACGCTGCGAAGCGTTCGATGATCCGCGTGTCTCTCCGCGAGGGCCGCACCCTGCACCACGACGTGAACGGCCGTCATGGCGCCGGCAAGGTCGTGCTGCGTGCTGCTCCCCAGGGTACCGGCATCATCGCCGGCGGTCCGATGCGCGCTGTCTTCGAGGCAGTCGGCATGCAGGACGTGGTGTCGAAGTCGCTCGGCTCGTCGAACCCGTACAACCTCGTTCGCGCGACCTTCGATGCGCTCAAGAACGAGGACAGCCCGCGCTCCGTGGCTGCTCGCCGTGGCCTGAAGGTCTCGACGCTGCAGGCTCGCCGCCGCGATGCTGATGCCAGCGCCGATGCTGGCGCCGACGCGTAAGGGAGGCTTCGACAATGGCACAGAAGCCTGCTGCAGCAGCAACCATCACCGTTGAGCAGATCGGTTCGCCGATCCGCCGCGAGGCCAAGCAGCGCCAGACGCTGATCGGCCTCAAGCTCAACAAGCTTCATCGCACCTCGACCCTCGAAGACACGCCGGCTGTGCGCGGCATGATCGAGAAGGTCAAGCACCTCGTGCGCGTTGTCGACGGGCAGTGAGGAGAGCGGTCATGAAACTGAACGAAATTCGTGACAACGAAGGTTCCACCAAGAACCGCATGCGCGTTGGCCGTGGTATCGGCTCGGGCAAGGGCAAGACTGGTGGCCGCGGCGTGAAGGGTCAGAAGGCCCGTACCGGCGTGGCGATCAAGGGCTTCGAAGGCGGTCAGATGCCTCTGCACCGTCGTCTGCCGAAGCGCGGCTTCAACAAGCCGAACGCCATTGATCTCAACGAGGTCAATGTCGGCCGCATTCAGCAGGCTGTCGAGGCCGGCAAGCTCGACCAGGCCGCTCCGATCACCGTCGAGTCGCTGGTTGCCGCCGGTGTTGTCTCCAAGCCGCGCGACGGCGTGAAGATCCTCGGCGTCGGCGAGCTCAAGGCCAAGCTGTCCTTCCAGGTCCATGGCGCGTCCAAGTCGGCCGTCGAGGCGATCGAGAAGGCGGGCGGCTCGGTGACCCTCCTGGGCGCCGTTGCACAGGCGTGAGCCTGAGCCCACATTAGGTGAGATCCAAGCGGCGGCCCGCGTCTGATCGCGTGGCCGCCGTTTGTGTGATGTGAGTTACGTAAGTTTCAGTTTGACTGCGCCCTATGAAGGCGCGATCAAGCTCCAGCCTTAAGATTTGCATGGTCCGTGCGGAGACGTCTCCGCTTCAACGTCGACCATGCTTGGGTATTTCGGGGACGAAAAATGGCTTCAGCAGCCGAGCAACTCGCCGCAAACATCAATTTCGGTTCCATCGCCAAAGCCGAAGAATTGAAGAAGCGCATTTGGTTCACTCTCGGTGCGCTCATCGTGTACCGCCTCGGTACCTACATCCCGCTGCCCGGCATCAACCCGGAGGCTCTGGCTCAGAGCTTCCAGAACGCCAGCGGCGGCGTGCTGGGCCTGTTCAACATGTTCTCGGGAGGCGCCGTCGAGCGTATGGCGATCTTCGCGCTGAACATCATGCCCTATATCTCGGCGTCGATCATCGTTCAGCTCCTCACCTCCGTTCTGCCCTCGCTCGAGGCGCTCAAGAAGGAAGGCGAGGCGGGTCGCAAGATCCTGAACCAGTACACCCGTTACCTCACGGTCTTCCTGGCGATCTTCCAGTCCTGGGGTATCGCCGTGGGCCTGCAGAGTTCCGGCAACATCGTGCTGGCGCCCGGGCCGTTCTTCCTGATCTCCACGGTCATCACTCTGACCGGCGGTACCATGTTCCTCATGTGGCTGGGTGAACAGATCACCTCGCGCGGCATCGGCAACGGTACGTCGCTCATCATCTTCGCGGGCATCGTAGCCAATCTTCCGACCGCAATCGCCGGCACCCTCGAGCTCGGCCGTCAGGGCGCGATCTCCACGGGCCTGATCCTCGGCGTCATCGTGATGGCCGTCGCCATCATCTACTTCGTGGTGTTCATGGAGCGCGCTCAGCGCCGCCTGCTGATCAACTATCCGAAGCGCCAAGTCGGCAACCGCATGTACGAGGGCCAAACCTCGTTCCTGCCGCTCAAGCTCAACACCTCGGGTGTGATTCCGCCGATCTTCGCCTCTTCGCTGCTTCTGCTGCCGGCCACCATCGCCAGTTTCCAGAGCAGTGACGGGACGGGCATCATCGCGACGCTGACGGCCTATCTGGGCCATGGGCGCCCGGCCTACATGTTCCTCTACGCGGCCCTGATCGTCTTCTTTGCCTTCTTCTATACGGCAATCGTGTTCAACCCGACCGAAACGGCAGACAACCTGAAGAAGCAGGGCGGCTTTATCCCGGGCATTCGTCCCGGTGAACGGACGGCCGATTTCATCGATCAGGTGTTGACACGCATCACCGTTCTCGGTGCAGCTTACCTCGTCATCATCTGCCTGATTCCAGAGCTTCTGGTCTCGTATGCGGCACTGCCATTCTACTTTGGCGGCACTTCGCTTCTGATCGTCGTGTCTGTTACCATGGACACGGTCGCTCAGGTGCACGGTCATCTCCTGGCTCACCAGTACGAGGGCCTCGTCAAGAAGGCGAAGCTCAAGGGCGCACGGCGGCGGTAAAAAATCAGGTTTCTCGCTGGCAAGGCGGGAAAACCTTAAAATTGAGAGGAACGTCGATGAGGATCATCCTGCTGGGGCCGCCCGGGGCCGGTAAAGGGACCCAGGCCGTGCGTCTGGTCGAGCGCTTGGGAATTCCCCAGCTTTCGACCGGCGACATGCTCCGCGCAGCGGTGGCTGCCGGCACGCCGGTCGGGCTCAAGGCCAAGGCAGTCATGGATCGGGGCGAGCTGGTTTCCGACGATATCGTTGTCGGGATCATTGCCGACCGGATCGAGGAGGCCGACGCCAAGAAGGGCTTCATCCTCGACGGCTTTCCCCGGACCGTGGCCCAGGCCGAGGCGTTCGACGCCATGCTGGCCCAAAAGGGTCTTAAGCTCGACGCTGTCGTCGAGTTCAAGGTCAATGAGGACGAGCTCGTGGGTCGCATCGTGAAGCGGGCTCAGGAAACCGAGGCCCGTGGCGAACAGGTCCGCAAGGACGACAATCCGGAAGTCTTCAAGACCCGTCTCGAGGCCTACCGGGCCCAGACGGCACCGCTCTCCGCCTATTATCAGGGCAAGGGTATGCTGAAGACCGTCGACGGCATGAAGCCGATCGACGAGGTGACCCAGGCGGTTAAAGAAATCTTGGGCCGCTGAAGGGTAGGGGCTTGACATGCGGGAAGGATCCCGCTAGGGCCATGCCTCTTGCACAAGGACCTGCATATCCAGAGGGTTTCGTGAGAAACCTCTCTGGATTGTTGTGTTCGCAATAAACCCGCGCAGGGGCCGGCCTCCACCGGACGCGCGACAACATCAACGGAAGCTCAGGCTTCGACCACATGGAGACGGACGATGGCCCGTATTGCAGGCGTCAACATCCCGACCGCCAAGCGCGTTGTGATCGCGCTTCAGTATATCCACGGCATTGGGCCCAAGAAGGCTCAGGAGATCATCGAGAAGGTCAATATCCCGGCCGAGCGCCGCGTGAACCAGCTGACCGACGCCGAAGTTCTGGCCATCCGCGAAACCATCGACCGCGACTACATCGTGGAAGGTGACCTTCGTCGCGAAGTGTCCATGAACATCAAGCGCCTCATGGATCTCGGTGCTTATCGTGGCCTGCGTCACCGCCGCAGCCTGCCGGTTCGCGGTCAGCGCACCCACACGAACGCCCGCACCCGCAAGGGCAAGGCGAAGCCGATCGCCGGCAAGAAGAAGTAAATTTTCAGTGGCCACCCGCCCGGGTGGCCCTTTCTCCCGAGCGCCTGGCATGACGGGCGCGTTTGAAGGACCAGTAGAATGGCTAAAGAAGCAACCCGCGTCCGCCGCCGCGAACGCAAGAACATCGTCTCCGGTGTGGCGCATGTGAACGCCTCGTTCAACAACACCATGATCACCATCACCGACGCCCAGGGCAACACGATCTCGTGGTCCTCGGCTGGTGCGATGGGATTCAAGGGCTCGCGTAAGTCGACCCCGTACGCCGCGCAGGTTGCCGCTGAAGATGCGGCCCGCAAGGCTGCCGAGCACGGCATGCGTACCCTCGAGGTCGAGGTGTCCGGTCCCGGCTCCGGCCGTGAGTCCGCACTCCGCGCCCTCCAGTCGGCCGGCTTCACCGTCACCTCGATCCGTGACGTCACGCCGATCCCGCACAACGGCTGCCGCCCGCGCAAGCGTCGCCGCGTCTAATTCCAGATCATCCGGCGCGTGGGCCACGGCCCGCGCGCATTCCGGTTTAGGGCAGGCCGTTGAGCCGCCCTTCGAGCGGTACCTCAAGAGGTGTGGTTGTGATCCAAAAGAACTGGCAAGAGCTGATTAAGCCGAACAAGCTCGAAGTCGCCCCCGGTGACGATCCGAAGCGCATTGCGACGGTCGTGGCCGAGCCGCTCGAGCGTGGATTCGGCACGACGCTCGGCAACTCGCTGCGTCGCGTTCTCCTGTCGTCGCTCCAGGGCGCCGCTGTGACGTCGATCCATATCGACGGCGTGCTGCATGAGTTCTCGTCTATCCCGGGCGTCCGCGAGGACGTGACGGACATCGTCCTGAACGTGAAGGCAATCGCCATCAAGATGCAGGGCGAAGGCCCGAAGCGCATGACGCTTCGCAAGACCGGCCCCGGTGCCGTCACGGCTGGCGACATCAACACGATCGGCGACGTGCAGATCCTGAATCCTGAGCTTGTGCTCTGCACCCTCGACGAGGGCGCCGAGATCCGCATGGAGTTCACGGTCGACACCGGCAAGGGCTATGTCCCGGCCGAGCGCAACCGCGCCGAGGACGCTCCGATCGGGCTGATCCCGGTCGACTCGCTCTACAGCCCGGTGAAGAAGGTGTCGTACCGCATCGAGAACACCCGCGAGGGCCAGATTCTCGATTACGACAAGCTCATCATGACGGTCGAGACCAACGGCGCCGTGTCGCCCGAGGATGCCGTGGCCTATGCTGCCCGCATCCTGCAGGACCAGCTCCAGGTCTTCGTCAACTTCGAAGAGCCGCGCAAGGAAGAGACGGCTGCCGCTGCTCCGCAGCTGCCGTTCAACCCGGCCCTGCTCAAGAAGGTGGACGAGCTCGAGCTGTCGGTCCGTTCGGCGAACTGCCTGAAGAACGACAACATCGTCTACATCGGCGACCTCATCCAGAAGTCCGAGGCGGAAATGCTCCGCACCCCGAACTTCGGTCGCAAGTCGCTCAACGAGATCAAGGAAGTTCTGGCCGGCATGGGCCTGCACCTCGGCATGGACGTGCCGGGCTGGCCGCCGGAGAACATCGAAGATCTCGCGAAGCGCTTCGAAGAGCACTACTGAGTTCCCTGAAGCCGCCTTCTTGAACGGAAGGCGGCTTCAAACCTGCCCCGCTAGAAAAAGCGGATCATAAGAGACGGCCGTACCTTGGCACGGCGGCCGCAAGATCTAGGAGAGAGCCAATGCGTCACGGATTCCGTGGTCGTCGTTTCAATCGCACGACCGAGCACCGCAAAGCAATGTTCGCCAACATGGCGGCTGCGCTGATCAAGCACGAGCAGATCGTTACCACGCTGCCGAAGGCCAAGGACCTGCGTCCGGTCGTCGAGAAGCTGATAACGCTCGGCAAGCGCGGTGACCTGCACGCCCGCCGTCAGGCCATGTCCAAGCTGCGTGACGAGGCCATGGTCAAGAAGCTGTTCGACGTTCTTGGCGCACGCTACAAGGACCGCAACGGCGGCTACACCCGCGTTCTCAAGGCTGGCTTCCGCTACGGCGACAACGCCCCGATGGCTGTGATCGAGTTCGTCGACCGCGACGTTGATGCGCGCGGCCAGGATTCCGGTCCGACCCAGAAGGAAGAGATCGTCGAGGCCGCTGAGTAATTGCTCAGCTCTCGTCAGACTTCACCAAGGGCGGTCCTTCGGGCCGCCCTTTCTGCTTTTTGGGACTTCACTCTGAGAGCCCGTAGGAGAGTTGTTCTGTTGCGCCGGGATGGCTTAGGCTTATGAGATGAGCACCCGCCGACGCCTTCCTGTTCTCTCCTCGCTCCGCGCCTTCGAGGCAGCGGGGCGGCATCTCAGCTTCAGCCGGGCGGCCGATGAGCTGCTCATCACGCAAAGCGCAATCAGCCATCATATCCGCAAGCTCGAGGAAGAGCTTGGCGTCAATCTCTTCGTGCGCCAGGCACGGTCCGTGATGTTGACGCCTGAGGGAGAGAAGTATCTGACCTGTCTCAGTCAGGCCTTCGACCTGATGGCCAAGGGCACCGGCGAGATTCGTGTATCGGAGCGCCGAACGTTACGGGTGAGCCTCCTGGCTTCCTTCGCGACCCATTGGCTCATCCCGCGCCTTTCCCACTTCACAGCCGCTCATCCCGAGATCGATCTCATCCTGGAGCCGTCCATTCGTTCGGTCGATCTCGCTGTCGATCAGATCGATCTGGCCATCCGCTATGGCCGCGGCAGTTGGGACGGGACGAAGTCCCAGCAGTTCTTGGCGGAGCAGATTTCGCCGGTCTGCAGCCCTGCATTCATCGAGAGAGTCTCCCTGCGGCATCCGCGGGATATGCTGAACCACACCTTGCTCTTCTCTTTCTCCAAGGACCCGTTCGAGTGGCGCATATGGTCCGAGAGGGCAGGTGTCGATCTGGCGCAGGCCCGCAATCTCATGCTCCACGACTACAATATCGTCCTGCAGGCGGCGGTCGACGGTCAGGGGATAGCGATGGGACGTCGTGCCCTGATTGAGGATCATCTCAAGCGCGGTGTTCTCATCGAGCCTTTCGAGGAGTTCAGGGTCTCGGAGGGCATCGGATACTGGATCGTCATGCCCGAGCGCCCGAAGCCTCAAGCAGAGATCCTTGCGCAATGGTTGGCGAACGAGGCAGCGAACATCATGGATGAGCAGGATTCATGATTACTTGAGGAGTTTGAATTGGCCGTTGCCGAGCCCGATCCATAGGCTCTCTCCGCCAATACAGGAGCAACGTCATGCCAAAGACCATTGCCGAGCGGCTGCGGGATTTAGGATACGCCCTTCCGCAGATCTTCTCACCCGCCGCAAATTACATTTCCTGGACGCGATCAGGCGATCTCGTTTTCATCTCGGGGCAGATCTCTCAAGAGAACGGACAGCCAGCATTCATTGGAAGGCTTGGGGACACGATGTCCCTTGAGGATGGAAAGCGCGCCGCCGAGCTCTGCGCCTTGAATCTGCTTGCACAGATCAACGACGTCGTTGGAGGGGATCTGTCTCGTATCCGTCGGATCGTTCGTCTGGGCGGGTTCGTCAATTGCGTGCCGGATTTCGATCAGCAGTCCCAAGTCATCAATGGCGCATCCGACCTGATGGTGGCCGTGTTCGGCGACCGGGGACGGCATGCCCGCACGGCTGTTGGCGTGTCATCCCTGCCTCGCGGTGTCGCTGTCGAGGTCGATGCCATCGTCGATATTGCGCTTTGAGGAGGGGCTCATGACGATTGACGTCGCACGCATCCGTTCCGAGACGCCGGGCTGCTCCGTGGTCGCCCATTTCAACCATTCTAGCTGCTCGTTGCCGCCGCTTCAGGTCACGCAGACGATCACAGAGCATCTTCAGCGCGAGGCTCTCTATGGTCCTAGCGAAATGGGTGTTGCTGTCGCCGATGATGTTCAGGCAACACGCCAAGCCGCTGCGCAATTGCTCAATGCTTCCGTGGAGGAGATCGCGCTCACAGGAAGCGGCTCGCAAGGGTGGGGGCTGGCCTTCGCATCCTTGCCGCCGCTGCGGGAAGGCGATCGCATTCTCATCGGTCGGCATGAATGGGGCGGGAATCTGAGCACCATGCATCGCGCTGCGCAGAAGGCAGGCGCTACAGTCGAAGTCGTTCCATGCCGGGACGATGGCTGTGTCTCGCCCGAAGCCTTGGCGAGCATGCTCGACGATCGAGTTCGGCTGATTGCCCTCACATGGCTCCCGGCCACAAATGGCCTCATCAACCCTGCCGCCGAGATCGGGCGCATCGCGCGAAGCGCCGGTGTCCCCTATTTCATCGATGCAGGCCAGGCCCTGGCGCAGGTCCCGGTCGATGTGGAGGCGATCGGCTGCGATGTTCTCAAAGGGGCGGGGCGCAAGTTCCTGCGCGGGCCGCGTGGAACGGCTTTGCTCTATGTCCGCCGCGCGTTCCTCAAGAAACTGGAAACGCCGTATCTCGACGTTCTCTCAGGCCCCTGGAAGAACGGCGCGCCGGAGCCGCGCGATGATGCGCGACTCTTTGAGACCGGCGAAAACTCCTTCGCGCTTCAGCTCGGGCTGGGCACAGCCATCCGCTACACGCTGGCCATTGGAGTCGACGTGATCAGAGCCCGCATCAATCAGCTCGCACGGGATCTGAGGCAGCGGCTCTCCGATATTCCTGCCGTGACGATCCACGACGGGGGCCAGGAACGTTCCGGCATCGTTGCCTTTACGGTTCGGGGGCTGACACCGCAGGAAGTGCGGGTCTCTCTCGCAGCTGAAAAGATCAACGTAGCCGCGATTGCCGCAGCCTATACGCCATTGGACATGGCCGCACGCGGTTTGACCGAGATCGTTCGAGCCTCCGTTTCTTACTTCACGACTGAGGAAGAGATCGAGCGCCTCGTGAAGGCCATCGCTGCACTGGCAGCCTGAGCCTCCTCCAGGACCCAGTTCTCATCCGGCCCGCGCCGGGAGGTGCGGGCTTTAATTTGGCATTTCGGCCTCCACGTTTTATCCAGTCTTCCCCTTACCAACGGATTCGCCGTCATGCGCTTTTCTTCCTTCCACTTGTCGATCATCGCCGTCGCCCTGGCTCTCGGGGTAGGAGGCGCGACAGCGCAGACGCAGCGGGTGGTACCTGAGAGCAAGGCCCAGGTGCAGCTCTCCTTCGCCCCTGTCGTCCGCCAGACCGCAGGGGCCGTGGTCAACGTTTATGCCAGCCGTTCCGTGCGCCGGCAGAACACCGCCATGGAGGAATATTTCCGCCGCTTCTTCGGAGAGGACGCGCCAGGCGTTCCGCGTGGGCGATCTCAGAGCTCCCTCGGCTCCGGCGTGATCGTCGATCCGGCAGGCCTCGTGATCACCAACAACCATGTCATCGAGAACATGAACGAGGTGAAGGTGGCGCTCGCCGATCGACGCGAGTTCGAGGCGGATATCGTTCTGCGCGACCCGCGGACGGACATCGCCGTGCTCAGGCTGAAGGGCGCCACAAATCTCCAGGCGGTCGAGCTGGGTGACTCGGAAGCCCTCCAGGTCGGCGATATCGTGCTCGCTATCGGCAATCCCTTTGGTGTCGGACAGACGGTGACCCAGGGCATCGTCTCCGCCCTGGCGCGCACGCAGGTCGGTATCTCCGATTATCAGTTCTTCATCCAGACCGATGCGGCCATCAATCCCGGCAATTCGGGCGGTGCGCTCATCGACATGAATGGACGCGTCGTGGGCATCAACACGGCCATCTATTCCCGCTCCGGCGGCAGCATTGGCATCGGCTTTGCGGTGCCGTCCAGCATGGTGCGGGTGGTGCTGAATTCCGCCAAGGGCGGCGCGCGGAACGTGGTGCGTCCGTGGCTCGGCGCGCGTCTCCAGCCGGTCGATGGGGATATCGCCACTGGCCTTGGTCTGGAGCGTCCGACGGGCGTTCTCGTCACCTCCGTCTACGACAAGGGGCCCGCCGCTGAGGCTGGCCTCAAGCGGGGCGACGTCATCCTCGCGGTCGACGGTCAGCCGGTCGATAACCCGGATTCCTTCGGCTACCGCTTCACCCTCAAGGGTACCCAGGGCCAGGCTCCTCTGACGGTGCTGCGTGGTGGCAAGCAGAGCGCGCTTCAAGTCAGGCTCATGCCTCCGGTGGAAGTTCCGCCGCGTGATCCGGTGCGCGGCCGTACACGCACGCCTTTTGCCGGAGCAACCATCGTCAACATGTCGCCCGCCGTCGCCGACGAGCTGCAAATCGATCTGGCGGATGAGGGAGTGGTTATTGCCGATCTCGACGAGCGGAGCGTTGCCGCCAGCATCGGTTTCGAGAAGGGGGACCTGATCGTCGCCATCAACGGCGAAAGGGTACCCTCCACGAAAGAGGCCGAGCGCCTGATCGACCGGGCGGGCGGCTATTGGGAGATCACCGTCAATCGCGGTGGCCGTGTCTTCACAACGGTACTCGGGCGATGAGCGGCTGGACCGTCTCGAACACGCTTTCCACGGGTGAGATCGATACGGCTTACCGTTGGATCTCGACGGAGAGCTATTGGGCCAACGGTCTGCCGCGCGCGTTCTTCGAGCGCTCCGTGGCGAATTCCCTGTGCTTTGCCCTCCGCGATGCCGCCGGGGACTTGCGGGGCTTTGCCCGTGTCGTGACAGATCGGGCCACCTTTGCCTATCTCTGCGACGTCTTCGTTTGCGCCAGCATACGCGGGCAGGGGGCAGGGAAGGCGCTGGTGAGCGCTATCATGGAGCATCCGGAACTCCAGAACCTGCGCCGCTGGATGCTGGGAACGCGCGATGCCCATGGTCTTTATGCCCGATACGGCTTTTCGCCCCTGGAAGATCCTGAAAGGCTGATGGCGCGGCTGGACCCGGACATCTATGCGCGCTTAAGCTCGCAAGGATCATGAGCGACCTGTTTTCATCCGCCGGCCTCGATCAGAACGCACCCAGGCCCCTGGCCGATCGGATGCGCCCTCAGAAGCTGTCCGAGGTCGTGGGGCAGGACCACCTGGTCGGGCCAGACGGTATCCTGACCCGGCTCATCGCCTCGAAGTCTCTTGGCTCTCTGATCTTCTGGGGTCCGCCCGGCACCGGCAAGACCACGGTCGCGCGACTACTGGCCCATGAGACCGACCTGCACTTCGACCAGATCTCGGCGATCTTCTCCGGCGTCGCCGATTTGAAAAAGGTGTTCGAAGCAGCACGGCAGCGCCGCTTACTTGGCAAAGGCACGCTGCTGTTCGTCGACGAGATTCATCGCTTCAACCGTGCCCAGCTCGATGCCTTCCTGCCTGTGATGGAGGACGGCACAATCACGCTGGTGGGGGCAACGACAGAGAACCCATCCTTCGAACTGAATGCGGCGCTTCTCTCCCGCGCGCGCGTGCTTCTCTTCAAGTCGCTCGATGAAGAGGCGATTGAAAAGATCCTGACGCGAGCCGAGAAGATCACGGACAGGAAGCTGCCGCTCGATAAGGAGGCTCGCGCCTCACTCGTGCGCATGGCCGATGGGGATGGCCGTGCCGTTCTGACGCTGGCCGAAGAGGTCTGGCGCTCGGCCAAGCCTGACGAGATATTCAATGCAGAGCAGTTGCAGGAGATCATCCAGCGCCGCGCGCCGATTTACGACAAGGGGCAGGAGGGGCATTACAACCTCATCTCCGCGCTCCACAAAACCATTCGCGGCTCGGACCCGGATGCGGCACTCTATTACCTGGCGCGTATGCTCGATGCCGGTGAGGATCGGCTTTTCATCGCGCGCCGTCTCGTTCGCGCGGCGGTGGAGGATATCGGCCTTGCCGATCCGCAGGCGCTCGTGATTGCAAATGCCGCGAAAGATGCCTTCGATTTTCTCGGCTCGCCCGAAGGCGACCTCGCGCTTGCGCAGGCTACTGTCTATCTTGCCATTGCGCCGAAATCGAACGCGCTCTACACGGCCTACAAGGCCGCAACAGGGGTGGCGAAGGAGCATGGCTCCCTCATGCCGCCGAAGACGATCCTCAATGCGCCCACCAAGCTCATGAAGAAGATCGGTTATGGCGCAAGCTACCGCTATGACCATGACGAGCCGGATGCCTTCTCGGGTCAGGATTACTGGCCCGAGAAACTCGGACGTCAGCATTTCTACGAGCCCGTCGATCGCGGCTTCGAGCGCGAGGTGAAGAAGCGCCTCGACTGGTGGGAGAAACTTCGTCGTGAGCGACGCGGCGAAGATGACCAGGACTAAATCATGCAGGCCTATCTTCTCGTCTTTCTCGGTGCCGGCATCGGCGGCGCGCTTCGCCATGGGGTCAATCTCGGCTGCGCACGCTACTGCGGGACTGCCTTTCCCTATGGCACGCTGACGGTGAACGTGGTGGGGTCATTCCTCATGGGCGCTATCGCCGGCTGGCTGGCTTTCAAAGCAGGCGAGGGGTGGAGCCAGCATATGCGCCTCTTCCTCACGACTGGAATCCTTGGCGGTTTTACCACCTTCTCAGCTTTCTCCCTCGATGCGTTGCTGATCTGGGAGCGGGGCGAGATGGGGCTGGCGCTCGGCTATGTGGCGGCGTCCGTCGTCCTGTCCATCGCAGGCCTCGCGGCTGGGCTGGCGCTCGTGCGGACGCTTGCCGCTTGAGGCCCTCTCGTGAAGTGCATCGTCCTCACCGACATCAACGGCCTGCCGTCGCAGGAAACCTGCTTTCTGTCCGGTCTTGGCGGTTCGATTTCTGTCGAGAGGGTGGGGCTAGGGGAGCTTCTCGGCGTTCCTCTGCGCGGGGAGGAACTTTACCACCATCTGATCCTAGGCGGCTTCGATGCGGCAGCGGCCAAGGTGCTCGAACGCTTCGGAGATGCGGAGATCGGGTTGGGCTACAGCTCTGGAGGAGCAGTTCTCTGGAAAAGCGTTCTGCGCGGCCTTCGCCTGAACCGGCTTGTCTGCATCTCCTCCACGCGCTTGAGGGATGAAGACCCGCATGCGATGCCGATCCCGGCCCTTACGGTTTTTGGGGATCAGGATGCCTCCCGTCCGACACCATCCTGGGGTGAGGGGAGCCGCCTGGAGAGGCTTCTCCTCCCGGGAGCCGAACATGCCTTCTATGTGGAGAGGGATGCGAACTGGCTGACGTGCCACGAGGTACTGCTGAGCTTTCTGCGCCCTTGCGATATTGAGGCTTAAACTCCTCAACAGGCTCAACCTCGATTGCCGCAAAGGCGGCGCTCTGATACCCACAACCTCATGAAGAAAAGCAGTTCAGGACAGAATGGGGCCCGTGGCGGGCGGTCTGGCGCGCGGCAGGGCTTCCGCTCCCGCGAGGACAAGCCGGCGCGCAAAGGGCCTCCCAAGAGCCCTCCGACGAAGCAGCCTAGCGCAAAGTCTGCGGCCAAGAGCCGTTCCGAGGCGCCTCACCGTGAGAGACCGGCGTCCAAGGCACCTGCGCACCCCGCGGGTGAGGCCCCACATAAGCCTACGCGGGCTCAGGCCAAGGCCGCCGCCCAGGAGGTGCTGGCGACGGGCGTGCAGACGCTCGTAGTCGAGCCCGATGAGGCGGATATGCGTGTCGACCGCTTCCTGGTCGCCCGCTTTCCGCAGCTCGCCTTCACCCATATCCAGCGCATCGTCCGCAAGGGCGAGCTGCGCGTCGACGGCAAGCGTGCGCAGCCCAATGACCGGCTCACCGCTGGCCAGAAGGTTCGCATTCCGCCGCTGAAGCTCGATCAGCCGCGCCCGGTGTCTCGCAATGCGGCCAAGGACCAGACAGACCGCGAGTTCCTGAAGTCCGTCACGCTCTACGAGGACAAGGACGTTCTCATCATCAACAAGCCGATGGGCTTGGCCGTGCAGGGCGGCTCGGGCACCACGCGCCACGTGGATGGCCTGCTCGAATGCATGCGCGATGAGGAAGGCCAGAAGCCGCGCCTTGTGCATCGTCTCGACAAGGACACGGCAGGCTGTCTTGTCATCGCCAAGACGCGCTTTGCCGCGTCCACGATGGCGAAGTCCTTCCGCTCGCGCACCACGCGCAAGATCTATTGGGCGCTGGTCGCCGGCGTGCCACGTGTCCGTCAAGGCCGTGTCTCGACCTATCTCGCCAAGGAAGGCGAGGAGGGTGATGCGCGCATGAAGGTAGCGCGTCACGGCGACGAGGGAGCAAGCCATGCGCTCACCTATTACGCCGTCATCGATACGGCGGCGCAGAAGCTCTCCTGGCTGTCGCTGAAGCCAGTCACCGGACGCACGCACCAGCTGCGCGCGCACACGGCCCATATCGGCCATCCCATCGTCGGCGATCCGAAGTATTTCGATATCGAGAACTGGGAGCTCCCGGGTGGCATTCAGAACAAGCTGCATCTGCTCGCACGGCGCATCGTGATTGCGCATCCGCGAACCGGAAAGCCCATCGACGTGACGGCTCCGCTGCCGCCTCACATGCAGCAGAGCTTCAACCTTCTCGGGTTCGATACGAGCCAGTACGATCCCATCGTCGAGGCTCCTGAGGAGTAATCCGGTCTTTCTTCTTTCGATGACCTTTTTGTCGCACTTTTGCCGTGGGCGAAGCGCACCATTCCTTGCCTCGGTCACCCCATTGGATGACCGGAACATTGGCAAGGAGGGGATCGATGGAACACAAAGATCTCGACTATCTCCGTAGTGTAGCCGACATTCAGCCAAAGCCTTTGACCCGGCAGGAACGGCTGGATCGTTGGATCGGCCTTCTCGAGCGTGATCCGACACGGCGTCTGAACTCCCTTGGCGAAATCGAATACAAGCCTCCGGCAGAACGGGCTCTGGTTCGGGAAGACAACTCTCCCCTGACCATCGCCTATGAGGATCCGATCCTGCGGGCGGATGGGCTTGAGAGCGACAAGCTCGGCGATGCCATGCGGTATTTCGGACTCTCCGATGGTCAGGCGCATTACGCCTTGTGCTCATGCCTGAGTGGACAGGTGGCGGAATCCGGTACCTTCGCACGACGCTTACGCAACGTCACAGGCGACGTGGCTTGGCAACAGGCCATCGGAGCCTGGGCTTTGGCCGGTTTGGCGGTTGGCTTGCCGGCCATCGTCTACCTGCTGAGCTGAGCGAAAAGGCCGATTTGCTCCCACGACCGGGGGACAGCGTACTTTTCCCCGGTCGGTGATGTTTGACTGTGGCCGCATGTTCGACAATGAATGGCGAAGCTTAGCTTTAAGAGCACAAGGCCCTTCGACCATGCTCCACATCGAGCCTATAACCCTCTCGACCGACCGGCTTGTCCTCCGTCCCTTGAGCTTCGACGACGTTCCGGCGCTCGGCCAAGCCGCCAGCGATGGGGCCTTGTGGGAGAAGAGGACGACCACGGTGCCGCGGCCGGAAGGCTTCGAGGAGTATGTGCGCAAGGCGCTTGATTTGCAGGCTGCGGGCCTCGCGCTGCCTTTCGCGACAGTGGTGAAGGACGGCGATCGGGTCGTGGGCTCGACCCGCTTCATGAATATCGATGCCGCCAATCATCGGGTCGAGATCGGCACGACCTGGATCGCCGGATCCTGGCAGCGCACCTTCGTCAACACGCACGCGAAGTATCTCATGCTCCGACATGCTTTCGAGGACCTGGGCTGTATCGCGGTGGAGATCCGCACCCACTCGCAAAACGATCAGTCGCGAGCCGCCATCGAACGCCTCGGAGCCAAGCTCGACGGCATCCTGCGCCGTCACATGATCATGCCTGACGGGCATATTCGGGATACTGCCGTCTACAGCATCATCCAGGAGGAATGGCCCGAGGTGAAGGCTTGCCTGGAGCAGAGGCTGGCTGACTAAGGCGCTCTAATTCAACTGTCCTAAGCCTCATCCTGAGGAGGACCGTCAGGTCCGTCTCGAAGGGCGAGGCGTCTCCAGTGCTCTCTGGATCATCCTTCGAGACGCGAGCAGGCTCGCTCCTCAGGATGAGGGGGTAGACACCCTAAGCCATCGGCAGAAAGCCATGCTCGCGTAGCTGACGGATCGAGCTGGCTGCGTTCTTATGGTGGATGAAAATGCCGCCGACACCTTCCCAAAGATGGCGGTATTTGTCCCTGTCGTCGACGAGAGCATCGCCATGCTGGCAATATTCGCGCTTCAGCGCTGCCGTGGTGGTGATGACTTCCACGCCCGGAAAATGCCGCTCGGCCCAGCGGCGCTTCTGCGGCTCGGCCCAGTTGCCCCGGGGCAGGCCGGTTAAGATCACCGGGTTGAGGTGGCAGACCGCCTCGAACAGATCCATAGCATCGGGGAGCAGATCGAGCGTGTTGAAGAAATCCTCCGTCACGGCTAGCTCCGCCCAGAAGCGCTTGAGGCCGAGCCGCCGTTCGTATTCGTCGGGAGGCATCCCGAAAACTCGGGTCGCTCCTTTGTCGAAATCCGCGAGAACGCCGTCGCAATCGAGGAAGACGGTGGGCATGGATGACAACCTCCTGCTCATCGAAACAGGAGGGGCGTTCGGTTGTTCCTCAAGCGTAGCTGTTTTCGGAACGCGCATCGCGGCGTAACGTTGTCCCCGGGAGTGTGAATCGAAGGAGTTGAAGCATGGGCAGCGCCGTTCGCGACAACGCAACCGGTCACCGTTTCGAGCTCGAGCGCAACGGGCATCTTGCTTTTGCGAATTATGAGCGCCGTGGCGCGTCCCTCGTCATCCGGCATGTCGAGGCCGCTCTCCCACTGCGTGGCACCGGGGCTGCCGGCGAGCTGATGCAGGGTGTTGCGGAGATCGCTCGTGCCGAGGGGAGGAAGATCACGCCTCTCTGCGGCTACGCTTATGCCTGGCTGCGCCGGCACAAGGAATATCGGGATCTGCTGAACTGATTTGTTGCCCTCTTCATTCCGGGTGTGCCTTTTCGCCGTACTGCGGACTGCGTCAAAAACGACTACAGGTCGGACTTCGTCGATAAGAAATGAAGTCCACAAGGGGGCGTCCGTGTCCGGTGTGATCGAGAAAGCAAGACAGCTCTTGCGCAGGAAAAGCGTGGCTATAACTGCTGCCGTTCTGGCGCTGGCTGTGGTCGCAGCTGCCGTATCCGCACCTTTCTTCCTCTCCGAGAAGGTCCACGAGATCGCCTATTCCGAGTTCTCCCGCGAACTGGAGGCCGGCAAGGTTCGCAAGGTTCAGGTGCAGGACGGAGGCCTCTCCGTTTGGATCGCAGACCAGGAAGCCTTCGTGCGGCTGCCGAGCTCGCTGCTGAGCGCCCAAACCATTGACCGGGCGACCGCCCTTGGCGCACGGGTGGACTTCAAGCCGTCCGGCATCGATGCATCGCATGCGGCGAGCTTCGTGATCTCGCTGATCATGGTAGCCGCGGTGCTGGCGCTCGTTGCCGTTCAGGTCGATTTCAAACCGACCAATCGCTGGCCGCGCGCGGTCAAGAACATTCCGGATCGCTTCGATAACGTGGCAGGCCAGGAGGAGGCGAAGGCCGAGCTGCAGGAGGTCATCGCCTTCCTGCGCGACGCCCAGGCCTTCGAGAATGTGGGCGCGCGTATCCCGCGAGGCGTGCTGATGGTCGGGCCGCCCGGAACGGGCAAGACGCTCATCGCCAAGGCGCTGGCAGGCGAAGCTGGCGTGTCCTTCATGGCCGTGTCGGGCAGCGACTTCTCGGCTCCCCTGATCGGCATCGCCAAAAGCCGCGTGTCCAAGCTGTTCGACCAAGCCCGCCGGCGTGCGCCGTGCCTGGTCTTCATCGACGAGATCGATGCCATCGGTCGCAAACGCGGTGGCGGCGGCTCGGCGGCGGATCGCGAGTTCGAGTCGACGCTCAACCAGCTCCTCGTCGAGATGGACGGTTTCAACACCACCTCGGGTGTGATCGTGATCGGCGCCACGAACCGGGTCGATGTGCTCGACCCTGCGCTGCTGCGCCCCGGCCGCTTCGACCGGCAGGTGCATATCGGTCTCCCCGACATCACTGGCCGCGAGGCGATCCTGGAGGTGCATGCCCGTAACGTGAAGCTGGCGGCGGGTGTGGACCTTAGCTCCGTTGCCCGGGGCACTCCTGGCTTTTCCGGTGCCGATCTAGGCAACCTTCTGAACGAGGCGGCGATCTTTGCCGCGCGCGATGGCGTGGCGGAGATCAACCGCGATCACCTGGAGGCAGCACGCAACAAGATCATCATGGGCCTTGAGCGCCGCTCGCTCGTGATCACCAACGAAGAGCGCAGGCTCGTGGCCGTGCACGAAGCGGGACACGCTCTCTGCGCCTCTCTGACGCCGGGTTCCGACAAGGTGCACAGCGCCACCATCATCCCGCATGGCCAGGCGCTAGGCCTCGTCATGCGCCTGCCGGAGAATGACCGCTACTGCATCCCCGTGGAGAAGCTCGAGGCCGATCTCATCGTCGCCATGGGTGGACGCGCGGCTGAAGAAGTTGTCTTCGGTCCCCGCAAGGTCACGACGGGTGCGGCGAGCGATATCGCGCACGCCACCAACATCGCAACCCGCATGGTCACCGAATGGGGCATGAGCCCCACCATCGGCATGGTGAAGGTGGCGCGCTCGGGCGAGAGCTTCCCGCGCGAGGTCGAGCAGGAAATCCGCCGCATCATCGAGGAGATGTATGCGGCCGCCAAGGCCTGCATCGAGGACAATCGCGAGGCGCTGGACGCCCTTGTCGATGCGCTCCTGGAGCATGAGACCATCGAGGGCGACGAGGTTCGCCGGATCGTCTCCTTGAGCGAAAGGCGGCTCGTCGCCGCCTGATCGGCTTTCAGCTATCCGTCAGGGGAGCGTTGATCGTGCAGACGACCCCTGACCGCGCAAAGGTGATCTCCACCGAGCCGTTCAGCTCCTGTGCCAAGCTGCGCTCTATAAGACGGGTGCCGAAGCCCCGGCGCTGCGGCTCGACCACGGACGGGCCGTCCATCTCCTCCCAGACCATCCTGAGGTGCGGCGCGCCTTCCTGGTCCTCAATGGTCCATTTAATCGCAACGCGTCCGGTCTCATTAGACAAGGCGCCATACTTGACCGCGTTGGTGCCGAGCTCCTGAATCGCCATAGCGATAGCGAGCGCAATCCGTGGCGGCAGGCGAATGTCGTTGCCTGAAACTTCGAAGCGGTCGCCTCCGTTTCCCTGGAACGGCTCGACGGCATGAGCAATCACCTCACGTAAATAGGCCCCGTCCCAGTTCTCGCGGGTGAGAACGTCGTGAGCGCGGGAGAGGGCGAATAGGCGCCCCTCGACTGCATCCCGGGCTTCCATGGTTGTGCTCGCGTTGCGCAGGCTCTGGGTGACGATGGATTGTACGGTGGTGAGGGTGTTCTTCACCCGATGATTGAGTTCATTGATCAGCAGCTGCTGATGCTCCTCCGCCCTCTTGCGATCTGTAATATCGAGTGCCACGCCGACCGCACGACCGGGCACGCCATTCTCGATGTCCAGCAACTCCGCCCGCAGCAAAAGCCAGCGCGGCGAGCTATCGGGCAAAATGATCTCCAGCTCCGTTTCGGCGTAGCGGTCTCCACGGGCCAGGGCTTCCTTCGCCACACGATGTAGGTTCTCCCGCTCGCCTGGAGCATAGCGGCTCCTGATTTCCTCCGGAGAGGGAGAGGTGTCCGGCGGAAAACCGAGGAGCCGGTTCAGTTCCGGCGAGGACGTAATCGTGTTCGTGGCGGTGTGTGCCTCCCAGATCGCCATGCGTCCTGCATCGATGGCGAGGCGCAGTCGGGCTTCGCTTGCTGTAAGAGCGGCTTGTGATTCCTTGACGTCCGTGAGGTCCGAGGCGAGCACATAAAAGCCTGCGACGCTGCCGTCCTCTCGCTGGTCGGGAATGTATTCTGATTTCACGAAGCGAAGGCCACCGGGAAAATGCGCCCACCACTCGTGCCCGCTACGCTTGCCGGCGAGAGCCGCCTCGATGAATGGCTTCGCACGGCTATACGGCAGTTCGCCGATCGCATCCCGCAGATGAACTCCGAACAGGTCTTTTGCTGGTCGGCAAAACCAGGTCTCATAGGCCTTGTTGTTGAACCGATAACGCTGATCAGCATCCACATAGGCGATCAGAGCCGGCAGGTTGTCGGCGATCTGACGGAGCTTCTTCTCGCTGACGCGCGCTCTGGTTTCGCTCTCCCGCAGCCGCCTCTCACTCGCCTGAAGGGAGGCACGGGAGTCCTGCAGCGTCTCAATGCGGGATGTGGCGGAGGACATCTCTTGCGCATGCTCACGGCCTTGCGCTTCGTGTCGAAGCGCTGCCGCATGGGACAGCACGCTTTGGTCACACAGCTTGGCGTGAAGCTCACGGTTGTCCCGCTCCAGTTCCTCGATCCGCTGCAGAAGAGCGTCCGTATTCAGGATTTCAGGCGTGTTCATTGGCTCGTTATGCCTGGGAGCTTGGCTGGGTCCGTTGGAGATAGAGCCCAGTCAACGAGCGACGAGGCCGGAAAGATCAATGCTGATTATTTTCCGAATGAGGCTCGCTTGAATATCGACGGAGAATTCCTGTCGAAGAAGGCTCGGCCTTGTGGCCGGAGCCGGATTTATTGAATAAGGTACCGGCTCAAAACAGGGGGCATCGGGTTATGAAGCTTATCCTTCAGGCGGCATTTGTGATCGGCGTCGGGCTTCTGGCGACAGCCTGCGACAAGTGCGGCAACTGGAATATCAACACTCCCAAGATCTGCCACGGCTCCGGGCCGCAGGGTTAAAGACGCACGGGAGCAGCCCTTGAAGCTAATTCTCTTCGATGTCGACGGCACGCTGGTCGACAGTCAGAACATCATTGCGGCCTCCGTCCACGGGGCATACGTCGCCTATGGCATGGAGCCGCCGAGCCGGGAGAAGTCGCTCTCCATCGTCGGCCTGTCTCTCGTCGAGGCTTTCAAGGTGTTGGCTGGCCCCGATGCACCGGTTGAAGGCATGGCCCAGGCCTACAAGGATGCTTACAATGTCCTGCGCCTCGATCCGGCCAACGATGCTCCGCTCTTTCCGGGGGCGGGCGAATGCATCGAACGGCTGAAAGACCGTGACGATGTTCTGCTTGGCCTCGCGACCGGCAAGTCCCGCAAGGGCGTGGCGCAGCTGATCGAGCGGCATGGCTGGAAGGGCGTGTTCTCCACCATCCAGACCGCGGATGATGCGCCCTCGAAGCCTCATCCGGCCATGATCCTGCAGGCGATGGAGGAGCTTGGCGCGGTGCAGGAAGAGACGGTGATGATCGGCGATTCCAGCTACGACATGGCCATGGCGCGATCGGCCGGGGTTCTGCCCATCGGCGTCTCCTGGGGCTTCCAGCCCGTGGACCTGCTGTTGGAAACGGGAGCTCGCCATATCGTCGATTCTTATGCGGAGCTCGACCCCGTACTGCAGGGTTTCCTGGGCGAGCCCTCGTATCTTCCTGCCTGAACGCCTATCTCTTCTCTCATGACAGATTCACGCGACTGGTTCCCATCACAGGACGAGCCGAACCCGATGCGGGCGGCTCAGGCCGGCATGAAGCCCACGCTGCCCAAACGCTTCTACAAGGAGGCTGGCGTCGAGGAGACGGATGGCCTGTTTCGCCTCACCCTCGACGGACGCGTCGCCAAGACGCCCGGCAAACAGACGTTGGCCGTGCCTTCACGCGCCCTTGCCGAGGCGATGGCCCAGGAATGGGCGGAGCAGGGGGCGGAGGTCGATCCGTCCACCATGCCTATCACCCGCATCGTCAACTCTGCAATCGACGGCGTCTCGCCGCGGCATGCGGAGGTGGTGGATGATCTCGTCCGCTACGCGGCCTCCGATCTCATCTATTACCGGGTGAGCGAGCCTGCCCGGCTCGTCCAGTCGCAGGATACGGCCTGGAATCCCATTCTCGACTGGGCGAGGGATAGCCATGGGGCGCGCTTTACTCTGGCCGAAGGCGTGATGCATGTAACGCAGCCGGAGGATGCGATTGCCGCTGTGCGCGCGGCGATCGACCGGATTGCTTCGCCTTTCGCGCTTGCCGCTCTCCACGTGATGACGACGCTCTCCGGCTCGGTGCTGATCGCGCTCGCCCATGCTCACGGCGAGCTCGATGCGGATCAGGCCTGGGCAGCCGCCCATGTGGACGAACTTTATCAGGAAAGCGTCTGGGGCGAGGATTACGAGGCGGTGGAGCGCCGTCGCAGGCGCGAGGCCGATTTCAGGGCGGCCTCCGAAGTCTTCCGCCTCGTCGGCCTTTAGGAAAAAGCCGCTGGAGCACGAAGCGCCAGCGGCTTTGTTGCGTCTGGAGGCCTTTAAGCGCGCCGGAAGCTGATGCCGCACTTCTTCTGGATGGAGGCCTGCTCGATGGCCTGCATCTGCCCCTTCAGGTTGGCCAATTCAGCGGTCTTGGCGTTGTCGCCGCCCACGAAGAAGGCGGCTGGCCAGAAGATGACCACGGCGGCTGTTGTTGCCACGACATCCCTGGTGTGCTGGGAGTCCTGGGCGCCAGACGCCGCGGCGGCAGCGGCGCTGACCCGCTGGGCTTCGAGGCTCAGTTCGCGGCAGCTATAGCTTGAGTAAGCTGCCGTGGACACGTAAGAGGCGGCCACGTTCTCCGAGCGGCTGGCGCAGCCAGCGGCTGAGATGGAGAGGGCTGAGGCGATCGCGGCGGCCTTGTAGATAATCTTCATGATGGGTTCTCCTCTATGAAACGTTATCACGTAATTCTGAGTAGAACACTGAAGGGAAAATGAAAAGTGCTGCGGAGCACACTCCCATAGTGGGATTTTGGGAGGCTTACGGCTGTGCTAAGCGGGAGCGAACCATTCCTCCCGGCATTAGGGATCACCCATGAAAGACATTCTCGAACGGCTTGAAGAGCGGCGGGCTCAGGCCCGACTCGGCGGCGGCGAAAAGCGCATCGAGGCGCAGCATGCCCGAGGCAAGCTCACGGCGCGGGAGCGCATCGAACTCCTGCTCGACAAGGGTTCGTTCGAGGAGTTCGACATGTTCGTCGAGCACCGCTCCAGCGATTTCGGCATGGAGAAGGTGAAGATCCCGGGCGACGGCGTCGTCACCGGCTGGGGTACTGTGAACGGCCGCACGGTCTTTGTCTTCGCCAAGGACTTCACGGTCTTCGGCGGTTCGCTCTCCGAGGCGCACGCCCAGAAGATCACCAAGATCCAGGACATGGCGCTGAAGATGCGCGCTCCCATCGTCGGCCTGTTCGATGCGGGCGGCGCGCGTATCCAGGAGGGCGTGGCGGCGCTCGGCGGCTACGGCGAGGTGTTCAAGCGCAATGTGATCGCCTCCGGCGTGATCCCGCAGATCTCGGTGATCATGGGTCCCTGCGCGGGCGGCGACGTCTATTCGCCCGCCATGACCGATTTCATCTTCATGGTGCGCGACCGCTCCTACATGTTCGTGACTGGCCCGGACGTGGTGAAGACCGTCACCAACGAGACCGTGACCTCGGAGGAACTCGGCGGCGCGAAGGTTCACACCACCAAGTCCTCGGTGGCCGACGGCGCTTACGACAACGACGTGGAGGCGCTGCTGCAGGTGCGCCGTCTCATCGATTTCCTGCCCGCCAACAACATGGACGGTGTGCCGGAGATCCCGAGCTTCGACGATCCGAACCGTGGGGATGACAGCCTCGACACGCTGATCCCGGACAACCCGAACAAGCCCTACGACATGAAAGAGCTGATCCTGAAGGTCGTGGACGAGGGCGATTTCTTCGAGATCCAGGAATCCTACGCCAGGAACATCATCACCGGCTTCGGCCGCATCGAGGGCCGCACGGTGGGCTTCGTCGCCAACCAGCCGATGGTGCTCGCAGGCGTGCTCGACGCCGATGCGTCCCGCAAGGCTGCGCGCTTCGTGCGCTTCTGTGATGCCTTCAACATCCCGATCGTCACCTTCGAGGACGTGCCGGGCTTCCTGCCGGGCACGGCGCAGGAATATGGCGGCCTCATCAAGCACGGCGCGAAGCTACTGTTCGCCTATTCCGAGGCCACCGTGCCGCTGGTGACGGTGATCACGCGAAAAGCCTTCGGCGGCGCCTATGACGTGATGGCCTCCAAGCATATCGGCGGCGACGTCAATTACGCATGGCCGACCGCTCAGATTGCGGTGATGGGCGCTAAGGGCGCGGTGGAAATCATCTTCCGCCAGGATATCGGCGATCAGGAGAAGATCGCCACCCGCACCAAGGAATACGAAGACCGCTTCATGTCGCCGTTTGTCGCCGCAGAGCGCGGCTACATCGACGAGGTGATCATGCCGCATTCGACAAGGCGGCGGATCGCACGCGCGCTCGCCATGCTCCGCCACAAGGAAACGGAGCGGCCCTGGAAGAAGCACGACAATATTCCGCTTTGAAGCTTGGAGCCATCCGGCGAAACGGGCCCGGGCGAGTCGACTTCCGCCGGGGCTTTGCTTTATGAGTGGCTTAGTCAGTGTTCGGATGCCTCACCCATGTCCTGCGACCGCTCCTGGGTCTCCAACGCCATCAAGATCATCGAGGCGGATTTCAACCGCTCGTCGGATACGCATCTCTTGCGCGTCCCGCTGCCGGCTGTGCCGGGCGTGTTGCTTTATCTGAAGGATGAATCGACCCATCCATCGGGGAGCCTCAAGCACCGGCTGGCGCGCTCGCTGTTTCTCTACGGATTGTGCAACGGCTGGATCGGGCCGAGCACGACGATTGTCGAGGCATCGAGCGGATCGACGGCGGTGTCGGAAGCCTATTTCGCGCGGATGCTGGGGCTCCGATTCATGGCGGTGATGCCGCGTTCCACATCGGCTGAAAAGATCGCGCAGATCGCGTTCTATGGTGGCGAGAGCCATTTCGTGGATTCACCCGCTGAGATGTATGAGGAAAGCGCGCGTTTGGCCCGTGAACTCGGCGGTCATTACATGGACCAGTTCACTTACGCCGAGCGGGCGACGGACTGGCGCGGCAACAACAACATCGCGGAATCGATCTTCAGCCAGATGGCGCAGGAGGAATATCCGGTGCCGAGCTGGATCGTGGTGGGTGCGGGCACCGGCGGCACCTCGGCGACGCTCGGGCGCTACATCCGCTATCGCCGCCTGCCGACGAAGCTGTGTCTTGCCGATCCGGAAGCGTCCGTCTTCCACCGGCATCTCGCCGACCGCAGCGTGTGCAATACCTGCGAGCCGCCCTCCGTGATCGAAGGCATCGGTCGTCCGCGCTGCGAGCCGTCCTTCGTGCCCGAACTCATCGACCGCGCTTACGCCGCGCCGGATGCGGCGAGTATCGCGGCGGCGCGCGTTCTGTCGCGTCGCATCGGCCGTTCCTGCGGCGGCTCGACGGGGACAAATCTCTGGGCCGTCGTGCAACTCATCGGCGAGATGATGCAGCGGGGGGAGAAGGGCTCCGTCGTGACGCTTCTGTGCGATTCAGGTGAACGCTATCGCAGCACGCATTTCAACGATGATTGGCTGAAGGAACGCGGCATCGACATCAAGCCTGCCGAGGAGGCGATGGAGCGCTTCTTCGAGACGGGTATTCTAAAAACCGGCCAACAACATCCTCTGCCCTCATCCTGAGGAGGTCGCATAGCGGCCGTCTTGAAGGAGGCTCCAGTGCCCTCTGGATCTTCCTTCGAGACGCAGACCGCGTCTGCTCCTCAGGATGAAGTGGAGGATTAAAGCGCTTTATTTGCCGCTTTCGGCAAACCACTTGAGCAGCAGCTGAAGGTCCGTCTGCGACAGGCCGTGTCCGGTCGGCAGCGTTTCGTGCTGAACGTCAGCGCCCGATGAAACGAGCACTGCGGCGAGACGCGCTGAATTCTCCATCGGAATGATCGGATCCATCTGGCCCGACACCATGAGCACACGCTTGCCGGTGAGGTCCGTTTTCGGAGCATCGCTGAGCGGCACCATGGCGCGCAGCAGCGCTGCTCCGGCCAGTGCTTCGGGCCGCAGCATCAGCATCGCGGCTGCAATGTTCGCGCCGTTGGAAAAGCCAAGCCCAATCGGAGCCTCAAGGCCATACGCCTCCCGAGCCTCGGCGACGAAATCCGCCAGCTCGTTGGCACGAAAGCGCACATCTTCCTCGTCGAACACGCCTTCCGCCAGGCGGCGGAAGAAACGTGGCATGCCGTTCTCCAGGATCTTGCCGCGCGGGGAGAGCAGGGCAGATCCGGGAGAGACCTTGCGGCCCAAGTTGATCAAGTCGTTCTCGTTGCCGCCGGTACCGTGGAGGAGGAGCAGGGGCGGGAGTCCCTGATCGGTCGCGGGCTCGTAGCGGTGAAGGAAGGAGAGTTCAGTCATCAGCGTGCTTTCTCCCTCTCCCAACGTGTGGTCGGGAGAGGGCTGAGGGTTTCAAGCCAATTCAGGCAGATGGGCTTCGATCTTCGGACGGCTCGGCTCGAGGAAGGCGGGGAGCTTCAGCTCACTGCCCAACCGATCCTCCGCTTCGTCCGCTGCAAAGCCGGGGCCGTCCGTGGCGATCTCGAAGAGAATGCCGTTCGGCTCGCGGAAATAGACCGAGCGGAAGTAGTTACGATCCTTCTGCTCCGTGGTGTGAAGGCCATGCTTTTCTGCAAGCTTCTTCACCATGTCTTCCTGGTCCGCATCGTCCGCCGCGCGGAAAGCCACGTGGTGGACCGAGCCTCCGCCCATGCGCCCCGGCAGGAATCCGCCGACGCTGCGGATATCGACCGTGCTGCCGATGGTGGCATCGCTCTTGTAGCGCACGAGAGAGCCCTCACGCGCCACTTCGCTGAAGCCGAAGACGTCGGTGAGGATCGCGCCCGTCGGCCCGCCGTTCTCGACGAGCAGCGTGACGCCTTCCAAACCACGGATCGCATGCTCGGCCGGGATCTCTCCCTCCGTCCAGACACCCTCTTTGCCGGCATCGGCAACGCCCACAAGAGACAGGCTTGTGCCATGCGGGTCCTTGAAGGTCAGGACGCTCTGGCCGAAGCGCTTCTCCAGCGCGCCGTGCTCGACGCCTTGCTCGATGAAGCGATGAGCCCAATAGCCGAGGGCGCTCTCCGGCACGCGGAAGGCAGTTTCGGAGGTCGAGCCCACGCCCGTGCGCCCCGGCGCCACATGCTCCCAGGGGAAGAAGGTGAGGATCGAGCCCGGGCTGCCGTGGCTGTCGCCGAAATAGAAGTGGTAGGTGCCGGGATCGTCGAAGTTCACCGTCTTCTTGACGAGCCGCAGGCCGAGAACCCGGGTGTAGAAATCGAGATTGCGACGGGCCGGACCCGCAATGGCGGTGACATGATGAATGCCGTGGTGCCGCATGGCTGTGTTCCTTAACGGAGGGCGCGACGATCGCGCCGCATGCCTGCGACATAAGTACCACCGCTGTTGGAAGAAGTGCGGAAAGGGCAACCTTGCGGGATTGCAAGGGTGAGGGACTCCCCCACCGAAAGCCGCGCCGTCGCTGGAGAATTCCAGGCAGCAAGATTCCGGCAACCAAAGAGTCTCAACAAGGCTTAACCTCAACAACGATTCAGAATTGCGCGTTAACGGTTTGAGGCTGCTGCTCGTGTGACAGTCATCCCCACACAAGAGATCAACCGGCTGGTGCAAGCAAAAGCCGGGGGGAGACATAGGGATGTTGAAGAACAGTCTTCGCGATTTCATCGACTGCGCAGCAGAGCGTAACTTTATATCGGATAATGACGTGAAGAAGCTCACGGGCGAGATTCTGGTCGAGGGCATCGCCAGCCGCCTGGAGGTGGAGTCACTTCTGGCGCTCGACCGAATGATCGAGGCCGAGGAGAGCTGGGGCACGGCGTTGACCAAGCTCGTCGTCAATTTCGTCGTCTGGAAGCGGGCGCCGCATGGGGTCGTGAGCAATGACGATGCCCTGTGGCTGGCGACCGTGCTGGAGGTCAGCGGCCCGAGCCGCAACGCCATGAACATCGCCTATGCCATCCTGGACGAGGCGGGGTATGTGGATGTGGCGCTTCTCGACTTCATCATGCGCGGACGTCAGCAGGCACGGCTCAGCCTCGTGGCTGCCTAGAGAGGCATCCACCGTCGATCTAACCTAAATGCTATAGCTGGCCCCGCTTCCCGAATGCGCCGATGTGCAGTAACGGAGGTGGGGCTAAGTTCTTTTGTGGGTGGAGCGTTCGAGGTTCATGTTCGACAAGATCCTGATTGCGAACCGTGGTGAGATTGCATGCCGTGTGATCAAGACCGCCCGACGAATGGGCATCAAGGCGGTCGCCGTCTATTCCGATGCCGATAAGGATGCGCTCCACGTGGAAATGGCCGATGAGGCCGTCCATATCGGTCCCGCTGCTGCCGCCCAATCCTACCTGGTGATCGATAAGATCATCGAAGCCTGCAGGAAGACCGGCGCCCAGGCGGTCCACCCCGGCTACGGCTTCCTCTCCGAGCGAGAGGCCTTCCCCAAGGCGCTTGCCGAGGCCGGCGTCGTCTTCATCGGTCCCAACCCCGGCGCCATTGCCGCCATGGGCGACAAGATCGAGTCGAAGAAGGCGGCAGCCGCTGCGAAGGTCTCCACGGTGCCAGGTTATCTCGGTATCATCGAGGGGCCGGAGCAGGCGGTGCAGATCGCCAACGAGATCGGCTATCCGGTGATGATCAAGGCCTCCGCCGGCGGTGGCGGCAAGGGCATGCGCATCGCCTATTCGGCGGAAGAGGTGGCTGAGGGCTTCGCCCGCGCCAAGTCGGAGGCGGCTTCGTCCTTCGGCGATGACCGAGTCTTCATCGAGAAGTTCATCACCGACCCGCGCCACATCGAAATCCAGGTGCTCGGCGACAAGCACGGCAACGTCATCTATCTCGGCGAGCGTGAATGCTCGATCCAGCGCCGTAACCAGAAGGTCATCGAGGAAGCGCCGTCGCCGCTGCTGGATGAGGCCACCCGCCGACTCATGGGTGAGCAGGCAGTGGCTCTCGCCAAGGCCGTAGGCTACGATTCCGCCGGCACCGTGGAGTTCGTGGCGGGTCAGGACAAGTCCTTCTACTTCCTCGAAATGAACACCCGCCTGCAGGTGGAGCATCCGGTGACCGAGATGGTTACCGGGGTCGATCTGGTGGAGGAGATGATCCGCGTGGCCGCCGGCGAGCGCTTAAGGCTCAAGCAGTCGGACGTGAAGCTCAACGGCTGGTCGGTGGAAAGCCGGATCTATGCGGAAGACCCGGTGCGCAACTTCCTGCCCTCCACGGGGCGTCTCGTGACTTATCGCCCGCCTCACGAGGGCACGGTAGATGGCGTGACGGTGCGCAACGATACCGGCGTCTGCGAGGGGGGCGAGATCTCGATCTATTACGATCCGATGATCGCCAAGCTTGTGACCCATGCGCCGACCCGCGAGCAGGCGATCGAGGCTCAGGCCACGGCGCTCGATGCCTTTGCCATCGATGGCATTCGCCACAACATCCCGTTCCTCTCCGCGCTGATGCAGCATCCGCGCTGGAAGAGCGGCAGGCTCTCCACGGGCTTCATCGCGGAGGAGTTCCCGCAAGGCTTCAAGGCTCCCGCGCCTAAAGGAGAGGTGGCTCTGCGCATGGCAGCGGTCGGTGCTGCCATCGACCACCTGATGAACGAGCGCAAGCGCCACATCTCGGGCCAGATGCGCGCGGCGTCCGCTTTCAAGTTCGACCGGGAGCGCGTGGTGCTCCTCGGATCCGAGCGGCATGACGTGGTGATCGAGGATATCGAGGGTGGTTTTGCCGTTGTGATCGACGGCCAGTCCTGGCCTATCGAATCCGATTGGGTGCCTGGCCAGCCGGTCTGGACCGGCACGGTGGGCGGCGAGACCGTTGCGGTTCAGGTGCGGCCCATCCTCAATGGCATTGCGCTCTCGCACGCGGGCGCCTCGGCCGAGGTGCGCGTCTATACCAAGCGCGAGGCCGAGCTTTCGGCCCTCATGCCCGAGCGTCTGGAAGCCGATACCGGCAAGCAACTGCTCTGCCCCATGCCGGGCCTTGTGAAGGCGATCAGCGTGACTCAGGGGCAGGAGGTCAAGGCCGGCGAGCCGCTCTGCATCGTCGAGGCCATGAAGATGGAAAACGTGCTTCGCGCCGAGCGTGACGGCACGATTGCCAAAATTCATGCCAAAGAGGGCGATAGTCTCGCCGTCGATGCGATTATTCTCGAGTTCGCTTAAGTAGCACCGTCACAGCCCTCATCCTGAGGAGGACCATATGTCCGTCTCGAAGGACGAGGGCGTCTCTAGTGTTCTCTGGAGCATCCTTCGAGACGCCGCTGCGCGGCTCCTCAGGATGAGGGCTGTATGCTGGCATGAAGGACAGGATCATGCCCCTCTATTTCGCCTATGGGTCCAACATGGACCAAGCCGCCATGCTCCAGCGCTGCCCGGCCTCGAAGCCGGTGGGTATCGCGCGGCTCATGCGCCACCGCTTCATCATCTTCGATGAGGGCTATGCGTCCGTGGTGCGCGATCCCCAGCGCGCCGTCTGGGGCATGGTGTGGGATCTGGCGCTAGGGGACGTGCCGGCGCTCGACCGCTACGAGAGCCTTTCGACCGGGCTCTATACCAAGGTGATTCAGCCGGTCGTGACGGAGCAGGGGTCTCGCCGCGCGGTCGTCTATATCGGGCGCAGCGCGAAGCCCGGCACGCCGCGACCGGGCTATATGGAAGATGTCATCGAAGCGGCCACTCATGCCGGCCTGCCGGAGGATTACATTCTAAGCCTCGGCGTCTGGCTGCCGAAGACCCAAACCTCTGCTGCTCCGGCGCCGCAGCGACCCAAGGTTCGCCCGCTCTTCGCCGCACCGTCCAGCACGATCCGCAAGTAACGCCAAGGAGCGTTGTCCTCTTTCATCAGAACCTTTGCCATAGGCGCGCGTTGAGTCCGCACGTCGCGTATGGAGTTTGAGATGAACACGAAAACGCACTCGATCTGGAAAGCTTACGGCTATGCCTGGGTGACCTTGGGATTCTTCTTGGTCTCCATTGTCGGCCACTGGCTTTTCGGCTGGTTTGCCTATGTCAACGATCAGCAGGCCCATGCCCAACCTGTCGAAATGTCCGATTATCTCATCGAAATGACGCGAGATACTCTGGAGAACTGGCAGTCCGAGTTCCTGCAGCTTCTCTGGCAGGTCGGCGGCCTTGCAATCCTCCTCTATGTGGGCTCTCCTCAGTCGAAGGAGGGGGACGATCGCATGGAGGCGAAGATCGACGAGATCCTGCGCAAGGTAGACCCGCAGAATGCGGAGCGTATCATCCAGACCCTCGATGAGGATTATGCAGGCCGTCACACCGATGCCCGCCATGCGCATTATTGAGGGACGATGACCACGAACCGAGTTGCCCATGTGCTGATCCACGGACGCGTCCAGGGCGTGGGCTTTCGTGCCTGGGTCCATCATCAGGCGGAGCTGCATGGACTGAAAGGCTGGGTCCGGAACCGGTACGACGGCAGCGTCGAGGCGGTGTTCTCAGGTCCAGGCGAAATGGTCGAGGTCATGCTCAAGGCCTGCCATCAGGGGCCTGCGAGCTCCTTCGTACAACTTGTCGAGCCCGTGGAGGGCGCAGATCACGAACTGGGTGACACGAACGGCTTCGAGGTTCGCAGAAGCGTTTAGCAATCACTTAGGTCTTTAGCCCTTCTTCCACGGGCCCGCCTGCCTTCTTCCATGCGGTGAACCCGCCTTCGATATGGGCAACGGGCTTCAGCCCCATATCCTGGACGGTCGCGGCCGAGAGGGCCGACCGCCAGCCGGCGGCGCAGAAGAACACGAAGGTTTTGTCCTGGGCGAAAACCGGCTTGTGATAAGGGCTTTCCGGATCGATCCAGAATTCCAGCATGCCGCGCGGGCAATGCACGGCGCCGGGGATGCGGCCCTCCCGCTCCAGTTCGCGCGGATCGCGCAGGTCCACGAATACCACATCCTCCCGTCCGTGCAGCGCCATTGCCTCTTGCGTGGGCAAGGTTTGAATCTTTGCGCTGGCCTCCTTGAGCAATGTCTTGTAGCCGCGTGTAATGGTCTGAGGCATGGCTCGGTCGCTCCCCGTTGAGGCTTTCACCAAACTGGGCATGATAGCGGCAGAGTCAACGGAGGCGAAGGTTGCTCGGGTTCACCTTTCTCGATTACGCGGCGCTGGCTTTCTTCCTTCTGGCGTGGTTCGGTTATCACGCCGCGGTTGAGTTCACTGCCCCAGGGCAGAGAAGCCTCAACAAAGTGATGAACCAGTACCGCTTCCGCTGGATGGAGCAGCTTGTGGTGCGCGAGAACCGGATCGTCGACACCACGATCATGGCCTCCTTGATGAATGGCACGGCCTTCTTCGCCTCCACCTCGCTCATTGCCATCGGCGGTGTGCTGGCTCTTCTGCGCTCGACGGAAGAGGTTCTTCCGATTTTTACCGAGCTGCCCTTCGGCCCGCCTCCCACGCGGCTCGCGTGGGAGGCAAAGGTGATCGGCCTCGCGATCATCTTCGTCTATGCCTTCTTCAAGTTCGCGTGGTCGTACCGCCTGTTCAATTACATGGCGATCATCGTCGGCTCCGTGCCTGTGCTGAGGGAAAGCAATCGCGAGGACGCTCTGGTCGTCGCCCGCCAAGCTGCTGCGATGAATGTGGTGGCGGGCAAGCATTTCAATCGCGGGCAGCGCGCCTTCTTCTTCTCGCTTGCCTATCTCGGCTGGTTTATCAGTGCTTATCTTTTCATCGTGGCGACGGCAGGCATCCTGTTCGTCATGTGGCGCCGGCAGTTCCTGTCCGACGCGCGTGACGCTGCGCTGGGGCGTGACCATGCCTAAGAACGTCAATCCCGAAGAGATTGAAGTTGTCATGCTCGCGCTGCTCAACGAGCGCGGCCCTGGCAAGACCATCGGGCCGGCGGATGTGGCTCAGGCCATCGGCGGCAATCAGCCGGATGGGTGGGGGCCTCTCATGCAGCCGGTGCGAAAGGTCGCCGTTCGCCTGATGAAGGAGGAACGGATCGCGATCCTGCGAAAGGGCAGGCCGGTCGATCCCGATGATTTTCGCGGTACCTATCGGCTTGCGCTACCCACGGCGACCGACGAAGGCTGAGGCGCAGGAAACAGCTCGTTCGTGCGGCCTGTCAGGTAATAACCGATGAGCCCGGTCCATTCCTTCGTGCCGACATCGAGCCGCCGCAGTCCATCGGACACGAAGGCAAATGGACGATAGTTGTTCGATGCGCCGCCCGTGCGGAAATCGACCGGATAGGCCGTGACAGGAAAGCCCACCTTCTCGAAGACACCGATAGCGCGCGGCATGTGCCAGGCCGATGTCACGAGAAGCCAGCGTTCGCCCTCGCGGGGCTTCACCAAGTCTCGTGAATAAGCTGCGTTTTCCGATGTGGTGCGAGAGCGATCTTCCACGATGATGCGGGCGGGATCGATGCCGATGCTCTTGAAGTAATCAGCGATGATCGGAGCTTCTGCTGCCCCGTCGCCGAATACAGTACCGCCGCCGCCGGAAATCAGGATGCGTGCCTGCGGATAGCGATGCGCCAGCGCAATCGTATCGAGCACACGCTCCGCGGATTCGTTGGCGACGAGGCGCCCGCGAGAGATCGAGTCCGAAGCCTCTACGGAGCCGCCGAGCAGAACGATCCCGTCCACCGGCTTTCCGTCGTCTTTGAACGGCGGAAAGCGCTCTTCCAGCGGCGCCATGAGATAGGTGGCAATGGGCAGAAGACCCAATCCGATCGTCACCAGGGTCATCACGAAGGCGAGGCGAATGCCGAATGCTCTCAGACGGCGGAAAAGGGCGAGCACGAAGCCCGACAGAATAAGACTCAGAAGCAGGTTGGATGGCGTGGCGAAGAACCAGGCGATTTTCGAGACGTAGTAAAACACCAGCCATCCTTCTGCTTTGGATCATTTAAGCCTTCGACTCGGCCTCGTAGCGGGCCTTCGTCTCGGCATTCGGCGGGTAAAGGCCGGGGAGGGGCACGCCCTTCTCCACCTCGCGCATCACCCACAGCTCATAGCGCTCCTGCTCCACGGCAGCCTTGGCGACATCCTCGACCAGAGCGGCCGGAATGACCACGACGCCGTCACGGTCGGCGACGATCACATCATCCGGGAAAATCGCCACGCCGCCGCAGCCGATGGGCTCCTGCCAGCCGACGAAGGTGAGGCCTGCGACCGACGGAGGAGCAGCAATCCCTGCACACCAGACCGGCAGGTTCGTGCCCTCGACGCCGACCGCATCGCGCACCACGCCATCCGTGATGAGGGCCGCGACGCCGCGCTTCTTCATGCGCGCGGTGAGAATGTCGCCGAAGATGCCGGCATCGGTCACGCCCATGGAATCGACGACCGCGATGCAGCCTTCCGGCATAGCCTCGATGGCCGCACGGGTGGAGATGGGGGAAGCCCAGGACTCAGGTGTCGCCAGGTCTTCACGGGCAGGCACGAAGCGCAACGTGAAGGCGCGACCCACCATCTTCTCCGTGGCATTGAAGGCGGGCATCGGCCCCTTCATCCAGCAGCGGCGGATGCCCTTCTTGAGCAGGACGGTGGTGATGGTAGCGGTTGAGGCAGCGCGCAGCGCGTCGGCGATGGCTTTGTCGAGGGTCATGAGAGTTTCCTGACGTTGGGAGAAGCTACTCATAACGGGCGGGCGCGCGGATTGCCACCGGAAGGCCGCTCAATCCCCTGCATCAATGTTTCGTCAGATCGATGGTAATATCAGAATGCCCGGCCGTTTGGAAACCCTGATGAAGCACATTCTCGCCTTTTTATTCCTGTGCCTCGCTCCCATTGCGCAATCTGCAGCGGCAGCGCCGCTCGAACCTGATGCTGCACGTCAAGCTGCCCAAGGCGTTGTTGCAGAAGTCCTAGACGCTTTGGCGCGAAAGGATTTCACGAAGCTCGCATCGTCCATCGGTGAGGAGGGGCTGATCGTGAGCCCTTATGTGATGATCGATGGCGGCGATGTGCGCTTGTCCCGCGCCGAGGTGGAGAACTGCGCCACGAACCCACAAATGCGGCGTTGGGGCGAGAAGGATGGCAGCGGCGATCCTATTGAGGCCAATTGCAGCCGCTACTTCCACGAGTTCGTGTGGAATGCGGATTACCGCAAGGCTAACGAGGTGCTTTACAACGAGCCACGCCAGCGTGGGAACGAGATCAACAACAACCACGAATTCGCGCCCAACGGCATCGTTGTCGAGTTGCACATTCGCGGCAAAAGCATCGAAACCGAGCTGGAATGGAAGATCCTGCGCCTGATCTTCCGCAGGAGCGATCAGGGATTGTCCCTGATCGCCATCACGCGGGATGTCTGGACGATCTGATCGTGCTTAGAGCGACTTCCCATTGCTTGGGAAGTCGCTCTCTTCTTTGCTCTGCTGCATTTCCTGACGGCGAACCGGATCCACTTCACCGAAAAATGCTCTAGGCCGTCTTCACGAACAACTCGCGGCCGATCAGCATGCGGCGGATTTCGCTGGTGCCGGCGCCGATCTCATAGAGCTTTGCGTCGCGCAGCAGGCGGCCTGTCGGGTAATCGTTGATGTAGCCGTTGCCACCCAGAAGCTGGATGGCATCGAGCGCCATCTTGGTGGCATTCTCGGCGGCATAAAGGATAGCGCCGGCCGCATCCTCGCGCGTGGTCTCGCCCCGGTCGCAGGCCTTGGCCACTGCATAGACATAGGCCTTGGAGGCATTCATCGTCACATACATGTCGGCGACTTTGCCCTGCACGAGCTGGAACTCGCCGATGGGCTGTCCGAACTGCTTGCGCTCATGGATGTAAGGCAGCACCACGTCCATGCAGGCCTGCATGATGCCGGTGGAACCCGCTGCCAGCACCGCGCGCTCATAGTCGAGGCCGGACATGAGCACGTTCACGCCTTTGCCAACCTGGCCGAGCACGTTCTCCTCAGGCACTTCGCAATCCTCGAACACCAACTCGCAGGTGTCGGAACCGCGCATGCCGAGCTTGTCGAGCTTCTGGTGGGTGGAGAAGCCCTTGAACCCTTTCTCGATGAGGAAGGCGGTGATGCCGCGCGGACCCGCCTCCGGATCGGTCTTGGCGTAGACCACCAGCGTCTCGGCCGTGGGGCCGTTGGTGATCCACATCTTGTTGCCGTTGAGCACGTAGCGGTCGCCGCGCTTCTCGGCGCGGGTGCGCATGGACACCACGTCGGAGCCGGAGCCCGGCTCGGACATGGCGAGCGCGCCCAGATGCTCGCCGGAGATCAGCTTCGGCAGATAGCGGCGCTTCTGTTCCTCGTTGCCGTTGCGGCGGATCTGGTTGACGCAGAGGTTGGAGTGGGCGCCGTAGGACAGGCCGACTGAGGCGGAAGCGCGGGAGATTTCCTCCATGGCGATCACGTGCTCAAGATAGCCCAGGCCCGCGCCGCCATATTCCTCCTCGACCGTGATGCCGTGGAGGCCCAAGTCGCCCATGGCGGGCCAGAGATCGCGGGGGAACTCGTTCTTGCGGTCGATCTCCTCCGCGCGCGGCGCGATCTTGTCCTGCGCGAAGTCGCGCACCGTCTCGCGGATGGCGTCGGCGGTTTCGCCGAGGTCGAAATCAAAGGCTTTGCTGGCGTTCCGTAACATCGAGTCCTCCTGCCTCCACCCGGCGATCCGCAGAAGACGGATACGCGATGGATGTTTTTATATCAGCCATCCTGGTCAGCATTGCTGTCCTTTTCAAGCTGGCGCAGGAGAAAAATTGGAGCAGATTCAGGCAGGCGGCTATGGAAAACCATGCTTTCGGCCGCGGAATTCGCCAAAGGTCGGATGAGGGGAGGGATGCAGGACGGCGTTTCCACAGACTGTGACGGGAAAAACTCTCCCCCTCACAAACAGGCGAGGGGAGAGCAAAGGTTATCGCACTCTCGGACGATCAGAGAACGAAATCGTCGAGGTCGAGCGCTTTGGGCTTGTTCTTGAGCTGGATCTGGAACTCCGCCGCCGCATCCTTGTCGGTGTTGCCATAAAGGATGCCCTTCTTCGCGTCATAGCGAAGCTGACCTGCCGCCGTGAACTTCTTCTTGGCCGACAGAAGAGCCGTGAAGGCCTGGTCGCCCGCGGTGCGCGTGTTCGCATCGATCCCGCCGAGATCGATCAGGTCCTCGCCGGACACAAAGTCCGTGATGACGTTGCGATTCTTGCCGAGACCTGTGTCCCTCGTTTGGAAGACGAAGGTATCGTGGCCGTCGCCTCCGGAGAGTACGTCAGCGCCCTTACCGGCGATGATCTTGTCATCGCCTCTACCGCCATTGAGAGCTTCGTCGCCGTTGTTGCCACCGTCCTGCGGAGACGGATACACCACGTTCCAAATGTCGTCGAAGTGTAAGACCTTGCCGTCGGAGAACGCGATGTTCTCGATGGCGCCGCAGACATCCACGACCTGGCTGCCTTCGAATATGAAGCCTAGGGTGAAGTATCCTTTGATCGTGAGACGCTGGTCGCCCAAAGTGACGATCAGATCCCTGTTGTCGTCCGTTTTCGCGAACTGCACCTCCGCCGAGGTGGCATCGATTTTCAGCGTATCCACCCCAGCCAAGTCGGAGATCGTGCCGTTGCCGCTCCCGCAGCCCCAAACATAGGTGTCGTTACCTCTGCCGCCGTTCAGAATAAAATCGAAAGGGGTATTGATGATTGCAGCCATCGTCACGTTTCACGCCTCTGAATGAGCCTAGTATCAAGTCAGCTCTGATTATGTATCCGGATATTACAACATTATAAGCATCTTTACCTATGTCGGGGAGAGCGCTCCCGACCTTTAGCTATCAGACGCTTTTCAAGTCGATGCCGGCGGATGGCGGGGAGGCAGGGGAAATTGGTCGAATGAGGCTCCTATGAAAAAAACTCCCCTGCCTTAAGACAGGGGAGTTTGGAGGCTTCAGTCTGACCTTTGGGGATCAGAGGATGAAGTCACTGAGCTTCAGGTCGGTCGGCTTGTTCTTGAGCTTGATCTCGAACTCAGCCGCAGCATCCTTGTCGGTATTGACAGACAGGACACCCTTCTTGGCGTCGTAGCGTAGCTGGCCTGCCGCCGTGAACTTCTGCTTGGCGGAGAGAAGTTTCGTGAAGGCATCGTTGGTCGAGGTCCGGCTGTTGGCGTCGATCCCGCTCAGGTCGATCCAGTCCTCGCCTCGGTTGAAGTCCGCGATCACGTCGCGGCTCTTGCCGAAGCCGGTATCGCTCCTGCTGCTGAAGACGAAGGTGTCGCCGCCGATGCCACCGGTCAGGGTGTCCACGCCGGCGCCGCCAACGAGCTTGTCGTCGCCGTTGCCGCCGCTCAGAACGTCCTTGCCGCCACCGCCGATAAGCACGTCGTCGCCGTCGTTACCCTTCAGGCTATCCTTGCCACTCCTGCCGTAGATGACGTCATCGTTCTTGCCGCCCGTGCGCAGCGGCAGAGCCTTCCAGACACGGTCGATCTGCCAGACCTGACCATCGGAGAACGCAATGTTCTCGATGTTCCCGCCATCCTCGGCCGTGAGGAAATAGTTTTCGACGACGAGCGTCTGACCATGCAGCGTCAGGGTCAAATCCTCGTAATCCTCACCCGTTGCTGAGAACTGAACCTCCGCCGACGTGGCGTGGATGCTCAGGGTATCGGTGCCGAGAGAATCCGAGATCGTGTCGTTCCCGCTGCCGAAAGCCCAACGATAGACGTCGTTGCCGGCGCCGCCCTTGAGCAGATCGTCGCCTGCGCCACCATCGAGGGTTTCGTTGCTGCTGGTGCCTTCAAGCGTGTCGCTGCCATCGGTTCCGACGATCAGGCCGTCCGTCGGGCTCGGCTCCGGAGTCGGTTCCGGCTCAGGGGTCGGCTCTGGCTTGGGGTCGGGGGTCGGCTCCGGGTCCGGTTCGGGGATCGGCTCCGGCTCGGGGGCCGGATCCTCCGTCGGAGGCAGGGATCCGTTCAGAATCTCGAGAACGTCGCTTTTATGCCAGACGGTGCCGTCTGAGAATACGATGTTCTCGATATGGCTTTCATCTTCGTCGCTCTCACCTGTGACGAAGTAGAAGGACATCGTCAGGACTTCGCCTCCGAGCGTAATCGTCAGCGATTGCCTGTCGTCATCGAGAGCCAACGCGACATCCGACGCACTCGCTGCGATGCGCAAGGTGTCGGTGCCGCCGGTGTCGAAGATCAGTTCGCTGCCTTTACCGGCTCCCCAGATATAGACATCGTCGCCCCGACCTCCGGCAAGAGCGTCCTCACCGGCTCCTCCATCGAGGGTATCGTTGCCTGAATAGCCCTCGATCACCTCTCCTCGCGATGTCCCGATGAGAACGTCATTGCCATCCGTGCCGGTGACCGGCGGAACGGGTTCCTCGGTCGGCGGGGGCAGCGGAGGCTCCTCAGTGGGCGGAGGATCTTTGCCAGGAGGTGGGGAAGGATTCTGGCTTTCGAGAAGGTCCAGAACATCCTCGCGGTGCCAAACTGTTCCATCGGAGAAAGCGATGTTCTCGATGCGGCCTTCATCGGTCTCGCTCAAGAACCCACGAACGGCTGCAATGGCTTCACCCAGCTGGATCAGAAGGGTTGTGGTGCCCGGGATGATCGACAAGGTCACCTCCGAAGGAATCCCGTCGATCTGGATGGTATCGTTGCCGATGGAGTCAAAGATCTCGTCGAAACCGCTGCTCCGATTGAGGACATAAACGTCGTCGCCGCTGTTGCCGAAGAGCTTGTCACGCCCGGCGCCGCCATCCAGCAGATCGTTCCCGGCCCCGCCGATAAGCTCATCCGCTCCATCACCACCGTAGAGCGCATCGTCTCCACGACCGCCCTGCAGGTTGTCATTGCCGCCTTCCCCCTGAAGGATTTCCGCGGCATCTCCGCCGACCAGGAAGTCATCTCCCGACGTGCCCGGGATAACGACTTCGGCGGCGATAGCTGAATGATTGGCTTCGCTCATGGGTTCGGCTCCAGTGGTCGGTTTCTCTTTCCTGCCGACGGTTGCCTTTCAGAGAGGCTCAGCTGCATCCATCGCCAAGTCTATATGTTATAAACTAACATAGGCGCGATTACAAGAATTATTTCCCAAGGCCGGAAGCCCACGAGGGGCCAAACAAGAAAGGGCGTCTCATTGAGACGCCCTTTGGGGCTACATCGCAGCTACTGGGAAGTGCTTTTCGCTGAAGGCTAGTCGTCGATGCTGGCGGTCTGAATCGCGTCCAGGCCCTGGCACTTTCCGGCGGAGGCAAGCTGGCGATAATCGCGGGGGTCGCAGGCGCTGGCAACGAACATGCGCCACTGGTTCTCGGTGCCGTAGAAGGTGTTGCGGTCCACATCACCGTCGATGCCCGGCACGCGGCCGGTCGTGGTGAACTGCCAGAAGGTCCAGCGGCGGTTGGCATAGCGCTCGTGGGGCTCGGCGGCGGTGCTGCGGATCCAGAACGGATAATCGTTGAACTCGCCTTCCAGGATTTCCTTATGGAAGGTGATGTCCGTGTAGATGATCGGGCGCTTGCCGGTGTGCGCTTCCATCTCGCGCAGCATCACGTTGATCATGGCGAGCGCCTGCTCGCGCGGAACCTTCTTCGGACAGTTCACGGACTGGCCGTTCCATTCCACGTCGAGGACCGGAGGCAGGGCCTCTGGATCGGCGGGCACGTTCTTCCTGAACCAGGCGGCCTGCTCATGGGCCGGGCGGCACCAGAACACGAAGTGGTAGGCGCCGCGCGGCACGCCTGCCCGCTTCGCGCCCATCCAGTTTTCCATGAAGCGGCTGTCGATATGGTCGCCGCCCTCCGTGGCCTTGATGAAGGCGAATTGCGTGCCGGCCTTGCGCAACGAGGCCCAGTCCACCTGGCCCTGCCACTTGGAGATGTCGACGCCGTGGATCGGGAGGCGATGAGCCTTGGCCACGCCATGGTGCGGGCGGGCGTCGCTCTTCATCGGGTAGCGGCTTGAAGTGGTCGGCGCAACGGCACAGGACGCGAGCGTCAGGGCGACGGCGGCCAGGGCGCCAAATCGGGCAACCCGAAGGAACGTCGTCAGGCCGGAATTTTTGGAACGGCTGGGAGAACGGCGGCGTGTCTTCATCGGGCTTGACTGTAATGAACGCAGAACTTGATCGCATCAGGGATGCACGAATTGGGTTAACAACCCCTTGCGATCTCGATCTTGCAATCAGATTACAGTTTAAACCAAAGCGTGGCTATTCCCAGGAAGGAGAAGAAGCCCACGATATCGGTGATCGTGGTCACGAATGGTCCCGAGGAGACGGCGGGATCCACGCCGAGGCGGTTCAGGCTCAGGGGCACGAGGATGCCGCCCAGGGCCGCGAAGATCAGCACCGTGATGAGCGCGAGGCCGATCACCAGCCCGATTTCAGGGGTCTGGAACCACAAGGCCGCCAGACCGCCCATGATAATGGCGAAAAGGATGCCGTTGAGCAGGCCGACAGCCGCCTCCCGGACGATGATGCGCCAAGCGTTGGAGCGGCCGAGTTCGCGGGTGGCGAGCGCACGCACGGCGACTGTCATGGTCTGCGTGCCGGCATTGCCGCCCATCGAGGCGACGATGGGCATGAGGATCGCCAGGGCCACCATGTGCTGAAGCGAGCTCTCGAAGATGCGGATGACGCCTGCCGCGAGGAAGGCGGTGCACATATTGGCGAAGAGCCAGGGAAAGCGGCTGCGCTGGATGTAGAAGACCGTATCCGACAGTTCTTCGTCCGGCTTCACGCCGCCGAGCTGCTTGATGTCGGCGTCCGCTTCTTCTTCGAGAACGTCGACGATGTCGTCGACCAGGATCACGCCCACGAGGCGGTTCGCCTCGTCCACGACGGCAGCAGAGACGAGGTTGAAGCGCTCGAAAAGGCGCGCCACCTCTTCCTGGTGCTCGGTGGCCTCCACCCGGTCCGGCTCGTCGTCCATGATCTCCTGGATCGTGACGGGACGCTTCGAACGCAGGAGCCTGTCGAGGGCGACGGCTCCCAGAAGATGGCCTGCCGGGTCGATGACGAAGATCTCGTAGAAGGTCTCCGGCAGATCCGGCGTCTCACGCATGAAGTCGATGGTCTGCCCCACGGTCCAGAAAGGCGGCACGGCGATGAACTCGGTCTGCATGCGCCGGCCGGCGCTGTCCTCGGGGTATTCGAGGGAGCGCTGGAGCGCGACACGCTCCATAGCTGGGAGCTGTTCGAGAACTTCGGCTTTCTCTTCTTCCGGAAGACTTTCCAGAATCGTGACCGCGTCGTCGGAATCGAGTTCGCGAACACCCTCGGCCACGGTCGAGGTTTCGAGTTCTTCGAGGATTTCCTCGCGGACGGCCTCGTCCACCTCGGTCAGCGCGGTGAAGTCGAAGGCCGATCCCAACAGCTCGATGAGGCGAGGGCGGTGCTCGGGCTCAAGCGCTTCGAGCAGGTCGCCGAGCTCGGATTCGTGAAAGTCTTCCACCAGCTCCCGCAGCCGCTCGGTATCCGATGCTTCGATGGCATCAGCGGCAGCGGCCAGGAATTCCGGATTGAGCTCACCTTCCTCGTCCCTGAAGGCCAGGTGCTGATGGACCGGCCCTTCGGGCGGTGGAAGCGTCGCGTTGTTTTCGACTTCCATCATGAGCCTGTCCTTAAGAAGGTTACTGAGGCCTTTTAGGAGCGTGCGCAAATCAGCGCAATGCGCCTGAAAAGCCTCATTCAGGGAATCGTTCAGTGCCGTTTCTGCAGGATTGATTCAGGTTCCCGAGAAAGCGATTCAAGAACCTGGAGCGTCACTCGATATGAGCAACAAAAAAGGCCCCGGAAAAGGGGCCTTTTTGTCATGCCTGCAGCATGTGATGAGTTGGTGCGGCCAAGAGGACTCGAACCTCCACGGGTCTCCCCACTAGCACCTCAAGCTAGCGCGTCTACCAATTCCGCCATGGCCGCGGAACTCGTTTCCAGGAGTGTTTTTCCTGAAGAGGTGGTCGCTCTAACAGATCGATCCGGGCACTGCAAGCCCATCTTTGCAGTCTGTCGCGAAACTCGACATTTCGACGGGTAAGATGTGCATGACGCGGTCAGCAATCCCTATATGAAGGCCAAGTCTGAAGGATCGTGTGTTGACCCTCACCGGCCTTAAGGATCAGAACGTCCTCCTCCATCGAGCAGAAGGTGACATGGTGTCGAACCTGCGTGACAGCTTGGCCGATCTTTTTTTGAGCGAGAGCGGCGATTCCGTGGAATGGATTATCGCCGAGGGGCTGACGCCTTATGAGCAGGCGGTTGCCTTCATGGAAGCAAGGGTCCAGGCGATTTCCGACGGCCAAGCGCGTGAACTCGTCTGGCTCGTGGAGCATCCCCCGCTTTATACCGCAGGCACCTCGGCTCAGGCTGCCGATCTCGTCGACCCGAACCGGTTCCCGGTTCATCAGACAGGACGGGGAGGACAGTATACCTATCACGGTCCCGGCCAGCGGGTGGCCTACGTGATGCTCGACCTGAGGCGTCGTAGGCCTGACCTGCGCCGTTATGTGGCAGCCCTCGAATCGTGGCTGATCCAGACCCTTGCGGCCTTCAACATCCGGGGTGAGCGGCGGGAGGATCGAGTGGGCGTGTGGGTGCGCCGGCCAGACAAGGGCGAAACCGCCGAGGACAAGATCGCCGCCATCGGCATCCGCGTCCGGCGCTGGGCGACCTATCACGGAATCAGCCTGAATGTGGAACCGGACCTTTCCCATTTCACCGGCATCGTTCCCTGCGGCGTCACGCAGCACGGGGTGACCAGCCTAGTGGACTTGGGGATTCCCGTGACCATGCCCGAGGTCGACGCGGTGATGCGGAAGGCCTTCGAAGATATCTTCGGCCCCACCGAGAGGGTGGTGGCGCCGTTGCTCCCCAGCAACTGAACGGCAGTTTTTCACACCTGCTATGGTCAGGCTTCTCCTCAAGGCCGCTTCGTGCTCTAAGCTAGAGCAAACGGCTGACCATTGGCGGACCTTTCATGCAGCGCATTCTCCTTGCCTCTCTTCTTCTCGTAAGCGTTTCGGCCTGTGCCTATCGTCCCGATCCGGCGGATCTGATCCATATCGTTGATTCGCCTGCCGACGTACGCGTCTGCCAGCGGCTCGGAGAGGTAAGCCCCGTCGTGTCGACTACTCCGGGATTCGGCTCTGCGTCGGACAGCATGAAGGAGGCGGTGGTCGCCCTGGGCGGCACACATCTTTACCTCGAGAAGAATTCCGAAGATTGGTCGCTCGTGCGCGGCATCGCCTATCGCTGCGGCCCCGGGATCGTGCAGCGGGAGACCGTCATTCGGGCGAAAGGCTAACACGCGAGCCCACGAGCGGAGTTGCGTGGGCTCCCTGGTCCCAGCTACTGACGGAGAGCCCAACGGTTCAGCCGTGAAGGAGCCGTAAGAAAAATCAGGGAGCCAAACGCCGTGCCCGTCATCGCCACCTCTGCCGATCTTTCATCGGATACCGCGCGGGCGAACCGCGCCGCCTGGGCGGATCTCGCCCGTGACCTTCAGGCCAAGCGGCAGGCCGCCGCCAAGGGCGGGCCCGCAAAGGCCCGTGAGCGCCACCTCGCCCGCGGCAAGCTTCTGCCGCGCGAGCGTGTGATGCGGCTGCTCGATCCCGGCGCGCCTTTCCTGGAACTCGGTTCTCTTGCGGCTTACGGCATGTATGAGGATGCGATCCACGGCGCCGGCATCATCACCGGTATCGGCCGGGTCGAAGGCCGCGAGGTCATGATCGTCTGCAACGACTCGACGATCAAAGGCGGCACTTATTATCCGATGACGGTGAAGAAGCATCTGCGCGCGCAGGAGATCGCACGCGAGAACCGTCTGCCTTGCATCTATCTGGTCGATTCCGGCGGCGCGAATCTTCCCCACCAGACGGAAGTCTTCCCCGACCGCGATCACTTCGGCCGCATCTTCTACAACCAGGCGACCCTGTCCTCGATGGGCATTCCGCAGATCGCCTGCGTCATGGGCTCTTGCACGGCGGGTGGCGCCTATGTGCCTGCCATGTCGGACGAGACCATCATCGTGCGCCGCCAGGGCACGATCTTCCTCGGCGGCCCGCCCCTGGTGAAGGCGGCGACCGGCGAGGTGGTGTCGGCGGAAGATCTCGGCGGCGCGGATGTGCACGCCCGCCAGTCGGGCGTGGCGGATCATTACGCGACTGACGACGTGCATGCGCTCGCCATCGTGCGCCGCATCGTCGGCACGCTCAACACGCGCAAGACTATCGACATCAACCTCGCCGAGCCGGTGGAGCCCAAATACGCCATCGACGATCTCGATGCGATCGTGCCGACGGACCTGAAGAAACAGTACGACATTCGCGAGGTCATCGCGCGCTTGGTCGATGGCTCCGAGTTCGACGAGTTCAAGCGGCTTTACGGCACCACGCTCGTGACGGGCTTCGCCCGGATCTGGGGCATGCCGGTCGGCATCATCGCCAACAATGGCATCCTGTTTTCTGAGAGCGCACTGAAGGGTGCGCATTTCATCGAGCTGTGCTGCCAGCGCCGTATTCCGCTGCTCTTCCTGCAGAACATCTCCGGCTTCATGGTGGGCCGTCAGTACGAAGCAGGCGGCATTGCCAAGGATGGCGCGAAGCTCGTCACAGCCGTGGCCTGCGCCCAGGTGCCGAAGATCACGCTGCTCGTCGGCGGCTCGTTCGGTGCAGGCAATTACGGCATGTGTGGCCGCGCCTATTCCCCGCGTTTCCTCTTCACCTGGCCGAACTCCCGTATCTCGGTCATGGGCGGCGAGCAGGCGGCAAGCGTTCTCGCCACCGTGCGGCGCGACAACATCGAGGCCGAGGGCAAGTCCTGGAGCGTGGAAGAGGAGGAGGCCTTCAAGGCTCCCATCCGCAGCAGATACGAGGAGGAGGGCTCTCCCTATCACGCCACGGCGCGTCTCTGGGACGACGGCATCATCCTGCCCTCCGAGACTCGCCGCGTGCTGGCGCTGGCCTTCTCCGCTGCGCTGAACGCGCCGGTTCCTGATACGAAGTTCGGCGTGTTCAGGATGTAAGCGGGCCGATTCGGAGGAAGCTCGGAACCGGGTGGGGGCGGTGCGAATTTCAAGATATGTCCAAGAGCCCGCTTGAGGCATATCGCTCCGACTATGCCGAGCAGATCGCGCGCCTGACAGGTCTTCGTGACAGGCGCATCGAGCAGGCCTTTGCCACCGTTCCCCGCGAGAACTTTCTTCCTGCACCGCCCTGGACCACGATCAGTTTGGGCATCGCGACACAGACGAGTGATCTCGCTGATATCTATGACAACGTCCTGGTCGCCATAGACCGGGAGCGCGGTATCAACAATGGCGAGCCCGCGCTCCATGCGGACTGGCTCGATGCGGTGAGCCCGCAACCGGGCGAGGCGGTGATTCATGTGGGGGCGGGCACAGGCTACTACTCCGCTATCCTGTCTCGTCTCGTGGAGCCGGGTGGTCAGGTGGAGGCTTATGAGTACGAAGTGGATCTCGCTGCGAAGGCCGAGCAGAATCTGAGCGGCTATTCCAACGTAAAGGTGCATGCAGGCTCCGCCTTCGGGCGGCCGCTTCCGCCGGTTGACGTGATCTATGTGAATGCCGGCGTAGTTGCACCAGATGTCGAGTGGTTGACGGCGCTTAAAGATGGTGGGCGGCTGATCTTTCCATGGCAGCCGGATAAAGGCTGGGGACCCACCGTCTTGGTGAAGCGCCTGCCGCATGGCTTCGGGGCCAAGCCACTCATGACCGTCGGGTTTATTTCGTGCAGCGGCACCACGGAGAAAGCCGCCTCACAGCGGCGACTCACCGAAGCCGATCTCGCTTCCGTGCGCTCGCTCTGGCTCAGGAGTGACCGCTCTCCCGATGCGAGCGCAGTGGCTGTCTACGAGCAGGTCTGGTTCTCGTCGCAGAAGATCGAAGATTAGGCCAGTCGCTCCGTGTGCTCCCGCACCTTCCGCAGCGGAATCTTGGTCTAGCTTGTTTTCGTTTGAAAACGGGAAGGAGACCAGAGCGCATGTTACAGAGTGGCAAAGAGAGGTACAAAGATGTTGCGAGCCTGCAACACCCAGAAACCTTCCTCATCCTGCCGCTCTTGGCCCAAGCGCCGCCGCGATCCCGCCATAAACGGCGCTCACCTGTTAAAGAAAGCTAAAGTGCTTCTAAACCAACGCTTTATGACGAAGCGCTTCAGGGGTGATCCGGATTAACGCTGTCGGACGGCCTGTTGCGAGGATTATTGCATAGGTGGCGCAGCACATGGCAGATCACGAGAGTTCCATCCCGTTGGGGCCTCTCGTGAGAACCGGATGGAAAAGAGTTAAAGTCCATGAACGCGCGCCTGATCAACAAGCTGAAGCTGACGAACCGTCGGATGACGGTGGCTTCTTGCGGGCTCGTTCTGCTCGGCTCTTCCTCGGCCTTTGCTCTCGATGCAGCGCCGCGTCCCCAGCCTTTGACGCCTGCTCTCGCGCCCGTCCTGGCACCCGCCGCGAAGTACGGTTCCGTTCGCGAGGCTCTGCGCACGGGCATGCGCGACTACAATGCCGGCGACAAACTCGGAGCTGCTGCTGCACTCGAATACGCAGCGGGGCAAGGGCATACGCTGGCGCTCTGGAAGCTTGGGCGCATGTATGCCGACGGCGATGGCGTCGAGCATGATGATCTGAAAGCGTTCGAGTATTTCTCAAGGCTTGCGGACCAGCATGCGGACGAGAGCCCGGATTCTCCCAATGCCATGGTCGTCTCCAGCGCTTTCGTGGCGCTCGGCACTTATTTCCTGGATGGCATCAAGGGCACCTACGTGACCGCCAATCCGGGCCGCGCCGTGGAGATGTTCAGCTACGCGGCGTCCTATTTCAGCGACTCCAATGCGCAGTACAATCTGGCCCGCCTCTACATGGAGGGAACGGGCGTTGCGCGGAATGCGCGCCAGGCCGCGCGCTGGTTCAATCTGGCCGCCGAGAAGGGGCATCATCCCTCACAGGCGCTCCTCGGCCACATGCTGATCAACGGGCAGGGCGTGCCGCGCCAGCGGGCTAAGGGTCTTATGTGGCTGACGCTTGCGCGCGAGGCCGCGGCCGAGAACGGCAAGGATCAGTGGATCGAGAGCCTCTATGCGGAAGCCTTCGCAGCCGCGGACGAGAGCGACCGCAAGCTGGCGCTTGCCCTGCTCGAGCAATACATCCAATCCCGTCGCTAATCCCGCTTAGTCGATATCGAGATCCACCATGACCGGCACGTGATCGGAGGGCTTGTCCCATCCGCGCACTTCCTTGCGAATCGACGCGCTTTTCAGCTTGTCCTGCGCCTGAGGCGACAGCAGCAGATGGTCGATGCGGATGCCGTTGTTCCGCTGGAAAGCTCCCGCCTGATAATCCCAGAACGAGTAGAGCCCCGGCTGGTCGCTGCAGGCACGTACGGCGTCGCTGAAGCCGAGATTCTCAAGCTCCCGGAATTTTGCGCGGCTTTCCGGCTGGAAAAGCGCATCGTTAGCCCAGGCCTCGGGATTGGCTGCGTCCTTAGGCTCAGGAATGACGTTGTAGTCGCCGCAGAGCACCAACGGCTCTTCCAAGCCCTGCAAACGACGCGCATGCGCAATGAGCCGATCCATCCAGGCGAGCTTGTAGTCGAATTTAGGCGTGCCAATGGGATTGCCGTTGGGCAGGTAGATGGAGGCGACCCGCACCACGGCTGCCGACGTCGGAATGACACCTTCAAGGTAACGCGCCTGCTCGTCGCCATCATCGCCCGGCAACCCGCGCCGGATGTCCTCCAATGGCTTCTTGGAAAGAATGGCGACGCCGTTATAGGTCTTCTGGCCATGGGTGACGACGTTGTAGCCCAGCGCTTCGACCTCGGCCCTCGGGAACGCCTCGTCCATGCATTTCAGCTCCTGCAGGCAAAGCACATCGGGATCCGCACTTTTCACGAAAGTGGCGAGGTGATCCAATCGCTGCTTGATCGAGTTCACATTCCAGGTGGCTATGCGCATGGTGTCGGTCTCGTTGGCCTGCTCGCACTTTCATCGGATGTTCGTCGAAAGCTTGCAAGCTGGAACCCACCATCATCCCCACGGTTGCAGCCCATGAATCCATCCTGGTTTCAGCCCATCGACAGCTATTGCGAGCGGACCGATGCGAGCTTCTGGGCGGAGCCGGTCAATGCGGTCACGAACGGATTCTTCCTGCTTGCCGCAGCACATGCGCTTTGGGTCTGGCGGGGACGGCAGCCGCGGGACTGGCCTTCTCTATGGCTCATCGTCGTCACCGCTATCGTCGGAATCGGGAGCTTCCTGTTCCATACCTTCGCCAACCGCTGGTCGCTTCTGGCGGATGTGCTGCCGATTGCGGTGTTCATCTACAGCTATTTCCTGCTCGCCATGCGCCGTTATCTACGCTTTGGGATCGGAGTGGCCGTCGCGATCACCCTTATCTTTGCAGCCTTCAATGCCAGCTTCGGGCGGTTGTGGCTAGGGCTTTTTCCGGGCGTCACCCTCAATGGTTCGGTGAGCTATCTGCCTGCTCTGATGGCCATGTTCGCCGTCGGCATTGCGGGTCGCCGAGCGAAGGTCGGGCAGGCGGGCAGGGCGCTTCTGTGGGCCGGGTCGACCTTCGCACTGTCGCTGACGTTCCGCTCCATCGACAATGCAGTCTGTTCTACGCTACCACCCGGCACGCATGCGCTCTGGCACATGCTGAATGCGCTCGTTCTGTGGATCCTCATGATCACGGCTCTCACGCATGCCCCTAATGAAAGGCCGCTTCATGTCCCGTGTTGAAATCCATGGCTACGCCATCGTCTCCGACAATGACCGCATTGCCGATGCGACGGGCCGCACCCCGGATGTGCTGCGCAACGATGCGGATTGGGCCTACTTTCAGGCCGAACTCAACCGGTCCGACGTGACGGTGCTGGGGCGCTTGGGCCATGAGGCCAATCCCAATCCGAAAGGCCGCGTGCGCGTGGTTCTGTCCTTCTCGTCGCAGGGGATCGAACGGCGGGTCGACGGCTGGTGGTGGAACCCCCAAAAGCTCTCATGGGAAGAAGCCATCCGCGGGGTTCTGCCTCACGGTGGCCGGGTTGCGGTGCCTGGCGGGCGGCAGGTCTTCGATCTCTTCCTCGCCATTGGCTATGACGCCTTCCATCTCACCCGGGCAGAAGGCGTGGTCGTTCCCGATGGCGTGCCCGTGTTCTCTGAGTGCGATACCGGCAAAAGCGCAGAGGCAATCCTCACTGAGGCAGGCCTCAAGCCCGGCGCCAAGCGGATCCTCGACCCGACCGGACCAGTCAGTCTCACGGTTTGGCGTCGCTGACCGGAAACCTACCAGCTGGCGCCGAGTTGACGTGCGATATCCCTTTGCTGGGAGGAGCACATGCGCCGCAAGCTTTCAGCCATTCTGATCATCAGCTGTCTCGTGACAGGCGCTGCCTGGGCCCAGGGTTCGTCATCGAGTGGAGGCGGCTCGGGCGGAGGTGGGACCGGAGGGGCTTCCGGAGGGACCGCACCGTCGACAGGGGTAACCGGCTCAACCGGTTCTGCGACTGTACCCAATTCGCCGACTCTTCCGCTTCCACGGCAGGATACCCAGACCCCGACCCCGAACGCAAACCAAGATGCCGCGCGAGACCAAGCGAATGATACTCTGAATAGGAGCCGGGATGCTGCCCAAACCGGCGCGAACGGGGGGCCGACGCCTCCCCCTGGCACCGAAGGCAGCACGGGAGGAGTTGCAGGCAATCGTGCGGCTCCCACCACGACCGGAGGCATCGGAGGCGTCAATCGACGGCCGGGCCAGCCTTCTGCTGTCGGCCGGTCCGAACGAGAGGACGAGCTGCTCAAGGAAGGTGAAGAGCTGGAGCAGAAGGCCAGGCGCGGTATTTGTCAGGGATGTTAAGGTTTAGGCAGCCTCGCTCAGGTTCGGATAATCCGTGTAACCCTTAGAGTCGCCGCCATAGAAGGTGGCGCGGTCAGGCTGGTTGAGCGGAGTGTTCAGGCGGAAGCGCTCGACGAGATCCGGATTGGCGATGAAAAGGCGTCCGAAGGCGACGAGATCAGCGCGGCCGTTCGCGATCGCGTCGGTCGCCATCTCACAGTCATAGCCGTTATTGGCGATGTAGGTTCCGCGGAAAGGTCGCTCTGGCCTTGGTGGGAAATCTGGGAGCCCTCGGAGATGAGCAGGCCGGCGCTGGCGCGCTGGGCGTAATAGGTGGCGGTGATGTCGCCCGCCACGTCGCCCTCCTGAGCGCGGTTTCGGGTGAGGGGAGCCATCGCCAGCCGGTTCGGCAGGGTCAGGCCGCCGAGCTGATAAGGCTGGAATAATGCATTCGGATCGGCGCTCATATAAACCTCGTTTGGCGCTGTGAAATTTCCTGAAGTACAGGTTGCTACGAGATGTGAACTCCTCCGATTCCCGCAACGAAGGGGCTGCCATGCAAAAATCCGATGGCTCGGAAAGCTAAGGAGGAAAAGGCTTTCAGGTGCCCCGTAAGCATTCGTTAACCATGTGCGCGCATCCTTTTCCCGCAGGCCGATGGAAGATTCCAGGCGACTCACGGGGGAAGCGCTGATGACCGATAAGACCTTCGAAGAGACGATCCGCGAGAGGATCGCGGCGGTTGATCTGGTGGCGGATTTGATCGCGGGGCAGGGCAGGGATACCGATCTGCATGATCTGCGCGTTCTGCTCATCAACATCATGAGCCTCTTGATGCGTGATCCCGGTGTGGAAGCCGCTGTCGATGATCTTTATGCGGCTGCAAAAGCCATCGTGAGGGATGCCGCAATGGGCGTGCATCCCGTTCCCAGAAACGTCCGTTGCCTACGCACGGCTCTGACACGCTTCTCCGAGCGTGTGCCGGTGATTGCCGGCTTGTCGGAGCCTGACGATGCGCGTCGCTTCCGCGGTCTCGAGGCAGCCTATGCCGTTCAGCTGGAGCGCGCCACGGAAGCGGATGCCAACGACGAGGTTGAGACTGAGACCCGCTCTGCTGCGTGAGACGATTCGCTTCCAATAAGGCGGTCGGACAGTGACTGCCACTTCAATGTGAAAGAATCTGAAAGCCCCTAGCTCCATTGGCAGGCAGGGGCTCAGGCAGGAAGATTGGGGCTCGAAGGGACGCTCTTCCAGCCTCAAAGGGTCTCGTCAAATGATCAGGCATGAACCGTTCCCTGCTTCAAAATCGTGTATCCGAGCTGGCATGATAACAAGCGCCAGAAAGAGAAGATGGGGAGGTAGAAAATCGAACTATCTTCTCTCGCAAACACAGAATTCTTGATCTCCATTATCAGCGAAAGATGGCATCTTCTTCTTAAATTCAGAAACTGGTCGTTCGGTGCTTTCTGATCTGTATGTCTTGCGTATATTGCTTGAGAAATCGCTCCTTTTCTTCTCTCAGGCCATGAAGAAACGATCACGCCCCTCTCGCAAGTTGCTTCTGAAGATCACGCTCTTCTGGATGATTGTTGGTGGCGCTGTCGTGTGCAGAATCGCGTATTTCGACCAGATTTCGGCGCAGGCAGCATCAAAGCCCTTGTGATCGCACTGAAAGCAGTGATCAGCTCGAAAAGAGCGCCGGCAATCTTTCACCCAGACCGTTTACGGGCTGCCTCGCACCCGTGGTGCGATAAGGCCTCTGATGGAGGTTGGGCGTTGTCTCGCGGGCCGGTTTGATGGCCGCCCCTATGAGGATAATCAGCGGACCGTTTCCTGGCAAAGTGACGCCATGAGCAATGTCGAAGATCGTGGTCTCTAAATGCTCCTGGGTTGGCCTGGATACATCGCTTATAGCGACGACCGGGGTACCGGGGAGCAAACCGTTCTCGATCAGGCGAGCTGCCAATTTGGGAGCAGTGCGTCGGCCCATATAGACGACTGTCGTTGCCCGCGGATCCGAGAGAGCGCTGACGTTCAATTCCTCAGGGAGGCGCCCGTGGCGATCATGGGCCGTGACGAACTGGACGCGCTGCGCATGATCGCGGTGAGTCAGTGACCCGCCGAGCGAGGCCGCAGCTGCGCTGGCCGTTGTCACGCCAGGAACGATGCGGACCGGGACACCAGCATTCTGACAGGCTTCGACCTCTTCACCCGTGCGGGCAAAGATGGATGGGTCGCCGCCTTTCAGGCGCACGACGCGCTGTCCGGCGAGGGCTAAATCCACGATGAGCGCATTGATGTCGTCCTGACGGCAGGACGCGCCGTGGCCCTCCTTGCCGACGTGAATCCGGCGCGCTTCACGGCGGGCCAATTCCAGAACCCCGGGTGTTACAAGACGGTCATAGACGATGATGTCGGCAGCCTGAAGCTCACGCATCGCTTTCAACGTCATCAGTTCGGGGTCGCCAGGGCCGGCGCCAACGATCACCACCTCGCCAATCTTTGATCTTGCAGTCTGCTCGTCACGCGCTTCGAGAGCCAGACGCTCAAGGCTGGAAGAACGTTGCTCTTCATTGCCCCCGGCCGTGAAGGCAGTGTCGACGAACTTCTCCCAAAAACGCCGCCTGCCTGCCTTGGTTGGCGCGATCGCTTTCAAGCTCTCGCGGAAGTCTTTGGCCGTTTGCGCCCAAGCTCCCAGAAAGAGTGGCAATGCGGCCTCGATCCGACGTCGGATGGCCTGGGCGAGAATGGGCGCGGCTCCATCTGTCGAGATGGCCACCGTAACGGGCGATCTGTTGACGATGGATCCGAACTGAAAATCACAGAAGGCGGGCTGGTCGATGACATTGACGAGCACGCCGCGACTGCGCGCTGTCTCCACAAATCGTTTGGCCTCATCGCTGTCCTCGATATCGGCCACTGCAACTGAGACGCCATCAAGATCGTCAGGCTGCCAATGTCGCTGAACAAGGTCGAACTGATCGGGCGCGCTGGCAATCAGGGCGCTCAGTTCCAACGATGGATCCTCTGCGACGATGCGAACGATGCCCCCTGACGCGGCCAGGAGTTCCGCTTTCCAGGAAACCCCCTCGCTTCTCCCAATCACGAGAATGCGCTTTCCCGTGAGATCGTAGAAGATCGGCAACTTCGGCAAAGGATTGAGCCGAGCGGGACGAGAGATGTTTGGGTGGACTTGCGTATTCATTCCGCCGCCCTTGCGATCGGTCCGGTATTCGCGTGGAAATCGCGCCCGTTTGTCGTTGCCGCGACAATGCCTGAGCGGATGAGAAAATCGCTGAATCGCTCGCTCGGCTCACGCTGATGGGCGTAGGCGGCAAACAACGGATCCAATGCAGCAACGATCTCATCATGCTGCAGGTCGGCAGCATAGAGTTTCGACAGGCGCGAGCCGTCAAAGGCGCCGCCGAGATAGAGGTTGTAACGACCGGGACCTTTGCCGACGAGGCCAATCTCGGCAATGTAAGGACGCGCGCAGCCATTCGGGCACCCGGTCATGCGGATCGTGATCTCGTCATCCTCCAGACCGCGGAGGTTGAGACGCTCTTCGAGCGCTGTCACGAGAGAGGGCAGGTAGCGCTCGCTTTCGGCGAGCGCCAGGCCGCAGGTCGGCAGAGCAACGCACGCCATCGCATTGCGACGCAGGGCCGTGGCATGGCTCGTCAGGCCGTGCTCCGCAACCAGCGCGTCGACGGCGGCACGGTTCTCCGGTCTGACATTGGCGATGATGACGTTCTGATTTGCCGTCAGACGGAACTCCCCGTCATGCACTTCTGCAATACGGCGAAGTCCCGTCATGAGAGCAGGGCCGTCCGGAATGTCGCGCACACGGCCATTCTCAATGAACAGGGTCAGGTGATAACGTCCATCCTCACCTTCGACCCAGCCGTATCGGTCACCATTCGAATCGAAACTGAAAGGACGCGGATCGCCCAACGGCTTGCCGATGCGCCGCTCGACTTCCGCGCGAAAGGCGGCGAGGCCGCGATCCTCGATGGTGTATTTAAGGCGGGCATGCTTGCGGCTCGTGCGGTCGCCCCAATCGCGCTGGACGGTGACCACCGCCTCGGCGACGGCAAGTGCGTCCTCTGGTTGACAGAAACCCATCACATCGGCGGTGCGCGGATAGGTATCCTCTTCGCCATGGGTCATGCCCATGCCGCCGCCGACCGTCACGTTCCAGCCTTCGACCTCGCCGTTCTTGTCGAGGATCGCGATGAACCCGAGGTCTTGAGCGAAGATGTCGACCTCGTTCGACGGCGGAACCGTCACGACTGTCTTGAACTTGCGCGGCAAATAGGTACGGCCATAGACAGGCTCAGTCACGTCTTCCTCGCCACCGGCGATCTTTTCGCCGTCGAGCCAGATCTCCCGATAGGCAGGGGTCTGCGGCAGGAGGTGGTCCGAGATCGACTTGGCCAGCTCATAGGCTGTCCGGTGCGCTCTTGACTGGTCCGGGTTGGTGGAGGCCAAAACGTTGCGATTGACATCACCGCACGCAGCAAGGGTGTCCAGAAGCGCCGTATCGATGGCCTTCATTGTCGCTTTCAGGTTCGACTTGATGACGCCGTGAAACTGGAATGTCTGCCGCGTCGTCAAACGGAGTGTGCCATTGGCGTAATCCTGAGCGATCCGGTCGATCTGAAGCCATTGGGAGGGCGTGCAGACACCGCCGGGAATGCGCAGGCGGATCATGAATGAATAAGCCTTCTCAAGCTTTTTCTTCGTGCGCTCCGCCCGCAGGTCCCGGTCGTCCTGCAGATACATGCCATGGAACTTTACGAGCTGCTGGTCGTCCTCGCTGATGGCGCCGGTCACGACGTCGGTCAGACCTTCCGCAAGCGTTCCACGCAGATAGCCGCTCGCCTCTTTGATGCGCTCATTGCGCGAAAGCTCTTTCGACATGTTCTGTTTCTCAATAAACGTCTTGGTGATAGCGGCGGCCACGCTCAAGCTCTGCCACGGCGAGTTCTGCAGTTTCTGGAGAGAGCGCCTTCACGTCCGCGTAGGCTGCGACGATCGCGGCACGAACATCCTTCGCCATGGCTTTGGCATCGCCGCAGATATAGAGCTGCGCGCCATTCTCCAGCCATTCGACGAGTTCGCGGCGCTGTTCCCATAGGCGGTGCTGGACATAGACCTTGTTCGGCATATCGCGGGAGAAGGCGAGGTCGATCCGCGTCAGCGACCCATCCTTCAGGGCATCCTGCCATTCAAGCTGGTACAGGAAGTCGTGGGTGTAACGCCGGTCGCCGAAGAACAGCCAGGATTTGCCGGCAGCTCCGATAGCTCGCCGCTCCTGCACGAAGGCGCGGAAGGGTGCAACGCCGGTTCCTGGGCCGATCATGATGATATCGGTCGATGGCTCCGGCAGCCGGAAGTGCTTGTTGGGCTTCAGCCGAACGCGGGTTGTGGCGCTGGACTTGAGGCGGTCGGCGACGAAGGTCGAAGCAACGCCGCCGCGCTTGCGTCCGTGCGTTTCATAACGAACGGCTGCAATCAGCAGGTGTGCTTCATCGCCGACTTCCTTGCGGGAGGAGGCAATGGAATAAGCGCGGGGTGGTAATGGTCGCGTGAGAGCCGTGAGCTGCTCGACGGTCAGTGCCGCGGGGAAGGCTTCAACCAAGTCGATCAGCTGGCGCCCCTCAAGCCAGGTGCGGGCCTGCCCATCGTCTAGGAGCTTGCGCACATCCCGATGCTCCGTCTCTGCGGCGAACGTTTCGAGGGTTTTGACGGAAAGAGTCGTGACGTCGCGCTCAGCCAGCAATGCGGAGCGCAAGCTCTCGTCGCTACTGAGACCCGTTGCCGCGAGAATGGCATCGACGACAACCGGATTGTTCTCCGGGAAGAGTTCGAGCGAGTCGCCAGGCTCGTAAGCTGGTGCCGCACCATCGAAGCCGAGCGCCAGATGGATGGTCTCCTTGTCCGAGCGGGAGGAGTTCAGGTTGACGTGCTCAGTCACCTCGGCGGTGACAGGCTCGCGGCTGATCTCAGCGCTCGCACGGTTGCTGAAGTCGACGGCGACCACATTGTCTGCCGCATCCTGGTCGGGTGCAAACGCTTCCAGGGTGCTCTTGATCCAGGATGCCGCAGGAGCCTCGAAGTCGAGGTCACAATCAACGCGGTCGATGGCCCGCGTGGCTCCAAGTTCGGCAAGGCGCGCATCTATGGCCTTTCCTACTGCGCAGAATTCCGCATAAGCGGTGTCGCCCAAGGCCAGGACGGCAAAAGTCAGCCCCTCGAGGCGTGGCGCCGATGCCCCCATCAGATCCGCATAGGCTCGGGTAGCTCGGGAGGGTGGTTCGCCTTCCCCCCATGTGGCGGCAATCACCACCACGCGACTTCCCTTCGGCAGGTCCGAGACATCGAGGTCGGCAAAGTCAATGATCTTAGGCTTGAAACCGCTTTTTCGGGCCAGTTTCGCGACATCCTGAGCGAGCCTCTCCGCGTTGCCGGATTCGCTTGCGAACAGGATCGTGAGGGGGGCGGCGGCGCGTGCGGGCGCATCGATGCGGGGAAGGGGTGCCTGACCCACATCGATCCCGGCGAGAAATCCAGCGAGCCATGCACGCTGGATTGGCGAGGCGGCGCCCAAGACGCGATCGAGGCTGAGCCGGTCGTCGTCCTTGAAGGGCGCTGTTTGGGGCAGAAGGGCAAATGCTGTCATGGCTTCAGTCTGGCGTGGGCCCGTGGGATAAGTCAATGAAACGTTCGTTTTAAAGAACTAATACTGATGGAAGAATTCTTCTCTATGATGGCTGCGGCGGAGAATAGAAATTCTGCTAGGCACAGACATAGGAAGATAGGCCAAGAAACCTGAAATTTGGCTCCTCTGCCTTCAGCCCTGGGCGATCATCTCAATGGGCAGGGCTGTCGTGGATTTGACCCGCTCGACACTGAAGCGCGAACTGACATTCTTCAGAGGTACGATCCCGATCAAGCGTTTGTAAAACAAGTCATATGCCTTGACATCGGGCACGACCACCTGGAGCAGATAGTCCACATCTCCGGCCATGCGATGGAACTCGACGACTTCACTCATAGTCGAGATCGCATTCACGAACCGCTCGATGGATTCTTGAGTATGGTCCCCAGCCTCGATGCACACGAAGACCGTGAGGCCCAATCCCAACTTCTCGGCATCTAACAGAGCGACGCGCCGCTGAATCACCCCTTGGGCTTCAAGGCGCTGGATACGCTTCCAGCACGGAGTTTGAGACAACCCAACTCTTTGGCCGATGTCCGCGACAGATAAAGTGCCATCCTGCTGGAGGAGATCCAAAATTTTTCGGTCGATACGGTCCATCTCTGCAACTCGCTATTTGCCGAACATTGCTTCCACCGCTCTGGCCTTTCGAGAAAGAAAGTTCTCTTCTTGGCACGTCTTGGCCATTCGGCCAGAAAGCCGCGCTTCGGCTTCAGAACATCATGACCTTGACACCGTTCGTTATTAAGAACAAGTTCGATCTTGTGCTTTGGAGATTTTTGCCATGGACCTGGGTTCGAGCAGCTGGGGTGGGGAGGCTTTGGCCCGTGCCCTGAGCAATGTCGGCCTTCCCGAAAGGCTGACTCTTGCCTCACGATCAATTTCCGGTCGGCTGGTATTCACAACGAGCTTTGGTCTTGAAGACCAGGCGATTACCCATGCGATCTTCAGCGCGGGCCTCGATGTTCATATCGAGCTCGTCACCCTCGATACCGGCAGGCTCTTTCCCGAGACCTATGATTTGTGGGAGCAAACGGAGGAGCGTTATCAGCGCCGGATCAACGCCGTCAGTCCCGATCGCAGTGCATTGGAGGCTCTGGTGAGCCGCCAAGGCATCAACGGCTTCCGGCACTCCATCGAAGCGCGGAAGGCTTGTTGCGATATTCGGAAAGTAGAGCCGCTCGGGCGGGCTCTCGCGGGAGCGGCAGGTTGGATCACGGGTCTGCGAGCCGAGCAATCGGCTTTTCGCGCGGCTGTGCCGCTCGCCGTTCATGATGAAGGCTATAGGCTGATCAAGATCAACCCTCTGGCGGACTGGAGCCGGCAGGACCTCGCCCGGTATGTCACCGACAACGCCATTCCCTATAACCCGCTGCACGATCGGGGCTACCCGTCCATCGGCTGCGCGCCGTGCACACGCGCGGTCCGCCTGGGAGAGCCCGAGCGTGCGGGCCGCTGGTGGTGGGAGCAGGAGGCCAAAAAAGAATGCGGACTGCACCTCGTGCCAACACATAAAAATCAGGAGCATTCCAATGATCAGTTGGCGTGAAGCATGGGGTGGGCACCACGCGAAGCAACTTGACCCTCAAGTTGGTGCGCCGGGGGCCAAGCTCCTCCGGCCCGGTTTGACGCATCTCGATCGCCTTGAGGCCGAGAGCATCTACATCATGCGCGAGGCAGTCGCTGAATGCGATAATCCGGTGATGCTCTATTCGATTGGTAAGGACTCATCGGTCCTGCTGCACCTCGCACTCAAGGCCTTCTATCCGGCCAAGCCGCCGTTTCCTCTACTGCATGTGGATACGACCTGGAAGTTTCGCGAGATGATTGCGTTCCGGGACCAACGAGCCCGGGAGCTTGGGCTTGAGCTGCTGGTGCACACCAACCCGGATGGTTTGGCTCGCAACATCGGACCGATCAGTCATGGTTCGGAACTCCATACGGATGTGATGAAGACACAGGCGCTCAAGCAGGCGCTCGAGCGTTACGGGTTCGACGCGGCCTTCGGTGGCGCTCGCCGCGATGAGGAGAAGTCGCGTGCGAAGGAGCGCGTCTTTTCCTTGCGTAATGCTCATCATCGATGGGACCCTAAGCGCCAGCGCCCGGAGCCTTGGCAGCTCTACAACGGACGCAAGCGCAAGGGGGAGAGCCTGCGCATCTTCCCTCTCTCCAATTGGACCGAACTCGACATCTGGCTCTACATCCACCGAGAGAACATCCCGATCGTTCCGCTCTATTTCGCGGCGGGGCGGCCCGTTGTGGAACGGGATGGAATGCTGATCCTCGTTGATGATGAGCGATTGCCGCTTCATCCCGGTGAGCAGCCGCAGCTGCGTTCTGTCCGGTTCCGAACACTCGGCTGCTATCCCTTGACCGGTGCTGTCGAAAGCACGGCCTCCACGCTTCCGGACATTATTCGCGAAACGCTCGAGGCGCGTACATCCGAGCGACATGGACGCGCCATCGACAAGGACACGGCGGCATCCATGGAACGCAAGAAGCAAGAGGGCTACTTCTGATGACAGTTCATCCCGCACCTGAGAGTTTCATGCTGGAGGACTATCTCTCGGCCCATGAACGCAAGAGCTTGCTGCGATTTATCACCTGCGGCTCTGTCGACGATGGCAAATCCACGCTGATCGGCCGCTTGCTGTACGAATCCAAGCGCCTGTTCGACGATCAGCTCGCAGCTCTCGAACGTGACTCCCGCAAGCACGGAACCCAAGGAGGAGAGATCGACTTCTCGCTCCTGGTCGACGGGCTTGCCAGCGAACGCGAGCAGGGAATTACGATCGACGTCGCCTACCGGTTCTTTTCAACGGATCGGCGGACCTTCATCGTCGCCGATACGCCGGGCCATGAGCAATATACGAGGAACATGGCGACAGGCGCGTCGACGGCAGATGTCGCTATTCTTCTCATTGATGCCCGCAAAGGAATAACCCGTCAGACCCGCCGGCATGCCCTTCTCGTGTCCATGCTCGGGATCCGGCATGTCGCCCTTGCCATCAACAAGATGGATCTCGTGGGCTGGTCCGAGGAAAGATTCAGGGGCATCGAATCTGAGTTCAAGACCTTCTCACTCAATCTCGGCTTCGAGCAGATCACCGCGATCCCTTTGTCCGCACTTCATGGTGACAACGTCGTCGAGGCTTCCTCTCAGGTGTCTTGGCATTCAGGGTCGACACTGCTCTCATACCTTGAGACCGTTGAAGTCGAGCAGGCGGCGGAAGCTGAGCCTTTCCGCATGCCGGTCCAGTGGGTCAACCGGCCAAATCCGGATTTCAGGGGTTTCGCCGGGCTTGTCACGAGCGGAGCAATCAAGCCGGGAGATCGTGTTCGCGTTCTCCCATCGGGCGTGGAAACGTCCGTTGCGCAGATCGTGACGATGGATCGGCAGTTGGATGGGGCCGCTTCCGGGCAATCGGTGACTCTCACTTTGTCCGACGAGGTGGACATCTCCCGCGGAGATGTTATCACGTCCTTGGATCAACTCCCTCAGGTCTCTGACAGGATTGGCGCCCGGTTGTTCTGGATGGCGGCGGAGCACCTGAAAGAGGGCGACCAGTTTCTTCTGAAGCTTGGGGCCGCGACAGTGCCTGCGATGGTGATCAGCGTCCGCCAAAAGATCGATCTCGCATCGCTGGAGCCTGTCAGTGTCACGTCCTTGGGAGCGAACGACGTCGGTGACGTGCTTCTTGCGCTCGATCACCCTATCGCCTTCGATGCCTATTCCGAGAACCGCCGGACAGGAGGATTTGTCCTCATCGATCGGGAGAGCTTCGATACGGTTGCGATCGGACTCGTGGACAGCAACGGGTCCAATCGCCAGAAAAAGTCCTCGGACGGTCGGAACCACCTTCGCTTGGTTTGGCATAAGCCGACCAACGAGCAGCCGTGGCGAAGTGTTGCCAAGGCCATGTCATGGAGAGTGATCGGATCCATCGCCACCGTAAGCGCCGCCTTTGCTCTGACGCAGGATGTTCGCCTTGCGGCAGCTATCGGGGCCACCGAGATAGTGACCAAACTCGCGCTCTACTACGGACATGAGCGTATTTGGGCGCGCATCAGGTTCGGCCTCTCCATCGCAACCGGGCAGCACGGCAGGAATCCTCAGGGCTCGGGCGCCAACTAGAGCATCGTGCGGATCTCCGGTTCCGCTCTCAACGATGCTCTCATTCAAGGAGAAAGCATCGGATGGGTCCCAAAAGTGCAGATCCACTTTTGGGTCCGATGCTGTAGTCTGCCTGAGGCGAGAAAAGATCACTTATCTTCGGATAACCGCCCGTCGGGCACCGGGCAATTAGCGTCATTTGAAGGAACAACCATGAGTGAGCGTTCATACGAAGGCCGACGGTTGCATGCGGACACCCGCCTCGTCCACGAGGGAACGCTGCGATCGGAGTTCGGTGAAACGTCCGAGGCGCTCTTCCTCACGCAAGGCCACGTTTATGCCAGCGCGGAAGAATGTGAGGCCCGCTTCACGGGGGATAGCCCAGGCTTCCTCTATGCCCGCTTCTCCAATCCGACGGTCTCGATGTTCGAGCAGCGGATCGCTTCATTCGAAGGAGCTGAGGCGGCTCGAGCAACCGCAACCGGAATGGCTGCTGTGACGGCCGCTCTCATGGGACTGTTGCGGGCCGGCGATCACATTGTCGCCGCCCGGGCACTGTTCGGCTCCTGCCGCTATGTCGTCGCGGAGCTCCTGCCAAGGTTCGGCGTTGTATCGACGCTTGTCGATGGCACGAATCTCGACGCCTGGCGCGAAGCCGTGCGACCGGAGACCAAGGTCTTCTTCCTTGAAAGTCCGGCCAATCCCACGCTGGAAGTGATCGACATTCAGGCTGTTGCGCAGATTGCGCGCGAAGCCGGAGCCAAGCTCGTCGTAGACAACGTGTTCTCGACGCCGATCTGGCAGAAGCCATTTGAGCTTGGGGCCGATTGCGTCGTGTACTCGGCGACCAAGCACATCGACGGGCAGGGGCGCTGTCTCGGCGGCGTCGTTCTCGGGTCCGAGGAGTTCATCCAGACCCATATTCATACGCTCCTCCGGCAGACCGGGCCATCCTTGTCCCCCTTCAATGCATGGGTGCTGCTGAAGAGCCTCGAGACGCTCCCCTTGCGCGTCGAGCGCCAGACGCGAACGGCGGCGGAAATCGCCGATGCTCTCGCTGAGCATCCCCGGATCAGGCGTCTTATCTATCCCGGCCGTGCGGATCATCCACAGGCCGACATTATTGCCAGACAAATGAAGGGCGGGTCGACCCTGATTGCGCTCGAAATCGAGGGAGGAAAGGCGGGGGCCTTTCGCTTCCTTAACGCGCTCGATCTTGTGCGGATCTCCAACAATCTCGGTGACGCCAAGAGCCTCATCACCCATCCCGCGACCACGACGCACCAGCGGTTCACGCCGGAACAGCGTGCCGAGATGGGAGTCTCGGAGGGACTTGTCAGGCTCTCGGTCGGCCTTGAGCACCCAAGCGATCTCATCGACGATCTTGTTCAGGCGCTCGACCGGGTTTGAGGTCGCGCGCCTCAGCTCTGATCCGTGGCAACAGGTCGGGTGGGCTCCTGCGTCCATTCCGACATCGACCCGTCATAAAGCCTCACGTCTGGACGCTTCAGCACTTCCGAGAGAACGAACCAGTTCGTGGAGGCGAGGTGACCGGTATTGCAATAGCTGATCACCGGTGCTGAGGGAATTCGCTCGAAGAGCTGCTCCAGCTCAGCGAGAGGGAGCAGACGTCCGGTTCCGGGCTGAAAGGCCCTGCTATGATCCAGGTGGACGGCACCGGGCAGGTGTCCGGCGCGGGCAACCTGCGGGCTCTTCTCCCGCCCCTCGAATTGAGCTTGAGACCGGCCGTCGAGCAGTGTTGCACCAAGCTTTGCAATCGCCCTTTCGACCACGTCGGCCTCTGCACGCAGGCTCCCCGTCAGCCGCACCGGGTAAGGATCGCCTCCTGCCGGGGCAGGCGATCCTGCCTCCTCGGGTTTTCCGGCATCGCGCCATGCCTTGTAACCACCGTCGAGAATGGATACTTGCTCATGGCCTGCGACTTTCAAAGTCCAGTAGACGCGGGCGGACGCGCTGAAATCGGAAGGAGCTTCTCCTGCCGAGACGATGATGACATGGTGATCGGGCTTCACTCCGATCCGGCCCAACAGAGCTGATACCTGCGTGGCCTCCGGAAGGAGTCCGCCTGCTCCCCCTTTCGCTATGCGCCAGCCGTCAGTGGCATAGTCGCTGTGAACGGCGCGAGGGATATGTCCAGATTCGAAGGCCGCCCGGCCGCCGTTTTCCCCGGAGCGGATATCAAGAACGAGGAGCGAGGGGTCTGCGAGATGAGCTTCAAGCCATTCGGTTGAGACGAGCGGTGAGATAGACATAGCATTTACCTAAGCAATCAAGCCGCGTGGCGAGGGTCAACCGTCCAGGAATGAGTGATATCCGCAACCTGACCCAGCATGATGGATGCAGAGCAATACTTTTCCTTGGAGAGCTGGATGGCACGTTCAACCTTCTCAGGTGAAAGTCCCTGGCCCGAGAGATGATACTTGAGATGAATTGACGTGAACACCTTCGGATCGGTCGGTGCTCGCTCGGCTTCCACCTCGACCACGCAATCCGCGACGGGCTCACGGCCGCGCTTGAGGATGAGCACCACATCGAAGGCCGTGCAGCCGGCAAGACCCATCAGCATGAGCTCCATCGGCCGAATGCCGATGTTGCGGCCACCATTCTCAGGTGCACCGTCGAGCACGATGGCGTGCCCGCTCCCTGATTCCGCCGTGAACATCATCCCATCGACCCAGGATACGCGTGCTTTCATATTCGTCATCAATCCTGCTCCTGGCCACGATATCGCTCAGTCTAAAGCATCGGACGTGAAAAGTGGACTTGCACTTTTGGGACCCATCCGATGCTTTCTCCTTGAATGAGAGCATCGTTTTGCGCGGAAGACTGGGTCCACTTTTCACGGGCGTGGCCCTTCGGGTCGCTGACGCGGCCCTTCGGTTCCGCACGATGCTCTAGCAAGTCGGCATGTCATGCTGATAAGTATCAACGCCGCTTGCAGCAAGGCCAGCGGCGTCGGTTCTCGGCAATAAGTGTCAACTCATCCGGTCAGGCGCCGGAGAGGATCAGCTGGCCTTCGCGGGCTGGGGCACGATGCGCAGATACGGCTTGGGCGCCTTCCAGCCGCCGGGGTAAAGGCGCCGGGCCTCTTCGTCCGAAACCGAGCCCGCGATGATCACATCCTCGCCCTGCTTCCAATCCGCAGGGGTGGCAACCCGATGTTGAGCAGTTAGCTGAAGGGAGTCGATGACCCGAAGCACTTCATCGAAGTTGCGGCCGGTCGTCATGGGATAGACCAGAACGAGCTTGATCTTCTTGTCCGGGCCAATGATGAAGACATTGCGAACCGTCTGGTTGTCGGCTGCCGTGCGTCCATCGGACGTTTCGCCGGCCTCAGCCGGGAGCATGCCATAGAGCTTGGAGATCTTGAGGTCAGGATCACCAATGATTGGATAATTGACGGCAGCCCCTTGCGTCTCCTCGATGTCGCGCGCCCAAGCTTCGTGCTTCTCGACTGGATCGACGGAGAAGCCGATCACCTTGACTCCACGGCGATCAAACTCGGACTTGAGCCGCGCCACCTGTCCGAGCTCCGTAGTGCACACGGGCGTGAAATTCTTCGGATGTGAGAACAGTACGGCCCAGGAATCGCCGATCCATTCATGAAAACGAATAGGACCATGCGTGGTAATCGTCTCGAAATCTGGAGCAACCTGTCCAATTTGCAGCGTCATGGCGTGCACCCTCTCTCTATTATGCGGCGAGATATTGATCTCTAAGTCTCCAAGCAACGTGCAATTCGTGAGGCGATTTGCGTGTGCTTCATCGGTTCCCAGCCACGAAGAATGCATTCCATATGTGCCTACGCCATGATCGAACCTGATCCGAGGTGAGCTCGCGCATAAGTCGAGCCTCGCTCATGATTGGTTCCGAACGAGGCGGGATGCATCGTTGGGCATGCCGAAAGTTTCAAGCGAGCATGGCTTCGAGTCAACAAGAATGTTCTTTTTAAAGAACCAAAACGACTAGTTAATCGTGCTGAGAAAAGCGCGTTGCAGGGAATTTTCTTCTAAATCGAGCCAATATTGCAATGGAAAATGTATTCGCTCTGTATCTCGGTGCGAAATTTTCACAAAAAGACGTTACCATGTGAAAATAAGAAGTTTAATGGCTAATTTGTTTCCGCACGAGATTGGTGGGAAGAAAATTATTCTCTGACAGATCGCTTTCAACGTCATCTTGATGGCTAAATGGGCAGCATGAAGCGCCCATTGAACCACGGTCGATTTGACACTCGTTCTTTTTAACGGATAATTTCTCTCGCTGCTCGTTGCATTGATGGCGATGTCCACACGGCTCACGAGCTGCTCCGACCCAAGGTGGGATCCAGGAGGATGAAGTGACAAACAAGTTCTCACATATTGCCGAAGCCAGGACGCGTTCCAGGTCCGGTTCTGTCTGGCCGACGATTGGCTTGATGATCATGAGCGGGGTAGGCCTCCTGACGCTTTCTGGTGCAGCATCGGCTCAGACGCAGCTGCTGAACGTGTCGTATGATCCAACGCGTGAGCTTTACCGTGAGATCAACAAGGCCTTCGCGGATGAATGGAAGGCGAACACTGGCGAAACCGTCGCAGTTCGTGCATCCCATGGTGGCTCAGGTGCGCAGGCTCGCACGGTCATTGATGGCATCGAAGCCGATGTCGTGACGCTTGGCATCCCGTCCGACATCGACGCTATCGCAAAAGCAACCAAGAAAATTCCGGCTGACTGGCGCAGCAAGCTGCCGAACAACTCTCTGCCGTATACATCGACCGTTGTCTTCCTGGTCCGGAAGGGCAATCCAAAAGGGATCAAGGATTGGGACGATCTTGTGAAGCCCGGCATTCAGGTAATCACGCCCAACCCGAAGACTTCCGCAGGTGGCCGTTGGAATTTCCTGGCGGCCTGGGGCTACTCCCATACCAAGGAGAGGAATACCGAGAAGGCGAAGGAGTTCGTGACCGCGCTCTACAAGAACGTTCCGGTGCTCGATACCGGCGCCCGCGGATCAACCGTCACCTTTGCCCAGCGTGGCCTGGGAGATGTGCTGCCGGCTTGGGAAAACGAAGCCTTCCTCGTGCTCGATGAATTCGGCCGTGACAAGTTCGAGATCGTGGTACCGACCCTGTCGATCCTCGCCGAACCGCCGGTCGCCCTCGTTGACGGCAATGTCGATGCCAAAGGCACGCGCAAGGTCGCCGAGGCGTATCTCAAGTTCCTCTATACGGATAAGGCACAGGCGATCTTCGCTAAGCATCATTACAGGCCTATCAAGGCCGAGGCCGCCAAGCCGGAACATCTCGCCGAACTGGCGAATCTGAAGCTGTTCACGATCGAATCCCTGCAGGGCAATTGGGACGACATCCAGAAGAACAACTTCGACTCGGGCGGACTCTTCGACCAGATCAGCAAGCGTTAAGTCATGAGCTCTGCTTCCTTCTGGCGTTTCAAGCAGTCGAGCGTGTTGCCGGGCTTCGGCATCGCGCTTGGATACACTCTGCTGTATCTCGGGTTGATCGTGCTGTTGCCCCTTGGCGCACTCGTGGCGAAGGCCTCGAGCATCGGCCTCACCGGGATCCTCTCCGCCGCCACTGACCCTCGGGTCTCGGCGGCATTGTGGACGAGCTTCGGCGTCTCTCTGATTGCAGCCGGCGTCGCGTCCCTGTTCGGGCTTCTCGTCGCCTGGGTGCTCACGCGGTACGACTTTCCGGGCCGGAAGCTCGTTGATGCGATGGTCGACCTGCCGTTTGCCTTGCCGACGGCCGTGGCAGGCATTGCGCTTGCCGCTCTCTACGCGCCGAATGGATGGATTGGCTCGTTTCTTGAGCCGCTCGGCATCAAGGTCGCCTACACTCCGCTCGGCATTTTCGTGGCCTTGGTTTTCATCGGGCTTCCCTTTGCCGTTCGCACGGTTCAGCCATTGATCGCGGAAATCGAGAGCGAGCTGGAGGAGGCCTCTGCAACTTTGGGCGCCTCGCGATGGCGTACGGTGTGGAGTGTTCTGCTCCCACCGCTGCTGCCTGGAGTGCTCACCGGGTTTGCGCTCGCCTTCGCACGATCTGTCGGTGAGTACGGTTCCGTCATCTTCATTGCTGGCAACCTTCCTTATGTCTCGGAAATCGCCCCGTTGCTCATCGTGATCAAGCTCTCGGAATATGATTACACTGGCGCGACCGTGATCGCGACGATCATGCTGGCGATCTCCTTCTCGACGCTTTTGCTGATCAACCTGATCCAGGCCTGGAGCCGTAGGAGATTTGGTTATGTCTGATCTCAGCGCCGCGTTGCCTCGACCGGTTCCATCGCAGCTGATCGTCGTGACCGAGCGGAGATCGGTTCGCTGGCTGGCGATCACGGTCGCACTTGCTTTTCTTCTTCTGTTTCTCCTTCTTCCGCTCATCGTTGTCTTCGTGGAAGCGTTAAAGCGCGGAGTGGCAGGCTATCTCGCTGCCTTTCAGGAAGAGGATGCGCTCTCGGCGATTGGGTTGACACTGACGGTCGCTGTCATCGCCGTTCCGTTAAATCTTCTGTTTGGTCTCATGGCTTCGTGGGTCATCGCCAAGTTCGAGTTCAAAGGCAAAAGCCTTTTGATCACTCTCATCGACCTGCCGTTCTCAGTATCGCCTGTTGTGTCGGGCCTGATCTACCTCCTTCTATTCGGCGCACAGGGGTTATGGGGGAAATGGTTGATGTCCCAAGGCATTCAGATCGCTTTTGCGTTGCCGGGTATCGTTCTTGCGACCATCTTCGTGACCTTTCCCTTTGTCGCCCGCCAACTCATCCCACTCATGCAGGAGCAGGGCACAACGGAAGAGGAGGCGGCCCTGACGCTTGGGGCGAGCGGATGGCGCACCTTTTTCACCGTGACGCTGCCCAACATCAAATGGGGTCTGCTTTACGGGGTCCTGCTTTGCAATGCACGCGCCATGGGTGAGTTCGGTGCGGTCTCCGTTGTCTCAGGACATATCCGCGGTTTGACCAACACAATCCCGCTTCACGTGGAGATTCTCTACAATGAGTACAACTTCGTTGCGGCCTTCGCTGTCGCCTCGCTCCTCGCTTGCCTCGCCCTCATCACATTGGCGCTCAAGTCTTTCCTCGAATGGCGTCACGGAGCAGATCTCGCCGGTCGCGCATCCAGCTGAGAAGAACCAGGCCGTCGACATCCGTGTCGCCGGCGTGACGAAGGAATTCGGGGCCTCGGCCGCTCTCCACGATGTTCATTTGGACATTCGCCCTGGTGAACTCCTGGCGCTGCTCGGCCCTTCCGGTTCCGGAAAAACGACATTGCTGCGAATTATTGCCGGATTGGTGCAGGCTGACCGGGGGCAAGTGTTCTTCGGGGGCTCGGACGCCACGCATCTTCCCGTACAGAAGCGTCAGGTCGGATTCGTGTTCCAGCATTATGCGTTGTTCAAACATATGAGCGTTGCCGATAACGTCGCTTATGGCTTGCAGGTGCGGGAGCGGACGAAGCGGCCATCGAAGGCCGAGATCCGGCGCCGCACCAGTGAATTGCTCGATCTGGTCCAGCTCTCAGGCTACGAGAACCGCTTTCCGGCGCAGCTCTCCGGCGGGCAGCGCCAGAGGGTGGCGCTGGCGCGTGCGCTCGCCGTCGAGCCGCGCGTCCTGTTGTTGGACGAACCCTTTGGAGCGCTGGACGCCAAGGTGCGCAAGGATCTCCGTGCCTGGCTGCGCGACATTCACGAACGTACCGGCAAGACGACGGTGTTCGTCACTCACGATCAGGACGAAGCGTTGGAACTGGCTGACCGGGTTGCCGTCCTCAACCAGGGCCGTCTTGAACAGGTCGGCACTCCGGACGAGGTGCAGGACCGGCCCGCAACGCCCTTCGTGATGACTTTCCTCGGTCAGGCAACGCGCATTACGGCAGACATTCGCGATGGAAAGGTACTGGTCAATGAAAGAGCAGTGCGTGTCGAAGCGAGAGACCTCGTTACAGGAAAGGCCAGCCTCTATTGCCGTCCATGGCATCTGACGCCGACATATGCAGGGCAGGGGCATCTCCAGGGCGTCGTTGGCGGCGCTCGGCGTCTTGGATCTCTACGCAGGGTCGAAGTCTCGGGAGATGATGGGACGAGATTGGAGGTCGAAGTCCCTCTCCAGGCTAGTCTGCCGCCCGGGGAGCGAATTGGCTTGGAAATCCTGGACGGGGTCGTGTTCCCCGACCATTGAACTCTACGATGAGCGAGGCTGAAAACAAGGGGCAGGCCGGGACATGGCGGCCTGTCCCCGTGTGATTGACTGGATGTCGAGGGTCGACACCGAGGCCGGATCCGGCTCAGATCATCCCGCCGTCGCTGGCGATATCCGATGCCAGACTGTTGCGCAGGGCCTTGGCTACCTGGGAGAGGGACGTGTCTTGTCTCCGGTGCGGCCGTGGGCTGTCGATCCGATGCTCCGCCACAACCCGGCCAGGTGATCCCGAAAGAACAATGACGCGATCGGCCAAATACGTGGCTTCATCGATATCGTGCGTGACGAACAGGATTGTCTTGCCCGTCGCCTGCCAGATGCGGATGAGCTCATCCTGAAGTCCTTCACGCGTGATCGCGTCAAGGGCTGAGAACGGCTCATCCATCAGGAGAACTTCCGGTTCGACCGCCAGTGCGCGAGCCAATGCAACGCGCTGCCGCTGACCGCCTGACAGTTCGTGCGGCCAGCGCTGGCCCAAATGTCCCAAGCCGACGAAATCCAGTGCACGCTGTGCCTTTCCCTTGCGGTCGCGGCGTGGGATATGGCGGTTCTCCAAACCGAAGGTGACATTGGCGATCACGCGGCGCCATGGCAGCAATCGAGAATCCTGAAAGACGAACGCCACCGGTCTGCGGTCCGGATTCTTGGCTATGACGCGAGCCGTTCCCGCACTCGGACGTGCCAAGCCAGTCAGCACGCGCAGCAATGTGGATTTGCCGACACCTGACGGGCCGACAATGGCGAGAAACTCGCCACGGCGCACATCCAGCGACAGACGATCCAGAACGACCGTTTTCTGACCATTTCTCTCGAAGGTCAGCGAGAGATCACGAATCTCGATCACGCTTTCCACCGCAAAAGCCACCCTTGCAAAGCCACGAAAGCCGTATCGAAAAGACCGTAGAGAGTCGCCATGGTCAGCATGTAGACTACGACGACGTCTGTCGCGAGCAGGCTGGAGGCCTGCATCATGCGCTGGCCCAACCCGCTCACGCCGAAGATTTCGGCTGCCACCACCGCCATCCAGGCCTGTCCCAAGGCAGTGCGCAGACCCACCAGGATGCCAGGAGCCGCTGCGGGGAGCAGGATTTTCTGAAGCCGCCGCAGACCGGAATGAAACCCGAAGGCATCCGCCACCTCCACCAGATCGCGATCGACCGTGCGGACAGCTCCGTGAGCCGCGAAGTACACGATCCAGAACACGCCGACAGCAATGATGAACACCGCCGCGGATGTGCTCACGCCGAACCAGATGATGGCGAATGGAACCCACGCGAGACCCGGGATCGGACGAAGGACGCGCACGATCCAGGCCGTGAATCCTTCTGCCGATCGATACATGCCCGTGACAATGCCGAGAGCAACGCCACACGTAGCGCCGACGCTCAGCCCGGTGAGGTAATGGCTGAGGCTGCTGGCAATTGCCGTCAGCCATGAACCACTCGCCAATTCCTTGAGGAATGCTGCCGGAATTGCACTAGGCCCTGGAAGCATCGCGGCGTTGACGAGTCCCAGACGCGGCATGGCCTCCCACAACCCGAGAAAGATGAGGAGGCCGGCGCAGGAAAGAAGAAGAAAGCGCATCAAGACGGATCAGTTTGCTTTGGTTGCATGCTCGAAGAAACGCGGCTCGAACAAGCCCTCGAACGGCAACTCCTTGTCGAGTGAACCCAGCTTGACTTGATAGGCCTGCATGAGACGCGATGAGTCGATGATAGCGCGAGGATCGATCTGGAACTTTGTCGCCGGAGAGGAGAGGGCTTTACGAATCGTGGCGCTGTCCACAATTCCCTTGCCAAGGGCAGCCTCGACAGGTGCCACAGCACGGTCGGGTGCCTTTGTGAGAAGATCCGCTGCCTTCACGAGGCCGCTCACCAATGACTGAACCGCATCGGGATTCTTTTCGAGGAAGGCTCCTGATACGGCGGCGACAGTGCCGGGCTGACCGGGGAACATCTCGTCGCCCAAAGCCACGAGCTTGATCTCAGAGTTGCGTCCCTGCACGATGGTCACAGCCGGCTCACGGATTGTGGCGCCTTCCACAGCGCCGGCCAGAATGGCCTGCTGGGTCGCATCGATGCCCATGGGGACGATTTCGACATCGGCCTTGTCCGCCTTCACCTGCTCCCAGAGCCAGTATTGCAGAGTCGTGTTCGGCACCGATCCTGCCGGTTGTGTCGCAAGACGGGCGGGCTTGCCCTCAGCGGCGCGGTAATTCTTGAAGGCCGCAGCATGCGACGTTCCTGCCGTGAAGTACTTGGCGAGCTTCGGCGAGGCCACGAATACGTTCTCGGCAGTGGCCGTCGCTGCAACCACTCTGACATCGACACCCTTGGACCGTGCCACAGCGAGCGGCGCGACGCCTGCTACATAAATGTCGATCGTACCGGAGGCGAGAGCCTGGATCATGTTGGGGCCAGACTCGAATGTCGTGACCGTAAGATCAAGCCCTCCTTGTTTTAGCCAGCCTTCATTCTGCGCCACAAACAGCGGTGCTGTTCCAATGATCGGAATGATGCCGACACGCGCTGTCACCGGTGCCTTTTGCGCAGAAGCCTGGGGAGCAGCAGCCAATGCCATGGCGGCCATTCCCATGCAGGCGATAAAGGCACGGCGCTTCAGGAAATTTCCCTTGAAAGAAGCGCTACCAGCCGGATTGGCCTTGGTATCGTTCGTTGTCCCTTCAATTGCGCGCGGCTGCATGCGGGCCATCATAAATCTCCTCTTGGAGGCGGAACGCTGCATGAGCGCGTCCTCTATCGCCCCGTCGAGGAGGAGATTGTTCTTTATAAAGAACCAAGTCAAGGGTCTGTCTTCTCCCCTTCCATCAGGCGGGCCGCAGATAAGCCTCGACGAGAGTTTTCTATGTCGTGACTAAGGCGGCATAGAGGTCTCCGTAGATGGGGTTTGTTGAGCAAATTGGCCCCTGGGTCTTTAAGGCAGGTTGTATGCACCAGGCGATCCAATGATCATCAAAGATAGAATAATTTTCTTTTTCTGGTTTCTGTCGGAGGACTGTTTTCTGATTGCACGTGTTCTAAAAAAAGAACATTCTTGCTGGCGCGGCCTAGATTCTTCACCACTCCGAAACAGTCCCTCGCGCCATTGCAGCGGATCTTCTTCGATCCCTCTGTAAGTCGCCTTTCGACCGAGGTCGTGTGAAAACGCGATGTCGGACTGTCCGTGATGGCCGCTGTTTGCGTATGCAGCCCCGGCCGGCATGGGAGGTCAGGCTGCCAGCGCCTTGAGCAGGGGCCCAACACCCAAGATGCTGATCATTGCTGATCATCCGCTTCAGGTTGTAGGCCAGCACGTGCAGGCTCATCTCGGTTTTGACCTTCTCCAGGGTCTTCATCCCTTTCGTGAGGAAGTGAGTACTGCCCATCCAAGCCTTGATGGTCCCAAACGGATGCTCCACCGTCTGCCGCCGGATCGTCATGGCCTCTGGCATGCGCTCCAGCCGAGCCTGCATCCGGTCGAGCACATCCTCGTGCTGCCAGCGCTTCACCCGTTTGTGCTTGTCAGGCGTGCAGCGGGGTTTGAGGGCGCAGGCCGTCAGGTTGCGGTAAGGATCGATGGTGTCCCGACGATCTGAGCGCACCTTGCCCCTGGTCAGATGCTGGCC
>NZ_QDAH01000019.1 GCF_003075415.1 Microvirga sp. KLBC 81
ACGCTCAGGTTGATGTCGCGCAGCACGTGAAACTCGCCATACCACTTGTGTACGTCGATCATCTGCACGGCGGCCTCGGCTTTCGGGTCGATTGCGGAGGTCTGAACTGTTTGGGATGTCATTGTCGTTGCCATGAAATTTACCGTTTCTGACCTGCTGCGAGGCGTCGCTCGACCCCGAGCGAGTAACGCGACATGCCGAAGCAGAAGATGAAATAGAACAGAGCCGCGAAGGCGTAGCCCGTAAGACCGATGGTTGGCGCGGCCCAGTTCGGATCGATGCGCGAGGCCTCGATCGTCTTAACCACGTCGAAGATGCCGACGATCGCCACGAGGGACGTATCCTTGAAGAGGCCGATGAAGGTGTTCACGATGCCCGGGATCACAATGCGCAGGGCCTGCGGCAGGATGATGAGGATCATCATCTGCGGATAGTTGAGGCCCAAGGACATCGCGCCCTCGTACTGCCCCTTCGGCATGGCCTGAAGGCCGCCGCGCACCACCTCCGCCATGTAGGCGGAGGCGAAGAGCGCCGTACCGATGAGGGGGCGCAGCAGGCGGTCCACCGTCATGTCGCCCGGAAGGAATAGGGGCAGCATGGTGTTGGCCATGATGAGCACGGTGATCAGTGGCACGCCGCGCACGAATTCGATGAAGATCACCGAGGCCATGCGCACGATCGGCAGCTTGGAGCGACGGCCGAGGGCCAGCAGAATGCCGAAGGGCAGCGAGAACACGATGCCAACAGTTGCCACCAGCAGCGTCACGAGAATGCCGCCCCACAGGGAGGTTGGCACATGACGCAGACCGAAATCGATATCCATCAGGGCGAGCGTGACGCCGATCACGGCGACGATGCCGCCTCCGATGATGAGCGCAGGCCGGAGCGGCGTCTTGAGGATCGCTGCCACGAAGGCAAAGAGCGCAATCAACAGAGCCCCGAAGATCAGGAAGCTGATCCAGAACCGGCTGCTGAAATCCGCATTGCCGCCTGTCAGAAGGATGTAGGAGAGAACCGGGAACAGCCAGAAGAAATAGACTGCACCCAGATCGCGCCGCGGAGCCTTCAGCCACAGAAGCCAGCCCACGCCAATGGCCAGCAATGCGAAGAAGATATCGACCCTCCAGCGCTCCGACACGGTGTAGGAGCCATAGGTGAAGTAACCCATCTTCTCGCGGATGAAGGCCCAGCAGGCCCCCGCCTCGCTGCCGCCCATATCGGCGCGGCAGGCGGCACGGTCCGCGCCGCTCCAGACCGCATCGATGAAGAGAAACTTCACCAGCGGCGGAACGCTGACATAGAGGAGGTAGAACACCACCAGGGTCAGCAGGGTGTTGAAGGGACCCGAGAACAGGTTCTCACGAACCCAGGCGATGGGGCCGCGTGTAAGGTTGGGCGGAGGCAGCGCCTCCACCTGCTTGGCGCGGACGAAACGAGGAATATCGACGGTCGTGCTCATCGGATGTCCTTACCGTTCGACGATCGCCACACGGCGGTTGTAGATGTTCATCAGGGTCGAGGTCACGAGGCTGATCGTGAGATACACACCCATGGTGATGACGACCACTTCGATGGCCTGACCCGTCTGGTTGAGCACCGTGCCCATGAAGACCTGCACAAGATCGGGATAGCCGATCGCAACCGCCAGGGACGAGTTCTTCGTCAGGTTGAGGTATTGGCTCGTCAGCGGCGGAATGATGACGCGCATGGCCTGCGGGATGACCACGAGGCGAAGCGTCTGACCGGGCTTCAGACCGAGCGAACCCGCAGCCTCCGTTTGCCCCTTCGAGACGGCCAGGATGCCGGCACGCACCACCTCGGCGATAAAGGCCGCCGTATAGGTGGTGAGGCCGAGCAGCAGCGCCACGAATTCCGGCAGGATCTGCATGCCGCCCGTCAGGTTGAAGGTGCCCTTCCTCGGAAGCTCGAAGCTGATCGGATTGGCGCCCACAATCGCGAGCACGATCCAGGTGAGGATCGGCAGGCCAAGGACGAGCCCCAGGGTCACGAGACCGATGGGGGACTGACGCCCGGTCCTCTCCTGCTGTGCCTTGGCCCAGCGGCGATAAATGAAGCTGCCGACGAGGCCGATCACCAGCGCCGCCGGAATTGCCCACGCATCCGCCGCATAGACCGGGCGTGCCATGAAGAGGCCGCGCGCGTTCAGGAAGAAGCCCGCACCCATCTCGATGGAGTTGCGCGGCTGAGGCAGTGGCCCGAGCACCGCGATGTACCAGAACAGCAGTTGCACGAGCAGCGGGATGTTACGCAGTGTCTCCACGTAGACCATGGCGACCTTCGCCACCATCCAGTTCCTGGACAGGCGGGCAATGCCGATCAGGAAGCCGAGGATCGTGGTGAAGAAGATGCCGATGGCCGACACAATCAGCGTGTTGAGCAGGCCAACGATGAAGGCGTCACCATAAGTCGATCCGGCCGCGCTGAACTGGACCAGCGTCTGGCTGATGTCGAAACCGGCGGTGTTGTTGAGGAAGCCAAACCCGGAGGCGATCCTCGCCCGCTGCAGGTTCTCGATAGCGTTGGTGGCCGCTATCCAGAACAGATAGCCGACGACGACGATGAGAAGGACCTGATAGAAAACTCCACGGACCTTCGGATCGTAGAGAAACGATTTTTTGGGTGGCGATGTCTGGCTGACAACGGTCTGCACTGAACTCTATCCTCCGACGGCAGGCTCGATTGGCCGTCCTCCCCCGTGTTCATGCAATTGTCGCTGCCATGAACGAGCGGCAGTTTTTTTATTAGGAAGCGTCCGGATTTCCGGACGCTCCCATTCTCGAGAAAGATCCGGTTAGCGGACCGGAATGCCGTACTGCAGGCCGCCCTTCGTCCAGAGAGCATTCTGGCCGCGCTTGATCTTCAGCTTGGAGCCCTCGCCGACGTTCTTCTCGAACACTTCGGAGTAGTTACCCACGTGCTTGATGATCCGGTAGGCCCAGTCGTTGGTCAGGCCGATGGCCTCGCCAAACTTGCCCTCGGTGCCGAGCAGGCGCTTGATCTCCGGGTTCTCGGAGGTCTTCATCTGGTCGACGTTCGCCTTAGTCACGCCGAGCTCTTCAGCGTTCAGCATGGCATTGTGCGCCCAGCGGACGATATCGCCCCACTGGTTGTCGCCGTGACGGACTGCCGGGCCGAGGGGCTCCTTCGAGATGATCTCGGGCAGAACGATGTGATCGTCCGGGGCCGAAGCGCGCAGACGCTCGGCGTAGAGGCCCGAAGCGTCCGTGGTGAACGCGTCGCAGCGGCCGGCGTCATAGGCCTTGAAGGTCTCGTCCGAGGTGGCGAAGGCCACGACTTCGTACTTCATATTGTTGGCGCGGAAGTAGTCGGCGAGGTTGAGCTCGGTGGTGGTGCCCTGCTGGGTGCAGATCGAAGCGCCGTTCAGCTCCTTCGCGGAGGAGACGCCGAGCTTCTTGCGGACCATGAAGCCCTGGCCGTCGAAGTAGTTGATGGCCGGGAAGTCGAGGCCGAGCTGCGTATCGCGCGACATCGTCATGGTCGAGTTGCGGGACAGCACGTCCACTTCGCCCGACTGGAGCGCGGTGAAGCGGTCCTTAGCGGCGAGCGGGATGTAGCGCACCTTGGTCGGATCGTCGAAGATCGCCGCGGCGATAGCGCGGCAGAGGTCCACGTCGAGACCCGTCCAGTTGCCCTGGGCGTCCGGCAGGCCGAAGCCGGCGAGACCGGTGTTCGAGCCGCAGGTCAGGAAGCCCTTCTGCTTTACGCTGTTCAGGGTTGCCTGTGCGGAAGCACCCGTCGCGAGCAGGCTCGCCGTCAGGCCGAAGGCAATCGAGATGAGAGCCTTTTTCATGCTGGTATATTCTCCCAATAGTTCCATTCGGCTCGCCTGTTCTTTTGTCCCCCAGCCGAGCCACGGTCAGACCGTTCCACGCCGCATCGATCGAGGCGGCATCAGATCCATCACATTCCATGATTGATCACCGGTCAAGTCTTGATGGAACGCTTTTTCATCAGAGGGTTGACGCCAAGCTGCGCTCGGCATCAGATCAAGCCTCCTTCAGCAAGCCCTTGAACCGATGTCCAAACTTCCTTCAAAGCCTGCCAACCTCGCCGAACGCACCCGCCTCGTTTATGCGGGCCGCGAGCCCTTTGAGCAACATGGTTTCGTGAATACGCCGATCTATCGCGGCTCCACGGTCCTCTACCCTACGACAGACGATCTCTTGCATCGGCGGGGCCGCTATTCCTATGGAACGAAGGGGACTCCGACCACCGAAGCGCTCGAAAAGGCCTGGACGGAGATTACCGGTGCGGCCGGCACGGTGCTCGCTCCATCGGGGCTTGCTGCCGTCACGGTTGCCCTCATGTCGTGCCTCAAGGCCGGCGACCACTTGCTGATCGCCGATTCCATCTACCTGCCGACCCGGCAATTCTGTAACGGGATGCTCCAGAAATTTGGTGTGGAAACCACCTACTACGATCCATCTATCGGCGCCGAAATCGAATCTCTGATGCGCCCGAACACGGCAGCTGTCTTTACAGAAGCGCCCGGCTCCCAATCCTTGGAGATGCAGGACATCCCCGCCATCGCCGAGGTGGCGCACCGTCACGGGGCAGTCGTTCTCATGGACAATACCTGGGCGACCCCCCTGCTCTTCCCGCCCCATGAGCGTGGGGTCGACATCGCCATCGAGGCGGGCACGAAGTATCTCAGCGGCGGCTCGGACCTTCTGCTCGGCATGGTCTCGGCCAACGAGCGCTGCTTCAAGGACCTGCGGGCCACCTACGACGCCTTCGCCATGTGCCCGGGCCCGGAGGATGTGTTCTTGGGGCTTCGCGGCCTCCGCACCATGGCGCTCCGTCTGCGCGAGCATGAGAGGCAGGCTCTCGAGATGGCCCGTTGGCTCGCCGCCCGCCCCGAGGTGGCGCAGGTACTGCACCCGGCGCTTGAAACCTACCAGGGCCATGACATCTGGAAACGAGACTTCAAGGGCTCGTCGGGCCTCTTCTCCGTCATCCTCAAACCCTGCTCGGACAAGGCTCTGGCGGCGATGCTCGATGGCCTCGCCCTCTTCGGCATGGGCTATTCCTGGGGCGGCTTCGAGAGCCTCGTGATTCCGTTCAACTGCGCCAGCTATCGCACGGCAACGAAGTGGGAGCCGGGCGGCCACGCTCTGCGTTTCCATATCGGCTTCGAGGATCTCGATGACCTCAAGCGCGATCTCGATGCGGGCTTCACCCGCCTGCGGGAGGCGGATTAGGTCGGCAGTTCCACCTCAGCCGCCTTCTTCCGTGCCTCCCTCGCGATCAGCATGAGATTGCGGACATAGATAAAGACCGAGAGGGCCTGGCCCGAGATGATGACGATGTCGCGTCGGACGAATCCGTAAATGAGCGTCATCAACCCGCCCGCGATGGACAGGAACCAGAAGCCCATCGGGATGACGCTCTTTTCCGCCTTCTCGCTCGCGATCCACTGCACGATGAAGCGGGCGCCGAAGACGAACTGCGCGAGCACGCCGAAGGCGGCCCAGAGGTCGAAACGGGCGATGACGATATCGTAGAAGTACAATCCGATATCGTGGGACAGGCGCATCAGCATCAGAGAACTTCCTGGGCAACGGGCACGCGGCGGCGGCGCCGGATCAGCCACCACACGCCGACGAGATCGAGGATACCGACCCACAGGCGGTCGAAGAGGCCATAATTGGACTGGCCCGCATGACGGGGCCGGTCAACCACGTCCGCATGGGCGACAGAAAAGCCTTCGCGCTTGACCAGCGCGGGCATGAAGCGGTGAAGAGCATCGAAATACGGCAGGCGCAAATAGACGTCGCGACGGAAAACCTTGAGCCCGCAGCCGGTATCACGCGTCCCATCCTTCAGAACGCGGCCACGTACTCCGTTGGCAATGCGGGACTGCCAGCGCTTGGCGGCACCTTTGCGCCCGACGCGCTGACCGGCGACGAGACCGACAGTCGTGTCTTCAAGAACGGCGGCCATCTGGGGGATGAAGGCCGGATCGTTCTGACCGTCCCCATCGAGCGTCGCGATGATCGGCGCTCGCGCTGCATGGACCCCGGTCCGCACCGCAGCGCTCTGCCCGCAGCTTACCTCATGACGAACGAGGCGCAGCCAGGGCCGCGTGGCACGAGCCGCAAGCACTTGGTTAGCGGTGTCATCAGTCGAGCCGTCATCCACGTAGATCACCTCGAAGGGGGAAAGGGGCGCGCAGGCGCGCTCGATCTCCTCCACGAGGGGCAGGATGTTCAAGGCTTCGTTCTTGACGGGCACCACGACGCTCAATCGCGGAACCGTGTTTAAGTCGTGCATCGGTCAAGGGCCCTTTCAGGGCCCCCTCTTGAGAGAAGAAATCATGGGCAGCCGGTATCGACGGAATAGACGCCGATATCCACACGCTTTCCGCTGTTGATATTGAAACCTGAGACACGGGTCGAGAGCGCAGGAACGAGACCGTTCCGCTCATTCTCGGCCCGGAAGTCGCCTTCGAAGCGCTTGTCCACGAAGGCCATGGCGCAGCTGTTTTCCTTCAGGAAAGCGGAGGCTTCACGCCCTGTATCGAGCATTTTCAAATTTGTGCCGACCAGGAAGACAAGGCTCGGCTCACGATAGCCGAGGGTCGCAACAAACGATTTGCCCCCGATTCTGTGCGCCTCCTCTGCAAGACGCTCCGAAATCTTCAGCGAGCGCAGGTCGAGCTGGACGAAGCCGAACACACCGATCGACAAGCAGATTGCCGACAGGAACCCCGCCCAGAGGCAGCTCAGCATGCGGTTCTTGATGAAGAGCCACCACGCATAAAGTGCGATCACCGAGGCGATTATCATGAACGGCAGGCCCCGATAAGGCAGCGTTCCGTCGAAGGACCAGTTCGCTGCCGACAAGCCGATGGTCAGCCCCACCGGAATGAAAGGAAGAAGGATCGTCGCCAATTTCGCGGCAGGCCGGTGCGGCCCGACGAAGTGGCGGGAGATCGCCATGACGGTCACGATCGCCACCGCCGGAAGCAGCGGCAGGGTGTAGTGCGGCAGCTTCGTCGGAACCGCCTCGAAGACGAGCCAGGAGGGAACGATCCAGGCGAGCGCGAAGGCGACCGGCTCCTCCTTGCGGTGGATCCAGGCGAAGGGCACCGCGATGGCGGCAAGAATCGCGCCGGGCCAGAAGGTGGCGAAGAAGGAGAGCAGATAGAAGCCGGGGGGAGCCCAATGGTATTTCTGGGCCGTGCCGACCTTGCCCAGCATGTCGTGCCCCACCGCCTGCGAGTAGAAGGCGCCGCCGCTCTTGATGGCGATGGCAACGAACCAGGGCAGCACCACCGCCAGGGTGAAGGCGAGACCGAGCCAGGGTCTTAGGGTGAGCAGCCAGCGGGTCGAGCGCTCCTTATAGGAGAGAACGGCCGCCGCGAGGCCGGCGAACATCAGGACCAGAGGTCCCTTGATGAGGATGCCGAGGGCAAAGCCCGTCCAGAAGATCAACAGGGCGCGGCGGGGCAGGACTCCGGCGCCCCGGCTTAAGTAAGCGCGCGCCAAGCCGCCCATGACCGCCACGGAGCAGGCGGCCAGCATGGCATCCGTCTTGGCGAGCCGCGCCTCGACCATGAGGATGACGCAGGTGGCCATCAGCGCCGCTGTCAGGAAGGCTCCTCGCCTCCCGAAGAAGGCCAGGGCCGCCCAATAGGTCAGGAGAACCGTCGCGACGGCGCCGAACAGGGACGGTATACGATAATAAGCAATTGTCTTATGTGCTTGGGGGTCGCCGAGGGCTTTGGCGACCAAAAGGCTGGCGCTCTGCATCCAATAGATGCCCACCGGCTTCTTGTACCGCGCCTCGTCCTGGAAGCGGACATCGACAAAATCCCCCGTCTCCAGCATCTGCTTGGAAGCCTGGGCGTAGCGCGGCTCGTCCCGGTCCATGGGCTGGAGGGAGGTGAAGCCTGGCAGGAAGCAGGCCAGCGACAGCAGCACGAGCACGGCGCAAAGCCTGGCATGGCTGCGCTCCACGAAGCTTGTCAGCTGCTCCGCCGAGAAGCGGCGCAGGGACAGATTCTGCTGGGCGACGGTACCATCCATCAATAACTCCGGAGGCGGACAAGCCTTTGCCGACAGGAAACCGGGCGGGATTTCCCACAAGGGCGCTGATGTCCCCCAAACCCGACGGGAAGTCAAATTGACGGATGGTAGCGGCAAGCGGAAGGCGCTTTGGAGGCCTCTCCTCAGGTGATCCAGAAGTCTCCGGCCGTGATCTTGAGCCCCTTCGGGAGCCATCCGATCAGGACCTGTGGCGCCTGTCCGGTTCCATCGGCATCGTAATAAAGCGTCCCCGAAACCTTGTTGTAGATGATCCGGTCGGAGAGATCGTGAGCCTTCGGCCCGGCCCAGAAGGCCGAGGTCGGAAGCCTGCCGGGCATCCCCAGCTTCGTGAAAACCGCATTCTCCAGAAAGATCGTATCATCGACCGCCGAGAAATCGCCAAGGCGTTCCAGGTTGGTTGTCCGGCTCGGCCGCGTATTGAACAAAAAAACGTCTCTGCCTGTCCCGCCCAGGAGGGTATCCATGCCCGCACCGCCAACCAATGTGTCGTTGCCTTCGAGGCCGGACAGGCGGTCGGGACCGCCTCTGCCTTTGAGAACGTTCGCGATCATGTTGCCGATGATAATGTCGCTTCCGGAGCCGCCGATCGCGTTCTCGATCAGAGAACGCAAGTCGCCTTGATAAAGCAGGCTGTTGGCGATGTTGCCGCGCGCAAACCGGAGAAACCCAAGTTGCGCAGTCTGGGCGAGTGTCAGAGATGACCATTCGCCCGGGCGCAGGTCTACCTCCAGGCCGGTGGTGTAGTTCGAGAAGTCGTATGTATCGATCCCGCCGCCGTCCCAAATGGTCGTGAAAATCCGATTACCGCCCGGAGCGGCCTGCCCCGCACCATTGATGAATTGCTGCCCGGTCAGCGGATTCCAGCGGTAAACCGTGTTGCTGCTGTTGGTGGTGAAATCCGCTCCGTACATGTGCTGGACGGCGGCGATGTCGTACATCATCAGCGACTGGGCATAGCCCCAGGTCTCGTTCTCCATGATCGTACCGGCTGCTCCTACGTAGGAGCGGTACGTCATGACGGAGTATTCCATGGAATCCTGCTCCGGCGCCAAGGCTCCGAAGCCGTAAGGCTCATGTCCGTGCTTCATGCCGAGCGCATGCCCGATCTCATGCATGAAGACATAAAACCCATAACTTCCGGCCCTGACATCAGCGAATGAGCTCGAAGATGCTCGAAACCACGCGTCACCGCCATACTCTGCCTCTGCCGGATAATAGGCCCATGCCGAAGCCGAAATGTTTGCCGACGCGAGGCGCACATCCGCATGGTTATTCTCGTCCTCCTGTATCTCCGTAAGGTCCAGGTTTGTGAATGATGCAATCATCGCGAAGATGTTGCGCGCCGCCGTGGATTGCGCTTCGTTCAGCGGCAGAAAGCCATTTTTCGGCTCACCGCCAACATAGCTGGAGCCGTAATGTGAGGAACTCTCAGGAAAGCTGAATGTGAGGCTCAACGTGCCCCAGCGAATGCCTGACAGAAGAGCATCTAGATTTTGATCGCCACTTTCTATGACGGATGCAGTCGTCGCCATACCTGATCTCCCCGCAAGGGTTCGATCAGGAAGCTTGGCGTTTGCGAGGCTTATTGAACTATTCGCCCGAGGTACCTAGTCTTCAAATAGGTATAAAAGCTTACACCTCGGAATGGTCCTACACGATGGTGAAATCGGCAGAGGTCATCTTCAGGTCCGTTGAGACCTGGGCGAACTGGACGGAAGCCGTCTTCCCTGTTCCGTCAGCATCGTAATAGAGCCCGCCTTGAGCGGCATCGTAGACGATGCGGTCCGTTGAATCGTGCGCCTTAGCGCCTTTCCAAAAGGCTGCTGCCGGGAGCTTTCCGGCGTTTCCCAACTTCGTGAACACCGCGTCTTCCAGATAGATCGTATCGTCCGCGACGGAGAAATCGATAAGCTGATCGCGGTTAGAGCTGCTCGGTGCGGTATTGAAGAAGAAGATGTCTTTCCCCGCACCACCCCAGAGCATGTCATTGCCCTCACGCCCATAAAGGCGATCGGCGCCATTCCCCCCTTTGAGCTTGTTGGCTGCGGCGTTTCCCGTGATCACGTCATTGCCCACGCCACCATTGGCATTTTCGATCAACGACCGGGGATCGCCTTGATAAGTTAGTGCGTTCGCGATGTTGCCGCGCGCATAATGCCCCTCACCCAGTTGGGCGATTTGCTCTGTCGCGAGACGGGACCACTGGCCGGGACGCAGATCCACTTTGAGGTTCGCGGCATAATTGGAAAAGTCGTAGGTGTCGTTTCCACCGCCATCCCAAACAGTCATGAAGATGCGATTGTCGCCTGGAGTCTCCTGTCCGATCCCGTTGATGAATTCCTGCCCGGTTGTTGGGCTCCAGCGATAGACCGTGTTGCCGGCATTGCTGGTGAAATCCGCCCCATACAAGTGTTGAAGGGCAGCGATGTCGTACATCATGAGCGACTGGGCATAGCCCCAGGTCTCGTTCTCCACATACTCTCCGGCTGCGCCAACGTACGACCTGTAGGTCATCACTGAGAATTCCATGGAGTCATGGGCAGATGTCATCGCTCCGAAGACATCGGTCTCGTTTCCATGCTTCAGGCCAATGGAGTGAAGGATTTCATGGATGAAGCCATAATAGTCATAGCTTCCCAGCACCGGATCATCGAACAAGCCGTTGGAATTGCCGAACCAAGTATCCCCGCCTTCGTCAGCCGGTTCCGGCATATATGACCAAGCCGTCGATGGCGCATCCGACTTGGCAAGCCGTAAGGTTGCGTGAGTTGTGGATGTCTCCGTCATCTCGGTGAAGGTCAGGTTGGTGACCGCGGCGATCATCGCGAAGACCTGGCGTGCAGCCTCACGCTGGTCCTCACTCAGGGCGGCAAAATTATCCTGGGGCTCCCGAAACCTGTAATCCTCGCCGTAAAATGATGCCCTGGTCGGGAAGCTGTAGGTGAGATTCAAATCACTCCAGCGCGAACTCCAAAGAACGCCATCGATATCCTGATTGCCTGTCCGCGCGACTGAAACTGTAGCTGCCATGCTTATCCTCGAAGAAACCGTCTTTTTTAGAGCATGGCTTGGGGGGCAGATTGATATCTCATAAGGGGTAGAAGCGGATTTTTGCTAGAATTAAATTCAGAGTCTTAAGCAAATTTGCGCAACGCCTTAGCTTAATAGCTTACGGTGTGAAATTTACTGCTCCCGACGCATCACCCAAATGCCAAGCTAATACTTCCTCTTGCCCGAGGATCGGAGCAGAATTCTCGCAGGAACGTGTCCTGGGCCATTCGGTTGACAGCAGAGGCGTACCTGAGAGCTCACATGAACACCCGCATCTATGGCGAGCATGACGAGAAGACAATTCAGCAGCTGAACCGCTGCATGCAGGCTGGGAGCGCGGCCAAGGGCGTGCTCTGCGCAGATGGACACCTGGGCTATGCGCATCCCATCGGCGGAGTGGTGGCCTACGAGGAGCACATCTCCATCAGCGGCGTGGGCTTCGATATCGCTTGCGGCAACATGGCGGTGCGCCTCGATACCCGGTACGAGGACATTGCCGGACAAGCCGGGAAGATCCTGAGCGATATCGTAAAGACCATCAGCTTCGGCATCGGGCAGAAGAATGCTGTCGCGGTCGATCACGAACTGTTCGATTCTCCCCTCTGGGATGAGGCGGGTGTCCGCGACGTGAAGAAGATGGCGTCCCAGCAATTGGGCACGGTTGGCTCGGGCAACCACTACGTCGATCTGTTCGAGGATGAGGAGGGCTTCGTCTGGATTGGCGTGCATTTCGGCTCCAGGGGCCTTGGGCACAAGATCACGACCAAGCACCTGGCGCTTGTCGGCGCGAAGAACGGCATGGAGGTCGACCCCGCCCTCGTTCACCAGGACAGCGAGATCGGGCGTAGCTATCTCGCCGGTGTGACACTCGGCGGTCTCTATGCCTATGCCGGACGTGAGTGGGTGGTCGAGCGCGTACGCCAGATCATCGGCGGCACAGTCACGGATTCGGTCCACAACCATCACAACTTCGTCTGGCGGGAGAACCATGGCGGACGCGATTACTGGGTCGTACGCAAAGGCGCGACGCCGGCTTTTCCCGGACAGCGCGGGTTCGTCGGCGGCTCCATGGGCGACGATGCGGTGATCCTGAATGGCGTGGAAAACGAGCAGAGCGCCGACAGCCTTTACTCTACCGTGCACGGTGCGGGCCGTCTCTTCGGGCGCATGGAGGCGAAGGGCAAGAAGAACAAGAAAGGCGAATGGGTTCGCCCTCCCCGCTTCACCCGCGAGGAGATGGATTCATGGCTGCGAGAAAAAGGCGTGCTGTTGCGCGGCGGAGACGTGGACGAAAGTCCCATGGTCTACCGTCGTCTCGAAGACGTGCTCGCCTATCACGGCGACACGATCGAGGTCGAGCACACCTTGCGCCCCTTCGCTGTGGCCATGGCAGGCCCCGGCGAGTTCGATCCTTACAAGGATTGAAAACGCGCCGAGGCCTTGCCCTTATCGAAGCCAGCCGAAGTAGAGTGACCACAGGCTCGGAGAGCGGATGCCGCGCACCCGACGCGCTGCCTCTTCGGCTCGCATGAATTGACCGCCATGGCACGAGCAGAGCACGATATGCGCATCATGTTCGGAGATCTGGAAGAAGTTCACCGCGTCGCCGAACCGGTCGCTCAGCAGGCCTGCCGTCCGAAGCACCGGATCGGTGAAAGCGACCGTCAGAGCGGAATTATCGGCGCGCATGGCAAGGCGCACCGCCTTCGGCTTCCACTCGATCTCGTCAAGGGTTCTGAGAAGGCGATCGGGCTCCCGTTCGAGAAGCTCCGCCCAGCGATCCAGGCGTTCTCGCTTCGACAGAACAGGAACTTCCGAGGGTTTCAGATCGGCAACGTGACCGAGTTCAGACAGAGGTCTGTGTTCCATGCTCCCCTCCTTGGCAGAGAAGCGTTTATGAGCACCCACCAGCTGTCAGCTCAACCATGAAACCTTAGGAAAAGTTCAGGAGCACAACCGTTCTAGCCGCTGATATTTTAGGCAGTCGAAACAGATGCTCCGCGCAGGCATGGGCGAGACCACCCATGCCAATACGCGGAGCATCTTTGAAAATTCAAGATCAAGCGTCGGCGGCATGGCTATGAAGCCGATCCCCTGCGACTCCCATCAATTCAGCCAGGCGGTTTCGAGCGCGGTTCACACGGCTCTTGATGGTGCCGACCTTCACGCCGAGAGCTTCTGCCGCATCCTCATAGGACATGCCTTCCGCACCGATCAGGATGATCGCCTCCCGCTGCTCCTGCGGCAGCTTGTCAAGAGCGGTGGACAGATCCTGCAGCGCGAGCTTGTCCTCCTGATCCGGGATCGCAATCATGCTCGCGGCATGCGCGCCATCTCCATCCTCGACCTCGCGGCTGGTCTTGCGGTGGGTCGAGTAGAAGCCGTTGCGCAGAATGGTGAAAAGCCAAGCCTGAAGATTCGTGCCAGCCTCGAACGTCTCCTGCTTCGTCAGCGCCTTGAGTACGGTATCCTGCACCAGATCCTCGGCCTGGTCGAGCTTGCCGGTGAGTGACAACGCGAAGGCGCGGAGATTCGGCAAAGCCTCCATGACACCATCGATAAAAGCCTGATCCACAGGCTCCGTATGCGCGCGGATGACCTGCGCGACGCGCTCGGCAAGCTTGGCCAGATCGCGCGGCAGCTTGTCCTCGGCCGGGTCGCCATAAAGCGCACGGAGCTGCTTGCCGAGATGAAGGCGCACAGCCGCGCTCAAGGCCGCACCGGAGGCGGCCGAGGGGGTGTTCTGAGAAAGAGTTTTGGTCTTATCGGGCATGACCGACTATCTGGGGCGGCCGCGGCGTATTTAAATATCCGAGCGACAATTCGACCGGTGAATTTTTGCGTCACGACGTAACTCCGAAACTGGTTCTGCCTCGGCTCCACGAAGCAATCTCGGCCGGAACCCTTTTCCCGTCCGGGCTGTTCATGTTCGATCATCAGGAGCAATCACATGAGCAGCCGTGGCTTTCCTTCCATGACCGCCCTTCTGGGCCTTCTTGCCATCGCCGGTTATCAGAATCGGGATAAAATTGCAGAGATGCTGCGCGGCGGGCAGCAGCCAGGCGCCCCCGGGCGACCGGGCCAACTGCCGGGACAACAAACAGGTGGCCTCGCAGGTGGCCTCGGTGGTCTTGGAGGCCTCGGAGGATTGCTGGGTGGCATCGGAGGTGCCGGTGCAGGTGGCCTGCTGAGCGGAGGCCTTGGCGAACTCGTCGACCGCTTCCGGCAGAATGGCCAAGGCGACGTCGCCGATTCCTGGATCAGCACCGGCCCGAACAAGGAGATCGCGCCGCAGCAGCTCGAGCAGGCTATCGGGCCCGATGTTCTGGCGACGCTGACACAACAGACTGGCCTCTCGCGAGAAGAGATTCTGGCCCGCCTGTCGCGTGATCTGCCTAACGCCGTCGATCAGTACACGCCAGAGGGTCGCATTCCGACAACCTAAAGCCGTTCCTGTCTTGCACGCTGGCGGCGCCCCCACCAGACAACAACGCGGCGGCGCAGCCGGCGTGCGACCGGCAGGTCGATGGACAGCACGATGATCCCAAGCGGGACCATCCAGAAGCCGAGCACGGGCAAGAACCCGACAATTCCTCCCACCACCAGCGCAGCGCCGAGGCTGATCCTGAGGACCTTTGATCGCGGCAGGGCAACATGACGCCCAGCGAAAGCAACCCGCGGCTTGGTCATGCACAGCCCTCCTCTCTCATGAAGCCATCGGGAGAGATGAAAATTTCTTGGGTCAAGTTGCTTGGGTCAAGTCGAGCTTTCACGCTTCCAAGGTCCTCGGGACCATGGCTTCTTTCAAGGCCTTAACGAGAGCCTCGGAGCGGATCGGTTTTTGCAGGAAATGTGTGCCCTCCGGCAGATCGCCGGGCTTTGGCGCCACTTTGCCGGAAATCACCAGAACACCCACGTCTGGCCACGCCTGCCGGACGAGCCGGGCGAATTCAAATCCATCAATGGAACCCGGCATGTTCACATCGGTGAGCACGACATTGATGTCCGGGCGTTTCTTAAGGAGATCGAAGGCCTCGTCCGCGTCCTGCGCCTCAACGACCCAAAACTCGGCGTCGCGCAGGATTTCCACCTGCGTCAGGCGCACGAGAAGCTCGTCCTCCACCAGGAGAACGACAGGCCTGTTCAGGATCTCGCGGCGCGGCTTCATACTGCTGGAAACGGGCGACTCAATTCCAGGTTCCCGCCATCTGCTCACGACGGAGCGAGTTCGGAATAATGCCTTGCCTGGCACAATTGTTTCCCTCGCACTCAGAACCTGAGACCTATCAACGCCTCCCGGCTGGCCATACCCGCAACAAATCGAGTGATGTGGCGTTTGACCTGCGGATTCATCGGCAAAGGCAGCCCGGGACATTTCCAACGCGCGGTTCCTCGATGAACCGATGTCTCGCGCAATGTGATTGCGCCTATCCCGCCTGACCGGCCACTCGGATGACAGGAACGAAGCTATGACAGACGATGGGCAGATCGTACGCCTTCAAGTCGCGAATGCCCGCCCGGGCGATGCTGGCCGCGGCATTGCCCGCATGAGCCGCCAAGCTCTTGCAGAGATCGGCCTGCAGGAAGGCCAAGCCATCGAGATTATCGGCAAGAGGCACACGACCGCAATCGCTGTTACGCCCTATGCCGAGGATGAGGGCCTGAACATCGTTCGCCTTGACGGCTTGCAGCGCGTCAACGCCGGCGTCGGCAGCGGTGATTATGTGGAGGTCAAGAAAGCCGAAGTTCGCCCTGCCACCCGCATCGTGCTGGCTCCGGCTCAGAAAGGACTGCGCCTGCAGGGCTCCGGCGACGCATTGCGGCGGACCTTCTACCAGCGTCCGCTGACAGCGGGAGACGTCATCTCGACCTCCGTCTACTCACCTAATGCGGCCGATCCTAGGTTTCCCGAGGAGTTGCGCGGGCTGTTGAACATCCCGGCTTACGGGTTACAGGAGATCCGCCTCGTCGTCGTCTCAACGCAGCCCCGCGGCATTGTTCAGGTGACGGCTGAAACCGAGGTCGATCTTCGTCCGCAATTCGAAGAACCGAAGGAAGCACGCCGTGCGGACGTGACCTATGACGATATCGGCGGCCTTGGAAACACCGTCGACCAGGTGCGCGAAATGGTGGAGCTTCCTCTCCGCCATCCGGAGCTCTTCCAGCGCCTCGGCATCGACCCGCCGAAAGGCGTCCTGCTCTATGGCCCTCCGGGCACCGGTAAGACCTTGCTCGCGCGCGCCGTCGCCAACGAGACAGAGGCGCAGTTCTTCCACATCGCAGGCCCGGAGATCATGGGTCGTCACTATGGCGAGTCGGAGCAACGCTTGAGGCAGGTTTTCCAGGAAGCGCAGCAGAACGCGCCTGCGATCATCTTCATCGACGAGATCGACAGCATCGCGCCGAAGCGTGAAGAGGTTACAGGCGAGGTGGAGCGGCGCATCGTGGCGCAGTTGCTGACCCTCATGGACGGGCTGGAGCCGCGTCAAAACATTGTCGTCATCGGCGCAACGAACCGTCGTGAAGCCATTGACGAAGCGTTGCGCAGACCTGGGCGCTTCGATCGCGAGATCGTGATCGGCGTTCCGGATGAATCCGGTCGCCGCGAGGTTCTGGCGATCCACACGCGCGGCATGCCGCTGGCAGAAGATGTGAATCTGGATGAGATCGCGCGAACAACTTATGGCTTCGTCGGCGCGGATCTCTCCGCCCTTGCCCGCGAGGCGGCGATGGACTCGCTGCGACGGATCCTGCCGAACATCAATCTCAAGGATGGCATCCCTGCGAACGTGCTGGAGAACCTGCGTGTCAACGGACAGGATTTCCAGAATGCTCTCAAGCGCATTCAGCCTTCCGCGCTGCGCGAGATCATGATCCAGGTGCCCAATGTCACCTGGGACGACATCGGAGGCGTGGAAGAGGCACGGACGCGGCTGCGCGAAGGCGTGGAACTCCCCCTGAAGAGCCCGGAATCGTTCCGCCGCCTGGGGATACGGCCTGCCAAGGGCTTCCTGCTCTTCGGTCCTCCGGGCACAGGCAAAACCCTTCTCGCGAAAGCAGTCGCCCGCGAGGCTCAGGCGAACTTTGTCGCGACGAAGTCATCGGACCTTCTCTCGAAATGGTATGGAGAGTCGGAGCAGCAGGTGTCCAGGCTTTTTGCCCGTGCCAGGCAGGTTGCTCCCACTGTCATCTTCATCGACGAAATCGACTCGCTGGCGCCGGTGCGCGGCGGTGGACTGGGTGAGCCCGCCGTGACGGAGCGCGTGGTCAACACGATCCTGGCCGAAATGGATGGGCTCGAGGAGCTGCAAGGCGTCGTCGTGATGGCGGCCACGAACCGACCCAACCTGATCGACCCTGCCCTCCTCCGTCCAGGTCGCTTCGATGAGCTGATCTACGTGCCGGTGCCTGACGCACAGGGACGACGGCACATCCTCGGCATTCATACGAAGTCCATGCCGCTGGGTGCCGATGTGAATCTCGACACGGTGGCTGAACGAACCAGCCGCTTCACGGGGGCGGATCTTGAAGACCTCACCCGAAGAGCTGGCCTGCTTGCCCTGCGCGAGTCCCTGGAGGCGCAGAACGTGACCATGGCGCATTTCGAGCGGGCTCTTCGGGAAACACGCCCCTCGGTTACGCCGGAAATGGAGCGGGAATACGAAGACATGGTCCGCACCTTGAAGCAGGAAGGCCCGCAGCGACAAGCGATCGGCTTCCTACCGTTGAGACAAGCCGCCGAGTAGGTATTTTGCGGAACATCCTATCATGCGCTCCGTTGGCTTGCTGCCCATCAATGCTCGATGAGCCGAGCCAATGGAGGCCGAGCAATGAAACGATCGGACATGGCAAAACAGGGCCGTGGCCCTGAGGACTCACAGAAAGCCAAACACGGCGGCAATCGTGCCGGCGAACACATGAGGGATTCAGCCAGTCAATCTGGAAAGAGCAGCCAGGCCGCAGGGAAGGACCCTCACCGGGGAAGCCGTTAGGTCCGGACAGCTCACTCGGCTGCCATCTGCCGGCTGATCGGCTTTGCTCTGTTCGAAGCGGCGAGCAGGGCATGGTGGAGTTCGTCCACGTGTCGCACGGACCGTAGTGCCTCGAGCATGGGCCCGCAGATCAGCCGCTTTCCACAAGGATCGCAATGGCAGACGGGATCCCAAAGTCCCATCGGCGTCCAAGTATCGGGATCGTGCCATTCCGGCATGCCGAGGATCGGATAAAGGCACACACCTCGCAGCGGAACACCCTCGCGCAGGAGAACCTCCGCCTCCTGCGCGACCTCATGCAGCCATTGGCTGCGATGATCGCCGATATGGCTCGTCTCGGTGATCATCACTTCGCCACCGTAGCGGTCCCAGACCGAGCGAACGAGATTGCTCAAGGACCATCGCCGCGGATCATCATCTGTGAGCGGCGGGATCACACCGTCTTCTCGCGGGGGTCCGCCCCATTCCCACTGGTTCGTCCAGTAGTAGTTGATGCCCACCACATCGAGATGCTCACGGCTGCCGCCGAGTTCGGGCAGAAGGCGCCCGCACAGCATGTCCCAGCTCTGAAAGACGAGACGCTCGTTGAAGTCACGCGCCTCCTCTTCCAGATCCGGGCGATCAACGGGAGAAGCGACCCGGCACAAAGGATCGACATTGATCATGCGCGCGCCAGGACAGGCGGCCCACAGAGCATTGATGCCTTCGATGGCCGCTCGCGTGAGCGTCACCTTGAGATCCCAACCGCGTCCCGTCACGTGGGGGGCGAACAGGCCCTTCTCGCCGCCCGCATAGGCCATGAAGGAAGGCTCATTCACCGGCGTGAAGGCGCAGGTGCCGTCCGTCCGTACACCGATGTAGCGTCCGACCGCATAGCAATAATCGGCGAACCGCTTCGGGAACTCCTCGCTCCAAAGATCAAGCCCTTGCGGATAGCCGTAGTGGAAAAGGTCCCAGATCACCTCCACCTCATGGCGGCGCGCAGCCTCCACAAAAGGCTCCACAGTCGAAAAGTCATAGCGCCCGTCCCCCAGATCAACGAGCGGCCAACGGATGGTTTCGCGGGCTCCATGAAGGCCGAGGTCCGCAAGCTGCCGGTAATCCTCATCGACGGTTTTGTCATGGCCTGTTGCGACGATCTGATCGAACCATTGACCATGCCGATTGTACCCGGTCGATCCTTCGAACCCAGCCAGAAAGAAGCTTCGAAACATTCGGCTTTCTCCCCCTTTAGGATCACCGCATTGCGGCTACAGGAGACGCGGCTCCCGTCAGCAGGCCAACAGCCTCTGTCCCACCCCTGACAAGCTCCTGGTAGGCATCCACCGCACGTGTCCGTACCCGGCGCAACGGATCCGCCTCGTCCGGAAGGATGTCCCACAATCCCATTGCCGCCAGATGCTCCGTCACTGGGCGGCGGCCCTGGCGATAGGCCCAGGTGACCAGAGAAAACATCGGCCACCACGTGTATCCGACGAGCGGAATGCCCTCCGTGCGCAATTGCCGTGTGGCTGCGACCGATTGGTCAAGCCAGTCCAGCCGGCGCCGCAGAGACCCCATGGAGGCCGTCTCGGAAATCATCAGCGGCGCACCATAGCGCGCGGAATAAAGCCGTCCGAGACGGGTGATAAGGCTGGCGCCCGCATAGGGCATTCGGATGCGAAAGCGGCCTCCGGCGTCCCGCAGTAGCTTCTTCTGCGTGAACATCGGGTAGAGATTCATGCCGATGACCGGTAGTCCGACGGCATTCTCGAGGAAGTAAACGAGATCGTCCTCTCGTGCGCCGTTTTTCAACAACCACGGGCACAGCGGATGGCGCTCGTCGATCCGTCCCGCGACGAGATCAAGCGCAAGGAAGACGATCTCCTGCCGGCGCCGTGCCTCATTCTCGAAGGTGGGATCGTCCGTGTCGAAGAGATCAGTGGCATCGACGAAATAGGGCACGATCTCAGGATCGACGCTTTCCAGCGCTTTGACGGTCTCGACCATGCCCTTGGCAATAGCCAGCATCAGTGCGACGAATCCAGGCCAACTGCGCCGGAACGGCGGCCACCAGCCGAGACGCCCGCAATACCACCCCGTGATGCGCGGCTCGTTGAGAGGCGTATACCAGGTGATGCGTCCCTTGAAGCGCTCTGCGAGACGCCCGGCATACTCGGCGACGAGCTTTGGATAATCCGGGTGGAGGAATGCTCCTTCAATCCATGCCGGCAACCCGTAATGGACGAGATCGACCTGCGGGTCGACACCCAGATCCAGCAGGCGCTCCAGTGTCTCGTCGGGAAAGGTCCAATCCCAGGTGCTCGGCTCGGGTTGGATATGATGCCACGGCACACCGTAGCGCGCGCAAGGCACGCCGAGTTCGGCGATCAGTCCAAGATCCTCGCGCCAACGTTCGTAATGGCCCGTCAGTTCGTACTCGTCCAGGGTCCGCCCGGTCACCGGATGCGGAGCCGTGATGAAGGTGTCCTCGATGCCGGTGGACCACCAGAATGCATCAGGCGCAGTCAAACGTTGAAGCTGAGATCGGGTCGGAAGTGCTGGGGTCATGCCGGGGCCGTCCCTTGAGCGTCAGTGCTTCCACTGCAGCACAGCGGTTGGGCCGCGGACGAACCTCGGCCGCACGAGATCCAAGCTAGGAAACGGCTCACATGCAGGAAGGTTTCATCACAATCCGCTTTTCAAGAACGGAGACTGGCCTCGTGCGTTAACCAGCCAAGAGCAATCGGGCTTCCTTCGAGGGGGAGGTAAGGCCATGGCTGTCCCGAGGCACCCATCCCATCGTCAGCGGCAGGCCAATCCCAAGTTCAAGCCGGTTGAGAGAATAAGCAGCAGGCCGATCGGTCATGCAGAGACGCCGGCCCCGCAGCAGCCCGCCGACCATCGCAATCAGCTTCCTCAGCAGGAGCAGCCCTGCACAGAGACCTTGAAACTCGTCACTCCGCCTGCCGATCACCGGTTCAAGAGAGGACGTTACTGAGTGGATGATACAATGACTGAGACGATCTCCCCGGCAGACCTCCACCCGCGCCCCCAATTGCGTCGGGAGCGCTGGATCGACCTGTGCGGAAGCTGGGGCTTCGCCTTCGACGATGACAATCGTGGCTTCGCAGAGGGCTGGTTTGACAATGCGGCGCCATTCGGCCGCGAGATCGTGGTGCCCTTCCCTCCCGAGAGCGCACGATCCGGGGTTCACGAGACCGGCTTTCACCCTGTGGTATGGTATCGTCGCGAGATCCGTGTCGATGAATCAGACCGCCGGAATCGTCTTCTGCTCCATTTCGGTGCCGTCGACTATAAGGCCTCCGTCTGGGTCAATGGCCGCATGGCGGTCGAGCATGTCGGCGGACAGACGCCGTTCTCCGCGGATATCACTCCGCTGCTCCTTCCCGGTGAGACACAGGTGATCGTCGTGCGCGCCGAGGACGAGCCGAGAGATTTGCAGCAGCCGCGCGGCAAACAATATTGGGAGGAACATCCTGGCTACATCTGGTATCATCGCTCCACGGGCATCTGGCAGCCGGTATGGCTCGAGCCGGTTCCACATGTTGCGGTTTCTGAGCTGCGCTGGACGCCCGATGTCGACCGCTTCGGCGTGGGGCTGATCGTCAGGTTGGATCGTAAGCCTCCCGACGGCTGGCGCATGCGCGTGCAGCTGAGAGGCGACCGCCCGACACACTCTCTCGTGGACGATACCTGCTTGCTCTCAGGTCGCGAGATCCGCCGGGTCCTCCTCCTCGACATCAACGATGCGGCAATCCGACGTCGCCGGACCCTGCTCTGGGCCCCGGAGCATCCCAACCTCATCGAGGCCACAATCGAACTGATTGACGAGAGTGGTGCCGTCGTCGACCGTGTCGAAAGCTATTTTGGTCTGCGCCGGATTGAAGCCCGAGATGGCCGCTTCATCATTAACGGTATCCCGATCTTCCTGCGACTTGTCCTGGCGCAGAACTACTGGCCGGATTCCCTCCTCACTGCTCCCGACGCGGATGCGCTCAAGCGGGAGGTGGAACTCGCCCAATCGCTCGGCTTCAATGGCGTTCGCATTCACCAGAAGATCGAGGATCCCCGTTTTCTGTACTGGTGCGACCGGCTCGGCATGCTCGTTTGGAGCGAGGCTGCCAATGCCTATGTCTATTCCGACCGCGCTGCGGAGATGCTGACCCGCGATTGGCTGGAGGCCATCCGCCGCGACTACAATCATCCCTCAATCATCACCTGGGTGCCTCTGAACGAGAGCTGGGGCGTTCCCGACCTTGACCGCTCGGCCCAGCAGCGTGATTTTGTGCGGGCGCTTTATCATCTTACAAAGGCAATCGACCCTACCCGCCCCGTGATCGGCAATGATGGCTGGCAGCATGCGGTTGGCGATGTCTTCGGCGTCCATGATTATGCACCCACCGGCGAGATGCTGCGGGAACGTTATGCGGACCGCGAGACCATCGCCCGCACGTTCCGAGAGGTGCGCCCCCACCATCACCCGCTGCTCGGCGAGGGTGTCGAGATCGAGGACGAACCGATCGTCATCAGTGAGTTCGGCGGGCTTGGCTTCGTGCCTCAGGCTACCGAAGACTGGTTCGGCTATGGCCAGTTTGCCAGCGCTGACGATCTTCTTGCGCGCTATGAGGAGCTTGTCGATGCCCTGCTCTCCTCCACGGCGCTCGCAGGCTTCTGCTACACCCAACTGACCGATACCGCCCAGGAAACCAACGGCCTTTTCACCGTCAACCGCAAACCGAAATTGGATGTCGAACGGCTGCGCGCGATCAACAGCCGCCCCTCGAAGGCGGTGCCGAGCGAGATTCTGGATGTGTTGATCAAGCGGGAGGTGGAGCGGCGACGGCGTGAGCGCGGACAGGAATAGACAACCTGAGTCAATACAGAACATACCGACGAAGAGTGAGATTGGCGCCCTGCATCGACTTTTTCTCGAACGCCGTCAGTCCTGCCCCCGGCGGATGATGAGCTTGCTCAGCTCGCGAAGCCACAGAACCGAGCTTGCAATGGCAATGCAGAGCAGCCAGTCCTGAAGGCCCAAGCTGACGGTCGAGAACGCCTGCTGCAGGAATGGAACGTAGATCACCACGACCTGCAAGAGGAGCGATGCACCGACGGCGAACCAAAGCCAATGGTTCATGAATAGCCCCTGGAAGGCACTGTGCTCGTCTGAGCGCGCGTTGAAGACGTTGAAGATCTGAAACAACATCAGTGTCGTGAACGCCATGGTCTGTCCGTAGCGCAAGGTGCCGGATCCTTCAATCAGTCCACCGGGGAGCGAGGCATCGAGAACACCCAATGTGCCGATTGCCATCACAGCTCCCACGAAGAAAATTCCAACCCACATTCGCACCGTGATTACTCCCTCGCCTCGTGGGCGGGGAGGCACCTCCATGATCTCTCTCTCGGCTGGATCAACGCCAAGGGCGAGAGCCGGCGCGCCATCAGTCACAAGATTGATCCAGAGGATCTGTGTCGCCAGGAGCGGCAGAACCACACCTCCGGCGTTATCCGGAACGAGGCCGATGACATCGGCCAGGAGCACACCGAAGAACATCGTCATCACCTCGCCGATGTTCGACGACAGGAGATAGCGCAGAAACTTCCTGATGTTGGAGAAGATCGCACGCCCCTCCTCCACGGCGGCGACGATGGTTGCGAAATTGTCATCGGCGAGCACCATGTCGGATGCCTCCTTCGAGACGTCGGTTCCCGTGATCCCCATGGCAATGCCGATATCGGCAGTCTTCAGGGCCGGTGCGTCGTTGACGCCATCTCCTGTCATCGCGACGGTCGTGCCACCGCGCTGCAGAGCCTTGACGATCCGCAGCTTGTGCTCTGGATTGACGCGGGCATAGACCGAGACCTCCTGGACGGCGGTATCGAGCGCCTGGTCTGGCATCTTCTGGAGTTCGGCCCCTGTCAACGCGCGCCCATCCGAGGCGATGCCGAGTTCCTCCGCGATGACCGCAGCCGTTTTCGGATGATCACCCGTAATCATGATCGGCCGGATTCCGGCACGCTTCGCCCGTGCGACCGCCTGCTTCGCCTCCTCGCGAGGGGGGTCGATCATGCCGATCAGACCGAGGAAGATCATTTCTTTCTCGATTTCCTCGTCAAAATCTTCGCTGCTGAATTCCTCCTTCGGCAGCAGGCGGAAAGCAACACCGAGAGTTCGCAACGCCTCTCCTGCAAGATCCTCATTACGCTTGAGGATCTCGGCGCGACGCTCTTCCGTCAGGGGCCGTGCATCTTCGCCCATGAATTCCTCCGTGCACCGGGCCAGAAGGACGTCCGGCGCGCCCTTTGTGAATGCCAGAAAATGCCCCTGTCGTTCGGCATCGCTGTGAAGCGTGCTCATCAGCTTGCGCTCGGATGAAAAAGGAACCTCGGCGATCCGTGCGAACCGTGCGTCGAGGACTTCCACCTCCAATCCCGCTTTTCGGGCGGCAACGATCAGGGCGCCTTCTGTCGGATCCCCCTGAATGATCCAGCGACCGTCCCGCTCCTGCAGCACGGCATTGTTGGCCCGGTCGACAGCCGCGAGGGCTCGTACCACTTCTGAGTGGAGAGCCCCTTCAACAGGCTCACCTCCGTTCTGCGTGACCCGTCCCTCAGGTGCGTATCCTGTCCCCTCGAAGCTCACGCTTCCACTCGCCGTCACGACACGACGGACCGTCATTTCATTCTTGGTGAGCGTGCCCGTCTTGTCGGACGCGATAACATTCGCCGAGCCCAGCGTCTCCACCGCCGCAAGATGGCGCACGATCGCATTCCGGCGCGCCATCCGCTGCACGCCGAGCGACAGGACGGCCGTCACGACAGCCGGCAATCCCTCCGGGACAGCCGCAACGGCGAGCGCGACGCCCAGAATGAGAACATCGAAGATGGCCGAGAAACCGCTGATGTCCTCGACGAAGAGGATTGTCGCGATCATGACGATGGCAATCGCCACGACCGTCAGGCCCAGCATCCTGCCGACCCAATCGAGTTCCTTCTGCAAGGGAGTGGAACTATCCGGAGCCGTCCTCAGCATTCCGGCGATGTGCCCCATCTGCGTCTGCATGCCGGTTGCCGTGACGACGGCCTTTCCGCGTCCATAAGTGATGGCAGTTCCGCTGAAGACCATGTTGCTGCGATCGCCGAGACCGACCTCGTCCTGAAGCGCCGCAACGTCCTTCATGACCGGCAGGCTTTCGCCTGTGAGGGCCGCTTCCGCGGCGTGAAGGCTCGTGGCTTCGATCACGCGCCCGTCCGCCGGGACGGTATCGCCTTCCTCGAGGAGCAAGATGTCACCGGGCACAACATCTCTGGCCAGGATACTTTGACGGGTTCCGTCGCGAATGACATGAGCATGAGCCGCCGACATCCGATTGAGGGCCGCGAGAGCCTTCTCGGCCCGTGACTGCTGAACATAACCCATCACTGCGTTGAGCAGGACGACGACGAAAATCGCCAAGGCTTCATAGGGCAGCGCGGTGTCGCGCTCGTGGAACCACAGCACTGCGGAGATGGCCGTTGCGATGAGCAGCAGAACAACGAGCACATCCTTGAACTGGAGCAGGAACTTTCGCCATTCCGGCACCGGCTTCTCTGCAGTCAGTTCATTCTCACCGTAGTGTCTCAGGCGTTCCGATGCCTCCTGCTGACTCAAGCCGTGCCGGGCATCTGCCTTGAGCTGCGCCAGCACGTCGTGGACGTGCTGGCGATAGGCTGCGATTTCGCCGTGCAGCTCGGGGGTGGAACGCATGCTCTTGTCTCCTGCCGCTTGTTCGATGGATCGACCCGAGAGCCTTGTCGCGCCCGATGAGACAATGTTCGCGAGGCGCCGGTGGCATCCGTGTGATCCCACAGCCCTACTCCTATCAATGGCAGCCACATTCTGGCCGTACTGCCAAGCCAGCATTCACCCCCTGAACTGTTGATACAAATCGTGCAGAAAAGGCCGAGACAGTAGAGCATGCGAGATACTCAGCGTTTGTCACCATCGCCCGATACGCCTCCTTCATTGCATCAGCTCGAGCGGACGCTCGTGGCATCGATCGCTCTCATGAAACGCATCAGGCGCGAGAGGCGGCGTTCCACGCGTCGAGACATCAGCGTGCAGGGCGAAAACCAATAAAGCTGTTCCTACAACCTCTTCGAAGTGAGCATCGCGAAGACTGTTCATAGTCTGTAACATCAGAGCCTCCTTATCTGCCGATTAATCTGACAAAGGCAGGTCAGGAGGCTTTTCCATTCTAGGCCGAACCTTTACTGTCCGGCGATCCGACCTTTCATCTACCGATCCTTAACCCCCTCAGGTTATACAAGCTTCGGTTTTACGGGTTGCATGGACTGCCAGCAGGGGTTAGCAAGGCTCCCGCATGATTTAATCACCCAACAACTTCGGAGGTGCCTGAATGCCCCACGAAGCGTACTGTGTTGCGTATCGCGATAGGCGATGGTCTGTTCTTCACCAAGGCCGGGACCTTGGAGCCTTTTATTTTCGAACCAATGCGCTGAAATTTGCCGTGACCTTGGCGCACCGCGCCGGCGCATCCGCCCACCAGAACGTCTATGTTCTTGATAGCGATGGACTTCTCTATACTGCTTGGAACTGGACTAGGGATCTCATCAGTCTGGACGCTAAGCCCACTCACTCAGCGCTCGTTTGACGAGCGCCCCCCATCCTACTCAGGAGCAAAGGCCTGTCGAACTGGCCTCAGCTCCATCCGCCCTTCGCGCCCGAGCCTGATGATCTTCAGGGCAGGTGGCGCGATGAGGCCCGCCAGCGAGACAATCACCGCACAAGTCAACACTGCCGCCATGGGAACCCCTCCGCAATCTCGGTCAGGCGAATCTGCCCGTACGGAAGAGAGCTTGGGACCGCAGGCTTGCGGGAGGCTTGCCAACACTTCATCGGCATTGACCTAGAGCATCGGATCCAAACGTGGATTTGCACTTTTGGGTCCGATGCTCCCTTCTAGAGAGAGCGCATCGTTTCGAGCGGAAACCGGATCCACTTTTCCGCACGATGCTCTAGAACCCGAGGCATTTTGACTGAGACGGGCATCGTTCTTGTCGGGGACCACGGATTCGATCTGGAACAGTCCCTACGCACTCCCATGTGCGGCAAGTCACAGACAGTCATATTACGTAAGGTAAGAATAGATCATCTAAGGATGATCCCCATGGCTCACCACATTGTGCCGTTCGGACTAGGAGTAATCGCCCCTCTGACGCTGATCAGTTGGCTTCTTTTTCACTGATCGACCCACGCGCGGTCCGTTAACTCCTTCTCTACCTGCCCTATGTAATCCTTTACATAGATCGTATGACGGTGGACGGTGTTAGGTGACAGAAGAAGAAATTGAAGCCGTTGCCCACGAACTCGCAAAAGTGGGTGGTTCTACCTGGTACCCAGGGCGCTCCAGCGGCCCGATCCTGAGAGCTGTTGGCAAGCGGTATAAGGACAGAGCCCGCGTGGCCATCGCCGCCCTCGATCGCTTCAGAGCCGCAAGAGATGCTGCAGCATTGCCGAATAGCGCCGCTCCCAATCAGGGAAATCTCAGCGAGAATTCTGCCTTGGAGGACAAATTTCAGGTTGGCACGATCGTCGTGTATCGCCCTCCAGGAGATCAACGAGCTTTGTCCTGTAGGATCGAGAAGATAGAGGCTGGGCGAGCCTATCTGGTCCCTATTCCCCACCGCCCCATCGGATGGGTCTCTCTGGGAAGCCTTGAGCCTCTGGAGCCGTAAGCCGCTTTGTTCGTCTGAGGGGACACACAGCAGTGATGCCGTCGGCCCCAGGGCCATGCGATAACCCCGGCTATCGTGTTAGACTTCGTCTACAGTCTCATGGCACCGGCATTGGAGACGGCGAATGTCTGAGTCTTCGTCTGGCCCCCTTCACGCCTACCTTGCTGGCACTGGATGCGATCACCGAGGGCGATATGCAGCCGATGTTCTCGGCTTCTCCAACGAGCAGCTCGAAGCCGTGCATGACTACATTCAGTGGCTGTTTCCTCTTCCGAGCCGCAGCGCCGCCCAGCCCAGCGCTCCCGTTCTGACAAGTGCGGAAATCGAAGCCATCCGGGCAGATCGCCGCGCGTCCGATACTCTCCTGAAAGCAACGGAGCGGATGCTCCGCTTCTACCGCGAGACGAACGATTGGCTCAGGTGGCAAGACCATAATCATCTGCGGATCACGCGGATCATCAACAGCCTCCGCCTGCTCGCCGAACCGGATGCGGCGTGCCGGTTTTACGAGGCTATTCTGGCCCTGCATGATGCGGCTGGAGCCCCTGTCAATCATCAAAGCCTTCGCTACTGGGCCGAGGCGGCGGAGAATAAGCCCTGAGGGCGTGCCTCAAGGCTCCATCGCGAAGCACTGAATGGACGATAAATACGCTCGAAACGACGGATTTCCTGACAGCCCATTCCCGAGACGGCTTTGCCTCGCTACAAATCCATCGTTCCTTTCGCGATTTGGATCTTGACCCATGGCCGCCAGCGTTACAGATCGTTTTCTCCGTTACGTCGTCATTGACACCCAGTCCGACGCCGCATCCCCGACCCAGCCTTCGACCGAGAAGCAGAAGAAGCTCGGCCGTCTGCTGGTCGAGGAACTCCTCGAGATCGGCGTCTCCGATGCGCATCTCGACGAGCACGGTTATGTCTATGCGACCATTCCGGCGAACACTCCAAAGAACAACGTTCCTGTCATCTGCTTCTGTGCTCATATGGATACGGCACCGGATTTTTCCGGCACCAACGTCAAGCCGCAGATCGTCAGGAACTACCGGGGCGGCGACATCCGGCTCCCGGGCGATCCCAGCCAGGTCATTCGGGTGGCCGACAATCCCGTGCTGAATGATCTGATCGGCCACGATATCGTCACCTCGGACGGGACCACACTCTTGGGCGCGGACGACAAGGCCGGCGTTGCCGAAATCATGGCCGCCGCCGAGTTCCTGATCAAGAATCCGGACATCAAGCACGGCACGATCCGCATCCTCTTCACCACCGACGAGGAGATCGGCCGCGGCGTCGACAAAGTCGACCTGAAGAAACTTGGCGCCGATTTCGGCTACACGATGGATGGCGAGACTGCCGGCACGATCGAGGACGAGACCTTTTCCGCCGATGCGCTCGAGATCGCCATCAAGGGCGTGGCAATCCATCCGGGTTTCGCCTACGGCAAGATGGAAAACGCCATCAGGATTGCCGGCGCCATCATTGATCGCCTCCCGAAGGACATGGCGCCTGAGACGACGAAGGACCGTGTAGGCTTCATTCATCCCACCGGCGTATCCGGTGTGATGGAAAAGGCGAACTTGAGCCTCATCATCCGCGACTTCACGGAGGACGGCCTGAAGCACAAGGAGGCGCTGCTGGAAAACATCACCAAGGAGGTGATGAAGGATTATCCGGGTTCCAGTTACACTTTCACCCTCAAGGAACAGTACCGCAACATGAAGGTCGTGCTCGACCGGCATCCGGAGATCGTAGAGTATGCAATAGAAGCGATCAGGCGCGCAGGCATCGAGCCTGAGCGCGGCAGCATTCGGGGTGGCACGGACGGTTCGCGCCTCTCCTTCATGGGACTGCCCTGCCCCAATATCTTCGCCGGCGGCCATGCGTTCCATTCCCCACTGGAATTCGTCAGCAGCCAGGACATGGAAAAGGCGGTGAAGACCATCGTCGAACTCGCCAAGCTCTGGGAGGAGCGCGCTTAAAGCGCCTCCTCGCCTTGGAGCCAGCTGAGGGACTGCGTGTCAAAGGCCAGCGGGCACCGTATTGGATGCGAGGCGCGTCTGCGAGGCAAGGCGGATCGGCGCATTGGCAGCGCCATACCCGCGGTATGCACGCCGCTCCACAATCTCAAAGAAGAAGCCCCCTTCCAGAGTCCTGGTGTAAACCTGGAAGTACTCGGCAGGACCTTCACGGTCATACAGGATATTGGCCGAGCGCATCCGTTCGACATCTTCGGCGGAGAGGTCCGTTCTGACTTCGAGATCGTCGTAGTAGTTCTCCGGAATGGGCAGGAGGTCCACTCCGTTCTCCTTCAGGCAGGCGACTGTTTCGAAAATGTCGTCTGTCCTCAGGGCAATATGCTGCACTCCCGATCCGAACAGCTCGGTCAGGAATCGAGACGACAGGGTACGTTGGCTCTGCGAGGCATTCAGGATCAGACGGAGAGAACCATCAACGGTCTCAATGGCCTGGCTCTGCACGACGCCGCCTGGATCGATCACGGTCTGAACCGGCGTCTTCTGCACGTCGAGGAGCGATGTATAGAACAGAAGCCAAGTCAGCATCTCTTCGTAATGCATGGACTGGGACACGTGATCGAGACTGGTCAGTCCGGCTCCCTTGAAGTCCTCGGCATCGACAGGCTCGAAATCCACATCCCAAAGCCGATCGAGCCCACTCTTCTGGTCCACGAAATACAGCAGGCTCCCGCCAAGTCCGCGGACCGCCGGGATATTCGTCTCCCCCGGCCCGACCGGCTGCTGGAACGGCTGGTCGAGAAGCGTGACGGCCCGGCTCACGGTTCCGGGCGCGTCATCGACGCGAAGAGCCAAGGCGCACACGGACGTTCCATGCGTGATATTGAAGGAGTGAGCAAATCCTTCTTTGTCCGAATTCACGACGATGTTGATGTCGCCCTGTCGCCAGCGCGTCACGGCCTTGGAGCGGTGAATCCCGGCCTTGCGGAATCCGAGGCCTGTCAAGATCTGCTCGAATCCAACTGCGCTCCGTTCATCGACTGCGAACTCGACGAACTCGACGCCGGAGCAAGCAGCTTTCGGTGGAAGCTCAGGCAGATCGGGTATCGTCGATCCCGTCCGCCGCCGGAGCTCATCGAGCATGACAATGAGAGAGCGCTGCCCATCGATGGCGACATTGCGCGCTGAGCCTGCCCGAAAACGGTCATTGAAGATTTCCAATGATAAAAGTCCGTCGAAGCCAGTTGCATGCAGGGCGAGCATGAAGTCGTCAACCGGGAGATCGCCCTGCCCCGGGAAGCAGCGGTAATGTCGGCTCCATGAGAGATAATCCATGTCGAGTTTCGGTGCATCGGCCATCTGCACCAGGAAGATCTTCTCGGGAGGAATGGAGCTGATCGCCGACAGGTCCGTCCCGCGAGCGAGAATGTGGAAGGAGTCGAGCACCAGCCCCACTGCAGGGTGATTTGCCCGTCGCACGACCTCCCAGGAGTCGCGATAATCGTGGATGTGACGTCCCCAGGAGAGAGCCTCAAAAGCCACGCGCATGCCGCGCTTGGCGGCGCGTTCCCCAAGTTCGTGGAAGTCAGCGGCTGCCCGCTCGATACCCCCGAGAGAGTCCGGCGAGACATTGCTGCACACCATGAGCAGGTCGCAGCCGAGTTCCTGCATGACGTCGAACTTGCGTTCAGCTCTGGCAAAGACCTTGGAGCGCTGCGGCTCTGGCATGCCCTCGAAATCGCGGAAAGGCTGAAGGGTGATGGTCTTGAGGCCCAGACCTTCGATCATGCGCCGCGCATCGACCGGCGTGCCGTTGAAGGAGAGCAGATCGTTCTCGAAGATCTCGACGCCCTTGAACTGGGCGGCCGCAATGGCCTCAATCTTTTCGGTGAGAGTGCCGCTTAAACAAACCGTGGCGATGGCGGTGCGCATGCTCTTGGATCCAGTTCCCTCATGGTTTTTAGGCGAGCGTTGCCGTCCGGCTCGCTCCTTCTCGGTTATTTGATTGTTCCGGTCGCGAGCGCATGCTCGACGCCGCCAGCGACGTGGCGCGTCAGCACCTCACAAGCCCGTGCAGCGTCCCTCTCCAGAGCACATTCCAGCAGAAGCCGATGCTCCTCTGCAGCGATCTCCCCGCGATAGCTCAGGGCGATCATCTGATAGCGGAGATATTTGTCGAAGACTGCGGCATGAGTGTCGATCAGCATCTTCGATCCGCAGGCGGAGATCAGCGCCTGATGGAACTGCCAGTCATACTGCTTCCACTCCTCGGTCTGGCTTCGATCTCCTTCAGCCATCCGCTCTTCCATGCGTGCCAGCCGGTGGTGCGCAGCGACGACGCGCCCTTCCCATTCCATATCGCCGGCCCGGAAGGACTGCTCCAGGGCGCGACATTCCAGCAATTGCCGGAGGTCTGCGATTTCCCGCAAGTTCGCGATGGAGACGGGCGCGACCTCGAACCCTTTCTGACCCTCCGCGACGACGAGGCGTTCGGATGAGAGCCGGCTCAGGATCTCGCGTAGCGTGCTGACGCTTGCACCATAGTCGGTTTTCAGCTGCTCCAGCTTCAGCTTCCTTCCCGGAGAAAGACGGCCGAATACGATATCGGTCCGGATCTTGTGATAGGCGCTTTCGCCTATGCCCTGAAGTTGCGGGTTCGTCGCCATGTCATTCATCGCAGGGCACCGCTGTCTAAGGTGTAATCCACGCACCCGTTCACATGCCGGCTGAGAACTTGGCAGGCACGCTCGGCATCGCGGGTCAGAGCGCAATCCAGGAGGAGCTTGTGCTCCTCGGCAGCTATTGCTCCACGAAAGACGACCGCCACCATTTGATAGCGGAGGTACTGGTCGAAGACTCCGCCATAAAGATCGAGAAGGGTCTGCGAGCCGCAGGCCTCGATGAGAGTTTGATGGAATTCGCGGTCATACCGCTTCCAGAGCTCCATGCCGGCGGTCTCGCCCGCCATCATGCGCCGCTCCATGACCGCCAGTTTGTAATGGGCGGCGACGACACGGCTTTCCCATTCCAGATCGCCGGCCGCGAAGGATAAGGGAAGCGCGTAGGTCTCCAGGAGCAGCCGCATCGACGCCACGTCCTGAAGCCCCTCGGGCGAAACGGGAGTGACACGAAAGCCGCGCTGCCCCTCCGCAATCACCAATCCTTCCGACGACAGGCGGCTGAGGATTTCTCGAACCGTGCTGATGCTCGCGCCGTAATCCTTTGCCAAACGGTCGAGCCGGAGCCTGCCTCCGGGCGCAAGGCGCCCGAAGACGATATCAGCCCGAATCCGGTCATAGGCCCGATCCGCAATCGATGTCGCTAAAAGCTCGATACTCATCCCGCCACGCTTGCGATCACTCTCAGCCCCTCCCCACAGGGTAGACAGGCCCAACGGTTATCCGACTTAATGTAAAATATCAGATGATTTTAAAAACGCCTATTGATTTTGCAAATATCTGAGCAGATAGTTCGACCTAAGACGCAAAAAATGCGCACTGCCCTTTAGGAGAGGAACACATGCCACTCAGCATCAACCGCCGTGTACTGATGGCCGCCGGCGCGGCCTTTCTGGCTTGGAGCATGGGCGGGCCAGCCGCCGCACAGGCGCCTTCCACCTTACGATTTTCGGCCGTCTTCTCGGACCAGGACATCCGTGCCGAGATGATGAAGCGCTTTGCCGAGGACATTAAGGCTCAAGGCTTCACCCTCCAGCCCTATTACGGCGGCACCCTGTTCAAGCAGGGCACTGAGCTCGTGGCGATGCAGCGCGGCAACCTGGAGATGGGTAACATCGCGCCGCAGGATATCTCCAACCAGATCCCCGCCTGGTCCATCGTGACATCCGCCTATCTCTTCCGCGATGCAGATCACCTGAAAAAGGTGTTCGCGAGCGATGTCGGCCAGCAACTCAAGAAGATGGCTTCGGATAAGCTCGGCATTCACATCCTGGGTCCGACCTATTTCGGCGCTCGGCATGTCGGTCTGAAGCCGAACAAGAAGATCAACACGCCGGAGGATCTTGCCGGAATCAAGCTGCGCATGCCCGGCGGCGATGCATGGCAATTCCTTGGTCAATCGCTCGGAGCGAATCCCACGCCTATGGCTTATGCCGAGGTCTATACCGGCCTGCAGACCGGAGCCATCGACGGGCAGGATAATCCGCTGCCGAACGTTCAGAATATGAAGTTCTACGAGGTGATGTCGCAGATCGCCCTGACCTCGCATCTCGTCGGCTTCGATCTTCTGGCCGTATCCAACAAAGTCTGGAACGCAATGTCGCCGGAGAAGCAGGCGGCCTTCCAGGCCGCGGCCGAGAAGGCGATCGAGTGGAGCACGCAGGAGCACCTGAAGAAGGAGGCTGAGCTTGCTACCTTCTTTAAGGAGAAGGGTCTCACTGTCTACACGCCTGACCTGAAGGCCTTCCGCGATTTCGCGCAGAAGAAGTATCTGGCCTCCGACCTCGCCAAGAGCTGGGAGCCGGGCATGCTGGATAAGATCAACGCCATGTGAGGCTTTAGCCGAGGAGCTGTCGTGACATCATCGTTCGACAGCTCCCTGAGCAGCATCGGGCCCCTGGCGGTAAGCAGCCTCATTCGCACTGATAGGCGCCTTCTTTTTAAGGAAGGAAAATCTTGTCATGACTGCATGGGTACGACACATTGGCCCCTGGCTGGCACGGCGCGCCGAGAACGTCGCAGCCCTCATGTTGGCCTTGATGTTCCTGGCCTTTCTCCTGCAGATCGCCTTCAGATATGCCCTGAATCTCCCGATCGGCTGGACGCATGAAATAAGTGTGATCCTTTGGATCTGGCTCGTCCTGTGGGGCGCCTCGTTCGTTATCAGGGAACGGGAGGAGATTCGCTTCGACATCATCTACGGAGCCGTTGGTCCCGGTCCGCGCAGGGTCATGTGCATCATCACCGCCCTGATATTGATCGCTCTCTACGCGATCTCACTCCCGGCCGTCTTCGACTACGTCACCTTCATGAAGGTGGAAAAGACCGGCTACCTCAAAATCCGTTTCGACTGGCTGTTTTCGATCTACATCGTCTTCGTCGTTGCTACCATCATCCGCTACATCTGGTTAGCCTGGCAGGCCATGCGTGGCGTCGCGCCCGACGAGTTCGATCCTACTAAGGCGAGTTCCGGCGTATGAACCTGGCAAGCCCCTTCTCGCTCGCGCTGGTCGCGATCACATTCCTTGCCTTTCTCGGCCTGCCCATCGGCCATTCGATGATCGCAGGTTCAATCCTTTACCTTCTGCTCTCTGGCCTGGATATGGGAACCGCCGCAGAGCAGATCCTGAACGGCATGTACTCCAACTACGTGATCCTCTCGGTTCCGTTGTTCATTCTTGCCGCCGAGTTCATGAACATCGGCAGCATGACCGACAGGCTCATGACGTTCTGCAACGCTCTTGTTGGCCGGTTCAGGGGCGGGCTTGCGCATGTTAACATCCTGCAGAGCATCATCTTCGCCGGCATGTCAGGTTCTGCGATTGCAGATGCGGCCGGAACCGGGCGCATGATGCAGGTCATGATGACTCGCGATGGCCGCTACGCGCCGAGTTACGCCGCTGCCGTCACGGCCGTCTCCTCGGTCATAGGCCCGATCATTCCACCATCCATCCCGATGGTGCTATATGCACTCGTCTCCGATGCCTCCATTGGTTTTCTCTTCCTCGGCGGGATCATTCCGGGATTGCTGATGGCAGTCAGTCAAATGATTATCGTGGCCGTCACAGCCCGGCGCAGGAATTTCCCGGTCGAGAAACCCGTTCCCCTACGCAAGCTCCCTCGAGTCACCTGGGAGGCTTTCCCGTCCCTCATGATGCCGGTTGTGTTGCTCGGCGGCATCTACACCGGCGTCATGACGCCGACCGAAGCCGCCGCCGTCGCAGCTGCATATGCACTGATCATATCGGTAGGGCTTTATCGCAGCGTGAGCTGGCGCGACTTCTACAACTCGCTCGCTGTCAGTGCTCGCACATCGATATCCATCGGCTTGCTGATCGCGGGATCACTGGTGTTCAACTATGTCGTCACTGTCGAGAATATTCCCGAAGGTGTGAAAGCCATTCTCTCGGCCTGGGAACTCTCACCCACCGGCTTCCTGATCCTGGTCAATGTCCTGCTGCTGCTCCTGGGGTGCGCGCTTGAGGGAACGGCGATCCTTCTCATCGTCGTGCCGGTCTTCATCCCAACGGCTCAGGCACTTGGTATCGACCTTGTGCATTTCGGGGTGGTGGTGGTCGTCAACATCATGATCGGACTGATCACACCTCCCTACGGCCTGCTCCTGTTCATCATGGCGAACATTTCAGGGGAGCCGTTGCGCAATATCGTCCGTGACACCCTGCCGTTCCTTTTTGCGATGATCGTGGCCCTGGCCATCCTAACCTTCGTGCCGGAAACCGTGCTCTGGTTGCCCAGGATGTTCGGATATCAGGGATGAACGGACTCAATTCGAGAGAAGCTATCGATGAGCAAACCAATCTACATTCTCAATGGGCCGAACCTGAACCGCCTCGGGACCCGCGAGCCTGAGATCTACGGGCGGACGACTTTGGCCGAAGTCGAGGCTATGTGCCGCGCAGCTGCACCCGAACAAGCAATCGTCTTCCGGCAGTCGAACCGCGAATACGAGATCATTGATTGGGTCCATGAGGCCATCGACGAGGGCAGTGGGATCATCATCAATCCGGCAGCCTTCACCTTCACCTCCATGGCCATCATGGATGCCCTGAAGATGTTTCCTGGCCCTATTGTCGAGCTGCACATCTCGAACATCCACCGGCGCGAGCCGATCTACCACAAGTCCTATGTCTCCCCAGTTGCGACTGCCGTCATCGCGGGCCTTGGCACGGAGGGCTACCCGATTGCGGTCAAAGCAATGCTCAATATGAGTTCCAAAGCGGCAGCGAGCGCCTGACGCCCATGACGAGAGAGCTATCGTCGGCAGCCGACAGAGAACGCGAAGCGCAAAGCCTATGGACATGGCCCTCTGTTCTCGTCGGATTGGTGGGGGCTGGTATCCAGGCCTCACGCACCCCACGCCTCCATGAGCGTGAGGGCGCCGAACAGGGCTTGCGCTACGTCTACAAGCTGATCGATCTTGAGGTGCTGGGTCTCGACGAGAGTGCTCTTCCGGAAGTCCTGGCTGCAGCCCAGCGGTTCGGCTTTGCTGGACTCAATATCACCCATCCCTGCAAGCAGGCCGTGATACCGCTTCTTGATGGATTGTCACCCGATGCAGCCGCTCTCGGGGCGGTCAACACCGTGGTACTGAAAGACGGCAGGCGTGTGGGACACAACACGGACTGGTGGGGATTTGCGGAGAGCTTCAGGCGCGAACTGCCTGACGTCCGAAGAGATCGCGTGGTTCAGTTCGGTGCCGGCGGCGCTGGAGCAGCCGTTGCGCATGCTCTGCTGACTCTCGGAGTCGGCGAGATCACTCTCATCGACACACATGAGGAGCGCGCCCGCACTCTTGCGGCAGCGTTGAGCGAGCGCTTCGGTGCGGGATGCGCCTCCGCGACATCCGGTTTCGCGGAGGCAATGGCCAAAGCCGACGGCATGGTGAATACGACCCCGCTCGGAATGGCGAAGTATCCCGGCATGGCGGTGCCTGTGGAATTGCTGCGCTCCGATCTCTGGGTCGCCGACATCGTCTACTTCCCGCTTGAGACGGAGCTGTTGCGCCAGGCCCGAGCACGCGGCTGCCGCACCATGTCCGGCGGCGGCATGGCCGTTTTCCAAGCTGTCGGAGCTTTCCGCCTGTTCACGGACCGGGAACCAGACGCCGCGCGCATGCTTCAGCACTTCAACGAGATGTAATTGTAGGCATACACAGGAACCAGCTTCGCACAACGTGACATTCAGATTTCATAGGATGGCTACAGCAGCATGCCGAGTTGTGGCTGAGCACTCGGAAGATGGGATTGCAGGCGAGATTACTCCGCGCCCGAAACACTTCCCTGCCATTCTCGGCCTGCTGACACTTGGCTGTGGACGTGAGACACTGGCTCCGCACGGAGAAACGAGCCATGGCGCAAGTTGTGACGGTCTATTTTGGGACCAATCGCATGCCGCTCACGGACGCGAGCGGCGGCACCATCATCGACTTCGGCTCCGAGCTTGGGCCCATCGACGGCACCGCCATTCGCTTCGGCAGCGCTCAGGCAAAGGTCACCGCAACGAGTTCCAGTTTAATCCCAGGCTCGCTTTACGTCGCTCAGGAACAACTCTACGGCCCTTCGATCCGGCGCGGCAGCCGAGATATCTTCGAAAAGCTCCGGCAGGATATGCAGGAGGGAGGGCGGCCGACACTGGTCGTGATCCACGGTTTCTCAAACACGTTCAAGGATGCCATTGAGCGGGCCGCCACGATCATCGACTTCTACGGCATCGATGCGAACGTGTTCTCATTCACATGGCCGTCCATCGGCACGCCTCTGCCCACACCCCTGCCCTACACAGACTACTTTCATGACCGCGGCACCGCGCGGGCGTCCGGAGTGGCCATCGCCCGCACGATGCGTATCCTCTACGACTTCATCGATAATCTTCCTCGCCGAGACATCTGCCGACAGCCACTGCACCTCATTTGCCATAGTATGGGCAATTATGCCTTCCGGTATGCGGTACAGGCCTTGATGCAGGTGCCCCAGGGCGAGCCACGCGAGTACATCCGGGCATCGGACGCACCTGCCACGGATGCAGAAGATCGCCCCTTTCCTGCACTGGTCGCCATGCCAACAGAGGCCCCGGATCCCAATCGCCTGCGCCGGACGTTCGACCAGATCATCCTCGCCGCAGCGGACGAAGACGAGGATGCGTTTGAAGATGCCAGGGAGTTGCGATACCTGCCCCGTCTCGGCAATCGCGTGACAGTCTACCACACTCAGGAGGACTGGATTCTCTCGACCTTGAGTTCGGTCACCAAATTCAACGGTCCGCGCCTTGGGGTGAATGGGCCGGAGAACATGGCGATGATCAGCGACAAGGTCGCTGCGATCGATGTCAGCGACGCCATTAGCCCGAGGCAGGACTTCCAGAGCCATCAGTACTATCGGATTTTTCCAGCGGTGCGCGACGACATTGTCGCCGTTCTGATGGGTGCGCGGCAGGACAAGATCGCAAACCGGGACCGCACCGACACTCAGCGCTATCGCCTCCAGCTCCCATCGAGAGGCCGACGCAAACCTGGTCCGCGATAAGCCCCTAGACAATCAAACTATCCCGACCCTATGCGATTGAGGAAATCCGGAGTTTTAGGCGTATCAAAAGGACGGACTCCCGCTATGCCCCGCGCCACTCCTCCGAGGCTTCCACTTGGTCGGACATGGGCTATGCCTGGGCCACGCCTACCAGGCCGGGAGGTGCTCCCCATTCCGAAATCTGGCGCGCAGACGGAAAGCCCGCTCGCGATAGGAATTAAATTCTCAAGCCACTCCGCCCGAACCACACCGGCGAGGATGCCTCCACCGCCGTGCACAGCACAGCTTTAGACAGGTTGCCGTGGTGTGGGCAGAATATTGTGACGGGGTGGACGAACTTGCTTGATCGCTTGCGACAAGGACTTGGCATTCTTGACGAGAGGCTCGCGTAGAAAGCACCCGCCGCCCCAGATGGTAAGCCTTTTGATCCTTTGACGGCGTGGTCTCCAAAACGCACATTAGCTCCTTCTGGAGCGAGGTGTGATGATGCCCGTTGATCGTATGATGCTGAGACAGGCCCTGAACGAACTCGTGAGGCTGAAGGGTGGCGCAGAGAACCCCACACGCTTCCTCGCCCGGCTCTATAGCTCCGCGCTGCACGAATGGGCGGGACAGCTCGGCGTGGATCAGCACAAGCTCAATAAGCTGGTTCACATCAAAGAGGCAATTTCAGAACGCCGGCTTCATTAGGATGACAACGGTCGGGGAGATATCGCCGCCTCTTCAATTCGATCGCTGGCGGTTTTGGCTCTTCCCCAGCCATTTCCGTCCCGGAGGCTGACGTGTACACTAGGCCGTCCGATCTCGTTTGGAACGGAGGCGGCTATGGCCTGCTTTCCCGCCAGAGCTCTCGGGATAACCGGCTTCCTGCTGGCTCTCCTCTGCCTCCCGGCCCATGCTGACCCATTCTTCGTGCGGGTCTACGGCAGGACCTACAAGATCGACCCTCGGTATCCGTCTGACGAGCAGAAGGGCCCGAAGCCCCAGGAGGCGATGGAAGCCCTACCCTCCGATCTCGCAAAAGGCCCTGGGTTCAGGCCATCGCACGAACAGGTCCTGGCCGAGGTCGAGGAAAGGCTCTGGATCGCACAAAACCAGCTCGATCATGCATTGGGGAAGGAAACCACCTCCCCTGAGCGGCAAAATGCCGGACCCGACCCGAAGGCAGTCAATCAGGAGTTCACAGAATCTCCCGCGACGGGAGCGACATCGAGCCGTTCGTCGAAATTGCAGAAGGTCTTTGACCAGCGCCGAGCCCTGAACATCCTTGCGCGTGAGCTGAGGCGATCCATGGACCTGCCTGTCAGGACGCCTGAAACGGGGTTCTCCCGGCCGAAGCTGTCGCCCGAGATTGAGGCTAGCTACCGCGCTCTCAGTTTCGATCCCTTGGAGGCCTATTACGGTTTCAGGCGCGTCAAGGCAGCCTTCCGCTCCGGCGATATCGAACTCCTCGCTCTGGTCGCCCACTATCCCCTGACGGTGACGGGAAAGGCCAAGCGGACCATACGCACCCGCGAGCAGCTTCGTGCAGCGAAGGACACGGCCATGGACCCGCGCATCCGAGATATTGTGGCGAAATCCACCTTCGAGACGGTCTTTGTTCGGGACAAAGGGATGATGCTTGGAGCGGGAGAGGTCTGGATCACCCACAACAAGACACGCTTCGGACTGGGAGCCATTAACCTCCAATGAAGGTTATCCTAGCGATCACGCCCCATGAAGCCGGTGTGACACGAGAGTATTGCGCCGATCCAATGCATGCGAAAGGATCCCGAAATGACTACAGGCGACCCGATAAAGATTATTGCCATCACATCCTTATCCTTGGTGCTCCATGCAGGATCAGTGAACACAGCGAGAGCCGCGCAGTGCGGCAGTACGGCGGCCGGCTTTGAGACATGGAAGCAGCAGTTTGCCAACGAAGCGAGAGCAAGAGGCGTCAGCGCTCCGACCATCACAGCTCTCATGGAAACCACCTATGCGACGGCGACCATCGCGGCTGACCGTGGTCAGAAAAGCTTTCGTCTATCACTCGATCAGTTTCTCGCCAAGCGAGGTGGCTCAGTCATTATCGCGCGCGGGCGCGCGCTCAAGCAATCCCATGCAGGTTTATTTGCATCCATTGAACAACGCTTCGGCATCCCACCGGGACCGCTCTTGGCTATCTGGGGGATGGAAACAGCCTTTGGGCGACAACGCGGGAACCAGAACACACTGTCGGCTGTAGCGACGCTCGCCTATGACTGCCGCCGGTCGGCCTACTTCACCGAGCAGCTCTACGCCGCCCTGACCCTGATTGATCGGGGCATTCTTTCGGCCGACGCGCGCGGCTCCATGCATGGTGAAATCGGCCAGACCCAATTCTTGCCCAAGAGCATCCTGAACTACGGCACCGGTGGCAATCTCGATAACGCCGCAGACGCGCTGATCTCGACGGCAAATTTCCTCAGAGCCCATGGCTGGCGCGCGGGCGAAGGCTATCAGCCCGGTGAAGCCAATTTCAAGGCGATCCAGGCATGGAACGCAGCTCCCGTCTATCAGCGGGCTATCGCACTGATCGGCCAGCAGATTGATGGAGGTGAGGCTACTTCTGCAAGACGCTGATGGGCGGATGTTTGGGATGGCGCTCATTTCTCAGCAATCGCCCCTGTCCTGCCATCACGGTATCGTCCTCATGGGCTTACAGGCAATCGCGACACGACTTCTTCCTTCAACTCTTGACAGGCATTATTTCACTGCGCCGAGCGCAAGGCCCCGCACGAGGTAGCGCTGAAGCCAGGCGAATGCGACGGCAACGGGAATGGTCGCTGCGAACGTGGCCGCCATCACATGATGCCATTCGACGGTGTAACGGCCGGACACCAATGAGAAGATCTGGATAGGGAGCGTGTAGCTATCCTGCGAGCGCAGCAGGGTCAACGCGATGACGAATTCGTTCCAGGCATTGATGAAAGTGAAGATCGCCGTCACGACCATCGCCGGGATGGCAAGCGGCAGAAATACTTTCACCAGGGTCTCGGCGCGCCCTGCTCCTTCCATCCAGGCAGCTTCCTCCAGATCGAGCGGAATGGTGGCGAAGTAGCTCTGCAGCATCCAGACCGAGAAGGCGATGTTGAAGGCCGCATAGACGACCGTCACCGCATTGATGCTGTCGATCAAGCCCAGCGACACCATGAGACGGAACAAGCCGACCACAAGAACGATGGGCGACAGCATCTGCGTGACCAGCAGGAACTGGCGGTAAAACTCACGCCCTTTAAAGTCGAAGCGCGTCAGGGCATAGGCGGCGGGGATAGAGACGATCAGCGAGCCCAGAGTCGCCAGCACGGAGACGTAGAGCGAGTTCTTCAGGGCATTTCCGAAATTGGTGGCGACCCACATGGTCTGTAAATTCTCCCAGGCGATCCGGGAGGGCCACCAGGTCGGCGTCAGCACTTCGGTATTGGGTTTGAGAGCCGTAATCAGCATCACGGCAAAGGGAAAGAGCGCGGCGACGACAACCGGCGAGAGCACGAGCCAACAGATGATGGAGCGGCGGAGCTTGGAAGAGTTCATGCCTTCACCCCGCGGTGGGTAGTGAGCCGCACATAGATCAATGTGAAGATCAGGAGAATGCCGAACATCACCAGCGAGACGGCGGAGGCCTCGCCGAGCTTTCCAAGCCTGAAACCGACCTTGTAGAGATAGGTGACGAGGATATCGGTGGAGTTCGCCGGCCCACCCTGAGTCATGGCCCAAATAATCGGGAAGGAGTTGAAGACGTAGATCGTGTTCAGCACGAGCGCGATGTTCAGAAACGGGGTGATGAGCGGCAGCGTGATGTGCCGGAACTGCTCCCACCGCCCTGCCCCTTCCAGGGCCGCGGCCTCATAAAGATCGTCAGGAATGGACGAGAGGCCGCCAAGGATGATCGTGACCGTAAAGGGGATGGTCACGAGGATGCCGATGAGGATCTGCATCGGGAAGGCCGTGCTCGCCTCGGCAAGCCATTGGATATTCTTATCGATGATGCCGAATTCAAGCAGGGCCGAATTCAGCATGCCGCTTTCACCCGACAGCGCCCAGCGCCAGACGATGGCGGTCATGGTCAGTGAAACCGCCCATGGCAGCATGACGATCACACGCGCAAGATCGCGGCCATAAAAGTCCTCGTTCAGCACGAGAGCGACGGGAACGGAACAGATGATGGCGCCGCCGACCACCGCGACGGTCCAGATTCCCGTGCGCCAGAGCGAGGCGATGAAATTCGGGTCGTCGAGCAGCGCCCTGAAATTCGCCATGCCGACAAAGTCGCGCAACTGGCCGAAGCGGTTCACGCTATGGCTCGCGATCTGCGCCAGCTCATTGACGGGCCAGATGACGATAAGGGCTGCCAGCACGAAACTGGGGAGAATGAGGACGTAGGGTGCAACCACACGCTTCGAGGTCATAAGCATTCCGCTGACTGAGCAAACAGCGTGAAGGGGCCTGGCCCGATGGCCCGGCCCCTTTGTCGAGACTACTTTTTCAGGACCGCATTGGCCTTGGATGCGGCCTCCTTCAGCGTCGGCTCGATCTGGCCCTGGCCGAGATAGATCCGCTGCAGCGCCGATGTGGTGGTATCGGCAATCTCCTCCCAGCCCGCGATTACAGGCGCGAAGCGGGCGGTCGGCAGAAGGCTCGTGAACACCTTGAGATCAGCATTCTCCACGAAGTACTTGTCCTGCGCTTCCGCCTTGGTCACCGGCAGGAAGCCCTCATTGACCGTGAACTTCACGCGTTGCTGCGGTTGGAACAGGAAGTCGAGGAATTTGAAAGCCTCGGCCTTGTTCTTGGAGTTCTGGAACATGATGACGGAGTCGGTCACGCCGTAAGTGCCCTGATCGCCACCGGGTCCTTTCGGGATCGGTGCCACGCCGTATTTGAGGTTCGGCGCCTCGTCACGGATCTGGTTGGCAAGGAAGGGCGCCGTCATCATCATGCCGATCTTGCCCTGCTTGAACAGGTTCTGCACGTCCTCGCGGGCATAGGAGGTCACGCCCGGCTGCGTGGCGCCCTGATCGATGAGGCGCTTGTAAAGAGACGCGGCATCGATGGCAGCCTTCGAGTCGAGCCCCGACATGCCGTCCTTCACGATGTCGCCCCCGAAGGACCACATGCCGTAGTAGAAATAGACGTCGGTCTCGACTTCCTTCCCCTGGAGACCGAAGCCATAGACACCGTTACCCAGCGCGGAGATCTTCTTGGCATAATCCTCCAGCTCCGCCCAGGTCTTGGGCGGCTCGGAGAGGCCCGCCTTCGCGAACAGATCCTTGTTGTAGTACATCGCACGCGCGGAGGCCGCGATGGGCAAACCGTATGTCTTGCCGTTCATCACCGAGGGCGTCAGGAAGGTCTCGATGAAGCGCCCCTTGATCTCGGGAGTCATGTAGCTGTCGAGCGGCTCCGCAATTCCCTGCTGGACGAAGTCCACGAGCCAGCGCGTACCGATGATCGACAGATCCGCATTGGCGTTGGCCGAAATGTCGGTGGTCAGCTTCTGAAGCAGGTTGTCCCACGGCACCACCTCGAACTGGATCTTGATCCCCGGATTGGCCGCTTCGAAGTCCTTGGCTACCTGCTCGAAATAAGGGCCGGTCTTGGCCGAATATTCCGCGACGGTGACACGGACAGTGCCCGCATTGGCGCTCGCGGACAGGGCGATGACGCCGACACCTGCAACCGCAAGTCCCTTGAGGCTGAAGAAGGTGTTCTTGTTGAATGTTTTCACGTGCATGTTCCCTCTGCTAGGGCCGCACACCTTAGAAAAGCAGCCCGGCAACGAGCATTGTTGTGAAAGAAAATTACTTAGGCAAGGGAATTATTGCGTATATTCCTGGCTTTTATGTTGCTAAATTTCATAAATCGCTCCAGCCTTAGGGACACCAAAGGTTAGAAGCAGTTCGGAGCAAGTCGTTGGCAAACAGCTTGGAAGGCCGCTTGGCCGTGATCACGGGTGCAGGCGGCGGCATTGGTGTCACGATGGTCCAGCGCTTTCAGGAGGCTGGAGCAAGGGTCGTCGCCTGCGACATCTCGGAGGAGGCCCTCCGATCGTTGGACGTGGCCCACAAGGAAACCTTCGACCTCAGCAATGCTGACGCGTGCAGGAGAGCCTGCGAGCGCATTCAGTCGCAGGTCGGCCTGCCGGACATTGTCGTCAGCAACGCAGGCTATACGCGCGCGGAAACCCTCGAGCAGGTCGACGAGCGTGTCTGGAACTTTGAACTCGACGTGAATCTCAACGGGGCCCGCAATTTTACCGCTCCCTTCCTCGAACCCATGAAGGCGAGAGGCTCCGGCGTGTTCGTCTTCATCTCATCCGTGAACGCCCTCGCCCATTTCGGAAATCCTGCCTATGCGGCAGCCAAAGCCGGTCTTGTGGCCTATGCCCGAGCCATCGCGACGGAATGCGGAGTCCATGGCATCCGGTCGAATGCGATCTGTCCGGGTTCCGTACGCACGCATGCCTGGGACCACCGGATCACGAAGGATCCTCACATTCTTGAGAAGGTCTCGCGCCTCTATCCCCTCGGCCACATGGTCTCCCCTGTTGACGTAGCGAATGCGGCGGTATTCCTGGCCTCGCCTCTCTCGGCCGGGATCACGGGCGTCTCTCTTCCCGTGGACGGCGGTCTGACGGCAGGCAACCTGCCCTTTATCGATGCAATCCGGTGAGAGGAGCTTTCCGATGGCCGATCTCCACCTCGACAACGTCAAGAAGCGCTACGGGGCTCTCGATATTCTCCATGGGATCAATCTTGCCGTCGAAGACGGCGAGTTCGTCGTCCTCGTCGGTCCGTCGGGATGCGGAAAGTCCACCCTGCTGCGCATGATCGCCGGATTGGAAACAGTTTCCGATGGCGAGATCCGCATCGGCGGCCGGCGTGCCAATGAGGTGCCGCCGCAGAAGCGCAACATCTCGATGGTGTTCCAGTCCTATGCGCTCTTCCCTCACATGACTGTGAAGGACAACATCACCTTCGGCCCGCGCATCCGCCGCGAGAATGCGCAGGAGACGGAGGAGAAGCTGAAACGCGCGGCTTCCATGCTGAATCTCGGAGCCTACCTCGACCGGCGCCCCGGCCAGCTCTCCGGCGGCCAGCGCCAGCGCGTCGCGATGGGGCGCTCCATTGTCCGCAGTCCCGATCTCTTCCTGTTCGATGAGCCTCTCTCCAACCTGGATGCGCAACTCAGGATGCAGATGCGGACGGAGATCAAGGCACTGCACCACAAGTTCAAAAGCACGATCATTTATGTGACGCATGATCAGATCGAGGCCATGACCATGGCCGACCGCATCGTCGTTATGAATGGCGGGCGCATCGAACAGGTCGGCACTCCTCTCGAGCTCTACGATCGTCCGGCCAATCTCTTCGTGGCAGGATTCCTCGGCTCCCCGGCGATGAGCTTCATCGATGGAACGATGCTGAGGTCGAGCCAGAGCGCGTCCGTTCGCCTCTCGGACGGCGCCATGGTGCCGGTTGCGAGCACATCCGCACCCAATGGCGCCAGCGTGATCCTTGGCATCCGGCCGGAACACTACCGGCTCGATCCCGCGGGTCCGATCCGGCTTGTGGTGAATGTCATCGAGCCCACTGGTTCGGAAAGTCACATCTACGGGCATGTCGGCACTTCGGAAGTGCGGGCGGTCTTTCGGGAGAGAATTTCCGTCGGCCCTGGCGAGACGCTCAACCTGTCCGTTGAACCGGAAAAGGTCCACCTGTTCGATGCGAACACCGGCATGCGCCTTCCGGGAGCCTGAGTGTGAAGGCGACACAGGACATCATCACCCGCGTTCGCCGATGGTCCGAGGACGGCTCCAAGGCGGAGCGCAGGCTTGCGTCCATGATCTTGAGCGACCTCGCCTATGTGTCCAAAGCGCCGATTGCCGACATCGCAAGTCGCGCAGGCGTGAGCGAGCCCACGGTGACGCGCTTTGCAAGAGCGCTCGGCTGCGAGGGCATTCGCGACTTCAAATATCATCTCGCTCAAGCTCTGGCCGTCGGCGGCAATTATCTCAATCCTACCCCCCTGCAGCGCGAGGAGCGCGAGGAACGTGTTCTTGCGGCTGTATGCGGTGGCGCCGCGACGGCGATCGAGCGCCTGCGCTCCAGCGTCGATATGGAGACCATCGGCTTGATTGCCGATCATATTTCCACGGCGCGCTCGGTATTGTCCTATGGTTCTGGAGGCAACTCCTCCATCATGGCGACGGAGCTCCATAACCGGCTCTTCCGTCTCGGCCTGTCCGTCATCTCTCACAGCGACGGTCAGATGCAGAGAATGACGGCTTCAGTGGCGACGCCGGAAACAGTGGTGATCGCCTTCTCGATCTCCGGCTACTCGCCTTCGGTGGTCGACTCCATGCGCATCTCCCGTCATTACGGAGCAAAAACCATTGCCGTGACCGCACCGGGATCGGCCTTGGCCCGGGAGGCCGAAATCCTCCTGCCATTCTCGGTGCCGGAAGACAGCAATCTCTACAAACCCAACTCCGCCCGCTATGCGATGATGGCCATCGTTGATCTGATCGCGATGACCACGGCCGAAGCCATCGGTCCCTCCGTTCTCGAAGGGCTTCGCCGCATCAAGCACAGCCTCGCAGCGGTGAACGTCAACGATCCCCGATTGCCCCTTGGCGACTAGAAGAAGTCGGATTTTGCAATGACCAAGATTCATGAGCTGGATACCCCCGTCGTGCTGATCGACCTGGACCGCGTCGAAGCCAATCTCAGGCGCGCACAGGACTACGCCGATACCCATGGGGTGAAGCTGCGCCCCCATATCAAGACCCACAAGCTGCCGCAATTCGCCAAGCGCCAGATGGAGCTCGGCGCCATCGGCATCACTTGCCAGAAAATCGGCGAGGCCGAAGTAATGGCGGATGCCGGGATCACGGATATCCTCCTTCCCTACAACATTCTCGGCGAGCCCAAGCTGAAACGTCTTCTGGCGCTCGCCAAGCGCACATCCATCAAGGTCACAGCCGACAGCACCACCACCATCGACGGCTATTCCAGGGCATTTGCAGGCTCCGGCATCACCCTTTCCGTTCTCGTGGAATGCGACACGGGCGGCGGGCGCGTCGGCGTCCAGACGCCCGAGGAGGCGCTCGCCCTCGCCAAACGCATCGCCGGTTCGAACGGATTGCGTTTTGCCGGTCTGATGACATATCCCGCGAAGGGCATGGCCGCGCAGGCGAATGCCTGGTTGGAGCGCGCCAAGGCCCTGCTTAATGAAGCAGGCCTCCCACCTGAGATTGTCTCGACTGGCGGAACTCCGGACATCTGGCAGAGCGGCGAGAACCGCGCAGCCACGGAATACCGCCCCGGCACCTATATCTACCTCGACCGCTTTCAGGTTCAGGAAGGCGTCGGCAGCTTTGACGATTGCGCGCTCACGGTCTTCGCAACCGTCGTCTCGCGCCCCACCGACACACGCGCGATCCTCGACACCGGCTCGAAAGCGCTCACCAGCGACACTTTAGGCCTTCAGGGCTTCGGCCGCATTGTCGAGTATCCTGATGCTGCCATTGTGTCTTTAAGCGAAGAGCACGGGATCGTTGATCTCACGCATTCCGCCACAAGACCTGAAGTCGGCGAGATGGTTCGCATCATTCCGAACCATGTCTGCCCCGTATCGAACCTCTTCGACGACGTGACATTCGTGCGCGGCGATGACGTGATCGATACGGTTCCAGTCGCGGCTCGCGGCAAGGTTACCTGAAGCGGCTCCCCCCTCTCCTACCCCAATCCCGGAGGTTCCCGTCGTGAAATCCCACACGCAAAATCCGTTCTCCGAAACCGACCCGGATCGCCGCGAAATCTGGACCATGCTGGTCGAGCGCGACATTGACGCCTTTCTCGCAGCCGATTGGTCGATGGTGGATTCCGATTTCCGCCGTGAAGGGTTTCTGGGCCTGCATGCGCACAAGTCGGAACTGCCCGACAGCTGGCGTCTCGATTTTCCAGACCTGGAAACCTACCGGGACGAGTGGCTGCGCCAGGCGAAAGCATCGCAGGCTGTCGACTATGCCGAGCCCGTCCGCGACGCTCTGTTTCGCGCCACCAACATGCGCGACATCGATTTAAGGGGCGATACTGCCGTCTGCCACAAGAAATTCGACGGAACCATCGCCCTGAAAGATGGCGGTGTCGATGTGCTCAGCTGGCAAACCTTGTATTTCTGCGCCCGCCTCGACGGGCGCTGGAAGATCACGGGCTTCGTTGGATACATGCCGTTCCCGATGGGAAAGCCCCGCGGCTGAACCAGGCCGACTTTTCTTAAACTTCCGGCTGAGAAGACGATGACGCAAAACTGGCTGATCCGAAATGCCCGTATCATCGACGGCACGGGAGCCCCCTGGTTCCGCGGCGACGTGCAAGTGGTCGGCGGGCGGATTGCCGGCGTCGGCGCGAACCTGAAGGTGGAAGCGAATGCGACGATCGTCGATGCGCAGGATCGCTATCTCGCGCCCGGCTTCATCGACGCCCATTGCCATGACGACCTGATCTGCCTTCGCGACCCGGATCGCCCTGAAAAGGCGCTGCAGGGCGTGACCACCGTCGTCGTCGGCAATTGCAGCTTCTCGCTCTATCCGGCACGCGGACAGTCCCGCGAGGATCTGCGCAAACACTTCTCAGGCTTGCTCGGTCAGACGGCACCGGATGAGATCTTCGACGACTTCGCGGATTACCGCGAGCGCCTTCATCGGGGAGTAGCCATCAATGTCGTTTCCCTCGTGGGCCATGGGGCACTGCGTCTCGCGGTCATGGGCTATGAACGCCGCGCCGCGACACCGGACGAGATCGCCGCGATGGAAACTCTTCTCGATCGGCAGCTTGAGCAAGGCGCCATCGGGTTGTCCCTTGGACTGGTTTATCCCCCGAGCGCCTTTGCGGCTCTCGACGAGATGGTGGCGCTGGCCAAGGTGGTGAAGGCTCGCGGACGGCTGATGACTGCGCATGTGCGCAGCTATGAGGATGGGCTTGTTCCAGCAATCGAGGAGTTCATCGAGATCCTCCGGCAATCCGGCGCGGCGGGCCTCCTGTCGCACCTTCAAGCGGCGGGGCGCCCGAACTGGGGCCAGATTCCCTGCGCCTTGGAGACCCTGGAGGCGGCGCGACAGGAAGGCATCGACATCAGCTTCGACATGTACCCCTATCCGGCAGGCAGCACCTACCTTCTGCAGCTGCTTCCGCCTGCCGCCCTCGATGGAGGGCTCGACCAACTGAAGCAGAAACTGCGCGATCCTGATGTGGGCCCTGTCCTGCGCCGTTGGGTCGAGAACGGCGGCCCGGCCTTCCACGGTCAGAGCAAGCTGTCCCTGATCGGTTGGGAGAACGTGCGCATTTCCGGCGTCAACAATCCGGCACTCAAGCCTCTGGAAGGCCTGAACATGCGCCAGGCCGCCGACCACGAGGAAACCGAGCCTTACGATCTGTTCATCCGCCTGGTTGAGGAGGACGAAGGACAGACCGGCGTCATTCTTTTCCAGCTCGATGAAAACGATCTGCATGCTGCGTGCTGCCACCGGCTGTATATGGTGGGATCGGATGGCCTGCCGCGCCCCGGCACGAAACCTCATCCGCGCGCCTTTGGCACGTTTCCGCGTATCATCGGCCCCTTGCGCCGGGACAAAGGCTGGTTCTCCATCGAGGATGCCGTTCGGCGCATGACATCGATTGCGGCGCAGCGCTTCTCTCTGCAGGATCGCGGTTTGGTGCGACCTGACATGATGGCCGATCTGGTGCTGTTCGAAGAAGGCGTGACAGACCAGGCCACCTTCGACGCATCGACCCTTCTGCCTTCCGGCATTACCCATGTCTGGGTCAATGGAGAGGCCATTGTGCGCAACGGTGCGCCGACAGGAGCCCGACCGGGCCGGATGCTTCAGGCATCAGTGTGAAAGCACCGATGCCAGGCACTTTCGCGGTTCATGCGCTCAAGCAGCAAACATGAATGCAGTCAATGCGAATGATCTATCACAGAACCGGCAATCTCCGAGCCGTCCAACTCCTGCTCGGCGATACCAAGATCGAGAGCACAGTCGAGTATATCGGCATTGATGTTGATGATGCGCCGGTGATTGCCGAGCAGTTTGGTGTCAAAACGTCAGCGGCGGCTATTGACCAAGCCGCCTCACCCGCCGATCCTACCAGCCATCATAAAGCAAATGACCGGCGAGTAACATGAAGCAACCTTGGCTCACTGGATCGAAAGGTCTCCACGGCTTATTGCATCCATGTTGAGCCTGACCCATAGGAGCTTCCCGACCGAACGGGCAACGGGCACCCAGTTACCCGTTCAGCATTTGGGATCCAACGGATTTCGCCGCAGCCTTCAGGCAGTCAGGATCTCGTCGGCAGGCCCGAAGAACTCGTAGTGAATACGGTCTGACCGGACCCCCGTCAGCGCCAGACCACCCACGAATGCGCGCAGGAATGGCCGTGGACCGCAGAGGTAATAGTCAGCCTCGCCCAGTGGCGTGTGAGCCTGAAGCCACTCCACGCTGATCAGCCCCTGGTGATCGAAGTCGTCGCCCTGCCGATCTTCCGGCCGCGGTTCGACATAGAAGACGGTTGCCTGGATGTTGGGATGGGCTTCAGCCAGAAACCGCACGCGGTTCTTCATGGCGTGGGTCGCGCCGTTCAGGGTGCCATGCACGTAATGGACGGCAACATGCGGATGCTGATTCGCAACCGCCTCCAACATGCTCATCATTGGTGTCAGCCCAACCCCGCCGCTCAGCAGAACAACGGGGCGAGGGGACTCCTCGTTGAGGAAGAACTCGCCGGCCGGCGGCGCCACCTTCAGGATCTCTCCGACCTCGGCTTGGTCATGCAGCCAATTCGACGCGATGCCCTGCGGCTCGCGCTTCACCGAGATCCGGTAGGTCTCGTCGTTGGGCGCACTGGAGATGCTGTAGTTCCGCTTCAGCGGGTGTTGGCCGGGAATATCGATCCAGAACGTGAGATACTGGCCCGGCTGGTGACGCAGGACAGGCTTTCCGTCCTCGGGGCGCAGCACGAAGGACGTGATGATCTCGCTCTCGCGCTGTTTGCTTTCGATCCTGAAATTGCGCCAGCCGTTCCATCCGCCGGGTGCGTTAGCCAGGCTGTTGTAGACGGCTCCCTCGCGTCCGATCAGCACGTGGGCGAGGAACCAGTACGCTTCGCCCCAGGCAGCCAGGATCTCGTCGGTGGCGGCGTCCCCGAGCACGTCCTTGATCGCCCCGAGCAGCGCTTCGGCAACGTAAGGATAATGCTCAGGCAGGATGTTCAGCCCGACATGTTTCTGCGCGATCCGCTCGACGGCAGGCGCGAGAGCACCGAGATTGTCGATGTTCTGCGCATAGGCCAGGATCGCGGTGGCGAGCGCCTTGGGTTGCGAGCCGGTCTCGCCATGGTGGGACTGGTTGAACAGGTCACGGATGGCCTCGTTCTGGAACATGCGCTCGTACATGCGCTTCGTGATCGCCAGCCCATGCTCCTGGAGAGCCGGCACGGTGGCCTTCACCAGATGAATGCTCGTATCGCTTAATGTGTTCGTCATAGGATTACCCTTGATGCTTCATCGAGAGGTAGTGGAACGATCTGGCCATCTGACCAACGGCACGTCAGGCTCGGCTTTCATGGCTTGTCATCAGCATTCAGGGCATCTGATCTCGGCCCTCATTACCGGGCGTAGATGCCGTCACGAGATGACGACAAATCCAATTATTCCTTCGGGAATTCGCATGAGCGCGGCCAAGCGCAGGCCGCACCGAATAGTGTCGCGTAGATGCAGTCTGTGAGTGTGTTGCCCAGGAGAGGCTTTTCAAGCACATCCCGGATTCCGGAGCGGAGAGCACAGTCGAGCACGTCATGAGCTGCTCCGGACGTGACGAGGATGACTGGGTAATTGCAATGGTGCTCCCGAAGCTTGGCCACTAGCTCTACTCCATTCATGCCGGGCATGTTATAATCAACCACGAGACACCCGCATTCAGGGAGGGTCGGCTCAGTCAACAGATCGGTACTGCTCTCGTAGACTCGAACGTCCAAGCCTTCCAATTCGAGGGCAAACCTCAAGGATTCCCGGACGGCTGCGTCGTCATCCACCACAAGGACGACGTTGGTATGTTCGGACATCGTCAAACCCAACTAATGCCGTGTTCCGGCCAAATCCGTTTTGCGTTTTGCTATGCCATGAGCGTTACCCCACGTGGCCTTGGCACTCCATTCCGGGAATATCCTTAGAATCCAACACAACTGATCAGGGTCCGGTTCGGGTCAGATTCTGCAGTTCCCTATCCTTCACGGACGTCTGCTTAAGTCGGGCGAGCAGACCAAGGCGTGACCTCCGAGAAGTGTTATGACCTGACGTTAAGTTTGGTCGCCATGAGCGCCAGACGCCAACTTCGAAACGTGCCACTGCGGCCTGCCCTGGTGAATGCACCGGCCTGCAACGCCAAGCCGTAGACGTGGATCGGCCGGACATAGCTGTTCTCTGCCATCACGCTGCTACGTTTCCGAATAATCGTCCACCAGCCGGAATCTGAAGCCGTAGCGTCTTGGGAGCGGCGCTGTGGCACCGGGCCCAGATCCATCAGGGTGGCGCTACAGCCAGCGTCTTACGCGCGAGCGGTAGCCACGGTAGACATCGCCGAACTTGCGCTCGAGATAGGCTTCTTCGCGGGCCACGACGCCGTAGCGGATGACGATCGCGAAGGGCACCAGCGTCATCAGCAGCCAGAGATTGTCGAACGCAATGGCCAAGCCGATCAGTCCCAGGAACATGCCCAGGTAGATGGGATTGCGCGTGAAGCGGTACGGTCCGCTCTCGACAATGGTGGTGGTCGGCAGATTGGTGGGGACGTTCGAACCGGCCTTGGTGATGGTAACGATGGCCCAGACGGCCAGCGCCAGCGCGAGGACGAACACCATTCCGCCGAGCCAGCCTGCAGGCTGGCCGACCGGCAAGAATGATAAGGGCATGAGCCAGTTGAGCGCAAACCCAACAATGACGGCAAGCCCCCAAGCAAGCGGCGGCCGAATAATGACCTGAGCGGTATCTGCCGTGTCAGCCATAGCGGGACGGTGAACTCAAGGTCTTTGTCTACGTCACTTGCAGAATACCATCAAACTGCTTCCAGTGCTGACTCACAATCCGGGACCCTCATGTCCCTCAACCTGCGGGGATTGAGCACACCAGTTCTGATCCATGGAATTCAGTATGAGGCCACAAGCCGATCAGCATAACCAAGCTCATGAGTGGCTGAATTCGGCTCCTCAGGACACCGGCCAATTGCAAACCAGCACGAGCTTGCCCTTCACCGATCCCTGGCCGAGCAATTCGTGCGCGCGACGAGCCTCGCTCAGCGGAATCCGCCCGGCGATCATGGGCCTGATTTTCCCGTCACGAAGCAGATCAAGCAGCGCGCTCAAATCCTCACGAAACCATGCTGGGTTCCACCGTTTCACGTTCTGGATGCTGTAGGGGAGGATACGTCGTCTGCCGGGCGAAAGGAGGGCGCGGAGCGCGTACCACGCCGGCCGCACAATGCCGCGAAACCGATAGCGCAAGCCACCTGCCAGCACACCCTTCCTGAGAAATGAAGTGAAGCCGTAAACGATGACACGGCCGCCCGGCCTCAGAGCCTGGAACGAGCGCCAGACATTGGCTTCGCCAACTCCGTCGAAGACGACGTCCACGCCTTCACCTGTCAGGCGGTGAATCTCTTCGACAAAGTCGGCCTTTTGATAGTCGATGGGCGTGGCGCCCAGGCTGGTTACGGTCTGATGAGTGGCCAGCGATGCGGTGCCATACATTTCCAAGCCTGCCAGGCGGCCAAGTTGCAGCAAAGCCGTGCCGACGCCTCCGGCCGCACCATGAATGAGCACCCGCTGACCGGGTGCGACATGCGCGGTGCGATGCATCATCTGATAGGCCGTGATGTAGTTAAGCACGAGACTAACGGCCTCGGCGGGATCGAGGCCATCCGGAACAGGAGTGATCTCACTTTCCGGCAGGCAGATATACTGGGCGTAGCCGCCATGAATTGGCAGAGCCGCAACCATCTGGCCGACAGCTGCTCGCGACGCGTCCGGTCCGGTCTTGTCCACCTCCCCCACGATGTCCCATCCCGGCGTGAACGGAAGGGGCGTTTTTTCCGGATGCAGCCCCTCCCGCATCAGCAAGTCCGCAAAGGACACGCCGGCAACGAGCACGCGCACCCGCACCTCGCCGCGCTCCGGCTCCGGCGTCTCCTCCTCGACGGTTTCCAAGACTTCCGGCCCGCCATGACGGCGAACGATAATCCGGAGCGATTTCATGGCAGGCCTCGTCCAGGTTGTGACCCCTGGAGCCTCCCAGCGTGTTGTAGGCCCAGCGGATGGAGCGAGACGGTCCGCGGCCTATCGCGACGTGGTTCGTGTCCACGCGGGCGGATCGCTGGCCGGGAAGGACTCCAGGTCGGCCTCCTCAACGATGTCGGGAGCCTCTTCCAGAGCGTCGGGAACGCTGACCAGGTCGGTGTGCCCGAAGCCCTTGGAGTAATCGAGCACCGAGATGACGGTCGGCGTCACGCGGAAGATGCGGACCTCTTCCGGGCTCGGCATTGGCCCTGGCAGGGAGACCTGCTCCGGATACTTCCGCATGAGCATCTGCATCACCTTGCCCGCCTCGGCGTGGTCGGTCACCGCCTGTGCATGCCCCGCCATCGACAGGCCGGCGATGGCCATGATGTCAGACGTGTCATGGTCAATTGTCAGCGACACGCGATCATCCCGCGCCAGATTCGCGGCTTTCTGGCTGTCCAGGCCGCACAGAAAGTAGAGGGTGAGGCCCTCGTTCGCGTAGCCGACAGTCGTCGCCTGCGGCCAGCCGTCGGGCCTAAGGGTGGCAATCGTCATAATCCGATGCTGGTCCAGCAGCGTCAGGATCTTCTGTCTGATTTCCTCGTTCATTGGCCGCCTCCATGATGGCGCGCAATCCATCGCGGCATGGGCAATTATACGCCTGCCGGGTCCTCTTGTCTGCTTTGAGTCGAACCAGGAAATCCCCTGCCCTTCAGGAGCGTCCGGCGTTCCCATCTTGAGCGGACATTCAGCTTGCTTCCGAGATGTACCAGGAGGAGGCGTTTGGAGCTCGTTCCATGGCTTCTATGCTCTGGAAACTCTCCAGATCATATCTCCCGGAAAGCCGCTCAGGGAACAGGCGTAGGCCATAAGGCCCACAGCAAGAACGCCGCCGCCGTTATCCAGAGGCCTATAATCACCCCCGCTGCCACTCGGCTGGTCGGGCGTTCGGATCGTCTCTGCGCCTCCTTGCGGAACTCCGCCATGAGCGGATCAGGGATCATCTTGATCACGAGGAAGATCGCAACAGGCAGGATGATCACCTCATCGAGATAGCCCAGCACCGGGATGAAGTCGGGGATCAGGTCGATTGGGCTGAGCGCATAGGCAGCAATGAAAGCCGCTACGGCCTTCACATACCAAGGCACCCGCGGGTCGCGAGCGGCGATGTAGAGGGCAACAATGTCCCGCTTGATCCGCCGCGCCCAGTTTCTCAGCCGCGGTCCCATTCCTGTCCTCTCGTCCATCCCCGGTACTACTCTTCTGTCTGCAACTGACAGCGCGTGCACACCGCCATTTCCAGGGGGATTGCCGGGCGAAGAGCCGGGATAAAATCCGCGATGATCAGGAACCCGGCCCCGACCGTGAGCACGCCGTTATGTCCCAGCCGCCCCGAGAGGGTGCCGGCCGGACAGGCCGCGAGGGCATAGAGGATGTTCATCACCACCATGACGGTGGGTACCAACGCCAGCGGCAAGCCCACATTCTGCGAGCGCAGCACCAGGAATGCATCGCCGAACCGGGTCAGTGTCAGGATAGCCGAAATTCCGACCACGGCCGAGAAGGGACCGGACAGGCATCCACGTCCGCAAGCGCAAGCGCTGTTTCAGGCTCCTGAAGCCCAGGATATCATCGAGACAGCTAAGATCTACCACCTGATTTATTTGTCGGGACTATGCTTGGCTTCCAATTCCGAACCAGTGCACGCGCAATTCTGAGCGGCATCGAAATGGTGCACATGATATGAAAAGGACAGATGACGTGCGCCTGGAAGCTGCAGCCCTCCATTGCTGGGCAGTTCCAGCGGCTCGCCCGCCGCCCCGCACGCTCTCTGATGAGCCGCGCCTGTGTCGGAAGCGAGATTGCAGAGCGCGTCATCGGTCACGCAATCCCAGGCGTGACTGGCGTCTATGATCGCCACGGCTATGTGCCCGAAAGGAGCGATGCGCTTCAGAAACTCGCAGCGGAGATCGGACAGATCAATGCCTGATACCAAGGGGCATCATTTCCAACTCACGTGAGCCCACTCGCATGCCGATTGAGGTGCTCCATCCGGCTTTATGAGCGCAGCCCGTATGGTGGCGAGCCGCACCACACGCTATAATACAGACGAGTGCCAGTCCCCTGTGTCAGTCCACGTGACGTTTGCCGGGAGGTTCGAATGGCGGAGAATTCCCGATCCCAGGTCAAGGCTGCGATCTCTGCAATCATGCAAAGGGACCAGTCGAAACCTCCGCCCGGCGAAACGCCCCAAAACGCCGAGCTTTCGGCGCTCCGCCGCGCTCACCTCGAGCGGCTTCAGTCGGAACTCGCCAACGCCGGTTTGGACTTCGGCAGGCTCGAGAAACTGTATGACGAGTACAAGAATGAGGCTGACAAGGTTTTCGAGAAGCTGACGCCGCCTGTCGATTCAAAGCCCATGGAACCGATGGAGAGTGATCGGGAGTGGACGGAGAATAAAAAGCGGGTCTACGATCTGATCGGTGGTAGACCGCTGGTCACGTTCCCGATTGTCCTCGATGCTCCCGCAGCCATTTACTCCGTGCCTTCCGCCTCCCTGGTCGACTCGCATATCGGGAGCTGGAACAGTTGGGCCACGTGGAAACACAACGACAGCCGCAGCGGCAGCGGCTTCTCCTTCCCCGACTGGGAGTACGCGAACATCAGGTTCTTCTTCGCTTGGCAAAACAACTCGCCGAATGTCGCCGTCATCAAGCGCGCCAGGGCCGATCTCACCGTCCGGGGGCAGCTTCAGGCCATAGCGCACCCACCTTTGCTCATCGGTGTCAACACGGATGTGCTTTTGTACGCCCACCACCGGGTCTTCGTGGGTTCGACGAGTCTCACCACTGATCATCACTATATTACTGGTACGGTTGCGTACACGGAGGGCTGGCTCAAGGGCGGCACCGGCGATTTCGAGACGGTCGATTTCAACCGGGTGAAGCCCGTAATATTCGATGACATCCTCGTACCGGCCAATCAATTCGCCGTTTTCGACGTCGGACTGGAGGCACAGTACAAGATTCAGAACGGGGCGGTGCATTATGTGTTCACCGGGCCAAGCCGATACATTGCCTGCCCGTCCCTTGTCCTTGAACTCAGCCTTGTCGTTCAATCTTGACGGGCGCCCTCCTCCGCAGCGGGTTCGATGAACAAATTCCGCCCAATGTGAGCGGATCATCGGAACCAGCGAACTAGGGCCGGTTTACGGTTGGCGCTACGTCAGCTTTGGCTCTCACATCTGACCCGACCTCAATGTCTTAGATGTACCATTGCCAGACGCTGCAGGTCGAAACTCCCATCAAGATACGCGCCTCTAAGGCATCGGACGTGAAAAGTGGAATCAACTTTTGGGACCAATCCGATGCTTTCTCCTTCAATGAGAGCATCGTGCGGTGCCGACATGCACACCACCGTTCATTGGAAGTCAGATCCTGACGTCGGCGATCGCGTGTTCCTCTCTCGCGCTCTCCGCCAGTCAATGAAGTCCTGGTAAAGGCGCTCACGTACTGCTGTCGAGATTGGCGTGGAGCAGACACCGCTTGCCACGATTAATCTCTCGAATGCACGCTGCTCATCAGCTTGCCGAGCCCTTTTATGGATTAAGCTCTGCGCCGGATCGAACCGCTGCCAGCCTGGCGCTGCCTGCAGATTGATTTCGGTTCGTTGGAGATCCTGCTCGGTTTGCTTCAACTCATCAAGGTGCGCGTCTATGACCTCAGCCAAGTGCGTCAAACGCTTGTAGCGGCTGCTCCCCTCCGGCCAGTCTCTCACGACGAGAATGTGGCCGACCGCTATGGTCTCAACCTGCTGCCCTGTTTCGATCAGGTGAGGGTACTCGTCGGCTGTCAACTGGACCGAGCGATAATGTGATGCGCCCTCTTCAAGAACGATCGGGAGAAGATGAAAGCGGCCGGACGACGGAAAGGCGAGAACTTCGGTCGAAGGATTCGATGCGAGAAGTATCGAGGCGTGAATCTCACCTGATTGAAGACGTTGGAATGCGGTATCCTGATCGTAAGTTGTGAACTCGGGCTTGATGCCGAGCTTTTCGAACATCAGGCTGGCTGTCAAATGTGCACCGCTCCCAGGCCGATTGATATTGACCTTGCGGCCCTCAAGTTGGCGGATGTCGGCGATGTGACGGGGCGCCAGAACATGAACTGCCTTGCTCGAAACCTGAAAGAGATATCGCAGCCGCTCGCGAACAGCCGATTGTACGTGGCCCGCCGCTCCCTCGAGGGCGTCTGCCTGCACAATGGCGGTGTCGATATCGGAGCGATGGAGTACGCTCACGAGATCCTGGACCGGCCCCTGGCTGGCGATGGGCTGCAAGCGCATTTGCCGGTGACTCAGGATCTCGGACAGACTGTCGAGCGTGCGTGAATAGGTGCTGTTTTCCTCACCAGAGATGACACGGATCGAACTATTGCGAGACGTATTCTGCTCTCGTCGTACTGCGATCTTCTCGACCGGCGATGAACGGACCGAGACATGATCTTTCGGCTGCTTGACCAAAGGCACTGGAGCGGATGTCTGCTTCGAGCATCCCTCCAGGGTCAAGCAAAGGCCTGCAACGATAAGTACGCTTACGCAACGAAACATGACAGTGCTCCCCGAAGGTCCCCAGCCCTGGCCGTTTCTGAGACGACTTTGATCCGCGCTTGCAGCATCGGTCTACAGTGCCGAGCGAACAATTTGGGTTTTACTTTTCCTATAGTTAATTCCCCGAGAGAGCTTCGACCGCAGCAGCATATCCTCGTTGGTGGCATATCGCGAACGGGCGAATGCCGCAGCGTGAAAGAGGGCTCGATCGTCAACCCGGATCGAGTGCCTCATATCCACGCCATATTCATCCGCTTTGCGAGATCGAAGGAGTAAGACGCCGTTCTGCAAAAATGCACTCAAGCCTCAAGCAGGTGTCGATGCGCAGCAGTTCATGTGGGATGGGTAAGATCATGGATCAGCATCTCGATGTCATGATTCAGATCAAGACTGCCAAGCCCACTGACATCCATCGTGTCAATCGGCCAATCACTGGAATAATGCAACTCCCCCGAAGGCTCCGCTGCACCGATAGTCGATCCGCCGATCGCAATGTTGATGGGTGCGTAGATGCCGACATCATTGTCGTTCATGATGCCAATGAAGACGCCATCACCTCCGCTGCCGACGATCCCTCCGCCGGTGTGAACGGTGTCTGCATGCAGGAGAGACCAAAATCCTGAATCTCCGACGGCGCCGTTACCGTTGCCGCCTTGGCCCCCAACTCCCCCAACCTGAACTGCTCCTTGGTCGAAGACAACGGAATTGTACTGGGTAGCCGTTACGTTGCCGCCAAACCCGATTGCAATATTGATTGGAGCATAGATCGCGACGTCCATGTCCAACATGGCTCCGAGAAAGATGCCGTCTCCACCGTTGCCAGCGTGTCCGGCGCTTCCGAAGAAAGCTGCCGTTTCAGGAGGTAAGGACGACGATAACCCTGCATGGCCGCTTTGATTCGCCCCACTGGTGTGGCTTGCGCTCCCGGCAGCTGCAGCACTACCAACCCCGCCGGTGTTGCCCTCACCTCCGCCACCGCCAGCCCCGGCTATCTGACCTGCATGGTAATTGAAAACGACGGCATCGCTCTGAGTAGCCGTCGCCTCTCCCCCATAGGCGTTTATTGCAATGTTGAGCGGGACATAAATGGAGATGTCGGAGTCCACCATTGCGCCAATGAAGGTGCCGTGGCCACCGTTTCCGACAGTTCCCCCATCGGTCAACAGAGCGCCGAGGCTATCTGCCCTGCCCTCCAGGGCATGCCGAGAGGCGTCCGCTTGCCAGGGAGTAAGGTCGTACACCTCGCGGCTGTTATATCCCGTCCCGATGGTGTCTTCCGTGTCAGAATGATGCCGCTGGAAGGGAGAGCTATGCCTATCGCCCTGCGATGGAACGAGATTATCGAGGGGGCTGACGCTGCTCGGAGAATAACTCGGTTCGCCCAGCCGGAATGCATCATCTCTTCCGCGCCGAAACAACATCGCCTGACTCTCGACTAGGGCAGTAAATCTGCCGACCTGTAATGATGATAGGTTCAGTGTGACGTAACTCAGCAGGAAACCCGAGAGATCAATTCGAGTGATCTGTCATCCCATTGGGTGTCACACCTTTGTAGGAATGATCACACTTTCAGGTGACGTGCGAGCATTCAAAGTGATCTCTACAGCCGATAGCTGGACAATCCCATAATCGCACCGCGACGCGATTCCCTGCCGGAATCTCGTCGTTCTCGAGACATGATCACAGGGAGGCAGCAATGCCATCATGGTATCCGAGTTTAGATGCGTCCGACACAATCAAGTTCGATCACATCGACACCAGCGGCGGCAATGCCGGCAACGGTGGCGACGGAAAGAATTGGGGCAACCAGAACGACAACGATACGGCAGTCTTCAAGCCGGACAATTACGCCTATGGCGCTCACATCAAGGCGAATGTCGGGGACACCGTTGACGCCTATGCAAAATGGGATGCCGACGGAGGCGATGGCAAAGGATTCGGCAAAGGCGGCTATGGCGGCGATGGCACCGGAGGCTATGGCGGCAAAGGCGGCTATGGTGGTGATGGCGGCAAGGGCGGCGACGGCGGCGACAGCGGTTATGGCGGCTATGGTGGCCATGGCGGCAAGAAAGCCTACGATCTCAAAGGCGGCTACGGCGGCTATGGTAAAGGCGGCGACGGTGGCGATGGCGGCCATGGCGGAAAGGGTGGCTATGGCGGTTATGGTGGCTATGGCGAAGGTGGCGACGGCGGAAAAGGCTACGGCACCGGAAAAGGCGGCTGGGCCAGCTCCGACGGCGACCAGTATATCAAGACCGGCGGCAACACCGCAGATATCAAAGCTCCGACAACGGCCACCCAAAAGAACTTCGCGTATTTTGACCAGGGTGCTCACCAGATAGCCGGCATCGGCGGCGATGGCGGCAACGGCAACAGCGCCGATGGCGGGCCGGTCGTGTTCTCCCTGGTCCACCCCACGAACTTCGAGGTTCACAATAAGCTGTTCGAGTATAGCGACGGCGATCACTATCCGGACGTACCCGCATAAAGTTTTCACCCTGGGATCCGGCGGCACGCCCGCCGGATCTTTTCTCCCTTATCCCGCGCATACTCGAACAGGCAGGCTCACAGAGAACGCGAAGCGCGAGCTGTGATTTGTTGCAATGAGTTCAGTCGATAAACACATCCGACAGAATCCTCTCCAGGCTGCCCTGGCAGCCTGCACGAGTTCGTTCGTTCTCGTGTTCGCCTACAGCTGCGGCTTCAACCTGCTACTCCTAGCGCCGTCGATCTATCTCCTCCAAGTCTATGACCGTGTTCTGTCGAGCCGCAGCGTCGATACCCTGGTGATGCTGACTCTGATCGTCTGCCTAGCGGTTCTTTCTGGCGCTCTCCTCGATACCGTGCGCCGAGCGGCGCTCACGCGCATTGCGGTCTGGCTGGATGATCGGCTTCGTCCCGTCGTTCTATCGGCAGTGTTCGAATATGCTTCTCATGCCAATTCCAGTCGAGCCAACGAGGCCTACCGCGACCTCTGGACCTTGCGCCAGTTCATTGAATCCCCGATTTCGGCTCTGCTGTTCGATCTACTCTGGGCCCCGCTCTTCCTCGTCGTCCTCTTTCTGCTCCATCCGATTCTTGGCGGAATCGGCACTGCCTGCGCAATTCTGCTCTTCGGATTCGCACTCGCGGGAGAGGTCGCCACCCGGGTACCGCTTGCACAGGCCGCGACCGCCCAGGCCAGGAGCTTCAGCCGACTGTGGCACGCCCTCAACAGCTTCCACATGCTCCGGACCCTCGGAATGATCAGCGGAGCAGTGCGGCAGATCAATCATGACGCTGAAGAGGCCAAGATCGCTTTCCAGTCGGCAGCGCGCCGGACGGAGAGGATTCAGGCTGTGGCGCGACCGACAAAGGCACTGGCACAGGTTCTCATCATGGGAGCTGCTACGTGGCTCGTCCTCGAGGAGCAGAGGAATCCTGGAATCATTTTTGCCTCAAGCCTCCTCTTCGGAAGAGCGCTAGCCCCCATCGAAGGCGTGGCGGGCGGCTGGAGAACGATCAGTTCCGTGCGCGACGCTTACCGGCGCGTTGCCGAGATTCTGGCCATTGCTCCAGCCACGCCGCCGCACAGACTGAAGCTGCCTGAGCCCGTTGGATATCTGTCCGTATCCGATGTCAGTTATTGCCCTCCCGGCGGAAAAGCGTTTGTCTTAAAGAGCGTTTCCTTGCGCCTTCTTCCCGGCGAATGCCTCGGCCTGATCGGGCCGTCAGGTTCGGGAAAATCTATTCTGGGACATCTCATTGCCGGTTTGTCGAATCCCGCCGTCGGCTGCATCACGCTCGACACAATAGGAGTGGCCACATGGCGGCGAGCAGCAGGTGGATCTTACGTCGGCTATTTGCCTCAGGAGATCGAGCTGGTCGGTGCTTCCGTCGCAGAAGCCATCAGCTGCCTGACCGATCCCGATCAGGCAGAGGTCATCAAGGCTGCGCAGATGGTGGGCATGCACGAGATCATCATGCGCCTTCCCAAGGCTTATGACACAGAAATGAGCGAGGCGGCATCGCGCCTCCTTCTGGGACAACGCCAGCGCCTGGGCATTGCGCGGGCCTGTTTCGGACGGCCACGTCTCGTCGTGCTCGACGAGCCCAATGCGCATCTGGACTACAAGGGCGAGCAGATCCTGTTCAATGCCATCGAGAGCCTCAAAGCCGATGGGGCAACGATCGTCGTGATTACTCATCGTACGGGAATCCTGCCGGTCACGGACAAGATCGCAATTTTGGAAGACGGAATGCTCAGCGCTTTCGGTAGAAGCCAGGATATCTTCGAACGTTATCTGCGCCGCCCTCAGATCAACGCCTCGAGATAGGAGCACCCGTCTAAAGAGCGTCTATGATGTCGAAAGGACAGATATCGTGACAGGAGCCAACGATCTTCCCCCGCGAGCCCTCGTCTGGCAGCCCCCCTTGATTCCACCGACTCCTATATCGCGAATGCGCGGTGTTACCAGGGTGGGAAACGTGCTCCTCTTCGGATTCCTCGGCACCCTCGGGGTCTGGTCCGCCTTTGCACCCCTGGAGAGCGCCGCAATCGCGCCCGGCCTGGTGGAGGCGGAATCCAGCCGCAAGGTCATTCAGCACCTGGAGGGCGGCATTATCAAAGAAATTTTGGTCAAGGACGGCGATATCGTGAAAAGCGGGCAAGTACTCGTTCGCCTGGATCAGACCAGAGCCTACGCGGAGCGCCGGAGTTGGTCTGAGCAGTACTGGGACGCAAGAGTGCGCGAAGCGCGCCTGATCGCCGAAAGGGACAATCTACAAGGAATTGCTATTTCCCCTGAAGTGGAAGCGGCTCAGGCCGATCATCCATCGATCGCAACAATCATAGCTGGGCAGCAGAAGATCTTTCAGACCCGTTTGCAGGTGTTTCATTCTCAAGAAGCCATTATTCGGCAGCGCATCTCGCAGGTCGAGGAAGAGATTGTCGGACTTCAGGCAGAGGGAGCGGCAGCAGCGAAGCGAGCGAGCATCATTCGCGAGGAGAGAGCTGCCGTGGCGTCTCTCGTCGATAAAGGGCTTGAGCGTCGTCCGCGTCTCCTCTCCCTCGACCGGGAGATGGTTGAAGTCGACGGGCGCAAGGGCGAAGTGGCTGCCCAGATTTCGCGCGCTCGCCAAGTTATCAGCGAAGCGCAAGCGACCCTCATCAAGCTCGAGAGCGACCGACAGAACGAGATCGCACAATCTCTGAGGGAAGCGCAGAGCCAGATCGCCATACTGTTTGAAAAGATACGAACTCTGGATGATCAGCTATCACGCACGGATGTGAAGGCACCGGAGGACGGCGTGATCACTGACCTTAGAATCCACACAGCTGGAGGCGTGGTCGGCGCCGGAGCCCCCTTAATGGACCTGGTCCCGATGGATGACCGGCTCATCATTACCGCGCGGCTTAGGCCCGAGGACATTGACGTGGTTCGTCTCGGGCTCAGTGCTGAAATTCGGCTCCTGCCCTATAACCAGCGTCGCATTCCGCCGATTGCAGGTACGATCATTTATGTCTCGGCCGACCGTTTGACTGACAAGAGGACGGATCAGCCTTATTATGCCGCCAGGATCCGCATCGACGATCCGCACCTGGTCAGAGCCAGCGGAATCGATATGGTTTCCGGCATGCCGGTCGAGGCATTCATCAAGACCGGGCGGAGCACGGTGGCTCTCTATACCTTGCAGCCCCTTCTCGACAGCTTTAATCGCGCGTTCAGAGAGGATTGAGAGCGTCACGGTTCGAATTGGAGAGCGCTGGTCGGTCTATTCCTCACCGCTTCTAGATCTCAGTTGCTGCGAGAGGATGACGGCTTCAGTTCGATTGGTGGCATGCAACTTGCGCATGATTTTTCGAATGTGGGCCTTCACGGTGTTTTCGGAAAGGTTAAGGTGGTGGGCAATCCATTTATTGGGATAACCCTTCTGCAGAGCCGCAAGAACCTCCGCCTCACGGGCTGTAAGAATAGACGCAAGGCCGATTGCTCCCGGACCAGTTATTGCGTCGTCTCCAGATATGTCTCGTGATTGTTGCAGCCGTTTCTGAGAGAGCGACAGAGCACCATTGATCTCTGCAAGATACGGGCTCCTTGCTATTCCTTCGCGAAGATGGGGACCTTCGTTGATCTGGCGGGGAAAATAATTACCGCCAGCCATGACGAGTTGCACGGCGGCGACGGCTATTTTGAGCGAAGCCGAAATCGGGATGACACCCTGCGCGCCTGACGCAATCGCAATCTCGACATCGGCAGGATCATCGCAACTTGCGATGACGACGACAGGTGCCTGAGGGAAATACTCTGCAATCGTCCGGATGTCGTAGCCCATTCTCTCGCGCAGGACAGGCTGTGATTTGACCTTGAAGATCACCAATGCAACTTCCATTCCGGGAGGATGAGCAAGCTCCGCTATGGAGCCAGCGCCGAGTATGAGAACTTGAGAGAAAGCGCTTTTCATTGCCTCGATGAGGCATTCCCGGACCAGCACTTCGTCATCCACGACAACGATAATGTCCTTAGCTGCTTCATCCGACTGAAATTCGATCGATGGATTTAACACAGCCATGGCAATCCTCGTTCACGCCACTCATCCAATCTTGTTCGGCAGGATATCTGCATGGCATCAGCCATGTCACTGAACCGGCTACCGTCACGAGGGTAGGTGCAAGCCCGAACAAGTACTCTTCGTTAGAATTAAGAGGTTCCGCGCAGTAGAGACACATCCATGCTACGATCGCATCACACGACGCCAATCTTGGGTAGCACTTGTTCGGAGTATCTTTAACGCTTGGTAGATTTTGCACAGCTTTCAGAAAACTATTGCAGGATATAGTCCCCTTTCTTGAAGATACTCTTATACAGAGAACCAATATACCTTTTCATAGCTTTGATTCCTAAGGAACAAGAGGTTCAACGATTCTAGGCCTGATTCAGCGAGGTCATACAAAATTTCTGAGCTCCACTTCCGCGAAATTGCCTAGGATTTCGCATCGCGAATGCAACACGTCGACCATTGCCTTATCGCCAAATGTTAGAACGGAGGAAGCACTCCGACCCTCCAAGCCATTCCTATCGGCGGCACCGGGACGGGCAGCTTCCCTATACCTCCATGATCCAGAACCTCACGCACACCGATGCATTCATTCGTAAGCAGCAGGAGTGGATCACGGCCAACTATGAGCGCCCTCACATTGTGACCGATATCATTCGGCGCTCAGGGTTGCCCAGCCGCAGCTTTGTCCGCTGCTTAAGGGCTGCGACGGCTACACATCGATCGCCTACACGCAGGCTCTGCGCACCGAAGAGGACAAGCGGATGCTGGAAGCCACCGATATGGTTGTGGATGCCATTGCTGCCGAGGCTGGCTATCAGGCCACGACATCGTTCCATCGTCCGTTCAAGCGACTGGCGACCACGACTCGTGCCGGGTAAATTCCAGCTTCCGAGCCTCCTCAAAGTCATGAACCAACAATCCTCGCATCAGGTCGCGCAGCATCGCTCCGGGATCCGGCACATTCCTTGAGGTTTTGGATGTAGCCACGCTTGGCTCAACCCTGAGGACGAGGTTAGTCAAGCTGGGCCGGCGACGAAAACGGCCTGCTGGCGTCGACCACGAACAGCACGAACTCACGGAGATCCTCGGAGCCACTGCTCGTCACCACCATCGGCGTATCGCCCCCATGGCCCACCGTGCTCTGGCCGGCAGTCACTCGGGTTACGCCGTGTGGTGTTTTTTGGACAGCTCTTCCTTGAGCACGTAAAACGCCTCCGACCCAGGGTGAGTGTGCACGGCAGTGGCGCTACCCTTCGGGCCGCCGGCTTCGTTGACCCGCAGGAGATACTCCTTGGCCGTGATCCGGGGAATCGGCCCGATCTCGGCGACCTTCGTGCCTCCCCTGGACGTTTGACCCGCTTGCCCAAGGGTGAAGAGCCAGACCTTGCCGTCGTACTCGGCTACCAATCCCGTGGGACCTGCGGCCTCTTGCGCCTGCTCCTTAGAGCATCGTGCGGAAAAGTGGATCCGGTTTGCCGCTCTCAACGATGCTCTCATTGAAGGAGAAAGCATCGGATGGGTCCCAAGAGTGCAAATCCACTTTTCACGTCCGAGGCTGTAGTCCCGAAGGTGTCGATGCGCCAGAACAGGTCGCCGGATGGCAACTCCATTACCTTCCTCTCGACCAGTGGCTTGGCGAAGAAGCCTTGCTGCGCGGCTGCCGGCGAGGACAGAATCAACAATCCTGGGATCAAGACTGCGAAGAGCCTACGTTTCATCGTACAACCCTCCCATGCCATGGCACGAGCTGACTGCCCCCGTTGGGACCCGTCCGACCAGGTCGTCGGCAGTCTGCCTGTCGCGTCGGGAGTGCGGTCCCGGTCCACTGGCGATGCGCCACATGAGCCCGGAAATCCAGATGGAACAGCAGGTAAGCCATACGAACTTGCCCGGTGCCCGCTGTGGGCGCGCAATGTGGTGGTTGCAAGCGGTAGACTGAATTGCCCGCGCGGCCACTCGGTTCTGATCCGCCATTCGGACAAGCAGACCTATCTCAAGCTCTTTGGTTAGCGATATCCGCGTCACGCAGAGCTCTCCACTTTTCCGGTGCACGACCCATGCTGAATTGGTACAAAGAGATCCGGTGTGCGAAAGGCAGGCAATGGTCATGTTGGGTGAGGAGACCAGAGCAGGGCAACTGCCTCTCGTAGGAGGCATTCTCGCCCTGGATTTTACCAACACTTCGAGCGGACGCGGCTCCGAAGCTCATCTAGACCACATACGAACGACAGAGCACTTGATTCTTTGGGCCGTTCACAGCGGGATCCTCGCAGGGCAAGATGCCGAGAGAATCCGGATGACGTTGGCGCGCGACAAGCAAAAGCAGACGGAACTTCTGGTCGAAGCACTTGACGTGCGGGAGCTCATCTATCGGATCGCCTCCAGGATTGCGTCCAAAAGCGAGCCGAGCAAACGCGATCTGGCCCGCTTGCGGGATGAGTTTAGAGTTCTGCTGGAACCGGCATCTCTGGATCACATGGGCGACGGTCGCTACGACTGGAGTTTCCCCGAGAAACCAGTCACATCATCCATCATTGGTCCAATCGTCTTATCGGCCGTCGAAATGCTCAGGCAGGGGCAGTTGGATCGGTTAAAACAGTGTCCTGGTCGGGATGGCGATTGTGGGTGGCTTTTCTTCGACCGGACGAAGAATGCTTCGAGGCGCTGGTGCGAAATGTCCGTTTGCGGGAACAGGGCCAAGGTGCGCCGCCACCGGGAACGGCAGTTCTGGGCCGAGGACGTGGGATAGTTCTCCATCCAAACGCCACGATGGCCCACTGGGCATATCAAAAATAGTGGCGTATCCGCCAGTGTGCTGCTGACAGGATCTGCGTCTGCTTGTTGATATAGCTTCTCGCTCCGCTAGCGCGTCGTGCGGAACCGAAGGTCCGTGCCAGCGAAAAGCAGACCCGGTTTTCCACTCAAAACAATGCGCTCCTCCAGAGAATGAGCATCGAATCGATCCAAAAGTAGAGTCCGCTTTTGGGGCCGATGCTCTAGCAATCTTCCGAATCCGTCTTTGAGCGAATGCGACACCGAGAGGGTCTGTAGATCTCATAGAGGTATTCGTGACGTGGCCGGCGCCTGATGCCGGGCAAGCCGAAGCCAAGCCTTCTCAGCCGACCTACTGGTTAGCGCCCGCGCTGAATAGCTCTCCCTGTCCAACAAAATGAGGCATTGGCGGTTGACTGCTGCTGATCGCAGCGCGCTCAGGCGCTTCGTGGAGCACTGCACGAAAGCTGCGGTGTCAGCGCCTCATATGGTTACGGGTTCTGGGCGGATCTTGTTATAACCATCAAAATGTGTTTTGCTGGTTTCAGGCCTTGTGCCGATCTCCAGAGGGGAATGATAATGAAGAGGTACTTTTTGCCGGTGCTCGTGCTGAGCGCTGGCGCACTCATGGCTTCGGTCGCTCACGCTCAGGTCAAGCTCGGCGTTGCCGGACCAGTCACTGGCCCCAATGCTGCCTTTGGCGCCCAACTAGCGAATGGCGCCGAACAGGCCGTAGCCGACATCAATGCCGCTGGCGGCATCCTCGGGCAGAAGCTCGAGGTGGTGCTGGGTGACGACGTCTCCGACCCGCGCCAGGGTGTCTCTGTGGCCAACAAGCTCGCGGGCGAAGGCGTCAAGTTCGTCGTCGGCCACTTCAACTCCGGGGTCTCGATCCCGGCCTCGGAGATCTATGCGGAAAGTGGCATCGTCCAGATCACGCCAGCCTCGACGAATCCACAATTCACCGAGCGGGGGCTTCCAACCGTCTTCCGAACCTGCGGGCGCGACGACCAGCAAGGCGAGGTGGCCGGCAACTTCATTCTAAAGACCTTCAAAGCCAAGAAGGTCGCCGTCGTCCATGACAAGACGCCCTATGGCAAGGGCTTGGCCGACGAGACCCGCAAGGTCATCAACAAAGGCGGCCTGCAGGAGGTTGTCTACGAAGGCGTCAACCCCGGCGAGAAGGACTTCACCGCTCTAGTATCCAAGCTCAAGTCGGCCGGTGTCGAGTTCATGTACTGGGGCGGACTTCACACGGAGCTGGGGCTGATCATCCGACAGATGCGCGACCAGGGAATGAACATTACCGCCATGGGAGCCGATGGCATCGTGTCGGAGGAGTTCGCCTCGATCGGCGGTCCGGGCGTGGAAGGCACCAAGATGACGTTCCCGCCGGATCCCCGCAAGCGCCCTGAGGTGCAGGAGATCGTGAAGCGCTTCACCGAGCAGCGCAAGTTCAATCCGGAGGCCTACACGCTCTATTCCTATGCGGCGGTTCAGGTGATCAAGCAGGCGGCGGAGAAGGCCGGCTCGCTTGAGCCGAAGAAAGTGGCCGAGGCGATGAAGTCGGGCATGATCTTCAAGACGGTGGTGGGGGATATCTCGTACGACCGGAAGGGAGACCGCACGCGCCCGGATTACGTCGTCTACAGTTGGAGGAAGGGCGCTGACGGCAAGATCACCTACATCGAGGATTAGGCCCTCCCTCACGCGGGCCCTTGGTCACTCCTCGGCTCCCGCTTGGCGCCCGTCGGCTTCCTCCGGCGGGCGCCCCTGTCAAAGAGAGGCGCTCTCTCACCGGGACTTCGGCATCATGGGCGCAGGGCAGAGAGGCCTCATCATCGTCCGGGCTCGGCAGCTTGCCTTTTGATTTAGCGGGTGCCTCGCTCCCCACACTGCCGACCGGATCAAATCCACCGCAATCGAGTTGTCCTCCGGCCAACCTGAACCGAAGGCACAGCATAATGGCCGACCCGGCTCCGGCTCCACCACCGCCAGCCATAAAGCCCGCAGGATCCCCCATCCTGACCGCCGGCGGCATCGTGCTGGCGATCGGAGGCCTCTATTTCGGCCGCGATATCTTCGTTCCGTTTGCCCTCGCCATCCTCCTGAGCTTCGCCCTGACACCGTTGGTCAATTGGCTCAGGCGATGGAGACTACCGCGGATTGCAGCGGTTCTGGTTGCCGTGACTCTCGCCTTCATCCTGATCGCAGGCATTGGCTTCGTGGTCGGGCGCCAGCTCGTTCAGCTCGCCAACAACCTCCCAAGCTACCAGACCACCATCACCGACAAGATCCGATCCTTGCAGGCATCTGCCCCCGGTGGTGGAATCGTGGACAAGGTCACCACCACCATTCAGGACCTCGGCAAGGAAATCTCGGGGGAGGAAAAGGTCTCCCAGCAGAACACGCGCGCCCTAGGGAGCGGTGCCGCATCGCAGGAGCCGATCACGGTCAGGCTGGAGCGCCCGGAACCCCGGCCGCTCGAGATCATTCAAACGGTCGTCGGCCCCCTGCTCGCCCCCCTCGCCACAGCGGGCCTCGTCGTGATCTTCGTGATCTTCGTGCTACTTGAGCGGGAGGACCTGCGTGACCGGTTCATCAAGCTCGCCGGGGCGGGCGATCTCCAGAAAAGCACGCAGGCCATCAACGACGCGGCGGCCCGGGTCAGCCGCTATCTGTTGATGCAGCTCGTGGTGAACCTCACCTATGGGATCCCGATCGGCATTGCCCTCTACTTCATCGGCGTGCCCAACGCGGTGCTGTGGGGTCTCCTGGCAGCCGTTCTGCGTTTCATTCCCTATCTCGGACCCTTTCTGGCGGCCCTGTTTCCCATCGCCCTCGCGGTTGCAGTCGATCCCGGCTGGACGATGCTGTTCTGGGTGGTGGGACTGTTCCTCGTGGCCGAGCTCATCAGCAACAATGTCGTCGAGCCATGGCTCTACGGCTCCAGCACGGGTCTGTCCTCTCTGGCCATCATCATGGCGGCGATCTTCTGGACCACGCTTTGGGGGCCTGTTGGACTGTTCCTGGCCACACCGCTGACCGTTTGTCTCGTCGTCATCGGCCGCTATGTCCCGCAACTCGAGTTCCTGGGCGTTCTCCTCGGCAGCGATCCAGTGCTCGCGCCGGAGGAGCGGCTTTATCAGCGCCTGCTGGCCGGCAACCTTGAGGAGGCGGTGGAGATTGCCGAAGACTATGTCGACGAATGCTCCTCGCGCGAGTTCTACGACAATGTGGCCATTCCCGCTCTCCGCCTCGCCGAGAATGATCGCCAGCGCAGCACCACGGACACCAACTACCGGCGCCTGGTCGCCGATACCGCGATCTGCGTCGTGCGGGAGATCGAGGACCATGTCCGGGAGAAGGTCCCCTCCTCCGATGAACCGGACGAACAGACGGGCGAAAATCGCTTACCCTCTGAAACTGTGGAGCGGCCACCGTCCGTTCTCTGCTTGGCGGGACGCACAGAGCTGGATCGCGCGGCAGCCGAGATGATGGCGCAGGTTTTCGAGGAGCGGAGCATCCGCGCCCGGGTCCTTCCGCCGATTGCCGTCAGCCAGGGCGCTCTCGGGCAGCTTGACCTCCAGGGCGTGGACGTGGTGTGCCTGTCCTACCTTCACCCCCAGCCGCAGGTCTATGCCCGCTACATCTGCCGTCGCCTGCGCCGCCGGGCACCTCACGTGAAACTCGTCGTCTGCTGCTGGAATCTGGCGCCCGGGACGGGACAGACAGAGGATCTTAAGAAGCAGATTGCGGCCGATGCGGTATTCGTCTCGCTCGAGGCCTGTGTTGACCAAGTAGATGCATGGGTCTGCCGCGCGACCTCGCCCGGCGGCACGCCTCCGGTCCTCCCCGACACCGAGCAGGAGCAGCTTGCGGCGCTGCACGACCTTGGTCTGGCCTCCGCGAGGCACCGGCGGTTCGATGAGGTGTCCAGAACAGTCGCGCAGGCGTTCGATGCTCCGATCGCCCTCGTTTCCTTCGTCGACGAGGTGGATCGGCCCCTGCCCGATGCATCAGGCACGCCCCAGGAACTCCAAGCCGCTGGCCGGCCCCCGCATGAAGAATCGCTGGATGCACGCGTGATCGCGGCGAACGAGGTGCTGGTGTCCGAGGACGTAACCGAGGATCCGCGCTTTGCCGACGATCCGCTCGTGCTGGAAAAGGGCATCCGTTTCTACGCCGGGGCTCCACTGCGGACATCCTCCGGTCTGGTCATCGGCTCGCTGTGCGTCATCGACACCCGGCCGCGCGAGTTCGCGGAATCGGATCGCCGGCATCTCCAGGAAATAGCCGACGAGTTGATGGCTCAGATCGAGCGTCGCCCCGCCGATGGTATGGGGCCAACTCAGAGCGAGGGCATCAAAGTCGCCGGCAAGAAATGAGACAGCCTGCCCGAAGTGGCTCGGACTAGCGCATCGTGTGGAACCGAAGGACCGCGTCAGCGAAAAGGGGACCCGGTTATTCGCTGGCGCGGCCCTCCGGGTCGCTCCCAACGATGCACTCCTCCGATGCTCTAGCGCGCGTCGATCCGGGTCCGGAGTTCGGCGATCTGGCGGACGTATGGTTCCCGGCGCTCGACATGGCGCTGTCGTACCGTATCCAGGATCACCGCCCTGAGGTCAGGCTTGGCTGTCGACCGGATCCGGGCCAGCTCAAACTCATATTCGACATCGATGTTGGCAAGTGTCGTGGACAGGATTGCAATGAGCTCAGTAACCTGATTGTCGTTCGCAGCCGTGTTCATTGGCCGGTGTCCCTTCCCTGTCGTTCTTGTTGATCTTGTTGAGGTTTTCCTGACAGCCCGATTGCGACCACACCCACTCCCGATGGGTTTCTCGCCGAGCAAGCCCGTTGCGGAAGCGGCCAGGGTTTCGGGGATGGCAGTACATCCGTGCCACCCCCCATTGGCCGCTCCTCAATTGGCGTGGCGTCTCGTTGCCTCTTTGGGCAATTCTCTCCCTAAACTGCAGGCGCGGCGCTGCCTGCCATTAACCTGAGTTAACCTCTTGGCCCGACGGACAACAGTCGGGACTTCCCTACGGACTGTTCCGCAACTGCCCCGTGGACCAGACGACACGCAATCAGAACCTGCAGATTGGTTGACGAAGTGAACCTGGACCACAGGACAGGTCCCGCACCCACGACCGCCGATGGCATTGAGATCGGCGCGCCATGCACGACTTCCGCCACTTGAAACAGAGGGTGGGCGAAGGTGTCCTAAAGCCTATACTCCTTACCCAGAGTAGGTTCGTTGCCGCGATGCCCCTGTACTTTCTCCATATCCGCAGCGGGGACAAACTTGAGATGGATCCAGACGGCGTGGAGCTGCCCGGTCTGGCTGCCGCTCGTGCAGAGGCTCTGAAAGTTGCACGCGAGCTTCTGGACGAGGTGGCTGACCTGGGAGGAAATGCCGTTATCGAAATTACGGATGGAACCGGTGAAACAATCCTAACCGTGCCGTTCTCGGACGCCGTCCGACCGCATTAAAAGGAGGGCCGCGGCCCTATGAACAGGGCTTTCACCTCTCCTCACACCATCCGTGGTCGGCGTTACCTGGCCTGTGATTTAGGTTGCAAGCCCGCCGTAACCGCAATCTGTACCAGTTCCGGCAGGCTCTGGGCGCCCAGCCGCTCCATGATGCGGGCTCGATGTGCTTCCACCGTGCGCGGGCTGAGCCCAAGGTCTCGGGCAATCGTCTTGTTGGTACCTCCAGCCAGCAGCCCATCCAGCACCTCCCGCTCGCGAGGCGGGAGCGCTGCAATAAGCACCTTCACGCGTTCGGTGGCCTGGTCCCGCTCGGCCCTTTCCTGGATTGTCGCCTGAGCCGAGGCGAGCGCATCCAGAAGCTGTTCGGGACGGTACGGCACGTCAAGAAAGTCCACGGCTCCGGCCTTCATCGCCCGTATCCCGAGCGTTACGTTTCCGCCCGTCTCGCCAATCACGATCACCGGCAGGCCCGCACGCCGGGATTTTAGCTCTGTGGGAATCGTTAGTTCGCCGGTCTCGGGACTGCGAATATCGAGCACCACACAGCCAGGCACCAGCACCGGCGCCACCTCCAGGAATGACTGCGCCGAGGCGAACGTCTTCACCTCGTAGCCGGCTCCCTGGAGCAGAAGACACAGATCCCGGCGTGAAGCCTCATTGCCATCCACCACGTAGACCGCAAATCCATCGTGCTGGGTGATGTCTTTGACGATGCCTGCGATCCGCTGAACCCTCCGATGTTCGTCAAGGATCGGGAATCCGGTGGAGTGAATGTAGCGCATGCTCCCGTCTGGCCGAACGATGCGGTATTCCTGGACGACGGTCTCGCCCCGCAGGATACGCTCGCTGGTCTGGAGCGCGCGCTCCCGATCCTCCGGATGGACAGTTTCAGCCCATTGACTGCGGTGCCGGAAAGCATCGGCAGACCAGCCCCAGACGCGTTCGAAGGCGGGGCTGACATATTCCATCTGCTGCGTTTCAGCATTCATGATCCAGAGCACGTCGGTCGAGTGCTCTGCAAATTGCCGGAAGCGCTCCTCGCTCTCCCGCAGAGCAGTTTCCGCCCGCGCTCGCAGAACCGAAGTCCAGGTCCGTTCGGCAACCTCCTGCACCAGCGTCACTTCATCTTCACGCCAATGACGAGGCTCAACCTGATGGACATAAAGCGATGCAACCAGGCGACCCTCTCGGATGAGCGGCGCGACGATGATGGCGCGCTTGCCCGTGCGGAGAAACTCGGCGGCGATATGCTCCTCTATGATGCGAGGATCCTTTGAGACATCGTCGATCCTCACCGTCTGGCCCGCCTTCAACTCGCTCTCGACGAGCGGACCGAAATGACTCAGGCGGTGTTGGCCGGCGAAGGTCGGGGTTGCGCCCTCGGTCCAGTCGCGCTCGACCGTTAAGGAATCGCCGCCCACACTCATCTCGGCATACCCGACACGGCTGGCCTTCAGGTGCCGGCCCAGCATGTCCGCGGCTGTGGCCATGACCTCGCGCGCCTCGGTCACCCCGCGCAGGCGCGTGCTCAGATCAACTAAGAACCGGAGCCGCTGCTCGCCGAGCACCCGCTCGGTAGTCTCATGGATGATGATAAGGACGCCGCCCACATCGCCGGCCTCGGTCATGACGGGACTGCACGAGGCATTCCACCATGTTGTTTCCGGATACCCTTTGCGCTGGATGATGTCGACAGGCACATCCTGGACGTAAACTGCTTCTCCGTGACGCGCCTGCATGACGAGTGGAGAAACGATATCCCAGATCTCGGCCCAGGCCTGCCGCAGGGGTTGCCCGAGCGCCTCCGGTCTTAAGCCCCGCAACGGCAGGCAGGCGTCGTTGTAGAAGGTGATCAGTTCCGGTCCCCACAGCATGTAGGTGGGCATCTTGGACCGAAGCATGTTGCTGAGCGTGACGCGGAGCGAAGGTGGCCAGGTCTCAGGGGACCCCAGTGGAGAGGCCGACCAGTCATAGGCCTGGATACGAGCCCCCATAGTGCCACCGCTCAGAAACTGCATGCTGCTCAAACCACCGGCCCTCCTGGGATTTTGAGTCGATAATGCCAGGTCAATCTTGGCCATATTGCGCTATTTCATATGCACCAAGAGCATAGGGAACCATCAGAGACAGGTGAAATGCTGATCGTCCCATCTCGGAGATAGATCTCAATCCTTTGGAATGTTCCGTATTCCTACGTCGTAATCCACCGACGTGACGCAACGGGTGCATCTGAATATTTTGATTTCCTACGGATGCCGTGATTTTTGCCCCTACGGCCCGGACCTTGAAGCGCCCCTTGAGATGATGGGCGCTTTCTTTTTGCGATAGCAGGAAGTTCATGGATCCAGTTTGATAGAGTTGATCATCGCTACCCGGATGACGCTCTGTTGATGCCGATTTGTCCTCAGGATCTAGTCTGGTTCGCAGACGGACTTCAGACGCGGCCACGTAAAAGTGCATTCCCGCGACCAAAACAGAAATTAGGCCTTACCCTGCTTTCTGGGATCAGGTTGACAGGTCTGGGCCAGCTACGACCGAGATACTGTTGTGTGAAACTCCGCGATACAATCACGAGGGTTAGCTCTTTCGAATTCTTCAGTCGCAGCCTGCGGAATCAGCCTGAATATTTCCTCGTTGCGCTGAGGCGGCTGGGCAATCAACCCCATCCAGAGAGTAGCAGTAATCGTCCGCTTCATATGTGAACTAATCCCTAAGAGAGGCTTACCCAAGCCGCTTGCATGGCTAATATTCTTGCCATGCCCAGGTACAGATTTTTCATCTCAAACCAGCAGGATCGCGTCAGGTATCCGAGGAGTTTTGACTTGGCTGATGCCGACGCTGCGAAAGGCGTTGCGTTGCAAATAGCCAGAACCTTCGCTGAGGTCGTGCCGTATTGGAATGGTCTGTCGGCCGACCAGCGGAATGGCTTCATCGTTGAGATTGTGGACGAGGCAGACCAAACGGTTCTGACCGTTCCCTTCGGGGTACAAGATAGCAAGCCGTGAATAGGCGAGCGTAGCAAGAGGCTTGCCCCGGGGCCCCATGCGCCAGTGACGGGCCGTGAACGCGAACATTGGAGGCTCGCCCTTCAATGGTAGTTGTCGTCAGACGGCTGATCAGCCAGCCTCTTGATCTCGAACACCGCAGCTGTGACGAAGGCAGAGATGACGAGGAAGGTCACAATGATCGTGAGGGTTCCTTCCTGAACTCCTGGATTCATTCCGACCAGCGGGATCAGCAGCAAAGCCGGAATGCCAAGGGTGATCGCGGCTAGGATGTAGACCGGGTTTGTTGATCCCCGAGCCTCATCGCTCTCATGAGCCCTGCGGATTGATCTCTCATGAGCCCATATCTTCACACGTCCCAAGGCACCGCTCACGTGATCCGAGGCAGACCGAAGGCGTGGGCGCCACACTCTGATCGCTCGTTGAACCGTATCATCGAAACGAGTGCGGGACGAGCTTTTACGATCCTCATGGCTCGCTGACCTGACTTCATGAACCGTAGGGTAATGCTGAGCTGGCTCTTGCTTCTGGTCGGCTCGCGTCTCCACAGCTTCGCTGGGCTGGGGTGGAGAGCTTGCAACACCTTGATCGGGTTCCTTTGGAGCAAGATCATCCGCGAACGCAACCATTGGCACCTGTTGCTTGCCTTGGCCTCTGCTCTCGCTATGTGGGCCTTGCTGATCCTCCTCGTTCTGAATGCCTTCCGCAGTCAAGCTGCGGGTACTTTCGAGAGCGGCGTCCTGCGGCGGCGGAACGCTGGAGACAGTATTCCCTTCTGGGCTTTCCATCGCACCGCTGAGTGCCTCGGTGCTTAAAGGGTCCGGAACCGTCTCCGTCTTGCGCTTCGACGCAGGGCGCGGCTTGCGGGTGGTTGCTTTCAGGCGTGGCGACCCTTCCGTATCATTCCGTCGATTGAGGTCGTCAGGCTGGCTTGGGTGCTTCGGGGGTTTCCTCATAGTGGGATCAAGCGCAGATACCTTGGCGTTTTCATGGCGACGATGGTGAAGCTTCCACGCCAATGGAGCGTTTGGTGTCACGAGGTGGAAGCGCGGCACCTCGGTCTTGAGCCCCTGGCCTTCTGGGCTCCCAGTGTCGAAGAATTCGCTCACAGCGACTCTCATCGGAAAGCGGTGAAGTGGCACAAGGGAACCCTGATCCCGCACCTTTGTTGGCTGACACGCCCTACCACCAGAGATGTCGAGCCAATGATCTGCTCGTTTTGGCAGCAGGGCGCGAAGGGCCCCTGCTTGTCTCAGACAGAGCTTGCCGGGCGCACGTGCCTGGCCCTCCCAGCCATCAAGCAGGCTGAGGCCGATGGGACGCGCATGCATCCGAGGCCGCAACAGCCGCCATCCGGGTTGCTCTCGAGGACCAGGGCGTGATCTTCCTCGATGCTGATCAGGGTGAAGGACCCGGCGTTCGGCTGCGGCGTCCGGGACCGCCGGACGAGGGTCTGCGACCCGATCAACTGACGAGCGGCAACGATCTCTGACACGGTCGCCGCTCATGTTCCCCTTTCAGAAAAGGGGCTGGCATGTCAATTTGGTCGTCGTGATGCCTAAGAGGTTCCGATGGCGTACCGTGTCCGGTGGCAACTCGTCGGACGATCCGGACAGCCGCTCGATAACGGCTGCATCGGAGAGAGTTTTTGCGCGTACGGTGAGGCAGTGGAAGCAGTGGTTGAGTTCCTGCGCCCGTACTCTGAGGTGAGCCGATGCCCGACGGAAAGCTACTGGCTGGCGCGCCGGTCGTGGGAGGCCGATCTTGCGGTTTGGGTCTGGATTGAATGCCACGATATTGAGAAAGCAGCGCCGGCAATCAGCGCGTGGATGCCACTAGGGGAAGAGACAGATCACACTTCAACGCTTTTGCGCGGCCTAGCTAAAGCTCCATTTGGTCGAAACACCTGAGTTCGTGCTCATAGCCGTAGCCAAAGATTCCGAATGCCAACGCATCCAGGATAAGGCTCAAGGCTCGCGCGTCTGCTGAGCCGCTCGATGAACTGCCCACTTTGCAAGAACTGCCCACTTTGCAAGAAAAGCACGATGGGATTGATAGTTCGCTCCGGCTCAGTCTCGGAAGTTTCCCGCCGGTCTTGAGCGTCCGCTCGTTGCTCGCAAGCTGACCAAGGCGCAATGTCTGAGAAGGGCCACAACCAATCGTTCAAACGCTGCAACCCAATCCCCTTGGTGAAATCTCGGTCAACGCTGAAAGCTGAGCAGACAGCGACATGAGCGTTCGCCCGATGGGCTAAGTCAACAGGCCGGCGGCGAAGCGCGCGCAGACGAGCAGCAGGAAGATGCCGAAGGCAACCTCGAGCCGGCGCTTCGAGAGCCGGTGGGCAAGCCGGGCGCCGATGGGCGCCATCCAGGTGCTGGTGGGGATGAACAGCAGAACGCCGAGCAGCGAGACATAGCCCAGCGCCAGCGGCGGCTGGAATGCGGCGACGGTCGGATACTCCGCCATATGCGGCCAGCCGGCATAGATGTAGCCGAGCGCCCCGGGGATCGAGATCAGGATGCCCAGCCCCGAGGAGGTCGCCACCGCCTGATGGATCGGGCGGCTGTAGAAGGTCATGAACAGGTTCGACAGCTGCCCGCCGCCGATGCCCATCAGGGCCGAGAGCACGCCGATGAGCCCGCCATAGGCCAGCATGATCGGCCGGGCCGGCATGTCGAGGCCGAGCCGCCAGGTCTCCTTGCCGAAGAGCAGGCGGATCGCGGACACGCCGGCCACCAGCACGAACACGCCCTTGAACAGGTCGGCCGGGGCATAGCGCGCGATGACGCTGCCGACCGCGACGCCGAGCACCACGGGCCCGGCCCAGACTTTCAGGATCGACATGTCGACCATCCCCTTGGCGCGGTGGGCCTGGAAGGAGCGGATCGAGGTGGGCACGATGATGGCGAGCGAGGTGCCGACGCACAGCGGCATGCGCACCTCGTCCGGCACCGCCAGGAGCCGGAACAGCTCATAGAGGATCGGCACCGCCACCGCGCCGCCGCCGACGCCGAAGACGCCGGCGAGCAGGCCGGTGATCGCCCCGGCCGCCAGAAGAGCGACCACGAGCCAGGCAAGATCAAACAGCGCAATGCCGAACATGAGAGGGTTCGTCCCTTTCGAAGAAGGCGGACTTCCTGGGGTTCAATTTCCTCGGGATGACCTGAATGACGGGATAGCCCGCAGAGCAGTTCATGCCCAGTGGAAAGCCCCTCCCGTTATTTTAGGGAGAGGCTCTGTTCTCGCTAAACCGCCATTGCCTTCTTGAGGTTCTCGTCGATCTTGTCGAGGAAGCCGGTGGTGGAGAGCCACTTCTGCTCGGCGCCG
>NZ_QDAH01000020.1 GCF_003075415.1 Microvirga sp. KLBC 81
CGGCGCCGAGCAGAAGTGGCTCTCCACCACCGGCTTCCTCGACAAGATCGACGAGAACCTCAAGAAGGCAATGGCGGCTTAAGAGGGCTAGGCCGTTCCAGCAAAACAGAAAGCCCGGCAAAAGCCGGGCTTTTTATGCGACTAAAGCTGTGAATTTGATCTGCCGAGGCACTACGAAACAGGCGCTTTCTTAATCTTGATCAACCATGCCCCCGGTTCATCCTCGAAGACGCCGCTAATCCTGTAAAAGGTTTCGTTCTCGGTAAGAAGCTCAGCCACTGGAGCAGGAAACACCAGCTTATTTCGGTGGTCAGGCTCATGGCCTACGCTCAGCTCCTCTTCACCGGCAGTTATGCAGATATAAACATGAGGAGGCGGCGCTTTTGGCTCTGCCGCGAGCCATTCGTCATCTATGATCAAATAGGGCTCGGAAATTACGATCCCCTGATCGGCTAAAACAGCTCGTTGGCTTGACCATTTGCGGAGCAACGATAAGCCTGCGGCACAGGCTGAAAGAAGGAATGCGGGATCGACTATGACAGGTTCGGTCGGATCCAGCACATGCCGGTCGATATGCCAAACGGCGTCGGGAGTCTCTTGGAAGGCGCACACCATCTGTATAAGATCGTTGTCTGGATCTTGCAGCACTCGATCCACGAGCGTGTTTGGCGCGCCTGCTTTCATTTTCATCCTAGTGCTAGTGAATGATGGTCAAATTGCAAAGAGCCTTTCATCCGCATTGAAGAATAGGTCGAGCATTCTCGAAACGGCGCGCCTTCAGGTCGCAGCGGTGGATCCACAGGTAGAGCATCCCGGAATCGCCCCACATCATGCCATTGTTATCGTCAGACGCGATCTGGAACAGGAAGACCCAATTCTGACGTTCGGGTTCAAGCTCGATCTCGTCCAAAGGTTCGGGCGAGCTACCTAAATCAATCCCTTGGGACAGGAGCACACATTCACAGGCCATGTCGCCTTGTATTTGTGTGGGATAGCCGCCGACGCGATGCGTGCTGCCGAGAGGCTCCAAGTCGTCGCTCCACTGAAAGAGCATATCTTTGTCATCGAGATGATCAAAGGTCGGCGAAAAGGGACTCTCGCAAACGAGAGTGGCGGCTAAAGTGCATCGCAGCGGATCCATTCGCATTTCGGCCATATCCTCCGGAACAGGCATCCGTACGAGCGCCGGAACGGGCGTTTGATCGAAGATCAGACGGGCTCCAACGATGTCTCCTAACCTGAACCCCCAGGGCTGCTCCTTGACATCATAGAAGAGAAGAAAGCGACCTTCCTTTGGAAAATCTGCGTCCAGAGCAGCGACCGTCGCAACGGCCGCCAGATCGATCTGCGCGATGAAGGCAAGCGGCGCTTCGCGCATCGCAGCGTCGGCCAGTTCAAGCGCCTCACGCCGGTAGCGCTCACGCTCCTCTTCAGGCATCCAGCTAAACGCTGGATACTTCCCTGCCATCTTGAGATGCTCGTCCCGGATCTGCGCCCCGTTGGGGTACGGCGGGCGGACAGGCCAAGTCATGCCGGCGGGGAGATCCGGACAACCGCCAATCTTGGTTGCACCCAGGGGGATCTCCTCTTCGCTGCCGACTGCCTCCGTCGTGATGACGATTGCGGGTCTCGCGTGCTCAGCGACAGATCGCGCGCTTTCCAGCGACAGGCCTGCATTCAGGAGGCTCTCCTCGATCTCCTGGATTGTCTCGAACAATTCCGCCCCCCGCGCCCTTTGATATAGTGTAACTTATCCCTGCCTTTAGAACTCGTGCAATGCTGAGATTTTCACTTTCCCTCTACGAGGAACACAGAACTCGCCAAGTTCGCCGCGACGCTGGAGAAGGTCTGCGTCGACACGGTCGAGGCCGGCGCCATGACCAAGGACCTCGCTCTTCTGGTCGGGGCCGAGCAGAAGTGGCTCTCCGCCACCGGCTTCCTCGAAGATCGACGAGAACCAAAAAGCGATGGCCGCTTAGATAGCTAAAGCGAGTGGGGCCACCTAAGCCTCGCTCGCATGCTCTTTACCCATCCCGGCGTCCTCAGGCAGCAGCGTCGGGTGAAACATGACGGCGCACGACCAGATCGTCCTGAATCCTCAGCAATCCGCAAGCCTTGGCCTGCCCGAGGCCGCGCTTGAGAAAAGGATATGCGCGCGCCTCGGATGCTGCGAACAGAAGGGCGATGAGGCCTTTCTCAGGAACATGCTTGCGCAGTTCCTCGACAAGTTCCTCCGCGTTCTCGCCCCGGCAAACGGACGATACATATTCACAGACTGCAGCGACAACGGGGCTCAGTTCCACATACCGCTTCTCGACGATCGCGACGATCGATTCCGCCTTCACGCCGTCCGCGATGGCCATATCGATCATGAGCTGAGCGCAGGGGCCGCAATCCTCCTGGAGCACGGCGGACAACCTGGCGGCATGATATGCCTCCGGCGGGAGAACCGAGCGGGAAGGCTTGGGATGGTTCGAAAGCAAAAACCTCAGGGTGGCCGGCGGAGAGGCCACGGCGATATCCTTGAGGTAGCCAGCGTCATAGGACCAGCGCTTCTCGAACCGCTCAAGGCCAAACCTGAGAAGACGGTACAGCATCAGACATTTTCCTGGATATCACAAAGCCGCACAGAATGCCGACGAAGGCTGGCATCACGACGAATATCGTTTCGAGAGCGAGAGCGACTCCGGACGGCAAGCCCTCTACCGACCAGTGCAGCACATGAAACAACGCGTGCAGAAGCGGCCAGATGCTGCCGATCACGATGAATGAGCCGTTCTTCCTCAAGGAGCCGGTCAGAACGAGCCCACCGGACACAAGGTTCACAAGGCCGATATCGATTACGAAATGCGGATTGAATGGCCCGGTTTCACTCACACCAGGAGTGGACATAAACCATTCTTGCGGCATCGCCGTCATCCATAGGCCATTCACCAAAGCTCCTGCACCTATGAGGAAAGCAAGAATCCTCATCATGGATTTTTAATCTGCCCCAACCCAAATGAAACCCGGTCCAGACTTGATGACCTCTCATGCATGATATGTCAAAACTTTAGTAATAAGATATTATAACAGAGAAATGAGCATGATCAACGAGAGCACCATCACACTGAAGCACGCAAGTTGCCCTGTCTTGAGAGCTGCGGCTCTCTCCGCTCTCATCATGGCAGCATGCGGTATCGCTCAGGCACAGGAGCCCATCCAGGCCATTCGCCTGAGAGAGATCAAGAACCTCGACAAGCTCGATCCCAATTGGATCATGGGCCTGTGCAATCTCCCCGGTCTCGAGTGCAACAAGGTGGAGGAGCCGAAGCTCTACGAGCGCAAGACCGCAACGGGCGCCGAATACTACGCCGTGATGGTGAACAAGACGATTTCCCGTCTCGTCATGAGGGCTCCTGGACAGTGGGAGGCTCTGAACGTCTGGAATCTTGCGAAATTTCCCGCGCCTCCCAAGGCGGAGGGAGCGGGTGATCCCAGGTTGCTCGACATCCACCCAGCGCTTTATCCGGTTGCTCCTGATCTCTGGGCGGTTGCGGTCTTATCCAACACGTCAGAATCCTACTCGGGCGGTGGTGCCGCCTTCAAAACGGCAGACTTCGTGGTGCTCGATTCCAAAGCATCTGAAGTGACCGAAAAGCAGCGACTGTTCGCGGCCGTGCCCTTCAGTTGCACGAAGACCGTGCGCGCCTGTTTTTCGGAGAAAGAATACAAGAAATCACCGCACTGCCATGATGAAAGCACCGGCTTTCTGGCGCTGAAATTCGCACCCTCCTCCACAGGCGGCCTCCATGACTGGACAGCTACGTGGCACGAGACGGTCTGGCCGGGCGGCGTTCCGAAGACCGCGCAGACCACGACGCGGACCGTTGCTGTTCTCAAACCTGGTAAGCAGGCCGTTGCGCCCGGCATGTTCCCCTTCTGTGGAGGTCCTGTCGATCAGTAGATCCAGAGCATCCTTGCCCGGATGGAGGAGCGTTCCAGATACTCAAGCACTCCTCCAACCCAAAAGGTTCTCCGGAATGAGCGACGCACCTCCGAACGAAGGCCCACTGGAATATGCCGTAAGGGAATACCGGCGTCTGTTCGAGGAAGCGCGCCTTGGTCAGCGGCCATGGGATGAAGAGGCGACCTTGAGGGCGCTGGCCGAGAAAACACATGTGACTATAGAAGAGCTTCGCGCTGCTCTCTCTCGTTCATCAGGTTGATAAGAACACGTCCGCTGAACTCGCCATGCCAGATCAATCGCCACATCCGGTCATGACCGGCGGCTGCCAGTGCGGCGCGGTGCGCTATGCCCTGATGTCCGAGCCGACCCATGCGAGCATCTGCCATTGCCGCATGTGCTGCGAGTGATCACGGGTGATCGGGAAGCAGCAGAAAGTCCTTATTTTCAACGAATTCCAAGATCAGCATCTGTCCAATGTGATCGGAAAAGATCGCTGGGAAGCAGGAGATTGCTTCCCATCTGCTTCCCACGGAGGGTGCGATGCGCCTCACCAAGCCGAACGTCGCGAAGCTGGAACTGCCCGCCGGAAAGGCCGAAGCCATCGTCTTCGATGACGCCCTGCGCGGCTTTGGCGTCCGCATCAGAGCCGGAGGCAAGCGGACCTGGATCGTCCAATATCGCGTCGGCACCAAGCAGCGCAGGATCACCCTCGGAACCGTCGAGGCCCTCGATCCTGATCGGGCGCGGAAGGTTGCGAAGGATGTATTATCCCGAGCGCAACTCGGCAGCGATCCGCAAATCGAGAAGGCCGAGGCGCGAGCCCGCGCGTCGCTCACGACGGGCATGGTCGTTCAACGCTATCTCGAAGTGGCCGCCCAAAGACAGCGCGAGCGCAGCTTCTCAGCGACCCGGCGTTACCTGACACAACTTTGGGCTCCGCTCCACGAAATCCCGATCAGCCACGTCAAACGGGCCATGGTCGCCGTCCGTCTCACCGAGATTGCGCGCGATCATGGGCCTGTGACGGCGAACCGCGCCCGCCAGTCCCTGTCCACCTTCTTCGGCTGGGCCATGCGCGAGGGGCTCACCGAGGCGAATCCCGTCACCGCGACAAACCAGGCGGCGGAGGAGAAATCCCGCGAGCGCGTTCTTTCCGATGACGAGCTGGCGGCGATCTGGCGGGCCTGCCCTGACGACAATTTCGGGGCTATCGTGCGCCTGCTCATGCTGACTGGTCAGCGCCGCGACGAGGTCGGCGGCCTGCGCCGCAGCGAGATCGATCTGAACAGGGCGCTCTGGAGCCTGCCACCCCACCGGACGAAGAATGGCCGCCCCCACGAGGTCCCGCTGTCGGCTCCGGCGCTGGCGATCATCACGGCGGCCATGGCGGCCAGCAACCGCACGGTCCTGTTCGGCTACGAGGAGCGCCCGTTCTCCGGCTGGAGCAGTGCGAAGGCCGCTCTTGAGAAACGCCTGAAGGAGGCAGCCACTCCGATTGCGGAGTGGCGTCTCCATGACCTCAGGCGCACGGCAGCCACGCGCATGGCCGACATGGGCACTCTTCCGCATGTCATTGAGGCAATCCTCAATCATGCGTCGGGCCACAAGGCAGGCATTGCTGGGGTTTATAACCGCGCCGTGTATGCCAAGGAGAAGCGCGAAGCCCTGGATGTCTGGGCGGACCACGTCCTCGCCATCGTTTCCGATGCCCCGGCGGACAAGGCTGGAGCCGCACGATGAGCACGGTGAGCCTTGAAGCTGTCGATAAGATCATCGCCGAGTTGTGCCGAGGGTCAAGCAAGGACGATCTGGTGCCGACCGACTTGGACAAGATGGCTTTCGCCCGCGCCCTCGAAGACGTTCGCGAACGGTACGAGATGCACCGTGACTTAGACCATCTATCGACGAAGCCTCAGAAGAAAAACAGCATCAACACCCTGAACGCATCAGCAAAACAGTTCAGGGATCATCTGTCCGCGTTCCTGAAAGACGAGACGGCAGGCGTTGAGCTTATCAAGCACGCGGCTCGCCAGGACAGCAGGTTGGCAGCGCAGGAGATCGAGCCCCTGAAGCGACGCCAGGCCGAGATCAAGCGCCGTCTTAGGAACGAACAGCTGGAGGAAATGACACGGACGGCTCTCTTGGAAGAGCTTGACGCGGCCAAGGCCGCCGAAAGCAAACGCTCGGGTCCGTATCGGGACGAGCCGCATTCCCCCGCAGCAGCCCTCCACCGGCTTGAGCGCGACATCGATGCCGTGATCCGCTGGACCGAAATCCTGTTAAAGATAAACGAAAAGCCAGAGCCGGAAGAAGGTAGTCCTGAGGAACATGAAACCGGACACCTGAGATTTGAAGGCTGGCAGGAACTTCCTGGCGATAGGGCGACACGCTGGCTGGTGAACCGAGGCATCCCTGTCTTGATGCGAAAATTCTTTCGTCTGAGGAAGAAAACAAGTCGAGGCACGAAAGGCCCAGGCGGTCCGAGCATCCGTTTCACACTGGCGGTTCTCAATGAATTCGGTGCCGTCAGTCCAAAGACGAAAGAGCCACTGAGCGCGTCTGCCATCGAAGATTACTGGAAGAGACAGAAAAGAAGCAAAAAGGCTTCTGAAATCGTCTGCCTCAAGGATCACCAGAAAAATCCTCCACATAGGGGATAGCGCCCAAAAAAAGATGAGCATCCCCGACATGAACGCCTGATCTCTCAGAATTAGGCTCGCGCCCTCATGATCCTGGATGACTTCAGATCCTCCAGGCTCACGCCAGAAGGCCGGGCATGGTGCCCGGCTGCGGCCAAGGGCTCAGTCCATGACCAACACGCTCGATCACCTTCCGGCGGATCTCAACCGTCACCGTGTCCTGAGCGCCGCCGAAGCGGCGGCGTTTTTGAATTTATCGCTTCCGCATTTCAGGCGTCTCTACCGCAGTGGTGCCGTCCCGCCCCCGATCCGCCTTTCGGAGCGCCGCCTTGGCTGGCGCGTCGGCGATCTGATCGTATGGATCGAGGCGCGTCAGAGCCGCCCCGTCGCCGCGTGATTCCTCAACGGAAAGGCCCCGTCCGAGCTGCGAACTCGTGGACAGGGCCAGGAAGTCTTTTGCATGACAACTCTTACCACCTCCACCGAGCGGTGCAAGGCCGCGCATAACGACAAATCCCGTTCAACTCTCACCCACTCCCCCACAGAAGCTCATGCCATTCGTACCATCATGCGCAGGGCACGCGTGAGCCAAGCGCAGGCCACACTGGTCGCCGAGTTGCATCTTTTCGGGAGGGCGGCATGACTGAACACCCCCGCTCCTTCTCATCGGACGATCATGGGAAGTCCGAGCCCAACGCGGAGCGCGTCGAAGCCGCCTGGAAGCACTATCTCGCCGCGCGCGAGCGCGCTGAGACAAAGTCGCGACATCACGGATGGCATCGTCGCCGGACATGCTTGGCGCGATTTCTTCGATCTCTTCACTGGCAGGAGGGCGTCATGAACGCCCGCGATCCTTACGGCATCGAGGCTGCCTTCAGTGGCTGCACCATCCCGATTCCCTTTCACGTCGAAAAGTTAGAGCGGCTAGGAGTTCCGCCCGATGCACTTGCGGGGCCGACCCTCGTTCGGGTCAGCCACGTTCATTTCAACGGCGACATTTTCGATTTCGCCGACGATCACCCGATTGTCGAGGGAGAGCCAGTTTTCGTCTTCCTCGTCACTGATCTCTGGGGCGAGCCTATTGACCTGATCGCCTGGAATCCCGCTACCGGGAGGACGGCCACGTGGTTGCGCCGAGCGTTCGCGCTCGGCGAGGCGAAGATTCACGCTCCTCGGCTCTCTGAGCACGGCGAGCTGCGCGTGCACCGCACCGTGCTCGGCTGGCTCAGGGCTCGCCAGGAAGGCATCTGCATTATCCGCCCCGAAGTCGCGGCTATTCGCCTCGAATGCGCAGGCTCTCTCCTCGCCGAGGACGAAGCGCATGGCGAAGAGCTGGATCAGATCCTGACTCGTCCAAGGCCGCGCATCCTCGTGACCTCCTCGCGTTGTTACAAGAAAGCATCCTGATGGACATTCATCGCGATTACATCGATCTCGAAGAGCTGCGTGCCCAGCGGCGGCAACACGCGCATGGCGGCGCGCAGGGCGGCACGAAGCCGATGATCCGTTCAGCCCGTGAGCTGCGGCGCAGGCAGTTCGAGCCGATCCGGTACGTGGTGCCCGGCTATATCGCGGAAGGCTGCACCCTTCTCGCTGGACGGCCCAAGCTCGGAAAAGTTGGCTCGTACTGGAGATGGGCCTCGCCGTGGCCATGGGCGAGGCATGCCTGGGCGGCATCGAGTGCGAACAAGGCGATGTGCTTTATCTCGCCCTGGAGGACAACGAGCGCCGCCTTCAAAAGCGCATCGACAAGGTGCTCGGGCCGCTCAACGACTGGCCGCCGGATTTCGAGTACGCAACCGAGTGGCCCCGCGCCAACGAGGGCGGCCTCGACGAAATCCGCGCGTGGATCACGAATGCGAAGAATCCGCGCCTCATCATCGTGGATGTGCTGATGATGTTCAGGCCGAGAAGTGGGGCACACGATAACCAGTACGAGGCCGATTATCACGCGATCAAGGGCTTGCAGGCTCTCGCGTCTGAGTTTCAGGTTGCTATCGTCGTCGTCCACCACACGAGGAAGGGCGGCAGCAATGTGGACCCGTTCGAAAAGGTGAGCGGCACGCTCGGGCTCTCCGGCGCGGCGGACACGACTATCGTTCTCGACCGGAATAGCAGTGGCGCGACGATCTACGGGCGCGGACGCGACATCGAGGAAATCGAGAGTGCCGTGGAGTTCAACAAGGGTGATTGCCGCTGGTTCGTGATCGGCCAAGCACAAGAGGTGCGCCGCACCGACGAGCGGAGCCTGATCCTGTCTGCCCTCATGGAAGCGGACGACACCATGACCCCGGCGGACATCTCCGACGCTACTGGCATGTCGAACCAGAACGTTCGCCAATTGCTCGTGAGCATGACCAAGGCGGGAGAGGTGAGGAAAGTCTCACGGGGGCGGTACATTCATCCCGAGCGTTGTGATCTCGATCACAACGATCACAAGATCACAAAGTCCTACAGCGAAGCGAGGAACGGCAGCAATGAGTGATCCTTCCCGTTGTGATCTTGTGATCGTTGTGATCGCCCCTCGAAGTGATCGGAGCACAAGCCGGGTACAGGAGGCGAATGTCCCGGCAACCGTCTCCGACCTTATCTCGATGCCCACACCCCTCTACCCTGATAAGAAGATAAGAAGCGGCCGGATCTTCAGACGGCCAGAGGGCTTGCAGATGGCCCGCGCCGAGTCCGTTGGCGGGCATTCAGCGTTCGATGGGAGGTTGGTAGCCCCGGACATGAAATCCCGGCCCACGGGCTCGCCACGCGGCACGATTAATCAGACAGCCCGAGGTGCCAGGTCGGCTCGCCGAGTAGACGGGAGCGATGATCGGGCCGATATTGGAACAAACACAGAACGGAGCGGATCATGGATCTGACGATTGAACAGGAAAAGGCGTTGATCCTCGCGCGAGCGCGTGCCCGCAGGCAGGCTGCCGAGGCGCAGGCCGAAGGCAAGCCATGGGAGCGATTCCGGCAGCCGGAGGCTGCCGTGGCCCCCGACCAGGAAAGAGAGCGGTTGATGGCCCTTGCCAGGGCGCGCAAGCGCGCCGCCGAGGCGGGTTTGAAGCCATGGGAGATTGCCCGGCGACAGCAGGAGGAGGCTGGCCTCAAGCCCTGGCAACGCGACTGGAGCCAGCCCCAGGCGCCGGAGGCTCAGCCCGACCTGAAGCCGTGGGAACTTGCCAGAAAACAGGCGGAGGGCAGCCCCGATCCTGCCATCGCGGCCTATACCGCCGAAGTGATGTCGGGCGATCCCGCTCGCGCGCAGGCTGCGGTCGTCAAGGACGAGTTCGGGCGCATGCCTGCCTGGCAGTGGCCTCTCGTGGCCGCAGACGGTCTGACCTTCGGTCTCGCCGACACGCTGGGCGGCTATCTGTCGGAGGCAACCGGCATCGGCCCGACGCGCGAAGAGCGCCGCCGGAACACCGAGGACGCGCGCTCCCGTTCGGGTCTCGCCGGAACGGCGGCCGAGATGCTCGGCGGTGCCAAGACCCTTGGTGCGCTTCCCGGCACCTCGCCGACGCAGATGGTGCGCAACAAGCGGCTTGCCGCCCGTCTGGCGGCGGGCGGCGTGGAGGGTGCCGCCGTGTCGGCTCTGACCGAACTCGGCCATGAGCGCGAGGTAGACGGGACCGACCTTCTCACCGGGGCTGTCTCCGGTGCGGGCGGTCAGGCCGTGGCCTCCGGTGCATCCAAGCTGGCAGACGCGCTCGGCCAAGGCGCAAAGAGGCTCACCGGCCAGGTGCCGAAGGTGCCAAGCCAGGACGAGCTGCGCCGAGCGTCGGCTGCCGCCTTCAAGGAGGCCGACGAGGCAGGCGTGATGTTCACCCGGAAGGGCATGGACCGTCTAAAGGCTGAGGTGGTCGACGACCTCGGCACCGCCTACGACCCCGACATCTCGCCGAAGGTCGCCAAGATCCTCAAGCGGCTCGACAACGCCACGCCGACCCTGACCGAGCTGAAGAACATCCGCCAGCTCACGCGCGAGTGGTACGACCCCACGGGCAAGAAGGACATCACCAACCGGCTGCTCTTGAAGGTGCGCGGCCGGATCGACCGCTTCATCGAAGGCGCGGGCGAGGACGACCTGATCTCGGGCGACAACAAGGCGGCGGCAGCGGCCCTCGACAAGGCCCGCTCGCTGTGGGCCAGGGCCGAGAAGTCGGAGCGGGTCGAGGACATCATCGAAGAGGCGGCGAACCGCCAGGGGCCGGAGCGGGCGACGCGCACGATGATCGGCAAGCTGCCGGAGCGGATGCCGAACCTGACCCCGGACGAGCTGGCCTCCGCCAACGACGTGGCGCAGGGCACGCTCGGGCGCAACCTCGTCGCGTACACCGGCCGGGCGCTCGCGCCGCAGTCGGGCGCGCTCGGCACGGCGGCCTCGACCGCCGCAGCCGTCAGCGGTCTCCTGTCGGGCTATCCCTCGGCGGCTGCGGTTCCCGTTCTCGGCGCGGGTGCGAAGATGCTCTCCGACCGGATCACCAAGCGCAAGGCACAGCGCCTAGCCGAGCTGATGCGGGCGGGCGGCACGCGCGAAGCCCTACGAGGGCCAGATAACCTTCCGCAGCGCCTTGCCAAGACGAAACGCGACCTTCTCGCCCGCCTGCTGATGACCGGAGCCATCTCCTACGCTCCGGCGCTCGCGCAATAGCCAGAATAGGAACACCAGAAATATCCCGAGGATGACCCAGTCGCGGGTTGGCACCTGGGACAGGTCCGCCCGCGCGAGATGGGTGCCAAGCAGCGTCACCATTATCGCGAAGGTTTCCATGAGGACCTCCTGTCCTCACCCAAGGCGCGTGGGATTGGGGCAACCAGCGCGCGCCAGACCGCCATCATTCGTCTCATTCCCCAGCAGCCGTAGCTTCACCTTCGCTTTCTTACTTTTGATTTCTGAATCGAAATCTCTTGGCTAGCGCTACTTCATCAGCCACCCCCTGCTCGGCGTTTTCCCCGCATGGCCAAAAGCGCCTCTTGCCAGTGAGATCCCTTACGTCCTTCTGAGCGTTAGGTGGACAGGACGTCTCCACTGGATTCTCATCTAGTACAACGCCCAAAGCCCATCGACGGGCAGTAGGACTGCGGGCACATCCGGAGCGAGAGCCTCAGTGGCGGAATTCTCCCGAGCTGGTAAGCGAGGAGAACGCTTGAGCTTGACGACAGTGTTTCTGTCTGCCGCTTCACTTGGCTTAGGGCTTCCGGAAGGTGGCCTAGCCGATTTCTCGTCTTCGAATTTTATTGGGAGATTGCGGCGGCGGCTCTGCGTCGTTGCTTCATCGGACAATTTGCGCTCCGTCTCGACTTGGGGAGGGAGAGATCCCTGCCGAGCCTTGCGGTCGGAAACATCATCCTCCGTACCGGCTCCGCTGCTTGGCCTAGCGCCACCCTCGAATGTATGGCTTGAAGGCTTGAGCAGGACCGGAGTGCTTTGGAAAAGCAGTGCGGCGGGCACGAATTCCGTGTGGGCTTCTAAATTCGCGATTTGTCTCTTCAGAGCTTGTACGTCGCGGCGTGCCGCAGCGGTATTCTCTTTCTCTTGGCGGAGCGCTCCCTGAATTGTAGCAGCAAGCGCTGCTTGGGCTTTCAGAGCTAAAATTTCTCTCTGGGAAGCCAGCAACTGGCGAGTGACCGAAGCGTTGCGCGCGCTCTCTTGTTTTAACTCGCCCTGCATCTTGGCCTCGCTCTCCCGGAGAGCAGAGAGTTGCTCCTCCACAGCCTTCAACTGCTGGGATGCGGCATCTGCTCGCTCTTTCTCCTGGGCGGATGAGCTTACCACTTCGGTGGGACTGACGCCGACTGTCAGGAGCTTAACGACTTGACTTTTCAGAGACTCGATTTCGCGGGCAGCAAATCCTGCTGCAGCTCTTTCCCGCTCAAGAGCTGCTCGCAACTCGGCTGCCTCTGCGGCGCTCCCTTTGAGATGTGCAAGTTGCTCTTGCGCCTCCGTCAATTTCACAGTCAGTTCTGACAGTGCAGCGTTACCCTTTTCCACCTCTCTGGCATGCTTGTCTCTCGCTTCAGCGGCTCTTGTGGCGTTCTGCGTCATTGCCGCGAGCTGCCCTCGTACGAGGCTCAAGTCTTGGATGGCTGAATCAGCCCGTCCTTTTTCCTGCTCCAGTGCATGCTCAAGCTCTACTACTCTAGCCTCCTTTTCCCTTGAAGCTGCGAGTTGCCCTTGCATAACGTGCAGCTCTTGCAGCGCTGCTTCGGCACGCACCCTCTCTCTTTCCGCAGCATCGCCCGGTTCCCCTGCCTTGCCCTCTTTTTCTCCCGCGTCGCCGACTGAGACGCCCTGAGCAAAGGGTGTGTCTTTCCGCTCACGTGCCAGAGCTTGCAGCGCTCCCTGCACTTCCGGATCCTGAATACCATCAATGATGAGTATGGCGAATGCCCCTGCAGCTATAGCAGCCTCAAGCCTCCGCTGCGCTCCGGTCAAATCCCCCTGCCGCAGCAATTCTCCAACATCGGCAGCGAGCTCGGTTCTTTCAGGGCCCGACGAAAGCTGATGGATGAGTGAGGTCCAATAGCTCTGCGATGCATTTGGATGTGGAGATATTGCAGAGTCCTGTTTTGCCGAATGAGGTGTTGGTCGTGCACGGTCTAGCGCCTGGTCCTCTCGAATTTGAGGCAGGTGGGGAGTGGCTGGGCCAATCTCGTCACCTGCGAGACCGTGCGAAGAATACGCAAACACACCTAAAGCAACTACAGTGGGTACAAGGCTCCACCATCCGCGTCGCTCCTTGGGTACGTGCTTGCTGGAGGAGGTGCTTGAAAGCCAACTTCTCTGCGGCACCATGGGGGCCCTCCGAAAGGTTGTTGGTAGGTGTAATGCTTGCGGAGTACTGAAGTGACTTGCAAATCCCACCACGAAGAAACGACTGAAGCCATATGGCAGGCTCAGAAAATGCCGGGCAATTCTGGCAACTTTGGGCTTTGAATACTGCTGCCCGCCTAACCTTTTCGAAGTAATTCTTTTTTGTCCGCGGCCCAGCAGTTCAGGTCCGCTCGCGTTCCCAAGACTTTCTGTCACAGAAAGCTCAGAAAACGGGGGTATGCAACAGGACTCCGGACAGTAACCACTTCATCAACCGCGCCGCTGTCGCAGCTTAAGTCCTAAAATATCGCGACTATTCGGCCTGCTTGATCCAAACGGCACGTGATCCGTGCCTGCCGAAGCTGCACATGATTGCCTCGCTGGAACAAGATCCGTGCTTCAACGGGAGCTGAAAAGCCACCGCCCTTTAGACGGGCAGTACGTCCGGCACTGACAACGTCGACTTGCGTGGCCCCATAGCGCAAGGCGCCGGAGATAAGTGCGTTCCGGCAGGACTGAACAACGCTTAGCGGCGTACCGAGTTTGGCTCGCAGAGGTTGGAGCAGGTAGATGCTCCGGAACCATCCGCTATCGCCGCCCCCTTTCTCAATCGGCAACAGCACCTTTGGAACGGCGGGCCCTGCTAAGGATGACATTGCAAGGGCGGTGGGAGCAATGCTGGCGAGAAATCCTGAGGTGCGTGCCGCGTCGGGTGCACGTTGATCGGGATTGCCTCCGTTCATCGAGGCTGATGTTCCTGCACCGACGGAGCCTACTCCAGAAGTTCCGCTTCCGTTGCCTCCCAAGCCAGCTCCCGCCCCGCCACTGAAACCCAGCGACCCACCTCCGCCACCTGCGCCGCTCAGGCTGCCTCCGGCGCCAATGCCACTCGGGCCAACGCTGCCACCTACAGAAGCCCCGCTGTCTCCGCTGCGAATGCTTCCTCCCGCACTGAGTCCGTTGGATCCGATACCTGCATTAGCCGAGGCTCCCACCGCGCCCGCATTAGCTCCAGCCCCACCGCCAATGCCACTCGGGCCAAGGCCGCCGCCGATGGAGGCCCCGTTGCCTCCGCTGCTGAGGCCCGCTCCGGCGCTGATCCCGCCAGATCCAACGCCAGCGCTCACTCCTGCGCCCAGTCCAGCAGCACCTCCGCTCACGCCCACTTCGAGCGCTGCTACCCTCTCGACCTGCACGATTGTAAAGACGAATAATGACAGAGCGGCGATAGAGGGTTGTAGGGCCCGAGCCAAATGGGTTCGTTCACTCGTGAGACTGCAAGCCACTGTTGCCCTCCCGCATGCAAGATGGAGCTATGCCGCTGCCATCAGGTTATTGCCCCAACGAGCGTGGGCAAGACGGGCATAAGGCGATGAAGAATACCCCGTGCGAGTAGGCTGCTGGCTTGCGAAAGCGGGCTCGCTTCTGCTCGTCAGCAATTATTCCAATCTCGGCCGCCGAGCGGGCCGCCCCTTGTACCGCGGCTTCCAGACTGTCGAACTCGGAGCCCTCGTCATCACGCACAACCTGCGCCCCGTCATGAATGTCAAAGTAGTAGCGGGCCACGGCAATGTCCTCTTAGAAGTGAGGTCTCCTTACACAACGGTGCAGTTTGGTGGTTTCCCACGCGAGGGAGCTGCCGGGTAGGTACCGGGCAGCAGGCGCTGGTAGAGCTGCCGGATCCGGCCGTAGCATTCGCAGGCCGCCTCCTCGAGACCCGCCCGGTCGATCACCGTGATGCTCCCTCGGCTCTGCTGGATCAGCCCGGCACCTTGGAGCGTGCGGGTCACCACACTGACGGTGGAGCGTTGCACGCCCAGCATCTCGGCCAGGACCTCGTGCGTGAGCAGCAAGGTGTCCCTCCCCACCCGATCCTGGAGTCTCAGGATCCAGCGGCAGCAGCGCGCCTCCACCGGATGGACGGCATTGCAGGTGAGCATCTGGAACGTCTGCGCCAGCAGGGCCTCGCTATAGCGGGCAATCAACTGCCGAAGCTTGGGGTGCGCGTTCCGCACCTCATCAAGGCGCTCCACCGCGATGCGCGAGGCGGTGCCGGGCATCTGCACGCTGTAGCGCCCGAAAGCCTCCCGCGTGACCTGCGCACTCAGCAGGCCCAGCACGCCCTCGCGCCCGAACACCGCCACCTCGACGGTCCTGCCATCCTCCAGAACATTCACGAGCGACACGACCGTGTCATGCGGGAAGTACGCGTAGGACACGGTCGTGTCGCTCGTGTCATAGAGCACCAGCCCCAGTGTCAGCTCGACGAGTTCGAGATGAGGCTCCAGACCCGCAAACTCCTCCGGCTCCAGGGCCGCCAGGAGCCCGTTGGTGCGATGATCGGCTGAGGGAGCCTGGGGTGGCATTTCTTATCTTCGTGATTGCCTCGGCAACAGGTGAAGTTTGTGTAGACAGGTTCAGCCGCTCGTCGCCTATCGTATTCCTACGTCGGAATGTCCCGATAGGACGAACCAGATCTTGCCGGATTGGAGGCGAGTGTGGTCGAGGGGCACGTGAGCAAGTTGCGCAAGAAGTTGCGCCAGGGCCTCGGCTACGATCCAATTCAGGCGCAACGACACGCAGGATACAGCTTCCTCGGCTAAAGCCTGCCCCGCTCCCAGATGCATGCAAGAGCGCATCATGAAAGGGCACCCGTGACACACTGCGCATTGGCGAGTTTTCCAGAGCGGCATGGTCCGTTCAGGAGCGGTTTATCTCGAAACCGTATTGTATCCTCGCCTTAACGAGCGGCGCTCTGCTGCCTTACCGTCGGAGGGCACCGATGCACTGCTACTTTAATCTGGTGAACGGCAACGACGTCATCCCTGACGACACGGGAGTGGAGGTCTCCAGCCTGGAGATGGCACAGAGCCTCGCGCATCGAGCCATCCAGGAGATCCGGGCGGAGGCCGATCTGGTCAATGGGGACTGGCGCGGCTGGCGTCTGAATGTCGTCTGCCCGGAGGGAAGCGTCCTCGCGTCCATCTGCCTTAGCGCACCCGTTCAGTAAAGGCAGGCCGTGGCATCTCCTGGCAGTCGTCCGCCGTCGGCTCCTGCCCCTTCCTCGACGAGCGGATGTGCACCACGCCCATCACGGCCTTGCTGTCGATCTCGTGTTCCTGCGTGACACGTTCGCCATACTTCTTCGGAGCGCGTTTCGACATGATCCACTTTCGGGTGTCGATGCGCAGCCGGTCGGCCTGAACGCTCTCGCCATCAGCGGCATCGGCAATCTCCAGCAGCTCGTCTTCCATGCGGTAGAGCTGGAACTCCTTCGCGCGTGCGTATTGCTGGCGAAACTCTTCTTCGTCCTCGGCCGCCAGCGCCCGGTAGATCGTTCGGGCATCCGGCATATGCGCCTCTGCCGCAATTTGCCGGATCGTCTCGCCGTCAATGACACGGGCGCAGATTTCGTCCTTGAGCTCCTTCGTCAGCACTTTCGGTCGTCCCACGGGCCGCTTCTCGCTCATGCTCTTGTGACCCATCAGGACAGGGGTGCGGTCGGATAGGTCGGCAGCCGATGTTCTGGCTCGGGCCCATCGTCGGCTGTCCTCGACGAGCGCATGTTCACCACGAAGCTCGAACCCTCGGGCAGCTCGTGCTCCTCGACCCGCTTGTCACGCCACTTGCCGGGCTGGCGGTTTTTCAGCCAGAAGATGCAGGCCGTGGTATCGGGCGGGTAATAGGTCAGCGTCTCTGCGCGGATGACCTCGCCCTCGTGGCAGAACAGCTTCTCGGTCTGCATGGTGTAGCCGCACGCCTTGGTGTAGAGGCGCTCGGCCACAGTGGCGTCGGCAAAAGCCTTGCCCCTTTTTAGGGCCTAGCAAAATTCGGGATGAACCAGCTTCCAGCGGTAAAGCGTGGCCTCATCCACCTCGAAGTATTTCGCCAGCTCTTCATCGGTCGCGCCCCAGAGGAGGCACGCCTTGTACGCCATCTCGGCGTAGTCGGAATGGTACTTGGTCGGTCGTCCAGCGGTCATGAGCCCGCTCCTTCTGTTCATGTTTCGTTCACACAATATCGGCGCGCTTCGGTTGTTCGTCCATAGGGGCAAAGCCGAGCGGCCTGGACGAACTCACCGTCCTCGGCGACCTCGATGCCGGTCTCCAGGGCGCACATGGCGGCGTGCTTGGGCAGCTCACGCTTGGTCATGGCTCTCTCCTCCCTCGTGGCGGGACTGACCGCCCTGGAGACGGACGCCCGGTCGCCCGTGGTTCAGGAACTCAACACCGGCAGCCTCCAGGGCGAGCTGGACTTTCAGCACGATGTGGGCCGGGCTGGTGATCACCCCGGCGGCATGCGCCTCCATCTTGCGGATCGTGTTGACGTGGACGCCCGCAGCCGCCGCCAGCGCCTCTTGGGCCATGGCGACCAAGCCACGGGCCGCTCTCAGCTGGTTTCCGGTGGTGAGCATTCAGACCTTCCGCTCGAAGTCACGTTGTATTCCAATGTCTTCAGGTCTATTATACACATGATCGCCAAGATGAGCAACTTGACAGGTGTCCCTTTCACCTCATGGAGGAAATGATGACCCGTCGCGACCCGAACCTCATCATCCCGCAAGCCCTTCCCAATACCGCAATGAAACGCGCCCCGGCGACACGAAGCGTCGTCGCCAAGCCGCGTACCGCAGGGCTTGGAGCGACGCCATGAATCTCACGCGGTCGCATATCGAGAAACTGGCCCGATGCGGGCATCTCGGCGAGACCGCTTACCGCGACCTGAAGACCATCGTCGAGACGCCGCCGCCGGAGCTGGCCGCGAGGCCGTAGGCCATGGCTTCGGAGCAAACGGGATTTCAAGGCGGCTGTACGAGCTTGATTGCAGGGCTTGGCAGGCAAGGGGCTATGCGGCTGGGGCAGCTGAGCGGCCACACAGGAGGCGGCTACAGGCGCACTTGGTGTTCAGGTTGGATGGTGCGGCGCAACCTTTCGCTATGGTGCGCTGCAACCTTTCAACCCGAGCGGCGTTAGCATGGGCTTATTCGATCTGCCGGGCTCGGTCTTGCTGAAGCGTTTTCTGGATCTTGCTGCGGTGCCATGGACGCCGCTAGATGTCGGACTCGTCGCGACTGCGATCACCGCCGCCAGCGCGGCTGTGGTCCTGTGTTCGCAGTTGCCATAGTCGCGAGGTGGTGCGCTGCAACGCTGAGGGCAGGACACTGCCCTGCAAAAAAGCTCCCTCGTCATGAAGGATCTGGCTAGGGAGCTGATCTCAGAGGATGTCCACCAATGCGTGCCGTACCAAATCTTCCAAAGCAGATCTTGCTCCTCTGACGGCCTTGCGACTTGAGAAAACTCTTCGGCCTCCCAGAGGCTTGTAGGCAGTAAAAATCAAAGACCCGCCTGTGTCACCTCGTGTCAGCCGAGAAGCCGCAGGAAAGAGCGCCTTACTGGCAACCCGCCCCCGAGAATCACCGAGAGAAATGCGAGCCGATTTTTGCTCCAATACGTGAACATGAGCATTGTTTCACCGTGACCACAGAAAATATGCTTGGCCATAGGGAGAAAGAACTTTCGCCAAGAAAGTAGGCTTGCAATAGGAACTTAAATTCATCTGAGGGGTAATAGAAGGCACTCAGGGGCTGCTCCATCGGCCCTATGTCGGAACTTGGATCTTGGAGAGACTCATGCTTCGTTCGCTTTCTCTCGTTTCGCTCGGCTTCACTGCCCTGTTCGCCTCCACGCCCTCTCACGCGCAGACTGCCGCCCCCGGCGCGCAGTGTCGTCCCGCGGTCGAGAACCCGTCCCTGTATCACAGCTGCCGGCTCCGGATCGTCAATGGCTCCGAAATCTGCCGTTGCCGGATCACAGCGGGTGCGCTGAACCGCAATCTTAGCGCTCAACCCGATGGCGATACCTTGACAACCGGCTCTATTGGCCGCGCGGGCGGCCAGTTGAGTTCCGGGGCGGCTGGCCCTCTTCAAGGTGCACCATTCGGCAGCGGCAACGCAGCAGCCGGCGGCAATTCGCCGGCCCTCAGTAGCGGATCTGCTACCACGGAACAGGACAATGCCGGGCTTGGCAACGGCTGGGAATCCTCCGATGTGCGCGATTACGGTGGCGCGTCCGCGGTTGTCGCCAGCGGCATTGATACGAGCCGGGGAGACCCGGACAATCCAGGCCATAATCCCGATGTTTCTCCTGGGAACAGCGGCAGTGCCGGGAAAAGCGGTGAGGCGCCGGGGCACACAAGATAGAGCGAGCTGAGGAATCTCGCGACTTTGCACGAGCCCTGATCAACTGAACAACTCTACGGATGATCAAGGAGGCGGCCCATGGTCCTCGCGGGACGGCGCGGATTGGCGATAGCTGCGCTGCTGCTCGCCACGCTCGAGCATTCATGTTCGGCTCAGGCGATGGCAAAATCCGAGAAGGTGTCGCGATCCTCGCACGTCGTCTTGACGGCGCAGCGCCTGGCCGTGCTGCGGCAGGTCAATCAGCATGTGAACAGCACGATTACGGAAGTGTCCGATCTGGAGCAGTATGGCCGAGAGGACGTATGGACCCTTCCCGCGAGTGGCAAGGGGGACTGCGAGGATTTTGCTCTGCTCAAGCGCAAGCTGCTGGCAGAAAGTGGCTGGCCCGCCTCGACGCTTCTCGTGACGGCAGTGCAAACGGCAGCGGGAGAACCGCACGCGGTTCTCATCGCCCGAACAGACAAGGGCGATTACGCTCTGGACAACAAGACGAGCGCAATTCGCCCTCTTGCAGCAACAGGTTATGTGATCCTGTCGCAGCAGTCCCAGAAGTTCCCCGGCAAATGGATCTCGGCGGGCACAGGCGAGAAGACGGATGGGCCGGTGGCTGATTTGCCGGTGCGGTAGAGGGCGCTCCCCTCCGGGCAAGACGGCAGCGACACTGGGAGGCCCGCAAGCGTCATTGGCGCAGGTAGAGGCAATTGGCCGTCTACCCTCTGCTACACACAAGACAGGCTGAGTTGCGTATCATGCCTCCAAACAGAACCCCGTTCGGCTCTACCCCGAACGGGGTTTCTTCTTTCTTGGCTTCCATCTGGATACCCCGCTTGAGTGAAGGAGGGTCTGAAGGGGCGCTCTACATGGTTCGCATGGACATTCGCACAGCTCTCCTCCTTGCCCTCTGCCTCGCCCTGAGTCTGTTGACCTTTGTGAATCTCCCAAGCCCCGCTAAGGGCTTCGATGGACGCTAGGCCGTCACTATTGACGGGGACACGATAGCCAAAGGATCGGAGCGGGTGCATCTACGCCGGCATTGGTTCGGATGACTTCAGTACTAGCCTAAATCCTTCTTTTGCGAGAAGTGTTTGCCCCTTATACTACTTGGGAGTTCTATGTTCGGATCAATCGGCTTAATCATAAATCACCCTTGCTAGTCGCAATGAGACAGTCCCGGAGATTTTCCAATGGGAGAAGACGAAGATGATTCAGATGCTCGTGAAGCAAGAAAGCGCAGAATGGAGGAGGCACAGCGCGAGGTGAAAAATACGATAGATAAAATGAAGGCTGATACAGAGAGAATTCGCCGCATGATGGTAGAAGCTGAAGAAAAAAAGAGGAAGGAAGATTCACATAAGAAGTAAAGAGTTCATTTTTGCTGTCTGACATAAGTGATGAGGTGGATATACTCAAATTATATCATGCCCATACTGGCCATATTACGTCCAGGCTACCTTTGCGTAAAGCAACGGGTCGGCTATGTGTGACATCGTGAAATGACTTTGAGGCCATTTGAATCTATTTTGGTTCAAGGTAATCGCGGAGAGCCTCCATGCTATGGCCTCTGATCCTCGCCGCACTTCTCGCCTTATCGTCCGTTCCAGCCGAAGCTCGTTCCAAGGCTGCGGATTACCTAGTCCAGGAACAGATTGCGCAGGCATGCGAGGGGCAGAACGGGCGAATTGATCCCAGCGGAGCGATTGAGCGGGACATCACGGGCGACGGCAATGCCGACCTCGTTATTAGCCACGAAGGCATTAGCTGCTCTGGAAATGCACGTAGTAGCTACTGCGGAGCTCAGGTTTGCTCAGTCAACATCTATGTGCGCCGCGGAGCGCTGCTACAGCTAGAGCTTGAAACGCTTGGAACTGGCGTGAGCGTTGGCGGCGGACGGGTTCCGACTATTCAGATGCATGGCCATGGTGGAAGGCCGAGAACCCTCAAATGGGATGGGCGTGGATTTCGCTGAGCCATGCATGAAAGGATGTTGATAAAGGCTAATCCGCTGGACTGTATCTCTGGAGGCTCGGCGTGAAGAGCTGCATGTGCCTCCCCTTCCCCTCTGTGCTCGTCCAAGCGGGTCTTGCCTGCCGTTCCAACCCTCCCCCATCGCCTGACGAGAACCACGCGCCCGAATAGATCCCGCTCCACCTCGAGGGAGTAGAACCGAGCCATGTTCTGGGACGGATCGACTTTGCACAAGGTTACAGGCTGCACGGGTGCGGCAACGCGGGCGGGCAGCTCCGTGGCGTGACGTCTGGAGCGGAGGAAGGTGAAGGACAGTTGGCGCATGAGTGTGGCCTCTGTGATGGGCCTGACCAGCAGTGCAGAAAGCTTCCCTTCGTTGCATAGCTGCGTGACGCCGTGGACATCCAACTTTAGCATTCAGGCTTTTAGAGCATTACACCTAATATTCGTTGTTAATAGCTGAATTTCAGAGAAATTGAGGTGCGGCGCGAACGAATGCCGTTAAGGGGCCAGTTTGTACAGGATCGTTCCAGCTATTCAGCTCCTGACGTTAGATAAGCAAACATCGATAGCTCGCTTTCGAGTTAGCAGATAAGGTCTAAAGGAGGCGGTGATTATGGATCCGTTATCAACAGTCGTAGATCCTTTTCACATCATCTATGCTGAGCCAGCTATCGGTTGGGAGACATTTTCCCGCCAGTGGCTCGGGGTAGTGTTGGTCCCTCTTGCCACTCTGGTTGGGGCACTGCTCATCTTTCTCCAACTCAGACATACTTGGCGATCCTACGAGGAAGGACAGACTTGGAAGAAATCTGAGTTTCTCGCAAACCAAGTAAAGGATTTCTACCAAGATCCTATGGTAGAAAAAGTAATGAATTTACTAGATTACAAAGCAAGGGTTCTGAAAATTCCAAATAAAAAGGTGGATGTGCTCTTTATACAAGGTGAAGATGTATTAAACGTAGCTCGTAACGCAGTGGCCGGAAGGGATATATTCTTTGCAAAGGGTGACTTCGTGATTATTTCGACAAGCCTCAGGCCCGCTGAGTCCTCTCAGCAATTCAGCGAAAATGAGGTTTATGTCAGGGATTTATTTGATTGGTTTTTCTTTAGGTTGGGCGAATTCCAGCACATGATTGATAACAAGCTTTTCGAATATAAGGAGCTTGAGGTGCATATAGGTTATGTATTCAGGCTTGTGACAGGAAAACTGGATCATGTGTCGACAGATCTAGTTAAAGCTATGGGGGGTTATCGGGAGGAGTGGAAATTCAGTGGAGTTGATACGCTTTTAGAGCGTTGCGAATACCCAGATAAATTCCTGCCGCGGCCGAGCCTAATTCGCAGAGCAGGAGATCAGGTCGTGAGCCGTTTACGACATCTTGCAGGGTAATGGTCGTCAACTTACCAATCAGCATCCTAACCAATTTGCGCCGTCCTCATCATCGCGAAGCTGGATCGTCTCGCCCGCAACGTGGCCTTCATCTTCAACCTGATGGAATCGGGTGTTGTTCATTGGCATCCGGTCCATCGGGCATGATTAGCACGGAAACGGCGTATCCTTGAGAGGCCAGGGCATCTGCGGCATTGAAGGCCGAGGTTTCGGCTTCCTCACGCGTGGGGTACAAAATCTGAGTGCGATCCTTGTATGTAACCAACCACTCATTCTGAACCTGGAACACAACAAAACGCTCGGTATGGGTTGAGTGCATTGTTGCCTCCCCTTGAGGTGAGCAGCCGCAACGCTAGCATGCCAATCGCCAAAACGGCTGACTGAAAAGGAGAGCCTGTCGTCTACTCAGAGTAGGCATCCTCCGGAAGGATAGTGATCCTACGACAGCGGCAAATGCCTCCAAGATTGCTCCCGGTTCCATAGAGGGGCTTCTGCAAATGCCGCGGTACAGGTGCTACTCCTTACCCGAAGGCGGCTCTTTGGAAGGGGTGGCACGGGCGAGTTCTTCTCGGATCAGTTGTGCCGTCTTGGGGCCGATACCCGGGAGCGTGTGGATCTGGTCCGCCATAGCCCTGAGCCGATCCAAGCTCGTGATGCCCTCTTGGCGCAGAGCCTCCCAAGCCTGGAAAGGCAAACGCAGCCCCCTGATTGGTCCCCCGATACGCTCCCACTTGGGACTGGGCATGCGTCTCCCCTCTGAGCTTGGCCCCTTCAGGTACAGGGTACAACCAGGAGGCTTTGTGCCAACATTCCGAGCATCAGAATATCAGCCTATTCTACTTCTTTTCCCGGGCTGCCCCCCTGCGGGGAGCCTCCATCATTGGCAGAGGCAATGCGGGCCAGCTCGGCCCTGATGGCACGGGCCGTCTCAGGACCAATGTCGCGGAACTGTTCCAGCCGGTCGGCGACAGCTCTCAGCTTCTTCAACGTAGTGATGTTCTCGCGCCGCAGCACGTACCAAGCTCTTGGTGGCAACAGGAGACCTCCAATCAATCCTCGGCAGTTTCCGTTCTCATCAACACGCGGCATTGGCGTGCTCCCGGCACTTCTCCTGTCACGGCAAGCCTTGAGCTGGGACTCATGGCGGCTTTCACCTTATACGTCGGCGCGGCCGCTGTTGGCTGGCAAAGGGAGGTAGTGAAGCAGGGCTAATCCGGCGGACGACCGTTCCATAAATGCGCTTCTGCAAATCGCGGGATACTCAACCGTCATCCTTCACGCGCTGCCATCGGCGTTTGGAGCGGTAATCATCCCGGTCACGCTGGCGATAAACGCGCCGTTCATAGACGCTTCGTCCCCGTCCATCGTCAGTGATGACAGTGTCGATCCGGGTATGGACCCCATTTGAAGAGTTCGAACTTGAGTTTGAGGACGTGTTACCGGCTTGGCTCGGCGTTGCAAGAGCAAGGGTAGCCAGCATTGAGAACGTGAACAGGTGTTTCACCATGGATCTCCTGGTTCTATGCGGCTCGCGAAGATGCAACACTTGGCCTGATTGGGCGATGAAAAGCATTCCATAAAAGGGGTTCTGCGAATTTCGCACATCAGAACCGGCTCATTCTCCACCGTGGGTGGAGCAGTACTCTGACCTATGCCGCGCCTTCCACTCTTCGGCGCTGAGTTGGGAGCCACCCTTCAACGTGTTGCCGCACAGCTTGCCCGCTTTGGTTTTGGCACCGCATTTGGCTTCGCCGCCGCACTCGATCCATTCTTGGTATTCGTCGCGGGTCAGGCCGAAATGCTTTGCGGCGAACCCGTCAGGATCGCGTTTGTATTCTGCTACTTCCTGCTCCGTGAGACTGACATACTCGCCGCCGTAGACGTTTGTAAGGGTGGCGACGTATTCGATCTCGGCAGAATTGATCGTCTTCTTTGTCATGTTCCCTCCTCATCCCGCCGCTTGATCAGCGGCGTCATCATCCAAATCCTTAACCGATTCCGAAATTTCAGCCTCGCGCCGGGCAGCTTCTCTGATCGCGTCCCGGAGTTGCTGAGGAAATCGGCTCTCCTCCAGCGGGCCGCCCATGTAGAGCCAATGAAGGTCCACGTCGTAGATCCGGGCGAACTCGATTGCGGTATCAATAGGGATCCGCGAGCGGCCACGTTCGTATTGGTTCCAAGTCTGCGGCTTGATGCCGGTCTTTTTGCAGAGCGCCGCCTGAGTTCCTGCAACAGCAATCCGGACGAGCTTCATCCGCTGACCGATTGCCGGAAATGTTTCTTTCTTGACATAAGCCCGGGAATACCGTGGCGAAGTATCCATCCCTCCCCCGCAAAGAAGTCACCAGCTAATAGGCGCGCTCCTATCGAAAGCCGTCAAGGGGATGCAGGCTCATGCACTGACGACAGCAAGTTCCCGTACAATAGTATTGAACGCTTACGGAGAGATTTGCTTATTTCACAGCCCTTTGAAGTGCGGCCGCTGAACGACGCTGAATTTTCTATACAACGCCTTTTCTGTGGATGACTTCGATCCAGGAGACTTTCACAGATCCCGATATCCTCGCCGCCGCTTCTCCCGGGCGATGGCCTCGATCTCGTCAGCGTAGATCTCGGCCTTCTCCTGCCCGTTCGTGCCGGTCCGCCCCTTTGCTTTACTGGGCAGTGTCTCAGCATGAATTTAGCGGGGATTGACCCGCCTTTTGCGCCCGCCGCCCGCCGCAGCAGCTCTGGCTGCAGCCAAGCGCATCGTCGGCGAACTGTAGGCCAAGTTTGCGCGAGAAGGCCGGGAGAGCTATTGGCACTAATAGCAAAAACGGGGCAACATCTCGGAAGAGATTCCGGAATCGGAGATAGACAGGTTTCGTCTTGCCGAGTTGCACTACTTCGCTTCCCATATGCTTCCCAACCCTGGTTTCTGGGAAGCAGATGGAGCCGCAGGCAGGCACGATTGAGGGCGAAGAATGCCATCCAAGCAGAACGGGAGGAAGCAACTAAATGTTTGAAGCAAAAGCAAAACCCGTTATGACCGGCGGCTGCCAGTGCGGCGCGGTGCGCTACGCGCTGATGTCCGAGCCGACCCATGCGAGCATCTGCCATTGCCGCATGTGCCAGAAGGCGTTCGGCAATTACTTCGCCCCGCTGACCGGAGTACCGAGACGAGACCTGGTCTGGACGAAGGGCCGGCCCGGCATCTTCAGGAGTTCGGAGGCCGTGGAGCGCGGCTTCTGCCGGGATTGCGGTACGCCGCTGACCTATTCCTACCTTGAAGACGACCGCATCAGCGTCTCGATCGGCAGCCTCGACGAGCCGAGCCGGGTAGAGCCGGAAATCCAATACGGCATCGAGAGCAGACTTCCCGCATTCGAGACTCTGCATCTCCTGCCCGGTCAGAGAACGGAAGACTACGCGACGCCAGAGGAATTGGCGAGAATGGCCTCCCGCCAGCATCCGGATCACGATTGAGGCTTCTGAATAGCGACGCGCTGTTCTGTTTCGTCAATCATGTGGATACCCGCCTGCGCAGGAACGACCGTGACGAAGTAAGCGACCCCTTTCGCAGCGATCCCGGATCGGTTCTCGCCGTCCGGGATGAGATACTGTTTGGCCCTTAAGCCGCCGCCAGCGCCGCTTCAATGGCAGACAAAGCTGCCTCAGCCTGAGCTCCGTCGGGACCACCGGCCTGGGCCATGTCACGGCGCCCGCCGCCGCCCTTGCCACCGAGCTTCTCGGAGCCGATGCGTACGAGGGAGACCGCATCGTACTTCGCCGTCAGGTCATCCGTGACAGCGACCACGATGCCAGCCTTGCCGTCCTCGGCGACGCCCACGATGGCGACGACGCCGGAGCCGAGGCGCTTCTTGCCCTCGTCCGCGAGGCTCTTGAGGTCCTTCATCTCGACGCCAGTGACGGCACGCGCCATGAGCTTGGTGCCGGCCACATCCTTGATCGGCTCGCCGCCTGCGCCGCCGCCGCCCATGGCGAGCTTGCGGCGCGCTTCTGCCAGATCGCGCTCCAGCTTGCGGCGCTCTTCCAGAAGAGCCGAGAGGCGCGACGAGACCTCGTCCACCGGAGTCTTCAGGAGGCTCGCCACCTCCTGCAACTTGCGGCTTTCCCCGGAGAGATGATGGCGCGCGGCATCGCCCGTCATTGCTTCTAGACGGCGTACACCCGCGGCGACTGCGCTCTCGGACACGATGGTCACGAGGCCGATGTCGCCAGTGCGGTTCACATGCGTGCCACCGCAGAGTTCGACCGAGAAGGCCCTGTTGCCGTCGCCCTTGCCCATGGAGACCACTCGGACCTCATCGCCGTACTTCTCGCCGAAGAGCGCGCGCGCGCCGGATTCGATGGCTTCGTCCACCGCCATGAGCTTGGTGACAACCGGCTCGTTCTGGAGCAGCACCTTATTGGCGATCTCCTCGATCTTCACGAGTTCCGCCTCCTCGATAGGCTTCGGATGGCTGAAGTCGAAGCGCAGCCGGTCGGAGGCCACCAGAGAGCCCTTCTGGGCCACGTGGTCGCCAAGTACCTGACGCAACGCCTCATGCAGGAGGTGCGTCGCGGAATGGTTCGCGCGAATGGCCGAGCGGCGCTCGTGATCCACGATCAGCTCGAGCGACTGGCTGGGCTTCAGGGTGCCGTGCTCCACGGTGACGTGATGCACGAAGAGGTCTCCGAGCTTCTTCTCGGTATTGGTCACGAAGATCCGGGCACCGTCGCCCTGCATCACGCCGGTATCACCGACCTGGCCACCGGACTCGCCATAGAACGGCGTCTGGTTGAGAACCGCGAGGCCGGTCTCCCCCGGCTTCAGCTCCTGCACTTCCTGGCCGTCCTTGAGGAGTGCCAGAACAATGCCCTCGGCGGTCTCCGTGTCGTAGCCAAGGAACTCGGTGGCGCCGGTGCGCTCCTTCACGGAAAACCAGACGGTCTCCGTCGCCGCCTCGCCCGAGCCGGACCAGGCTGCGCGCGCCTTCTCGCGCTGGCGTTCCATGGCGGCGTTGAAGCCTTCCGTATCGACGCCAATGCCGCGCGGCTTCAGGGCATCCTGCGTGAGATCCAGCGGGAAGCCATAGGTGTCGTAGAGCGTGAAGGCCGTGTCGCCCGAGAGATTCTGGCCCTTGGTGAGATTGCGGGTCTCCTCGTCGAGGATGGTGAGGCCGCGCTCCAGGGTCTTGCGGAAGCGGGTCTCCTCCAGCTTCAGGGTCTCGGTGATCAGCGCCTCGGCGCGGATCAGCTCCGGATAGGCCTGTCCCATCTCGCGCACGAGAGCGGGCACGAGGCGGTACATGAGCGGCTCCTTCGCGCCGAGCAGCTGCGCATGACGCATGGCGCGGCGCATGATGCGGCGAAGCACGTAGCCGCGGCCTTCGTTCGAGGGCAGCACGCCGTCGGCCACGAGGAAGCAGGAGGTGCGCAGGTGGTCCGCGATCACGCGGTGCGAGGCCTTGCGGTCACCTTCCGGCGCAACGCCGGTGGCATGGGCCACGGCCTCGATGAGGGTGCGGAAGAGGTCCGTATCGTAATTCGAGTACACGCCCTGCAGGATCGCCGAGACGCGCTCCAGACCCATGCCGGTATCGATGGAGGGCTTCGGCAGGCCGATGCGGTTGCCGGGCTCGATCTGCTCGTATTGCATGAACACGAGGTTCCAGAACTCGAGGAAGCGGTCGCCATCCTCCTCCGGGCTGCCGGGAGGCCCGCCCCAGAGCTTGTCGCCCTGGTCGATGAAGATTTCCGAGCAGGGGCCGCAGGGGCCGGTATCGCCCATCTGCCAGAAATTGTCCGATGTCGGGATGCGGATGATCTTGGAATCGGAGAAACCCGCGATCTTCTTCCAGAGGTTCGCCGCCTCGTCGTCGTCATGGTAGACGGTGACGAGGAGTCTGTCCTTCGGCAGGTTGAATTCCTTGGTGATCAGCCCCCAGGCGAGCTCGATGGCACGCTCCTTGAAGTAATCGCCGAACGAGAAGTTGCCGAGCATCTCGAAGAAGGTGTGGTGGCGCGCCGTGTAGCCGACGTTATCGAGATCGTTGTGCTTGCCGCCCGCGCGCACGCATTTCTGCGCGGTCGCCGCCGTGCTGTAGGGGCGCTTCTCGGCACCCGTAAAGACGTTCTTGAACTGCACCATGCCGGCATTCGTGAACATCAGGGTCGGGTCGTTGCGCGGCACGAGGGGGCTCGATGCCACGACCTCATGACCGTTCTTGGCGAAGTAATCGAGGAAGGCCGACCGGATTTCGTTGACGCCGCTCATGGGTTCTCAAACTCGAAAAAGGGGGTTTTTAGGCCCGGAAAGGTAGTGTTGGTGGGCGGTTTTAGCCGCACCCGGCCCCTCTGTCGAGGCGGCGTTTCGGCTACGGAAGCGAATAGGCCCGCACTACAGCATCGGACCCAAAAGTGGATTTGCACTTTTGGGGTTCATCCGATGCTTTCTCCTTCAATGAGAGCATCGTTGAGAGCGGAAAACCGGATCCACTTTTCGCTGACGCGGACCTTCGGTTCCGCACGATGCTCTAGAAGCCTGGGGCCCAATTGGCGCATCCGGAAGGCGAGGAGCCTAAAGTTCCGGCCCTTCGGCAACCGGTTGCCCTCTCGGACGTCCGCTGAAATGGGACAAGCTGCCATCCCTGGCCAGTCCAGAAGACCCTGTTGGAGCAAGCCCCCAAGGATACGGTTTCCTTGCTTTCGAGGAGCCCGCACAATTATAGTTCCAAGACTTAAGAATGGTGGGGAGCGGCAACGCCAGTGTGGATCACGTCTTTTCCCGGACGTTCAGACAGCGCATCATGGAGAATCGTGAGATCGGGTTCCCTTGTTCTCGCGCTCCTTGGCGGGCCTGCAGCGGCGCAAGCTCCTGTTACACCGCCGCCGGAAGAGCGAGCTTGGCATCTTACGGTTTATGGCAGCCGATGGGTCAATGCCGATCTGCTGGAGATCCCGGAGCAGACACTCACGGGCGAGCTGACGGGCGAGGACGCCTATATTGTCGGAGCGGGCCTCTCGCGGGTCATCGTTCCCTCTTTCGCCATCCCGTTGCTTGGTACGGATTTCGCATTCCGCGGCAACCGGATTGAGCTCGAAGGCCAGGTGCTCCGCCACTTTGGCGACCAGACCCATTGGGAAGGGACGGTCGCCCTCATGTTCCGGACCGGGCAGATCCCGCTCTTCGGCGGATTGAGCGTGAATCTGGCTTTCGGCGAGGGCCTCTCCTATGCCTCGGAGCGTCCAAGGCTGGAAGGCAGCGGTAGCGTCGAGCCCACCCAGCTTCTCAACTATCTCGCCTTCGAAGCCGAATTCTCCCATTCCTCCCTGCCGGGCGTGTATTTCGTCCCCCGGATCCATCATCGTTCCGGAGTTTTCGGGCTCTTTGCCGACAAGGGGTCCGGCTCGAATTTCATCGGAGCCGGAATCAGGGTGGATCTGCGATAAGCGCTGAGGCCTTGAACCCCACCTATCGAGAATGTCGTCCCGGACGCAGCGAAGCGAGGATCGGGATCGTTTTCCGAATTGGGCACTGTCATTCCGGCGAAGGCCGGGATCCATAACCAGGCCCCTGCTCCAGCCTGCACCCGCGGTGTTCATGACTTCCCGCCTACGCGGGAATGACAGTGGAGGTTCAAGCGCCTTGCCCTGATGACGATCCCGGATCGGCTCACGCCGTCCGGGATGACGTTAATCATCGGGAAGAAACGAAAAAGACCGCCGCGATCTCTCGCGACGGCCCTTCCTTTGCCCTTGAAGGAGAGCAAAACCTTTATGGAGCTCAGTCTCAGCCGGACAGCCGGCTGATGCTTTCAGCCTTAGAGCCTCGGACGTGAAAAGTGGACTTGCACTTTTGGGATTGATCCTATGCTCCCTCTCTCGAGCAGCGCATCGTTGAAAGCGGAACCGGAGGTCCGCGTCAGCGACCCGAAGGGCCACGTCAGTGAAAACCGGGGCCACTTTTTAAGCACGAGGCGCTAGTCGGCGGAACCCTCATCCAGATCGTCGGCGGTCGGGGTCGCCTGCTCCAGGATGCGATCAGCCAAGAGGCCGGCATTCTGGCGGATGAGCGCCTCGATCTTGCCGGCAACCTCAGGGTTGTCGCGCAGGAACTGTTTGGCGTTCTCACGGCCCTGGCCGAGGCGCTGGCTGTCATAGGAGAACCAGGCGCCGGACTTCTCGACGATGCCGGCCTTGACGCCGAGATCGATGAGTTCGCCCACCTTCGAGACGCCCTCGCCGAACATGATGTCGAACTCGACCTGCTTGAAGGGCGGAGCGACCTTGTTCTTGACGACCTTGACGCGCACCGAGTTGCCGATCGGATCGTCGCGATCCTTCAGGGTCGAGACGCGGCGGATATCGAGTCGGACCGAAGCGTAGAACTTCAGCGCGTTGCCGCCCGTTGTCGTCTCCGGCGAGCCGTACATGACGCCGATCTTCATGCGGATCTGGTTAATGAAGATCACCATCGTGTTCGAGCGGGAGATCGAACCGGTGAGCTTGCGCAGGGCCTGGCTCATGAGACGGGCCTGGAGGCCTGGCTGGACCTCGCCCATCTCGCCGTCGAGTTCGGCCTTCGGCGTCAGAGCCGCCACCGAGTCGATGACGAGCACATCCACCGCGCCGGAGCGGACCAGCGTGTCGGCGATTTCGAGGGCCTGCTCGCCGGTGTCGGGCTGGGAGATCAGGAGATCGTCCAGGTTGACGCCGAGCTTGCGGGCATAAACGGGATCGAGCGCGTGTTCCGCGTCTACGAAGGCGCAGACGCCGCCCTTCTTCTGGGCTTCGGCGATGGTGTGCAGCGCGAGCGTGGTCTTACCGGACGATTCCGGCCCGTAGATCTCGATGATGCGGCCGCGGGGCAGACCACCCACGCCGAGCGCGATATCGAGGCCGAGCGAACCCGTCGAAACGGTTTCGATTTCCACCGGCTGCTGGCCCTTGCCGAGCCGCATGATCGAGCCCTTACCGAAGGCGCGCTCGATCTGAGAGAGCGCCGCGTCGAGAGCTTTCGATTTGTCTTTATCCATTGATGAACTTTCCACCAGTCTCAGAGAAGACTGCGACATGACCAGACATCCTTATGGCAGGAGGAGGAGTGAATCTCAACGCGGTGTTGAGGGAATATATGTACTCACTTTGTTCCTGCTTACAAGTTCTTTTTTTGTTCTCATTGGATTATTCACAGTCTCGTCGGGAGCCAAGTTGACGCAGGCAAAAACAACTGTTTTTACAGCTACTTAGCGCCCCATGACTTGCTTCACCGTCTCCACCAGCTGGCGCAGGCTGAAAGGCTTGGGCAAGAAGTTGAAGTCCTCGCCTTCGGGCAGGTTCTTGCGGAAGGCTTCCTCCGCATAGCCGGAGACGAAGATCACCTTGAGGTCGGGATAGAGCTTGCGCAGTTCGCCCAGCAGTGTAGGCCCGTCCATCTCCGGCATCACCACGTCCGAGACCACGAGGTCGACCGGCGCGCCCCGCTCCTGGATGATCTCCAAGGCCTCGACGCCGGAGGCAGCTTCCAACACCGTGTAGCCGCGCGCAGACAGCGCCCTGGCGTTCACGGCGCGGACAGGGTCCTCGTCCTCCACGAGGAGGATGGTTCCCTGCCCCGTCATGTCGGCGGCGGGCTTCTTGGGCGCATCGACCTTGGTTTCCTCGGGCGCTTCCTGAACGTCGGGGATGTGCCGCGGCAGGTAGATGCTGAAGGTCGTGCCCTGTCCGGGCTTCGAATCCACGTCGATATAGCCGCCGGACTGCTTCACGATGCCGAACACGGTGGAAAGGCCGAGGCCTGTGCCCTTGCCCACTTCCTTGGTGGTGAAGAAGGGCTCGAAGATCTTGTCGAGCACCTCCGGTGTCATGCCGGCGCCGGTATCGGAGACCTCCACCAGCACGTAATCGGCGGGCGGCATGGCGCTCACGCTGCGGCGCGCGGCCTCCTGGGCCGGGACATTGGCCGTGCGGATCGCGAGCTTGCCGCCGTTGGGCATGGCATCGCGCGCGTTCACGGCGAGGTTCACCACCACCTGCTCGAACTGGTTCACATCCGCCTTCACGAACCACAGGTCGCGGCCATGGCTGAGATCCAGTTCCACCCGCTCGCCGAGGAGGCGCTTGAGGAGCATGGAGAGATCGTAGAGCCGGTCGTTGAGGTTGAGCACCTCAGGCCGCAGGGTCTGGCGGCGGGAGAAAGCGAGCAGCTGACGCACCAGACTCGCGGCCCGGTTCGCGTTCTGCTTGATCTGCATGATGTCCTGGAAGGACGGATCGGTGGGCCGGTGGTTGGCGAGGAGCAGATCGCTATAGCCGATGATGGCCTGGAGCACGTTGTTGAAGTCGTGCGCCACGCCGCCGGCGAGCTGGCCGACCGCATTCATCTTCTGGGACTGGGCGAGCTGCTCCTCGACCTTGCGGAAATCCGTGGTGTCGAGGGCATAGATGATCGCCATCTCGCCATCGGCACCCGTATCGCCTGCAGGTGTGACCCAGACACGGACGGAGCTGCCGTTCTCGCCGGCCGTCTGCAGTTCGAGCGGCGCGATATCGCCCCGGTTCTCGACCACGACCTTGAGGGCGGCCTCCAGAGGACCGCTTTCGCGGAAGCTCTCGAAGATCGAAGGGCCTTCTCCCAGACCTTCGCCCGTGCGCGGGAGGGTTCCGAAAAGCTTGGAGAACGGCGCGTTCGCATGGACGATCCGGCCCGCCCGGTTCACGGTCGCGATGGCGATCGGCGTGTTGTTGAAGAAGCGGACGAAGCGCACCTCGGCGGCCCGCTGCCCCTCATCCACTTCGACCCCCGGCGAGCGATTGATGACAAGGGTACGGGAGGCCCCCATCCGGCCGTCCTGACCGAAGGCGATGCGGTGGTAGAGGCGCACCGGCAGAAATTGACCGTTGCGGCGGCGAAGATCGAGATCGAAGGTTTCCGTACGAACGGTCCCCGGATCGCCGGTAAACGAGGTCATCATTGCCACCACGTTGCGCGGCACGATATCGGCCAGGCTCAGACCGCCCGAGCCGACCTGGGCGAGATCGTAGTCGAGCCAAGTCGCCAGCGTGGCGTTGAGATAGATGATGGAGCCGTTAGGATCGATGGAGAGGAAACCCGCCGGCGCATGATCGAGGTAGTCGATGGCGTGCTGGAGCTCCTGGAAGACGTTTTCCTGGCGCTCCCGCTCATGAGTGATATCGGCGATGCTCCACAGTGCCGCCTTCCGGCTGCCGGAACGCGGCAAGGGCCAGACGCGGACCCGATACCAGCCAAATTCCTGGGCCCCGTCGAGCGACGGCGAGAGGCGGATCTCCTCGGTGCCGGTGCGGTGCTCGCGGGCAGCCTGGGCCAGGCGGTAGATTGCCTCGGAGACTTCCGGAGCGCCCATGAACAGACGCTCGACAGGGCGGACCTCGTTCCCGTCCGAGCGGGCAAAAGAGAGATAGGCCTCGTTGGCATAGATGATGCGGCCATCGTCATCGATCACAGCCAGCCCCTCGCCCGCCGTGTCGGCCATGAGCTTGGTGATGTCGTTGCGAACGGTCTGGCCGGCGAACTGGATGACACCGATGGCCCAAGCGAAGAGGAAGAACACGCCCGCCATGGCGAAGAAGGCGAGCAGCCCCAGGATCAGAGGCTGCGCCTGCTCGCTGCCGAGGTAGCGAAGGCTCAATACCGCGCCGGCCAGAACGGCAGCCAGCAGCAGGACCCATCCGAAATGGCCGGGACGGTCGGAGCGGTCGATGGTCGAGCCCTTTGGCATGTCGCCTTGGTGAGCCATGAACTTCACTATCCTTCAGGGAGGCGGATGTGCCGTGGCACCGGATGCGGAACCCTGCATCCAACCGCTTGAACTTCGGATCGTCCTACACGGAATTTATTGATTGACCTCTAAGGCTGCATCAAGAGACTGCACAAGAGGCCTGAAGCCAAACGTTTTTCAGGAAGAATTCTCGGCCTGCCCCGTGCTGGCCACATTTTGCGTGCTTGAGGGCTCCTTACCCTGCCCTACGGATTGCAGGGATTCCCGTGAACCCCATATGCCGCAAGGCATAAATTGCGCCGTTAACCATCTGTTAACCTTGCGGCTGGCTTTGACGGTCAATGTGGTACAACCAACACAGAACTGGCCTGTCAAAGGCCCCCCACAAGGCTTGAGAGTTCATCGTGTCATCTCTTTTTGGTATCGAAGCGTCGCGAGCAGTCCTCTTCGTGATCGCCTTCGCGATCATCTTGGCTCTGGTCGCCCTGTTCGGTCTGGTCCTGCGCAAGTTGACGGGCGCCCGTCTCATGATGCCGGGCAGCGACCGGTCCCGCAGCCGCCAGCCGCGGCTTGGCATCGTCGACGTTTACGACCTCGACCGGCAGCGGCAGCTCCTTCTGCTGCGCCGCGACAATGTCGAGCATCTCCTCCTCATCGGTGGTCCCAACGATGTGGTCATCGAGACCAACATCGTGCGCGTGGCTGGCGCCCGCCTTCCGGCTGCGGCCAATGAGGCGGGCCCCGAACGTTTCGAGCCCTCCCTGGATCAGGCTCAGCGCCCGGTACCGGTCGAGGCCAACGGACGTCCTTCCATCGAGGCTCAGCTCGCCGCTCAGCTCGGCGCTTTTGTGCGGCGTCCGTCCGAGGAATCCGACGTCGACCAGGAGCTTTCGGCGGTTGCCTCCGTCAGCGCCCCCGTTCCGGCGCATACCGAGCCCGTGCTGAAGCCCGACCTCGTGTCGGCTACGGCAGCCCCGGCTGTGCAGGGCCTGCGCGCTGAGGCCCGGACGGCGCCCTTCCCGAGCGCTCCGGTTGCTCCTGCGGCTCCCCCGCCGGCGGAGCGTCCTGAGCCGCGTCCGACCGTCACCCCGCCACCGTTCCAGTCGCGTCCGACACCGATGGCTCCGACGCCACCCGCACCTCCCCCGCAGGCAGAGCCCGTCCGCCCCTTCCAGGCCGCACCGGCCGAGAAGCCTGTGGCTCCCGCCGTCAAGGCTGTACCCGATGCTGCGGTTCTCTCCAATATGGCCAAGCAGCTTGAGGAGGCCCTGAAGCGTCCCGCCGCATCGGTGACTCCTGCTCCGGCCCCGGCTCATGAGCCGCTTGAAGAGGATGTGGCTGACGCGGACGACCTGCTTGAAACCGGGTACACCGAGGAAGCGCCCGTGGCCGACCGCGACGAGGACGACAAGGATCTCGTCGAGGAGCCAGCTCCCGCTCCGCAGCCCGAGCCGCTGCGTCCGACGGCCGAGCCGCCGCGCCCCGCTCCGTCGCCGCTGCCTCCGCAGCAGCCCGAATCCGCTCCGGCTCCGCAGAAGGCGTCCGATCCCTTCTCCGTAGAGGACATCGAGGCTGAATTCGCCCGCCTGCTCGGACGTCCCCTGGATACCGGCAAGAAGGGCTAGCGCATCGTGCGAAAAAGTGGATCCGGTTTTTCGCTCTAGACGATGCGCTCCTCTAGAAAGGAAGCATCGGATCGAACCCCAAAAGTGGACTCCACTTTTGGGTCCGATGCTTTAAGCACCTAAAACCCAACGAAAAAGGGCTCCGATACTGGAGCCCTTTTTGTTTGTGCAGCAATGAAGGAAAGGATCAGTCGTCCCGGTAGACCCGCTCGTTGCGCTCATGACGCTCCTGGGCCTCCAGCGAGAGGGTCGCGATGGGGCGAGCCTCGAGGCGCTTGAGAGAAATCGGATCGCCGGTTTCCTCGCAGTAACCATAGGAGCCGTCATCGATCCGGGCGAGAGCTGCATCGATCTTGGCGATCAGCTTGCGCTGCCGGTCGCGAGCACGAAGCTCGATAGCACGGTCCGTTTCAGAAGAGGCGCGGTCCGCCAGGTCAGGATGGTTCTCGTTCTCGCTCTGCAAGGTGGCGAGAGTTTCCTGAGCCTCTTTGAGGATATCGTTCTTCCAGCGGATCAGCTTGCGCCGGAAATACTCCCTCTGCCGTTCATTCATGAAGGGCTCGTCTTCTGTCGGTCGATAACCCTCATCAATAACGATGTCTGTCATGTTCGGCCATTGTTCCCCAATGAACTGTGGGGCCCCTATATAGGGAAGCAGGTTCCGCGACAACGCTCTTCAGCGTCATCGATTTGTCTAAATATTTCCATTGCACCCCTTGAAACGCCGAGAATACGGGCAAAGGCCTGAAACTGAACGATTTGCCGCACCATTTAAGAGGCAGCGGCCTCAGCGCGGCTGATCAGCTCTCCGGCCACGTCCCCGATCTTGGGGGGCTCCTCGCGGATGAAGGGCAACGGGCGGCAGACGGAGAGCGCGGCAAGCCCGAATCGAGCCGTCATGAGTCCGTTCAGAACGCCCTCCCCCAGCTTCGCCGAGATCCGAGCCGCCAAACCCAGCCCCAAGACCTGCTGCATGAGGCTATCGCCCACGGCCACGCCACCGGTGACGGCCAAGTGATTAAGGGCCGCCTTGGCGAGCCTCAGGAACCCGAACAGGCCCGGCCTGCCGCCGTAAATACGCGCCAGGGTCCGCAGCAGGCGCATCGCAGTGAAGATCACGAAAGCAACGTCCACGATGGCGCGCGGGCTCACAGCCGTCACCAGAGAGACCTGCTTGGCCGCGGCGGCAATCGCGCGCTTGGCCTGGATATCGAGCGGGGCCAGCAGCTCACGTTCGGCGATGGCGAGCCGGTCATCGGCGTCGATGATTTCATCTGTGAGGGCCTTGAGCCTGGCACTTCCCTGGGCAGCGCTGCTTCTGCCGCCGTAGAGGCTCAGGAGATCGGCCACGATGCCTTTGGCAGCCTTATGGTCCTTCACCGCCAAAGCATCGACAGCGGATTCACGGAGCTTCTCGATCTTCTGCTCCCGCCAGATCCCTAAAGCCTCCCGCCCGATGATGGCGAAAAAGGCCAAGGTCGCGATCACGGCGAGCGCCAGCGCCACCCAGCCGAGCCAGGGGGTAATGGCGTAAAGATCGACAATCAGATTTTCGAGGGCGAGGCCCAGCCCCAGCAGCAGGAGGCCCGAGAGCGCCGAGACCAGAATACTCACCCAAGGCGCCCGCCGCCGCTCGCCCATGGGCACAACAATGCCGTCCGCCGCTTCGATGGCATCGAAGGGCTCCTCCGTTACCTGGATCGAACCGCCGGTCACGTTGGGATCATTGAGGCGGAAAGCGCGAGGTTGGCGGCTCATGCGAAACGGTCCCCCAGCAGGAATTCAAGGGCGCGGTCGAGACGGATGTGAGGCATCTTGGCCATGCGGCCCGCCGCATCGATCGGCAGCTTGGGCGGCCTGAAGCGCGGGAAGCGGAAGGAACCGGGCTCGATGGCGCCGTGGAAGATGGCCTCTGCCGATTCCGGCAGCTCACCCGGAAAGATCGCAGCTTCCGTCTCGCCATCGAAAATCTCATTCCCCACCCGCTCGCCGACCTCGGGAATGCCGGCGACGGCGCGCAGAGTCTCGCGGCCCTCGCGGATCGTGGTCTCCCGCGTGGCGCGCATGGAAGCCAGCGCCACGGTGCCGACCCGCGCACCCGCGGCTTCCGTGCGGCGCGAGGCGCGGTTCACGAGATGGCGCAGAACCGCATCGAGACGGTCGTGATCCGTGTGGTGGATATGGTCGGCTTTCGTGGCAGCAAACAGCACCCGGTCGGCCCGGGGAGAGAACAGGCGGGAGAGGAGCGTGTTGCGCCCGGTCCGGAACGCCATGAGCACCTGATCGAGCGCCTCCTCCAGCTCGGCCAGAGCCGCAGGGCCCGCATCGATGGCGGCGAGCACATCCACCAGTACGATCTGCCTGTCGATGCGCTGGAAATGGTCGCGAAAGAAAGGCCGGACCACATGGGTCTTATAGGCCTCGAAGCGGCGCTCCATGAGAGCGGCGAAGCTGCCAGGGGCAATAGCCTGGCCGGGCGCCAGATCGAGCGGCGCGAAGGTGAGCGCCGGCGAGCCTGCGAGATCGCCGGGCATGAGGAAGCGCCCCGGCGGCGTCGTCGCCACGGCTTCGGCACCCGCCCGAAGCGCCATGAGGTAATCCTTGAAGACCTCGCTCGCCTTGGAGGCCAGCACCTCGTCGCCGGGGCCGGCCGGGTCGAGGGTCTTCAGGATCTCGTGCCAGCGGCCTGCGACCGCTGCCCGGTCGCGACGGCGGCTGGCTTCGATCGTCTGGCGGGACCATTCGGCATAGTCCGCATCGAGCAATGCCAGATCGAGCAGCCATTCGCCGGGATAATCAACGATGTCGAGGGCAAGCGACGCTGGTCCCGGGCGCCATCCGGCTTTACGTTCATATTCAATATCCACCCGCAACTCACTGATCCGACTCGTGGATTGCGGCCAGCGGCGATCCTGCGTGAGGGCCGCCATATGCTCCTCGAACGGGAAGCGCGGCACCGCATCGTCGGGCTGAGGGCTAAGGTGTGCGCGGCGAATACGTCCCTCGGCGGAGGCCCGGAAGGCGGGCAGGTTCGTGCCGCGCGTCAGATGATGGACCAGTGCGGTGGTGAACACGGTCTTGCCGGAGCGGGCGAGACCCGTAACGCCGAGACGGAGAGTGGGCTGGATCAGTTGGCCGGAGGCCTCCCAGAGCGATTGCGCAGCAGACCCGGCGCGGGAGGCAAGATCGGTAATGACGGACACGCAGATGAACCTAATTCTCTCAAGCCAAGCTGAAAGGTGGGGCCTGAAGTCCTATCGCGCAAGGCGGCTTCACTGTTCCCGAGGCCGGTCCGTCTTGATGCTGGCCTCGATCTTGGCGCTGGCCCGCTCGATGGCGGCCTCTACCAGATCGGGGCTCGCCCGCAGCGCTCCCAATTCGAAGGACGACATCGCCAGCATCACACGGGCGAGGTTCGGCAGGGGCCTGCCGTCAGATTCAAACAGCTTGAGGTCATCGTTGGGCCCAAGGCCCAGCCCCTCGACCATGCGGCTGGCATAGTTGCGCAGGCGCTGTTCGTCGGGAGCGCAAGCGCTAGCTACCCGCGTCTTGGGGGCCGTCGAGGCCGTGGCCACCGGCTCTCCTTTGGGCTTGGCCCGTTGGACAACGAGAGGTCGTGGATCAGGAGCCTTGGGCCTCTCGCCCATCCCCACTGCGATGCTGGGGACCCGGTATTGAGGTGTTTTCGGTGCCATCGGAATGACCATGGACACCCGGCCCGGCTTGCCGCCGGAACCGCCTTTCGCGGTATAGCGCACCACACGCCCCTTGCGACGGGAGGCGAGATATTGAGCGCGCACCGTGCCGCCGATTCCCCTGACCGCCAGCACCGCCATGCCACCGATGCCGGTGGCGATCCCGCATTCGGCAGGAGCCCAGCGCCGCACGATGTCGAGGGCGGATTTGCGTTTGAGATCGAGGTAATAGCGCTTGAGCAGCAGGGCCGCGGCATCAGCCCCGTGATCCGCGGAGGCAAAACCCACATGGCCTTCGTTGTCGGTGGCGAGTTCCCCGTTCCAGCGGGCGCTCTTGATGCACCAATAGTTATTGAGCTTCACGCAGCGGGTGACAAAGGGGCGCTCGGCCTTGAAGAGAGCAGCCAATGTGACAACCGTCTTCGGCTCGAGTGCATCCATGGCTTCCGAGCGCCAGTTCGTGACCTCCCGACTCTGAGGCTCATAGCGCGCCTGCAGCGCCTGCTCCCTCACGGGGAGATCGGACAGGTCGGGAAGCAAAGCGCGCCCAGCCAGACCAAGTGCAAGAAGCGTCTGAAGCAGCATGTGAAGATGGTCCCCGCGACCGCCTGAAGCTTTGAAGATCTTTCAGGAGAAACGATGGCGGGAGCGATAGGTTCACCTCAATCGTCTTCGTCGGCTCCGATGGATTTCGGCGTCACGAAGCGTTCCAGCCGACCGGACTTGCGCTTCACTTCCACCCAGCTCTCAACCGGGAAGTCGATGACGGCGAGGCCAGCTGTCGGGTATTTGCGCCCGAGGCGCAGGATGCCGTCCATGTCGCCCTCGCCGATCAGGAGACTCGCAAGATCCTCGAAGCCGGGATTGTGGCCGATCATCAGAACCGTGCGGGCCTCAGGTTCCACCCCGTGCAGGACAGTCAGAAGCCGTGAGACGGGAGCCTCGTAGATGCGTCCGTCGCTTCGGCTCTCCACATCGCCGATGATCGGGTGAATGAGCTCCCAGGTCTCCTGCGTGCGGCGCGCGGAGGAGACGAGCGCGAGATCCGGCGCCAGGCACTCGCTCCTGATGTAATTGCCCATCAGCACCGAAGCCTCCCGCCCGCGCTTGGCGAGAGGACGGTCGACATCGAGAACACCGGCGGGCCAGGCGGCCTTGGCGTGACGGAGAAGAAGCAGGCGGAGCATCAACGCCCTTCCCTCCTGGCGATGAAGGCCAGCTTCTCGAAGAGGCTCACATCCTGCTCGTTCTTGAGGAGCGCACCGTGCAACGGCGGGATGAGCTTGCGCGTATCGCGCTCGCGAAGTTGCTCGGGTCCGATATCCTCGGAAAGCAGGAGTTTAAGCCAGTCGAGCAGTTCCGATGTCGAAGGCTTCTTGCGCAGTCCCGGCACCTCGCGCACGTCGAAGAAGATCTTCAACGCTTCTTCCACGAGCCGGTGCTTGATGCCGGGGTAATGCACCCCGACAATGCGGGCCATGGTCTCGGCATCCGGGAACCTGATGTAGTGGAAGAAGCAGCGGCGCAGGAAGGCATCCGGCAGCTCCTTCTCATTATTTGACGTGATGATGACGATGGGGCGTTGCCTGGCCTTGATCGTCTCGCCCGTCTCGTAGACGAAGAACTCCATGCGATCGAGTTCGAGCAGGAGGTCGTTCGGGAACTCGATATCCGCCTTGTCGATCTCATCGATCAGCAGAACGGGACGGGTCTCGGAGCCAAAAGCCTCCCACAGCTTGCCGCGCTTGATGTAGTTGCGGATGTCCGACACCCGGCTCTCGCCGAGCTGGCTGTCGCGCAGGCGCGAAACCGCATCGTATTCATAGAGCCCCTGCTGGGCCTTGGTGGTGGACTTGATGTGCCAGGTCAGCAGCGGCGCGTTCAAGGAACGGGCAATCTCCTCTGCCAGAACCGACTTGCCGGTGCCGGGCTCTCCCTTCACGAGCAGTGGACGCTCCAGGGTGATCGCCGCATTGACGGCGACCGTCAGATCTTCGGTCGCCACATAGGTTTCGGTCCCGGTAAAACGCGCCATCCCCACCATTCCTTTTCACGATCAGACCCTAGAGCATCGGCCCCAAAAGTGGAAACCACTTTTGGAACAAGCCGATGCTCCCTTTTTAACGGCGCATCGCCGGGGGCGGAAAACCGGATCCACTTTTCCGCACGATGCGCTAAGTCGTGTCATCGGCTTTCGGCAACCGCTCTCATCATGTAAGCCCATAACAAACCAGGGAGGACAAGAGCCAATGGCTTATAACCGTTATCACAAGGACCGCATCGGCAATCACAAGCTCAAGCCCGAAACCCTCATGCTGGGCTACGGCTACGACCCGACACTGTCGGAAGGCGCCGTGAAGCCGCCGGTCTTCCTGACCTCGACCTTCGTGTTCACCAGCGCCGAGCACGGCAAGGAATTCTTCGATTACGTGGCCGGTCGCAAGGAGCCGCCGCAGGGCGAAGCCGCAGGCCTCGTTTATTCCCGCTTCAACCATCCGAATGCAGAGATCGTGGAAGACCGCCTTGCCATCTTCGAGGAGGCGGAATCAGGCCTTCTCTTCTCCTCCGGCATGTCGGCGATTGCCACCACGATCCTGGCCTTCGCTCGCCCCGGCGAGGTGATTCTCCACTCCCAGCCGCTCTATGGCGGTACGGAGACCCTGATCGCAAAGACCCTCGCGAATTTCGGCATCCAGGCCGTGGGCTTCGGCGACGGCGTCGATGAGGCCGGCATCCGCGCGGCGGCCAAGGAAGCGCAAGCCAAAGGCCGTGTGGCGATCATCATGATCGAGACACCCTCGAACCCGCTCAACACCCTGGTGGACGTGGCCCTTATCCGCACCATCGCGGACGAGATCGGCGGGGCTCAGGGCCAGCGCCCGATCATCGTGTGCGACAACACCCTGCTCGGCCCCCTCTTCCAGAAGCCGCTGAAGCACGGAGCCGACATCTCGGTCTATTCATTGACGAAATATGTGGGCGGACACTCGGACCTGATCGCCGGCGCGGCGCTGGGCTCCAAGGAGCACATGAAGAATGTGCGCCTGCTGCGCTCGGCTATCGGCACGCAGCTCGATCCGCATTCCTGCTGGATGATCGGCCGCTCGCTGGAAACCCTGGCGCTTCGCATGTCGGCGGCGAACCGCAATGCCGAGATCGTGGCCAAGTTCCTGCACGAGCATCCGGGCATCGTGAAAGTTCACCACCTCGCCTATCTGCCGGAAGGCTCGCGGGCCAAACAGGTTTATCAAGCGCAGAGCGACGCCCCCGGCTCCACCTTCTCCTTTGATGTGAAGGGCGGCGAGGCCGAGGCCTTCAAGGTGCTCAACGCCCTTCAGGTGTTCAAGCTCGCGGTCAGCCTGGGCGGCACGGAGTCGCTCATCTCGCACCCGGCCTCCACCACCCATTCCGGCGTGCCGAAGGAAACCCGCGATCGTCTCGGCGTCACCGACGCCACGATCCGCGTCTCCATCGGCATCGAGCATCCAGACGATCTGGTTGCCGACCTCGGGCAGGCCTTGGCCACGCTGGGGTAAGTGAGGGTGTCATCCCAGGATTGCGCCAGCGGACCCTGGGATCATGTGAGGAACAAGGCGCCATAGTCTGATAACGATCCCGGATCGGCTTACGCCGTCCGGGATGACGGACCGGTGCAGGGGTCTGCATCGCAAGTCATGTTTCGGCCCCACAGCTTGAGCGGAATTTGCCCTTGCGCTCCCGTTCCCCGTAGAACCACAATGCACGGAACGGAAGGAACAGATGACCGCCTCGATTGACCTGCACGCTTATCAGGAACCGATTCTCTTTCTGGCAACGGCAGGCGTCGTCGTCCCTCTCTTTCACCGACTGAAGGTCAGCCCGGTTCTGGGCTTCCTCGCTGTCGGCGCATTGTTGGGTCCTTACGGCCTTGGGCGTCTCATCCCTGAATATCCCTGGATCGACTGGCTCACCTTCACGGATCCCGAAGGAACGTCGCGGCTTGCCGAATTCGGCGTCGTGTTCCTGCTCTTCACCATCGGTATCGAACTGTCCTGGCAACGATTGCGCACCTTGCGCCGTCAGGTGTTCGGCTTCGGCACGCTCCAGGTTCTGCTCTGCGCCCTCGCTTTGGGACTCTTTGCCTTCAAGGCCGTGAACTCGATTACTGCTGCGGCGATCATCGGCATTGCACTGGCGCTCTCCTCAACCGCTATCGTGATTCCCGTGCTGGCCGAGCAGAAGCGCCTCAGCTCCGCAGCGGGGCGCGCGAGCTTTTCCGCCCTGCTCTTCCAGGATCTTGCGGTAGCCCCGATCCTGTTCACCATCGCAGCCCTCGATACGCGCCAGCCCGAAGTGACCCTGCTGTCCTTCTTGACCGCGCTCTTCCAGGCAGCGCTGGCACTCGCGATTATCGTAGGCGTCGGCCGCGTGGTGCTGAGGCCCTTCTTTCAGATGGTCTCCGCCACAAAAAGTCCTGAGATCTTCATGGCGGCCTGCCTGCTCGTGGTCATGGTAACGAGCCTGATCGCCGCCGTCAGCGGACTCTCGATGGCGCTCGGTGCCTTCATCGCAGGCATTCTCCTGTCCGAGACGGAATATCGCCGCGCCGTCGACACCACGATCCAGCCCTTCAAGGGCCTCTTGCTCGGCGTGTTCTTCGTGTCTGTCGGCATGAGCCTCGACATCTTCCGTTTCCTCGAAGCACCGGTGACGATCCTGGCCGTGGCGACCTTCCTCATCGCCATCAAGAGTGTGATCATCTTCTGGCTGAGCCGTCCCTTCGGCCTCACCGCCTCGGAAGCCGCTGATACCGCATTCCTGCTGGGTCCTGGCGGCGAGTTCGCACTGGTCATCCTCGGCGGAGCCTTGGCGGCAGGGCTCGTGCCGACGGAGGTCGGCCAGAACCTCCTGCTCGTGACCACGCTCACCATGGTGGCGATCCCCTTCCTCGCGCGTCTCGGGCGACGGTTGAGCCGTCAGCTTGAAAAAGCGCGCGCCATCGATCCGGAAGCTGCCGTCCCGCCTCCACCCGAGGAGCCGGGACGTGTCATCGTTGCCGGATATGGCCGCGTCGGCCAGCTCGTTGGGGACATGCTCCAACGCCACAAGGTGCCGTATCTCGCCATCGATGTTGATCCGGGTCTCGTGGCCGGCGAGCGCAAAGCCGGAAAGCCCGTCTTCTTCGGTGACGGCTCCTACCCTGCCTTCCTTCGCGCCTGCGGCATCGAGCAGGCACGCGCCCTCGTCATCACCCTCGATACGCCAAGTGCCATCGAGGCGGTGGTGGCGGCGGCCCGTCAGGAGCGGCCCGACATCACGATCGTGTCCCGCGCCCGCGACGCCAAACATGCGACGCAGCTCTATGATCTCGGCGTCGATGATGCGGTGCCGGAAACCATCGAAGCCTCGCTGCAACTGAGCGAGGCGGTGCTGTCCGATATCGGCGTGCCCATGGGCCTCGTGATCGCCTCGATCCACGAGCGGCGCGACGAGTTCCGTGCGGTCCTGAGGCAGAACAACAGGGGGCCGGATCGAACCGAGTTTCGGGCACGGCGCACTGTAGGCAAGTGAGGCCGGCGGCGATGTTCCTCACCTTCTTCGCAGAGCTGCGCGCGGCCAAGGTGCCCGTTTCCTTAAGAGAGTATCTCTCTCTACTGGAAGCGCTCGATCAGGACCTCGCCGACAAGAGCGTGGAGGAATTCTACTATCTGTCGCGCGTGTGCCTGGTGAAGGACGAGCGCCACTTCGACAAGTTCGACCAAGTCTTCGCCCATGTCTTCAAGGGCCTGGAGAGCATGAGCCAGGCCTTCGGACGAGAAGAGATCCCCAAGGAATGGCTGCGCAAGCTCGCCGAGCGCTACCTCACGGAGGAGGAAAAGCAGCAAATTGAGGCCATGGGCTGGGACAAGCTGTGGGAGAATTTGAAGAAGCGCTTGGAAGAGCAGAAAGGCCGTCACCAGGGCGGCAACAAATGGATCGGCACCGCCGGCACCTCGCCCTATGGCGCCTATGGCTACAACCCGGAAGGCATCCGCATCGGCCAGGACAAGAACCGCAACTTCCGCGCCGTGAAGGTGTGGGACAAGCGCGAGTTCAAGGATTTCGACGACAGCGTCGAGCTCGGCGTGCGCAACATGCGCATCGCTCTGCGGCGGCTCCGCCGCTTCGCCCGCACGGGCGCGCCCGAAGAACTCGACCTCGATGGCACGATCCACGAGACCGCGCATAAAGGCTATCTCGACGTGCGCTTGCGGCCTGAGCGCCGCAATGCGGTCAAGGTGCTGCTCTTCCTGGATGTCGGCGGCTCCATGGACTGGCACATCCAGGCGGCGGAAGAGCTGTTTTCGGCGGCTCGGCTCGAATTCAAGCACTTCGAGCATTTCTACTTCCACAACTGCGTCTATGAGCATCTGTGGAAAGAGAACCGCCGTCGCTTCGACGAGAAGATCCCGACCCTCGACGTGATCCGCACCTACCCTTCCGATTACCGCGTGGTCTTCGTGGGCGATGCCTCCATGAGTCCCTACGAGATTACGCATCCCGGCGGTTCGGTGGAGCATTGGAACGAAGAGGCGGGCGGGGTCTGGATCCGGCGCATCCTCGATCATTTCCCGAAGGCGGTCTGGCTGAACCCGGTGCCTGAGGGTCACTGGAAATACACCCAGTCCATCACCCTCATGCGGCGGCTCTTTTCCGAGCGCATGCATCCGCTGAACCTTGAGGGCATAGACCATGCCATGCGCGAGCTGATACGCTGAAGCTCATGACACAAACCTATACCCATAGCCCCCGCCCGGTGGGCGGGCCGATCAGTTTTGCCATCAAGGGCGATAGGCTGATTGTGGATTCCGGCCGCAAGGTGCACGAAGTCCGCCTCGGCGCGGTCGAGACCATGCGCATGACCTATGAGCCCGGACGCATTGGCCAGAAATCCTTCCGCACGAAGGTCACGATGAAGGACGGCAAAACCTTCGCCTTCAGCTCTCTCAACTGGCGGAGCCTCATCGAGGCGCAGGAGATGACGACGGAGTACCGGGCCTTCGCCCAAGCTCTGTGCGAGACCATTGCTAAGGCCAATCCGGAAGCCCGCTTCATCGCCGGCAAGCCGTGGTGGCTCTGGTTCTCGACGACGGCGATCGCGCTTCTATCGCTTCTCCTGATGGCCTACCTGATCTGGCAAGCCCTTCAGATGGGCTCGACGGGCGTAGCCCTGATCGGCGCCCTGCTCGCAATCGTCGGCGTCTGGCAGATCGAGCCGATGGTGCGACTCAACAAGCCGCGCGTCTTCAGCTCAGACACGCTTCCAGAAGAGCTTCTACCGAAAGCGCGCTGATAGCTCTGCCGTCATCACCGGCCTTGTGCCGGTGATCTCGATTGTCTGATGCAGAGCGCTCTTCGGAAACGAGATGGCCGGGACAAGCCCGGCCATGACGATGAGGGCTCTTAGGCCCGCACCACCAGCACCGAGCATTTGGCGTGGCGCACGATGGTCGCAGCGTTGGAGCCGAGAAGATAGGTGGCCATGCTGGGGCGATGCGAGCCGATGACGACGAGGTCCGCGCCGGTCTTCTCGGCCTCGTCCAGCACCTCGTTATAGACGGAACCCAGGCGCACCACAGCAGAGACGCGCTCGGCCGGGAGCTTGATGCTGGCCGCGAGCTTGGCGAGCTTCTTCTCGGCCGCGTCCTGCTGCTCCTGGTCGAAGGCCGGGGGCATGAACTCCATGTAGGTCACGGGCACGATGGCACGCACATAGATCAGGCGGATATCGCCCTCGGAGGCCTCGGCAAGCTCCACGGCCTTGGCGAGAGCAGGCTGCGCCGCCCCGATTTCACCGAGATCGACGGGAACAAGGATCGTCTTGAACATGGATGTGTCTCCGGCTCAGCCCTGTCGAGTGGGCGTGTGAACGACGAGGCCGTCCATCTCAGGGCGGACCCGGATCTGACACGACAGGCGCGAATTGGGACGGACATCGAAGGCGAAGTCCAGCATATCCTCTTCCATGGGCTGCGGTTGACCTGTCACAGCCTCCCATTCCTCATCGACATAAACATGGCAGGTCGCGCAGGAGCAGGCGCCGCCGCACTCGGCCTCGATACCGGGAATGCCGTTCCGCACGGCGGTCTCCATGACGGTGGAGCCCTCCTCGGCCTCCACAGTCCGGGCGGTGCCCTCGGCATCGATGAATGTAATATTGATCATTGCGGACCTCTTGGTGACGGCGCATATTTAAGACATGGTGCGCCGGATGACGAGAGACGGGCACGAGACTTGCCGTCTTTTCGCCGCATTTCCCCCGGTAGTGCAGGTTACTGAGCCGTTAACGACGTTCGCAAGTGGCAGGGGACATCGGGTTTCCTTGACCATGACCGGCCGCTAAACTCGCTTGGTAAATAGTAGATTACCGTACGGAAGGACTGTCATCGGCTCTTCCGGCCCGGCTGAGGCCACGCATTTTCCTTGTTGGTCAAGGGAACACAGAGGCTTCAGCCACCATTCAGTTGCGTCACGAGGGCGGATCATGGCGACCGAGAAGAAGAAGATGAAAGACCCGGCGGAGGCAGCCCTTTCGGCTGTTGAGCAGGCGCTCAACCTTGACGAGACGTTCGAGATTCCCTCGCCGGATCAGCCGGAGAGCAAGTCTTCTTCCGACGAGCCGCGGCTTCCAGATATCGAAGCCCATGACTTCACGAAGGGTCCTTTCTCCTTGAGCCCCGACCTTCCGGAGGAGCGAGAGGACCGTTTGGACGATCGCGATATCAGGCTCGACGACGCGCCCCGCTCCGGCTTCGTCGCGCCTGACCGCACTGCCGTCGCCAACGATGACCGCCAGAACGTCGGCGTGATGCTGCAGGCTCTTCAGGTTCGCCCCTCTCGCAGCGCTTATATTTTCGCGACGCTTGCTTCCCTCCTCTGGCTCGGTGGCATCGGCTTCTTCCTTTACTCCCAGGGCATTGCGACTCCCGAGCAGCTCACTGCCACCTTCTCAACCTCGCAGCTCGCCCTTGGCGCTGTGGCCCTGGTTGCCCCGATCTTCCTGTTCTTCATTGCCGCAATGCTCACCATCCGCTCGCAGGAAATGAAGATGGTGGCCCGGGCGGTCGGTGAAGTGGCCATGCGTCTTGCTCAGCCCGAGAACTTCTCCACCGACGCTGTTCTCTCGGTCTCCCAAGCCGTGCGCCGCGAAGTGGCTGCCGTGGGTGACGGCGTGGAGCGCGCGCTTGCCCGTGCTGGGGAACTGGAAACCCTCGTCCGCAGCGAGATCTCCACGCTCGAGCGCGCCTATTCCGACAACGAGATCCGCATCCGCTCCCTCATCGACGAGCTCGTCGCGCAGCGCGAGGCCATCGTCTCCAATGCGGAGCGCGTGCGCGGCGCCATCACCGGTGCTCACCAGAACCTGATCCAGGACCTCGACGTCGCCAGCGACCGCGTCGTCACCGCCGTCGGCGGCGCAGGCGATAAGGTCACCAGCTCCCTCGAACATCAGGGCGACCAGATCACCCAGGCTCTCGGCCGCGCCGGCGAGCGCGTCGTCGAGGAAATGGCGAGCCGCGGCGTCGAGCTCGTGGAGCGCCTCGCCGGTGCAAGCGAGGAGATCAAGACCGGTATCGCAGAAGTTGGCACCACCATCACGACTGCCCTTGAGAGCAAGGCGCAGGACATCACCGGCGCCTTCGAGCGTACAGGTGACGTCCTTACCCGTCACCTGCAGGACGGCGCGAGCCAGGTTACCCGCACGCTGGCAGAAACGGGCCGTGGCGTCATCGACGCTCTCGCCGAGCAGGGCAGCGACGTGCGCGAGGCCTTCGAGCAGACCGCTCGCAGCCTGGAAGAGAGCTTCGCCCAGCGTGGCAGCGAGATCACCGAGAAGCTGGCGGCCACCGGCGGCGTGATCGCCGACGACATCTCCGCTCGCACCACCGAGATGCGCGATCAGATCGCGGCAGCGGGCCTCTCCGTGAGCGAAGAGCTCATGGCGCGCGGCACGGCACTGCGCGAGCAGCTCGCCACCACCGGCTCGGATGTGGTCAACGACATCATCACCCGCGGCAACGAGTTCCGCGAGCATCTGGCCACCACGGCTTCCGAGGTCAGCAGTCAGATCACCCTTCGCGGCAGCGAGGTGCGCGAGCATCTCGAAGGCGCCGTGCGCATGGCCGACGAGTCCATCGGCAGCCGTGTCGAGGATCTCGCTGTGCGTCTCGAAACCGCGAGCCAGCGCGTCAGCGAATCCGTCACCGTTCAGGGTCAGGCTCTCGAGAACAACCTCGCCCAGGTCGGCGAGCGCATCTCCTACCTCATGGGCTCCAAGGTCGAGGAATTCCAGTCGGCCTTCGAAACCCGCGGCCAAGAGTTCACCGAAACCCTCACCCGCCACGCGGACGACGTGCAGACCCGTCTTGCCACCACCGGCAAGGACATCGTGCTCGCCATCGCGACGCAGGGCGCACGCGTCAACGAGGTGCTCAACCGTACCGCGGAAAACCTCACGACCACTGTCGACACCCGCACCCGCGAAGTGGAGGAGACCCTGGGCTCGCGCCTCGAAGCCTTCGAGGGCGTCATGGGCCGCGGCGGCGAACTCGCAGACCGCATCTCCCGCGATGTGGGCACCCTGACTGAAACGATCAGCGGCCGCTTCGAGGAGATGGACCGTCTCATCACCGTGCAGGGCCGCACTATGGCTGAGTCCTTCGCCGAGCGCGCTCGCGAGGCGACCTCCGTCATCGAGACCCAGCTCACCGCTCTCGAGGAGCACGCCTCCCGCCGCACTACGGAGATCACCGTCAACTTCGACACCATCGTCGAGCGCGTGGACAGCGTTCTCAGTGCCCGCTCCACGGCCCTCAACGAAGCGCTCGTCGTGCGCACCGGTGAGATGGCCCGCGTGATGGCCGAAGGCGGCCGCGATGTGACGAACGCTCTCCAGACCCGTGTCGACGAGATCAGCCAGGCGATCACCGCCAGGACCACCACCATCGCCGACACGCTCGCCTCCAAGGCCGAGCAGATCGGCGAGACGCTGGAGGCCCGTGCCAACAGCATCAACGAGATCCTCGGCAACCGCGCCGGCGAGATTACGCAGACGCTGGAAAACCGCATCTCCGCGATCAACCAGATCCTCGGCGACCGTGCCGACGAGATTGCCGAGACCCTCGGCGCTCGTGCCTTCGAGATCAACCAGACCCTCGGCGGCCGTGCGGAGGAAATCGCGCAGACCCTGAGCACACGCGCCACCGAGATCAATCAGACCCTTGGCGGTCGTGTGGAAGAGATTGCATCGACCCTCGGCAACCGCACCGAAGAGTTGGCAGCAACCCTCGATCAGCGCGTCAGCCAGTTTGAGGATCGCGTGGTCAACCGCCTCGGCGGCGTGGTGGAAGCCATCGACGAGCGCGGCTCGGCGGTCGTCTCCTCGCTCAACAGCCGCATCGGCGAGATCCGCTCTATCTTCGATACGCAGGGCAACTCGCTCATCGAGTCGCTCGGCAGCCGTAGCGAAGTGATCGGCCGCGAAGTCACCACTATCACCGAGAACACCCTGCGCGCCCTCGAGGATCGCAGCCAGACCATGCTGTCGTCGCTCCAGGAGCGCACGATGGAGCTCACCTCCTCCTACATGCAGTCGACGGAAGCCATACGGGTTGCCATCGATGCCGGTACGGAGCGCACGGTCGAGACCCTGCTCGGTACGAACGAGCGCCTGCGCGGCGAACTCAGCGACGTGCTCGGCCGCCTGCAGGATGCCAGCCGCGCTCTGCAGCAGGTGGCGGCCTCCGCCAGCAGCAATCTCGGCGCCGTCGAGGACGGGCTCGGCGGCCGCGTGCAGCAGATCGAGACGCTTCTGTCGGAAATCGCCTCCCAGGCGAACCGCGCGTCCGATCAGGTCGCCGATCAGGTCGATGCCCTGCGCAGCGTGTCCTCCGGCGCGATCCAGCAGGCCATGGACCTCGCTCATGCCCTCGAGGATCGCGGCCGCGCGCTCACCGAGACCACCTACGAGCAGATCAACACCCTCACCCAGGCAGCTTCCGCCCTGGAACGTGTTGAAAGCCGCATGACCGAGGCCCTGACCAGTCGTCAGAGCGCCCTGGACGAGCTGCTCGGTCGCATTGAGGAACGCTCGCAGGACCTCGAATCCGTCACCCGCGCCTTCACGAGTCTCGTGGAAGGCTCGCTCCAGAATGCCGAGAACAAGGCCCGCCAGATCGGCTCTGTCCTTGCGGGTGCCGCCGAGACGACCACCCATGCCATCGGCGAGCAGTTCGAGCGCATCCGCTCCACCACCAGTGTCGAGAGCGAGCGCACCGCTGCGACCCTGCGCACCACCTACGAGCAGGCTGCCGCCGAAATGGCGGAAGCTCTCAGCAACGCCACCTCGAAGTTCCGCGACACCATGGGCGAGCTGCGCGGCATGACCGGCCAGATTCAGCGGGAGCTGGAGGCCACCCGTGCCGAGCTGCGCCGCGGTGTCGTCGAGCTGCCACAGGAGACGCAGGAGACCACGGCCAATATGCGCCGCGTGGTCGCTGACCAGATCAAGGCTCTCAACGAGCTCTCCGCTCTGGTCTCGCGCTCCAACCGCGTGGTCGATGCGGCTCCCGCCGCTCAGCCGCGCCGCGCTGCGGTGAACGAGCCCCCGGTCGCTGCGACCATGGCTGCGGTTGCCGCCGCCGTCGAGCAGCGCATCGCTTCCCCTGCCCCCGCCCAGCCCCCTGCGCCGACGGTGGCCCGCCAGCCCGAGCCGCGTCCGGCTCCTGCTCCGGCCCCAGCTCCCGCGCCGGTCCGTCAGGCCGCGGCTCCGGTGGAACGTCCCGCTCCTCGCCGTGAAGAGGCTGCCCCCTCTCGCGACGCCGGCAATGCCCGTGGCGGTTGGCTCTCGGATCTTCTGACACGCGCCTCGCGCGATGAGGAGGAACCTGTTCGCGCCCCGGCACGCGGTGGCCGCACCAACGGCCTCGACTCGCTGGACTCGATCTCGGTCGACATCGCCCGCATGATCGACCACGACGCGGCCGTCGAGCTGTGGGACCGCTACCGTCGCGGTGAGACCAACGTGTTCAGCAGCCGTCTCTACACGGCGCAGGGTCAGCAGACCTTCGAGGAGATCCGCCGCAAGTACCGCCGCGACGAGGAGTTCCGTCAAACGGTCGACCGCTACGTGGACGAGTTCGAGCGCCTGCTCGCCGAAGTCTCCCGTGACGACCGCGACTCGACACTGACGAAGACCTATCTCACGTCGGAAACCGGCAAGGTCTACACCATGCTGGCCCACGCGAGCGGCCGCTTCGAGTAAGACCGGTCCAATTGAAGCAGAGATACGAAAACGCGGCCTTCGGGCCGCGTTTTTGTTTAGAGCATCGTGCGGAAAAGTGGATCCGGTTTTCGCTGACGCGGACCTCCGGTTCCGCTCTCAACGATGCTCTCATTCAAGGAGAAAGCATCGGATGGGTCCCAAAAGTGCAAATCCACTTTTCGGTCCGATGCTGTAGTGTTTCTCCATCCCTGCAACACACCCTCATCCTGAGGAGCGCAGCGTCTCGAAGGGCGAAGCGTCTCCAGCACGCACTCGACCCTCCTTCGAGACGCAGACTGCTTCTGCTCCTCAGGATGAGGGTGGCGGTTCCCAACACGGGGATGGCCACAACAGGCCCGGTCATGACGAAGGACAACTGAGCGACGACGAGCAAAAGGCCCCGCTTTGCTCGGAGCCTTGAACGATCTTTCCAGATAACAACGAAAGCGCTTAGGTCGGCGCCTGTTCCTTGACTGGAGACTGACTGCTTATGTCGCCCGGTTCGTCGCGTCGTGGGAGCGAGCTGCCGCTGACCCAGCGCACGATGTCGAGCATCACGGCCGAGAGTGCTTCATCGAGGGCGCGGGCGGCATTGGCGGCATCGACCGAGGCGACCGGCGTGCGGGCGCGGAAGATGCGGCCATTCACGATGCGGCCGCTCTGGTCGCTCACGATCTTCATCGAGATCTCGACCACTCCCTCGTTGGAGGGAGTGGCGATCTCGAAGCTGCGTAGCTCCGAGATGAGCTGGACGTCGGCCACTGCGCCGCTGCTGGGCCGGGAGACCCCGCGCAGCTGGGAGGCGTTCTCGAAGGTGTTGATCAGGCGCGTCTGGATAAGGCGTGGCAGATTATCGGCCCACTGCCCTCCTCCGATGAAGGAAACCGAGCCGCTCGCATCCTTCACCAGGATCTGCTGGGTGGAGAGCGTCTGCAGCGCCGCCGGCTCGTTCACAAGCACCTGGACACCGGCAGCGCCCCTGATACGGGACGTCGGCGCGGAGAGATCATACGTGGCCGGAGCCGGGCCCGACGAGCAGGCACCGGCGAGCGCAGCCAGAAGCACGACGGGCATCAGGCGCCGAGGCGGCCGGGGCAGAGCGGTCGGGGGGAAAGACACGGATGATCCACGCATACGGGTTACTTAACGGCGTCCATTGTATTCGGGGAGATTGGGACGGCTACCGAAAAGAAACTGCTGTGGATTACGTTCGATGCTCCGCACTGCACGGCTGATGTCGCCAAGCGTCTTGCGGCCCTCGGCGGCCAGCGCCTCGTATTCCCTCAAGCCTGAATCCGTGAAGCGACCGACCCCGCTCACCACCCCCTCGATGCCCCTGGTCCGCTCATTCAGATCATTGGCCAAGTCGCGCACGGAGACAGCAGCGGCCCGTATCTCGTCAAAGGCTCCCTTGCCCGCCTCGCCGGAGGCCGAACCGAGGAACTTCTCGGCGCCTGCCAGAACACCATCGATCCGATCTGCAGACTTGTTGAGCTTCTCGGTGATCGAACGCGCTTCCTGGATTGCCTTGTCGATGTCCGGTCTGCGGCTGTTCATGGTATCCATGAAGGCTTGAACATTATCGACCGTGCTTCTCACCTTGTTCGGATCGACGGCCTTGGTCAGCGTCGAGATCTCGGTGATCGCGGAATCAAGCTTCGGGGCCGTTTCGTTGAGGCGATCGATCAGGCTTGCCGCGTCACGCAGGGCCTCGCTCACCACCTGCCGGTTCTCGCCCAGCGCCTGGGTGAAGTTGTCCACGTTCTCGACGATCCGCGTCACACGCTGCGGCTCGACCGCGCGAACCACCTGATCGACGTTGGTGGCAAGCGTATCGAGTTTCTCGGCCAGAGGACCGATCTTCTCGGCCGCCTGCCCAACCTGGGCCAGGAAACGGTCGATGCCCTCCGCGTTCTCCCCCAGAGCCTGGGAGAAGCGCTCCACGTTCTGAACCGTGCGGTTGATGGAACCCTCGTTGTCAGCAACCACACGGCCAACGCGCTCAAGCACGTCATCGGCGCGGCGAGCGATGTTACGGGCGGTTTCGATCAGATCCTGGAAGTCGGAACGGTCGGCGAAGATCGTGGGCATCGGCTGACCAGGTCCTGCCACAAGCGGAGGAGCGCCGGGCTCGCCGCCGGAAAGGCCGATATTCGCAACACCCGTCAGGCCCTGATATTCGAGGCGGGCGCGGGTGTCAGCGCGGATGGGAATATCGCGGCCCACCTGGACGATCGCCACCACGCGGCGCGGATCCTCAGGGAGAAGGCTGATTTCCGTCACCTCGCCTACGCGAAGGCCATTGAAGGAGACTGTGGAGCCCTGGGATAGACCGGATACGGAACCGGAAAAGACAATGCGAACACTCTGCCGTGCCTGTCCCCGGTCGCCACCGGAGAACCAGTAGACGAAGCCGAACGCCGCCGCGATCACCGCCAGGGTGAAGATGCCGATCAAAGCGTAATTCGCACGCGTTTCCATCGTAGTCCCTTACGCGCCGCCGGCCATAGCCGCACGTGCCCGTTTTCCATGAAAATAAGAGCGGAGCCACGGGTGATCCGAAGCCAGCATCGCCTCGATAGGCCCTTCCGCCAGTATCTTGCCCTCGCCGAGCGCCGCGATCCGGTCGCACACCGTGTAAAGGCTGTCCAAATCATGGGTTACCATGAATACGGTGAGCCCCAAAGTCCGCTGTAACGTCGCGATCAGCTCGTCGAAATCGCCTGCGCCGATGGGGTCGAGGCCGGACGTCGGCTCGTCCAGGAAGACGATGTCCGGGTCGAGGGCGAGCGCCCGAGCCAGCGCCGCGCGCTTGATCATGCCGCCCGAGAGTTCGGACGGCAGCTTGTCCGCCGCATCGGGCTTTAGCCCCACCATCTCGATCTTCAGCATGGCCAGCTCATCGAGAAGCCGCTCGGAGAGGTCGAGATGCTCGCGCATCGGAACCTGGACGTTCTGCTTCACGGTCAGCGCCGAGAACAGCGCGCCCTGCTGGAACAATACGCCCCAGTGCCGTTCCATGAGACGGTGCTCGGCCGGGGACAGCTCGTCGAGGTTCTGGCCCAGGACCTCGATGGTGCCGGCGCGCTTGGGAACAAGGCCGAGGATGGCACGGGTGAGGACCGACTTGCCCTGACCGGACGCGCCGACGAAGCCGAGGATCTCGCCACGATAGACGTCGAGATCGAGGTTCTTGAGGATGGTCTTCTCACCGAAGCCGACCTCGACGCCGCGCACGCGGATGATCACTTCGCGGTTTTCTGTGGGAGCAGGATGATGTCGTTCGAGCATCATTTCAGTACCTGATGGCCGCGAAGAACATGGCGAAAAGACCGTCGAGCACGATGACCATGAAGATGGCCTTCACCACCGAGGAGGTCACATGCCGGCCGAGGGATTCGGCCGAACCCGCCACCGCCATGCCCTCCAGCGTGGCGATGATGCCGATGACCATGGCCATGAAAGGCGCCTTGATGAGACCGACCATGAAGGTGTTGAACCCAATCGCCGCCCGCAGGCGGGTCAGGAACACGTCAGGGCTGATATCGCCATAGACCCAGGACGTGATGCCGCCCCCGAGCAGCGCCGCAATCGAGGCCAGGAACGTGAGCAGCGGCAGGCCGATGATGAGGGCGAGGATTCGGGGCAGGATCAGCACCTCGATGGGATCGAGCCCCATGACGCGCAGGGCATCGATCTCCTCACGCATTTTCATGGAGCCGATCTCGGCGGTGAAGGCAGAGCCGGAGCGGCCCGCCACCATGATCGAGGTCAGCAGGACGCCCAATTCGCGCATCACCAGGATGCCGATGAGGTCCACTACGAAGGGCGTGGCGCCGAACTTGACCAGCTGGAAGATACCCTGCTGGGCGACGATGGCGCCGACGAGAAACGAGATGAGGACGATGATGGGCACGCCGCGATAGGCGATTTGCTCCAGCTGGTTCACCAAAGCCGTGCCGCGGAAACGCCGAGGATGGACGATCACCCGGATGAAGGCCGACACCAGCTCCCCCAAGAAGGCGACGCCGCGTACGAGGTCGCTCCCCGCTCCGGCAACCGTCTGGCCCACATCGACCAGGAAATCGACGAAACGCGAGGGTTTAGGCTTCTGCTGCTCCTGGAAACCGCGATAGGCAACCTCGTTCAGGAGAATATGCTGTTCCTGGCTGGCGTTGACGAAATCGGACGCCAGACCGCCCCCGCCGAGTTCATGGCGGGTGCGGTCGAGAACCCAGGCGCCGAGCGTATCGAGCCGCTGGACACCGCCGAGGTCAATGATGAGGTGATGCCGGTCGGCCTGAGCCGCGATCTCGCCCGCCAGAGATTCGACTGCGCGCGCGTGCTCGGCCGTCCAGGGACCGGTCAGCACCGCCGTGACCTTGTTCCCGGCACGCTCGATTTTCAGCTGCGGCTCGTGAGCCAGGGTGCTCTGCGCCACGATCATCCTTCCGGCATTGATTCCGTTTGGTGATAGCGTGTAGCTGCGTCACAAGTCGAGATGAAGTTCTAACAGGAAGCCAAGAGAATGCGTCAGCTCACCGTTTCCATCGACCGTTTTCCCATCGCGGGCAAGTTCACCATCGCCCGCGGCTCGCGCACCGAGGCGGTGGTGGTCACGGCTACCATCAGCGAGAACGGCGCCGTCGGGCATGGGGAATGCGTGCCCTATCCTCGTTATGGCGAAACGGTCGAAGGCGTGGCGGCAGCCATCGAGGCCATCCGCCCGCGGATCGAAGCCGGGCTGACCCGTGAGGCCCTGCAATCCCTCCTGCCAGCGGGAGCCGCCCGCAATGCCGTCGACTGCGCCCTCTGGGATCTCGACGCGAAGCGTTCCGGCATCCGCGCCCATATCACGGCAGGCCTTACCCGCTGGCCGCCGGTGACCACCGCCTACACGATCAGCCTCGACATGCCGGAGGCCATGGCAGAAGCAGCCGCCAGGGCCGCGGAGCGGCCGATCCTGAAGGTGAAGTTCGGTGGGCCCGAGGGTGATATCGAGCGCATCCGGGCAGTCCGCCAGGCCGTCCCTCAGGGAACGCTCATCGCCGACGCCAACGAGGGCTGGACTGAAGGTAACATCGAGGCGCATCTCGCAGCCTGCGCCGAGGCCGGCTATGTCCTCGTGGAGCAGCCCCTCCCCGCCAAGGCGGATGGGTTCCTCGCCAAGATCGTGCGTCCCGTTCCCATCATGGCCGACGAGAGCGTGCACGACCGGCAGAGCCTGCCGCGACTGGTGGGGCTTTACGACGTCGTGAACATCAAGCTCGACAAGACGGGCGGTCTCACGGAAGCGCTGGCTCTCGCCGATGCGGCGGAGGCTCTCGGTTTCCCGCTCATGATCGGCTGCATGGTCGGCACGTCGCTTGCCATGGCGCCCGCCATGGTGATCGCGCCTCGCTGCCGCTTTGTGGACCTCGATGGCCCGCTCCTTCTCGCCAAGGACCGAGAACCCGGCCTGAAATACGAAGGCAGCTTGGTCTACCCGCCAGAGCCTGCCCTCTGGGGCTGAGCCTTCAGCTTTCCGATCACGACCAGCATGAGAACGAAGCCGATGGCCCCCAAGGGAGCCATCGCGGCGAAGACCAGCGGACCTGCCCTCTCGTAGATCATGCCGCTGCCGATGGTGGAGATCGCCGTCGTCAGGGCTGCGAGCGAGCCGTAGATCCCTTGAGCCCGCCCCCTCGCCTGCATCGGCGCGAGAGCGGTCAGCGCGGCCATGGTGCCGATATGGGTCGCGGCGAAGGACAGGCTGTGCATGATCTGAAGCACAAGAGTGACGCCCCATCCCGGCTGAAGGGACATCACGGAGAAGCGGATCGCCGCTGCCGTCGACCCAAGCAGGATCAGCCCCACTCCGGAACCGCGCCCGACGGCGCGGCCGAGGAGGATGAACACCAGGATCTCGGCGATCACGCCCGCCGCCCAGAAATAGCCGATGGCGGCATCCGAGAAGCCTAGGGAACGCCAGTGAATGCTGGCGAAGGCGTTGAGCGCGCCATGGCTTCCTTGAGTGACCGCCCCTGCGATCAGGAGGAGCCAAAGAACCTTCGGTAGGGCCGGAGAAGCCTTCTTTTCCTTGTCTTGAGGCTTCAGCAGATGATCCGGCACCTCGTTCGGCACGGCCATGAGCGTCGCCGAAACACCGAGTATGGGGATGAGTGTGAGCGCGACGACCACCACATTCGGCCCGAAGGCTCCCACGAGATAGCCGGCCACAATGTTGGTGATAAAGAACGCAACGGAGCCGCTGCCCCGGATGCGCCCGTAATTGAGGCCCGGATAGCGCTGCACCGCATTCGTCGAGACGAGATCGTTACCGGGAATGACGGCGGCCTGAGCGAAAGCGATGAGGGCGACGAGTGTCATGATCACGGCACTGTTGTCGGTGGGCATGAGCAGAGGAAAGCCCAGCATCTGACCCATATGGCTGGCCAGCAGCAGTCGCCTTGCGCCGAAAGAGCGGTCGGCCAGGCTCAGCAATGGAGCCGTTGCGATGATGCGCACGACGATCGGAATGGCGACCACGAACCCGATGATGGTGGGCGAGAGCGCCTTGCTCTGAAGCCAGAGCGGAAAGAACGGCAGGTAAACGCCGTAGCTTACGAAACTCGCCGCCTGCAAGGCGCCCAAGCGGATTTCGAGGGCTCTGGTCGAGAAGATCAAGGACGGCGCTTCCCAGAATCAGCGTAAGCGAGAAAGGCGTCCATTAAAGGCATGTGCACCCGCCCGCCAAGGCCCGGCTCGCATGGATGTGTTGATGAGGGGAAGTGAAGCCAAGCCTCGGCAATCTCTATCCTCATCCTGAGGAGCAGCCATCAGACTGTGTCTCGAGGGAGGGTCCGGAGAACACGGGAGACGCCCTGATCCTTCGAGACGGCCTTTTCGGGCCTCCTCAGAATGAGGGCTATATTTCCTCAGGCGCTCGCGTGGGCAGCCTCGATGTTGGAGAAGAATTGTCTGGCGCTCTCACGCCAGGTGAAGGTCTCGCCATAAGCTCTGCACCTGTCCTTGGAAATCTCGAGGGCAGAGAGAGCAGCCTTCCGCAGATCGGCGTCGACGACACCGCAGCCCGACGAGCCGATGACGTCCATGGGCCCCATCACTGGAAAGCCCGCGATGGGAAGGCCAGAAGCCAAGGCTTCAAGCAGGACGATTCCGAAGGTATCGGTAAGGCTTGGGAACACGAACACATCGGCGGAGGCATAGACCCGCGCCAGATCCTCGCCGGTGAGAGCGCCAAGGAAGCGCGCCCGAGGATTGTGACGTTCAAGATCCTGACGCGCAGGCCCGTCGCCAACGACCACTTTCGTGCCGGGAAGATCGAGAGACAGGAAAGCCGAAAGGTTCTTTTCCACCGCCACGCGGCCTACATACAAAAAGATCGGCCCTGCGCAATCGAGAACCCGCTCGTGACGCGGGCGGAAGAGCGTGGTGTCGACGCCTCGCGTCCAGCGCACGATATTCTTGAAGCCTCGCGCGCTCAGCTCGCGTTCGAGCGAGGGCGTGCTGACCATCATGGCTTTCGCCTCGCGGTGGAACCAGCGAAGGACACCATAAGACCAGTTCTCCGGAACCGGCAGGCGCGCCGAGAGGTATTCCGGAAAGCGCGTGTGATAGCTGGTCGTGAAGGCTCGCTGTTGTCGCTGACAAGCCAATCGAGCGGAAAAGCCGAGAGGCCCTTCCGTGGCGATGTGAACATGATCGGGATCGACCTCGGCGATCATTCGCCCGACGATCTCCGGCCTCGTCAGCGAGAGGCGGATCTCCGGATAGGTCGGCATCGGGAAGGAGCGAAACCGCTCAGGCGTGAGAAGCGAGACCTCTATGCCGAACAACGGCGCTTGCTCCGCCATGTATTCGAGCGAGCGCACGACCCCATTGACCTGTGGCCGCCAGGCATCGGTGACGATGAGCACACGCATCAGGCGGCTCTCCCGTCGAGCGCAACGGGTTTTTCGACCGAGACCGGAATCTCGGGGCTGGGACTCGGCAGGCTCCTGCGGCTGGCCTCGCTCCAGCGGATCAGTTCGAGCGTGCCGTCGAAGTGCTCGACGACGACCGTGCACGATTCCACCCAATCGCCCGTGTTCACGTAAGAGACGCCGAAGTTCTCGTGCATCACAGCGTGATGAATGTGGCCGCAGATGACGCCATCCACCTCCTGCCGCCGGGCTTCCGCTGCCAGAAGCTCCTCGAAGCGGCTGATGAAATTGACTGCGTTCTTCACCTTCAGCTTCGCCCATGCGGACAGGGACCAATAGGTCAGGCCAAGCCTGCGGCGCGCGATGTTGAGATAGGTGTTGACGAAAAGGGCCGCCGTGTAGGCCCAGTCACCCAGGAGCGCAAGCCAGCGGGCATGGCGCACGACCAAGTCGAACTGGTCCCCATGGATCACGAGGTAGCGCTTGCCGTCCGCCGTCTCGTGAATGGCATGTTCGGCGAGTTCGATCCCGCCCAGGCTGATACCGACATAGTCGCGGAGGAACTCGTCGTGATTGCCAGGCACATAGATGAGTGACGAGCCCTTGCGGACCTTGCGCAGCAGCTTCTGCACCACGTCATTGTGGCTCTGTGGCCAGTACCAGCCCGACTTCAGCCGCCACCCATCGACGATGTCGCCCACGAGATAGATCATCTCGGCATCGTAGTACTTCAGGAAATCCAGAAGGGCTTCCGCCTGGCATCCTTTGGTGCCCAGGTGGAGATCCGACAGAAACAATGTACGCACGCGGATCGTATCCAGGTCCCTCGGCATGCGGCATCCTCTTTTGACCTTGTCTCACGCCAGCCAAACCGGATTCGCATCTCCTCCCCGTGACGGTCCGTTTGCAGTTTCATGACAAAACCTAAGGGGTTCCATGATCGTGGCGCAGGTAAGTCGCGCAGATAAGGGCTTCACGCAGGAGGCTTGTCGTGGTTCTTGTGCAACTCCTTGGTGCAAGTGGCTCGCTATCGTGAAACCTCTTCTGGGGATCTCCCTCAAAGTCCTATCAGCCCTCGTCTTCACGATGATGTCGGCAGTTCTCAAGTCCCTGATGGATCGCTACCCGACCGGGGAAGTGGTGTTCTTCCGTTCATCCTTTGCCATTCTGCCGCTCTGGTTGTGGCTGGCCTGGAAGGGCGACCTGATCAACGGCCTGCGGACGAAGAACGTACTCGGTCACTTCAAGCGCGGCTTTCTCGGCACGAGCGCCATGTATCTGGGATTTGCCGCCCTCTCCTTTCTGCCGCTCCATGACGCGATCGCCATCGGCTACGCATCGCCGCTTATTCTCGTGGTCCTGGCGGCCATTCTTCTGAAAGAGAAAATTCGCGCCTATCGCTGGACGGCTGTCGCGGTTGGCTTCATCGGCGTCATGATCATGCTCTCGCCGTACCTGACACCGGAAACCTTTGCGGGCGGCATTCTGGCCGGGCCGTCCCTCGGGGCCATCTGTGCCTTCGTAGGGGCCGTCTGCTCCGCAGGCGCGATGATCCAGGTGCGGCGGCTGACGGGAACGGAGAAAACCGGGGCCATCGTGTTCTACTTCTTCATCCTGGCCTCAGGACTCTCGTTCTGCACCATCGTTCTTGGCTGGAATATGCCCGATGCAAAGGATCTCGCCCTTTTCGTTCTCGGCGGAATCCTAGGCGGGATCGGCCAGATCCTGCTTACCGAGTCCTACCGCTATGCGGATGCCTCCGTGATTGCGCCCTTCGATTACACCACCATGATCTGGGCGCTTCTGTTCGGCTGGCTCATGTTCGGAGACCTGCCGACCCCCGCCATTCTGGTCGGAGCTGCCATCGTGGCGGGCACGGGCCTCTTCATCGTCTGGCGGGAGCACCAGTTGGGCCTGGAGAGATCCCGGGAACTGAAGGTCGCCTCCCAGAAGCCGGGGGCATAGTTTCAAGGAAAACACTCCCCGCGACCTCTCTGGCCTTGACCCGCCTCGTGTCTTATCTCACAACCGTTTAAAGGAACGGACGTTCGGTTTTTCAGAACAGAGGCATTGTGATGGGCGTCGAAGGCAAAGAGCGGCACCGGGACTTGGAAACGGGCGCGCAGGTTCTGTCCGGGAACATGGGCAAGACCATCCAGCGTCTGCGCAAGGCCTATAACCTGTCTCTGTCGGAGCTCGCCGAGCAATCGGGCGTGGCCAAATCCATTATCAGCCAGATCGAGCGGAACGAGACCAACCCGACCCTCGCGACGATCTGGCGCCTCAGCCAAGCTCTCGATGTCTCAATCGAGCGGGTGCTGGCCTCGGCGGACGAGGAGCCCTTCATCGAGAAGTCGTCCAAGGCCGACACGCCGATCCTCGTCTCCGACGACGGCAAGATGAAGCTCGCCATCATCGGCTGGATCAAGACCATCGAGTGGCTCCAATGGTACGACGTGCAGTCCGAACCCGGCGGCGTGCTCGATTCCGACAGCCACCAGCGGGGCTCGGTGGAGTGCCTCTCCGTTTTGGAGGGCGAGTTCGAGGTCGAGGTGGGCGGCGTTACCCAGCAGGCCAAGGCCGGCGAGTCCTTGCGCTATCGCTGCGACCGTCCCCATTCGGTGCGTTGCATCGGCGATAAGCCCGGCCGCGCCACCATGGTCTGCATCCTCAAAGCTGCCGTGATGGATTGAGGCCCTTGCCTCAATCCCACCAACATCTTTACGGCTTCGGCGCGACGTAGCCCTGCTTCGGAGGCAAGGAGAGAAGGTACTCCGCTATGGCCTTGCGGTCCGCCTCCGGCAGTTGCGCCGTATTGCGCACCACGGAGCCCATCGGCCCACCGACCGTATCGAAGTTCGGCGTCTCGCCCGTCGTGAGCAGGGTCACGAGATCGCCTTCAGTCCAGCCGCCGATGCCGGTCGGACTCGGCGTGATGTTCGGCACCGGGCCCCTGCCCTCCGGATCCGGCCCGCCGGCAAAGCGGCGGTCATCGATGATTGCGCCTGCGAAGTTGCGCTCACTATGGCATTCCACACAGTGGCCCGGACCATTCACGAGATAGGCGCCCCTATTCCAGCTTTCCGATTTTGACGGATCAGGCGTGAAAGGGTGCCCATCGAGGAAGGCGAGCTTCCAAAGGCCCACGCCTCGGCGAATATTGAAGGGGAATGGCAGGACGTGATCTGGCGCCTTTCCCTCGACCGCTGGAAGAGTCTGCATGAAAGCGAAGAGATCGGCCAGGTCCTCGCGCCTCATGCGCTGGTAGGAGGTGTAGGGAAAGGCCGGATAATAGTGCCGCCCGTCAGGAGACGTTCCCTCCTGCATGGCACGAATGAAATCGAGTACGCCCCAGGATCCGATGCCGTCCTGCTTGTGCGGCGAGATATTGGGAACGTGGAACGTGCCGAAGGGCGACTTGAGGGCGTACCCGCCGCCGAGCCGAAGCTTGTCGTCCTGGTTGGGAGTGGCATGACAGGAGGTGCAGCCTCCTGCGAAAAACATGATGCGCCCCTTTTCCGCATCAGGAGCACGGCTCAGGCCCATCGGCGTCATGAAATCGGCTGATGGGTTCCCTCGCAGCAAGCGATAAGCCGAGGGCGATGTCAGCGCCAGAAAACCCAGCACGCCCAGAACCGCAAGAACGCCCAAGCCTAGGATCGCTTTACGCATTGCTCTTCCCGAAACAGATCGGGCGGCCCATGAAGCCGCCCGTCCTTATGACTCAAAGAATATCAGGAGCTCTTCTTGCGGAAGTCGTTGTGGCAGGCGCCGCAGTTCTGCATGACCTTCGGCATCTCCGCCTTGAAGGAGGCCTCGTCCTTGATGGAGGCGAGAGCCGTTTTGGCGTCCTGGTTGAACTTCGTCATGGCCGCGTCGAACTTCGCCTTGTTTTCCCATACGGACGGCAGGGCCTCGGTATCTCCGACACCCTTTGTGTTTTCGGGGAAGAGTGTCGCCGCCTTCTGGGAGTTGTCAGCAAACACCTTGAGGCCGGCCTGCACCTTGGCCAGATCGAACGGCTCCTGACCGCGCAGCATGCCGCCGATCGGCCGCGTCTGTGCGCCCATCTGCTTCATCAGGTCCTGGCGCTGCTCGACCACATCGTTCTGTGCGATGGCCGCAGTGATACCCAGCGCCAGAAGGCTGGCGATGAAAATGGTACGCTTCATGAATGTTCTTCCCTTTGTTTCTTGAACGGCCGCCGATCCTGAAGGTGGTCGGACGAAACACAGTACTGCACTATTTGTCGCAGCGGAGTAGCCCCGCTTCATACAAATCTCTGTGAGGGCTTACGCGACCGGCTCACCGGCCGCGATCCAATCCTTGAACCCGCCCTTGTAATGCTCGCGGATGTCGCGCCCCGCCGCCTGAGCGAACTCCATGGCACGCACAGAACGGACACCGGCAGCACAGGAAAACACGATACGCTTGCCTTCCGGCAGGGACGAAGGGTCGAAGGTCGAGAGAGGATGCGAGACCGCGCCCGGGATATGCCCGGCCGCATATTCATGGGGCTCGCGCACATCGACCAGGAGGATCGAGCCGTCCTGGAGCCCCTTCTTGATGTCTTCGCGATCGAGATCGATGACCTGTGGTGCGCTCATGGAAAATTCCTCCCTGCAACACCTTCACTCTTATCGGCATTGGAGGGAGGATGGCAATCGAGGCGTTTCAGGAGAGCGGAGGAATCCGCAACACCCAACCGGGTTGGATCATATCGGGATCCTTGACCGGCGGGGAATTGGCCTTGACGATCTCGGTGTATTTGGCGCCTTTGCCCTTGCCGTAATGCTTCTCGGCAATCTCCCAGAGGGTGTCGCCTTTCTGCACCGTGTACATGGTCGAAGGGGTCGATGGCTGCTGGATCTGAAGATCGCTCGTATCCACTTCGGCAACGCCATAGGTATTGCCGAGTGACAGAATGATCTTCTCTGCCTCTTCCTGGGTGACGGCCTGACCCGAGAGCTTCACCTGATCGCCGTTGACCTGGATTCCAAGCTTGCTCGCGTCGAAGCCGTGACCCTGAACCTCCTGCTGCAGCTTCTCGGGCGTTGCAGCGGCGGCGCTGCCGCCAAAGATCTTGGCACCAGCTTCCTTGATGAACTTGAACAAACCCATGTGCTTCTCCTCCTGATTTGACCCCTCATGCGGCCGAGCTGAGACGAAGACGCATGATTGAGGCGAAGAGTTCCGCTCACGCCAGGTTCGAGAATACATCCGCCAGTGACGGCAGACGATCCTTGAGGCGCAGGAGCGCGATCAACTCGATCTGCACGATGGCCGTATCGAACTCCGTCTCGGCATCATGTTCCAGCCTCTCCTCGAAGGCCGCCATGATTTCATCCTTCGTACGGCCCTTCACCGCCATGATGAAGGGGAAGCCGAATTTTTGCTTGTAGGCATCGTTCAGTGCAATGAAGCGGTCCCGCTCTTCCTCGGTGAGGCTGTCGAGGCCTGCGGAGGATTGCTCGTTGCGCGAATCCGCCGTGAGGTCGGCGAGCTTCAGGCGGCCGGCCAGATCGGGATGTGCGCGAATGAGCGCGAGCTTCTGATCGCGCGTTGCTTCCGAGAGCACATGCACCATGGAAGCATGCAGTCCTTCCGCCGTGTCCTGCGCCGTCGTGAAACCGGCATCATAGGCGCGCTCCGCGATCCACGGTGAATGCTCGAAGATGTCGCCGAACAGTTCCGCGAACACCGCCTTGCTCATGGTGCTGGGCCTGAGGCTCACTGGGCGATGATAACGGATCCAGAGTCGGGCAATGTCGATGCGCCTGGCGATCCACACGTCATCGTGTGACGCGACATAATCGAGGAAACGCGCAAGCGCCGCAGCACGTCCAGGACGACCGACGAGACGGCAATGCAAGCCCACAGACATCATCTTCGGCGCGTGCTCACCTTCCGCGTAGAGCGTGTCGAATGAGTCCTTTAAGTAAGCGAAGAACTGATCACCGGAGTTGAAGCCCTGCGGCGTTGCGAAGCGCATGTCATTGGCATCGAGCGTATAGGGCACGATGAGCTGCAGGTGATTGCCGTGCTGTTCCCAATACGGCAGCTCGTCAGCGTAAGAATCCGCGCTGTAGAGAAAGCCGCCCTCCTCCGCCACGAGGCGATTGGTATGCTCCGACGTGCGGCCCGTGTACCAGCCGAGCGGACGCTCGCCGGTCACTTCCGTATGGATGCGGATCGCTTCCCTCATGTGCGCCCGCTCCTCCTCGGAGGAGAAGTCGCGATAGTCGATCCATTTGAGGCCGTGGCTTGCGATCTCCCAATCGGCCTCCTTCATGGCCGCCACCGCTTCCGGGTTGCGCATGAGTGCCGTCGCAACACCATAGACGGTGGCTGGCATCTTGCGCTCCGTGAACATGCGCCACAAACGCCAGAAGCCGACGCGGGAGCCGTATTCGTAGATCGACTCCATGCTCATGTGCCGCTGGCCGGGCCAGGGCTGCGCACCGACGATCTCGGAGAGGAAAGCTTCCGACGCACGATCACCATGGAGGATGTTGTTCTCGCCGCCCTCCTCGTAATTGATCACGAACTGCACGCAGATCCGCGCATCGTCCGGCCAGCGCGGATGAGGCGGATTGCGTCCGTAGCCGACGAGGTCACGGGGATAGGTGGTCTCGGGCATTGCTTCAGCTTCCTCGATAGGTGGAATAGCTCCAGGGCGAAACGAGGAGCGGCACGTGGTAATGGCCATCGGGCTCGGCGATGGTAAAGCGGATGGGAACGATGTCCAGGAAAGGCGGATCGGCCGTCGGCGTCCCAAGCGCTTTGAAGTAGGCGCCGACCTCGAACACGAGCTCGTAGGTGCCGGTGCGAAATGCCTCGCCGATCATCAGAGGCGCATCGGTACGGCCATCCGCATTGGTGACGGTGCGCACGACCGAACGGCGGCTTCCATCCTCAATGGCAAAGAGCTCGATGGCGACACCCTTTGCGGGCTTGCCATTGACATTATCCAAGACGTGGGTGGACAGGCGGCCCATGAAACCTCGCGAGCGTGAAAAGAGGCTTAGAATCTTCGGGCCTTACGCTCCGTCGTCAAGCGCCCGGGTCCAATAAGCCGGAAGCGCGGGATCTCCAGCAGCCCGTTCCTGTTGAAAAACGCCTCCGGAAGGCCTTTCGCAATTCTGCCCCCCGCCCTAGGCTAAGGCTTCTTTCATCTAAACAGTGGCTGCATGATCGACCCGCAAATCTCCGAATGGATCAGCCAGATCCTGCGTTGGACCCATGTGATCACGGCAATCGCCTGGATCGGCTCCTCCTTTTACTTCATCCATCTGGACCTGAGCCTGAAGAAGCGGAAGGGGCTGCCCGAGGGCGTCGGCGGCGAGGCTTGGCAGGTCCATGGCGGCGGCTTCTACAACATGCGCAAGTACCTCGTTGCGCCACCCGAACTGCCGAAGGAGCTCACCTGGTTCAAATGGGAGAGCTATTCCACCTGGATCAGCGGCTTCTTCCTGATCATCTGGGTCTATTACCTCCAGGCTGACCTCTACACGATCGATCCCGCCGTCCGTGCCCTCGCGCCCTGGCAGGCCCCGGTCATCGGCATCGGCGCCCTGGTGGCGAGCTGGTTCGTCTATGAAGGCTTGTGCCGCTCTCCACTCGGCAAGAATGGCCTCGTGCTCGGCATTGCGCTCTTTGCCTATATCCTCCTTGCAGCTTTCGGCTTCACGCAGGTCTTCAACGGGCGCGCGGCCTTTCTCCATACAGGCGCGATGATCGCCACCTGGATGTCGGCGAGCGTGTTCTTCATCATCATCCCGAACCAGAAAAAGGTGGTGGCCACCCTGCTGGCCGGAGGCTCGCCCGATCCGAAGCTCGGCAAAGAGGCCAAGCTGCGCTCGACGCACAACAATTACCTGACGCTGCCCGTCATCTTCCTGATGCTCTCGAACCATTATCCGCTGGCCTGGTCGTCCCGCTACGCAGTGGGCATCATCGGACTGATCCTGATTGCCGGCGCGGTGATCCGGCACTTCTTCAACTCCCAGCATGCGGGCAAGGGCTCACCCTGGTGGACCTGGGGCGTGGCAGCCGCCGCGATCATCGGGGCGATCTGGCTTTCTATCATCGGCAAGCCCGGCAATGCCAACCTGGCGGATGCCTCGGCAACGGCGGCTCCTGCAACCGCCTTCGAGGAAGCCACCCTCGCCATCCAGTCCCGCTGCTCCATGTGCCATGCGGCGGAGCCCGTCTGGGACGGCATCACCATCGCTCCTAAGGGCGTCCGCCTCGACACGCCGGAGGAGATCGCCCGCCATGCGGAGCTCATCCGGGTCCAGGCCGTGCTGACCCATGCCATGCCGCCCAACAACATCACCGAGATGACGCTCGATGAGCGCAAGGCCGTCGCGGCCTGGCTGGCAAGCCGGTAACGCCCCTTCAATTCGTGCAGTCCCGCACCAAGAACAATCCAACGGAGGATCATCCATGTCCGAACTCACTCTCAACACCGCTCAGACCATTGCCGAAGCGACTCTCAAGACCGCCCGGGAGAAGTCGTTCAAGCCGCTCGCGGTGGTTGTCTATGATGCGCGAGGCTCCCTGAAAGCCCTGCTCGCCGAGGACGGCACGAGCCTCAAGCGCGCCGAGATCGCCATGGGCAAGGCCTATGGAGCGTTGGCTCTCGGCGTGGGTTCGCGGGCCCTCCATAAGATGGCGACCGACCGCCCCTATTTCGTCGCCGCAGCCACCCATGCGGTCGGCGGACAACTCGTTCCGGTGCCCGGCGGCGTACTGATCAAGGATTCCAAGGGTCATATCCTAGGCTCCGTGGGCGTCTCGGGCGACACCTCCGATAACGACGAAATCGCCGCGGCGAGCGGAATCGAGGCCGCTGGGCTCGTTTTCGATGCCGGAGCGTAACTTTTCTCCACATCCAGCCCCTTACCAACCCAGGGTTTCAGGGCTGGAGGGGGATAGCACTGGACATGAACAGTTGATTGATCAACAAATAGGACAAGGTTACTGCCTTATCGGCTCTGACCGAGACATTCCAAGACTCTAACCAAGACTCTCTCTAACCAAGACTCTTAAGAGAAAAACAGAAAGGGAACGCGTCCGATGTCATCATGGATCAAACGCACGGCGCTGGCTGCCGTCGCCACGGCTGCCCTCATGGGCGCCATGAACCCGGCCTTCGCCGAGGTCGTGTACAACCGTGCCAATTCCGGCGAGCCTGAGACCCTCGACGCCCACAAGACCTCGACCGTCCAGGAAGCGCATATCCTGCGCGACATGCTCGAAGGCCTCGTTGCCTACAGCGCCAAGGGCGAGGCCATTCCCGGTCAGGCCGAGAAGTGGGAAGTCGCCGACGACGGCAAGACCTATCGCTTCACGCTCCGCAACGGCCTGAAGTGGTCGAACGGCGATCCGGTCACGGCCGAGGACTTCGTCTTCTCCTATCGCCGCATCATGGATCCGGCCACGGGCGCGAAATACGCGAACATCCTTTACCCGATCAAGAACGCCGAGAAGATCAACAAGGGTCAGGCCAAGCCTGAGGAGTTGGGCGTGAAGGCCGTCGACGCCAAGACCATCGAGATTACCCTCGAGGCGCCGACCCCCTATTTCATCGAGTTGCTCACCCACCAAACCAGCCTGCCGGTGCACAAGGGCTCCGTCGACAAGTTCGGCAAGGACTTCGTGAAGCCGGGCAACATGGTGACGAACGGCGCCTACAAGCTCGCCGAATTCGTGCCGAACTCGCATATCAAGCTCGTGAAGAACGAGAACTACTGGGACGCCAAGAACGTCCAGATCGACACGGTCAACTACTTCCCGACCCCCGACTTCGCTGCGATGGTCCGTCGCTATGAGGCCGGCGAGCTCGACACTACCGACGACGTTCCCGCCGACCAGATGAAGTCGCTGAAAGAGCGCTTCAAGGATCAGGTCAAGCTCGGCCCATATCTCGGCACCTGGTACCTCGTCGTGAACTCCTCCAAGGCTCCGTTCAACGACGTGCGCGTGCGCCAGGCCCTCTCCATGCTGGTCGACCGCGAGTTCATCGCCGAGCAGATCTGGGGCCAGACCATGCAGCCGGGCTACTCGTTCATGCCTCCGGGCGTGGGCAATTACGGCGAACCCGCTTACATGGAGTATAAGGAGACCTCGCCAATCGACCGCGAGGACAAGGCCAAGGCGCTCCTGAAGGAAGCCGGCTTCGGCCCTGGCAAGCCGCTGAAGGTTGAGATCCGCTACAACACCACTGACAACAACCGCAACACGGTCATCGCCGTGTCCGAGCAGTGGAAGCAGGCCGGCATCGAGACCTCCTTCATCAACACGGACGGCAAGACCCACTTCGCGCACCTGCGCGACGGCGGCGACTTCGACATCGCCCGTTACGGCTGGATCGCCGACTACTCGGATCCGAACAACTTCCTGTTCCTGCTCAAGAGCGACAACAAGGGCTTCAACTACGGCAAGTACAACAACCCGCAGTTCGACAAGCTCCTCGATCAGGCCGCGACCGAGCTCGACCTGAAGAAGCGCGCCGATCTGATGAAGCAGGCCGAGGCCATCCTGATGAAGGACATGCCCTGGATCCCGATCATGTACTACGGCAAGAGCAACCTGATCTCGCCGAAGATCAAGGGCTTCGTGCAGAACACGCGGGGCGTCTATCCGACGCGCTTCCTTTTAAAGACGCAGTAAAATAATTTGCACTGCGGGGGCGGCCTGATCTTCAGGCCGCCCTATCTTTTTCTGTTATCCTATATCAGCAGGAGGAGCATCCATGCTCTCCTTCATCCTCCGCCGCTTCCTATCGGCGATCCCGACGCTGTTCATCATCGTCACGATCTCGTTCTTCCTGATCCGTCTCGCGCCCGGTGGCCCGTTCGACCTCGAACGCCCCCTCGAAGCGAAGGTGATGGAGAACCTCAACCGGATCTACCAACTCGATAAGCCGCTGATCGAGCAATACTGGCTCTACTTGAAGGCTGTCATGCACGGCGATTTCGGGCCATCGTTCATCCTGCGTGACTTCTCGGTGGCTGAACTCTTCGCCCGTGGCCTTCCGGTTTCCGTGACCCTGGGCGCGCTGGCGCTATCGCTCGCCATCCTCGTCGGCGGAACGCTCGGCACCATCGCGGCGCTGCGGCAAAACAGTGGCATCGACTACCTCGTCACCGGCATGGGCGCCCTGGGGCTGACCATTCCGAACTTCGTGGTGGCACCCATCTTCCAGCTGGTGTTCGGTCTGGCTCTTGCCTTGCTGCCCGTAGCCGGCTGGGCCGACGGCAATCCGCGCAACCTCGTGATGCCGGTCATCGTGCTGGCGCTGCCGCAGATCGCGGTTGTGGCACGCATGACCCGCGCTGCGATGATCGAGAACCTGCGCTCGAATCATATCCGCACCTTGCGCTCCTTAGGCCTGCCGACGCGAACCATCGTGGCGCACGCGCTTCGCGGCGCTGCCCTTCCGGTGGTGTCTTATCTCGGCCCTGCGGCGGCCGCCCTGCTCACCGGTTCGGTGGTCGTTGAAACGATTTTCGGCCTGCCGGGCATCGGACGCTACTTCGTGGAAGGCGCGCTTAATCGCGATTACACGCTCGTTATGGGCACCGTCGTGGTGGTTGCTGTCTTCGTTCTGCTCTTCAACCTCGTGGTCGATATCCTCTACGCACTTATCGATCCGCGCATTCGTTACGATTGAGTGTCATCATGGCTGAAGGCGCTGTTCTTCCTGTCGAGACCATGGCCGGGCCGGTCGTTACCGGCCGCTCCCTTTGGGCAGAGGCCCGTGGTCGTCTCATTCGCAATAGGGCTGCTCTCACCAGCATCATCGTGCTGAGCCTGATCGCCCTCGCCTGTATCTTCGGGCCATTCTTCACCGGGCACCCCTTCGATCGGGTCTATCCCGATTACGTGAAGGTGCCCGCGAGCCTCGAGGCTTATCCCAAGGCCGACCAGATCGAGCCCAATATCGAGCGCATCGGATCGCGTGTGCGCGCCAAGGCGGAGAACATCTCCATCAATGATGGCGTCGTGCACCTCACACTCGTGAGCACGAGCACCCGCCCCATCGACGAGCGGCTTCTGGCCTATTTCGAACGCTCCGATTTGTTCGACACAGCCAAGGTGGTCGAGCGCCAGGAGGAAGGCCGCAGGCTCGTCGTCGATGTGCCGGTGAAGAAGCAATACTTCTTCTTCGGCACCGACACGAACGGACGCGATCTTCTCACCCGCACCATGAAGGCCGGGCAGATCTCCCTCTCCATCGGCCTGCTCGCCACCTTCGTTGCGATCCTGATCGGAGTCATCTATGGCGCGACGTCGGGCTATCTCGGCGGCCGTGTCGATCTCATGATGATGCGCATCGTCGACATTCTCTACTCGCTGCCGTTCATCTTCTTCGTGATCATGCTGGTCGTGTTTTTCGGCCGCAACTTCATCCTGATGTTCCTTGCGGTCGGCGCTGTGGAATGGCTCGACATGGCCCGCATCGTGCGCGGCCAGACGCTCTCCATCAAGCGGCAGGAATACGTGCAGGCGGCAGAAGCGCTGGGTGTCGAGACAAAGGGAATCATCCGCCGTCACGTGATTCCCAATACGCTGGGTCCCGTCGTGGTCTACATGACGCTGCTCGTGCCTAAGGTGATCCTGCTGGAGAGCTTTCTTTCCTTCCTTGGCCTTGGCGTTCAGGAGCCCAATACCAGCCTCGGTGTTCTGATCTCCGAGGGCGCCAAGAACATCCAGGGTGCCACCTGGATGCTGCTCTACCCGTCCATCACGCTTGTCGCGATCCTGTTCTGCCTCAACTTCATCGGCGACGGCTTGCGCGATGCTCTCGACCCGAAGGATCGCTGACATGGCCGAACCCGTTCTTTCAGTCCGCAACCTTCATGTCCGCTTCCGCACCGGCGATGGCATTCTCCATGCGGTCAAGGGCATCGACCTCGACATCCCGCCCGGCGAGACCGTCGCCATCGTGGGCGAGTCCGGCTCGGGCAAGAGTCAGACCATGATGTCGGTCATGGGCCTGCTTGCCTCGAACGGCTGGGCTGAGGGCTCTGTGAAGTATCGTGGGCAAGAGCTGATCGGCCTGTCGCCAGAGAAGCTCAACACCTATCGCGGCTCGAAGCTCACCATGATCTTCCAGGAGCCGATGACCTCGCTCGATCCACTCTACCGGATCGGCGACCAGCTCGCCCTGCCCTTGATGACACACGGAAAGATGAGCAAGGTGGCAGCTCGCAAGCGCGCCATCGAGCTCTTGGAGCTGGTGCGCATTCCGGATCCGGCGCGTCGCATCGATGCCTATCCGCATGAGATGTCAGGAGGCCAGCGCCAGCGCGTGATGATTGCCATGGCGCTCGCCAACAACCCGGACGTGCTGATCGCAGACGAGCCGACCACCGCGCTCGACGTGACGGTGCAGGCGCAGATCCTGGAGTTGCTGCGCGATCTGCAGAAGCGCCTCGGCATGTCCATCGTGTTCATCACCCACGATCTCGGCATCGTGCGCCGTTTCGCTGACCACACTTACGTGATGAAGCGCGGCGAAGCGGTGGAGAGCGGACGCACCGCCGACATTTTCGCGGCACCCAAGCATCCCTACACGCAAATGCTGATCGACGCCGAGCCTCGGGGTCGCAAGGAGCCAGCGCCGGCAAACGCGCCCGTCATTCTCGATGCCAAGAACATCCAGGTGACGTTCGCTCTCGAGAAGAACTTCTTCGGCAAGGCCACGCATATTCTTCGCGCCGTCGACGACGTGAGCCTGACCGTGCGTGCCGGTGAGACCGTAGGCGTCGTGGGCGAGTCCGGCTCCGGCAAGTCCACCCTCGGACGCGCGATCCTGAAACTGCAGCCTGCCTCCGGCATGGTGCGGTTCGAGGATCGCAACCTCATGCCTCTCGACCGTGCGGGCATGCGCCCCTTGCGCCGTCACCTGCAGCTCGTGTTCCAGGATCCCTTCGGTTCCCTATCCCCGCGCATGACATCGGGCGAGATAGTGACCGAAGGCTTGCTCGTCCATGAGCCGAGCATCTCCCGGAAAGAGCGCGACCGCCGCGCGGCGCAGGCCTTCGAAGAGGTGCAGCTCGATCCGGCCTGGCGCAACCGCTTCCCACACGAATTCTCAGGCGGCCAGCGTCAGCGCATCGCGATTGCCCGCGCCATGATCCTGCATCCGAAGCTCGTTGTGCTCGACGAGCCGACCTCGGCCCTCGATCGCTCCGTGCAGAAGGAAATCGTGGAGCTTCTGCGCAATCTCCAGAAGGCGCATGGTCTCGCCTATGTGTTCATCAGCCACGACCTCGCCGTCGTGCGGGCTTTGTCGGACGAGATCATGGTCATGAAGACCGGCAAGGTGGTGGAGCGCGGCACGGCCGAAGAGATCTTCGAGCGCCCGCGCGAGGCCTATACCCGCGACCTGATCGCGGCCGCCTTCCTGGCCGAGCGCGAAAGGCCCGAGACCAAGAGCCAGCCCCTGGCCTCTTGAGCTGGAACCGAAGCCCATGGTGTGGATTTGACTCCGCGCCATGGCAAAGCTCGCATCCTATCGCGCCAAGCGCGACTTCACCCGAACCTCCGAGCCGAAGGGCAAAGCCACCCGGCACAAAGGTTCATCTTTCGTTATTCAGAAGCACGACGCCTCCCGTCTGCATTACGATTTCCGCCTGGAGCTCGATGGCGTGCTCAAGAGCTGGGCCGTGGCGAAGGGCCCGAGCCTCGTCAAGGGCGAGAAGCGCCTCGCGGTCCATGTGGAGGATCACCCGCTCGACTATGCGGATTTCGAAGGCACCATCCCCGAAGGACAATATGGTGGCGGAACGGTCCTGGTCTGGGATCGGGGCACTTGGGAACCCGAGGGCGATCCCCACGAGGACTATGACAAGGGCCGCCTTACCTTCCGCCTCGATGGCGAGAAGCTGCACGGCACTTGGCATCTGGTCCGCATGGCAAAGCGTCCGCGTGAACGCCAAGAATCCTGGCTGCTGATCAAGGCGGATGACGCTTATGCCCGAACGGAGAACGATCCGGATATTCTCGAAGAAGCGCCACTCTCGGTGAAGTCCGGCCGCTCCATCGAGGAGATCGCCACGGGCAAAGCAGCCAAAGCGTCAACGAGGAAAAAAACTGCCTCGAAGAAACCGGCAGGCTCTTCAAAGAAATCCGCATCACCTGCGAAGCGCACCACGGCCGCCAAAGCGAAGACCAGTGACGTCGAAGTGGCCGGTATCCCCCTCACCCATCCTGAACGCCTCCTGTGGGAGGAACAGGGGCTCACCAAGCAGGAATTGGCTGAGTTCTATGCCGGCATTGCCGAGTGGCTCCTGCCGCATCTGGTCAATCGCCCCCTCACTCTGATCCGCTGCCCTTCCGGCGCGCAGAAGAAGTGCTTCGTCCAGCGCCATTCCTGGGCTGGCATGAATCCGGCCATCCATCGCACGATGGTGCCGGACAATTCAGGTGAGTTGGAGGTGCTGAGTGTCCGCGATATCCAGGGTGTTGTCGCCCTGGTCCAATCCGGCGTGCTGGAACTGCATGTCTGGGGTGCGACGCTGAAGGATTTGGACCATCCGGACCGACTTATCTTCGACCTCGATCCCGGCGAAGATGTGGACTGGCGCCAAGTGATCGAAGGGGCCCTTACCATTCGCGAGCGCCTGAAGGCACTCGGCCTCGAGAGTTTTGTAAAGACCACAGGTGGCAAGGGTCTGCACGTTGTGGTGCCCGTGAAACCCAAAGCGCCCTGGAAGGATGCACTGGCCTTTACGCGCTCCATGGCCGAAGCCATGGCGAAGGACGAGCCGGATCGCTACACCACCACCTCGATCAAGAACGAGCGCCAAGGCAGGATCTTTATCGATTACCTGCGCAACAACCGCGAGGCCTCCGCCGTTGCGCCCTACTCCACCCGCTCACGCCCCGGCGCGCCTGTCGCGATACCGATTGGCTGGGAAGAACTGACGCCAGACCTCAAGGCCAACGGGTTCACCGTGATGAATCTAGGCGGGCGCCTCGCATCCTTGCGGCAGGATCCTTGGGCGGAGATCACAAAGGTTGATCAGGTTATGCCCGAGGTGAAGCGCTCGAAGCGTTCCTCTCAAAAGAAAGACGCCTGAATCCCTTCGACCTTGAATGCCTCCTGCACGGCAGGGCGCGCGAGTACCCGCTCGGCAAGAGCCTTGAGATTGGGAAGAGTGCGTGCGGGCCGCGGCATGTTCCGGCTCCAGCGGATCAACATGAAAAGGAAGAGATCTGCTGCCGAGAAGCGGTCCCCGAGAAGCCATGTCCTGTCGCCGAGCTGTGCGGAAATCACATCGAACATGCCATTGAGGCGCTCGCCAGCAGCTTGCTTCACGGCAGGCGCAGCTGCCTCTTCGCTCACGCTCTCATGAGGATAGAACCAGACGCGGAATTCTGCCTGCGGCGTGTTCGTCAGGTGGACCATCCACTTGTAGAACTCCGCTCGCCCATTGGTGCCGACAGCCGGGGCAAGACCGGCCTGCGGGAACCGGTCGGCAAGGTGCAAAGCGATGGCAACGGTCTCGAACAGCACGAGATCGTCATCGACCAGAACGGGAATACGGCCGTTCGGATTGAGCTTGAGATAGTCCGGGCTCTTCTGCTGCCGGTTTTCCTGATCCACGAAACGAAGCTCGAATTCAGCCCCGATCTCCCGCAGCATCATGTGCGGCAGCAGGCTGGCATTGCCGGGATAATAATAGAGAGCCAACATCGCGAAGAGCCTTTCGTGACTTTACAGCCTTCCTTCGTAATCAGCGCTCCTCTGTGCGTAAAGGTGGGCGCGGTCGCCATCCATATCTTCCTTTCAAGGACCAATGCCCTATCGTCATGAAAGAACCGGGGAGTGCCAGGAATGACGGATCGCGCGCACAGCATCATCGCGAGGTTGCGGATCAAGCCGGGAGAACGTGTGAAGCTAAAAGACCGCGATCCCCGTGATTCCAGCCTCTTCGGTGACGAGCAGGAAACAAAAGCCGCGACCGCCGCCCTCGCAGAGGATATCGACGTGCTGCAGGACCGGCTCTATGCGGAGGGCTCGCGTGCCCTCCTTGTCATCCTCCAGGGGACCGACACCTCCGGCAAGGACGGCACCATCCGCAGCGTCTTCAATGCCACCGGACCGCTCGGTGTCTCCGTCACCGCCTTTGGGACGCCAACGAAAACGGAGTTGGCCCATGACTATCTCTGGCGAGTGCACGCCGCCTGCCCCAAGCGAGGCACCATCGGCATCTTTAACCGATCCCATTACGAGGACGTGCTGATCGCGAAGGTGAGGGAACTCGCCTCGAAGGAAGCGATCGAGCAGCGCTATGATCAGATCAACGCGTTCGAGAAGATTCTGGTCGAGAACGGCACGACCATTCTCAAGTTCATGCTTCATATCTCGAAAGACGAGCAGAAGGAGCGGCTTCAGGAACGTCTCGACGATCCGAGGAAGCACTGGAAGTTCAATCCCGGCGATCTCGAGGACAGGAATTACTGGGACGAATACCAGGAGGCATACGAGACGATGCTGCACCGCTGCTCGACGGAGCATGCTCCCTGGTACGTCATTCCCGCCGACCGGAAATGGGTGCGCAACGCGGCCATCGCCTCAATCGTCAAGGCCATCCTCGAGGAGATGGAGCCGCAATATCCGAATGCGTCGTGGAAGCCGAATGACTTCGTCATCCCCTGACCGGCATCCCACCTTAGTCGAAAGCCCTTGCCGAGATGGCGTTTCAGCGCGACAATAATCTTATGAAAAGCATCCTCGTTCCCATCGAAGACCATGGCCAGATCGAGAGCCAGCTTGAATTGGCGCTCCTCCTGGGCCGTACCTTTGACAGCTATATCGAGGGATTGGCGATCACCCCCGATTATCCCGTCGTTCTGCCGGTGGACATCGCCATCGGCGTCCCATCGCCGCTCACCCCTGAGAACCGCTTCGAGATGGCGCGCGGCTGCCGGGAGCGGTTTGAGGGCTTCATGGCCACCAAGCAGATTTCGCGTTCCTCTGCGGGCTTGGCCGGCCTGAGCTTCGGCTGGCGTCAGGACGGGTTGATGGAAGATGCCTTCCTCGGTGCCTATGGCCGGGTTTTCGACACCATCGTGGTCGGCAGGCCCGATGGATCGAACGGCCAGACGCGGCTTTCAACGGTCGAATCTGCCCTGTTCGAAACGGGCCGCCCGGTTGTAATCGCTCCGCCGTCCGTGCCCCGCACCTTCGGCGAAGTCGCCGTGATCGCCTGGAACCGCAGCACCGAAACAGCCCGCGCGGTGCTAGGTGCCATGCCGCTTCTCAAGAAAGCGCGTCGCGTCGTGGTACTGGAACTCGAGGATTGGGGGGTTCCTGGCCCCTCGGGATCGGAACTCGCTCGCTCCCTGCGGACGCATGACATCGCCGCCGAGGCCATGACAGCACCGGACCCTTCGAACAAGCCGGGCGACACCATCCTGGCCGAGGCGGCCTCTCTCGGCTGCGACCTCCTCGTAAAGGGGGCTTACACCCAAAGCCGCCTGCGGCAGATGTTCTTCGGCGGAGCAACGAGCCATATCCTGAGCAACACGACGATCCCCGTTCTGATGGCCCACTGAGAGTGAGAGCTAGACAATGTTTAGGGATGTCGCCGTCGTTCTGGATGAACGCTTTCGCCGCCTGATCATTGGCTCCGCACGACTGGAGAAGCTCGCGGAAGGCTGCCGTTGGGCGGAAGGCCCCGCCTATTTCCCGGCTGGCCGCTATCTCGTCTGGAGCGA
>NZ_QDAH01000021.1 GCF_003075415.1 Microvirga sp. KLBC 81
GATGAGAGGCGAAGCGGTCCGATCGTCCTTGATCAGACACTTCAGCGGAGACACGCGACTTCGTTGTCGCGACCCGCATTAGCTATGAAGCTAATAAGTGACTAGTTTTTGCTCAAGATTATACTTTGTGCACGTTGGCTATCATATGATCAGCTTTTTGCTTTTGTCGTGATCACCGAGCATGCGTCATTGCCGTTTCGCGGAGAGGACGACTGAAGGAATCCATTTTGATGTTCACCAATCAATGAATTGCGGGTGTTCCGCCGGTTCGATAAGATCGCGCCTCTGACGCCAATCGTAGCTTTCTCCATGAACCTTCTCATTTTCGGCGCCGGCTATACTGCTCAGCAATTTGTACAGACTTGCCGGGATCGGTTTACCCGGATCGGCGGCACGTTTCGCTCTACCTCCAAGGCCAGAGCACTTCAGGCATCCGGCGTTGTTCCTTACTACTTCGACGCGGAGAGATATGATCCTGATATTCTCGGGGAAGTTGCGCAAGCGGATGCCCTGCTTGTCTCTATACCACCGGCCTTCGATTCAGATCCGGTCCTGAGGTCATTGTCCGATGCAATCATGACAGCACCGCGCCTCCGCTGGATTGGATATCTTTCAACCGTCGGCGTCTATGGGGACGCACAAGGCGCATGGGTTGACGAGAACACTCCGACCCAACCAGTTAATGAACGCTCCCGTCATCGTGTAACCGCCGAGGGGCAGTGGCTCGCGTTTGGAAAGCGCGGATCGGTCGCCGTTCAGATTTTCCGCCTTGCGGGCATCTATGGGCCTGGGCGCAACGCTCTCCGGAAAGTCGCTGATGGAACGGCGCGGCGCATCATCAAACCCGGACAAGTGTTCAACCGTATTCATACTGCCGACATCGCACAGGTCCTGATGGCGTCCATCGAGCACCCGAGCCGCAGCGCGATCTACAATGTTGCCGACGACGAGCCTGGCCCTCCTCAGGACGTGATCACGTATGCGGCTCGACTTCTCGGTCTCGAGCCACCTCCAGAAGTATCGTTCGAAGCGGCCACTCTTAATGCCATGGCGCGCTCCTTCTATCGGGACAACAAGCGTGTGCGAAATGTGCGGATCAAGGATGAGCTGGGCGTGAGGCTTCGCTTCCCCACCTATCGTGAGGGCCTTGATGCGCTGTACGCCTCCGGCGAGGGCGTCCGATCCCTGGGTGGAAATACTATGGGAGAGGAATAGCGCCAGCATTGCCCGAAAGCCTCTTGCCGAGCGCAACGACCATGGGCTTAAGATGGAAGTTGTCCTGCGGCATCGCTGCAACGGGCCAGCCGGCCTCTTCCACAGCCTGAGCGGTGACGGGACCGACAGCCGCGATCAAAACCCGCTGCATCGCCGCATCGAGTTCCGATTCTCTGCCAACCTGTCGCGCAACCTCCTGAAGGCGGCGCACCTGCGCCGTACTGGTGAAGGCGATAAGTTCGATGTCCGCCGAGACAAGCTGATCGACGAGGTGAGCAACCCGTTCGTCCTCCTCGTTCGAAGCATAGCGGTAGCACAGGATGGGATCGGGCTTGGCACCTGCCACTTTCAAGAACCCCGTCAGCAAATCCTCGCCTCCGGGATAAAGCAGCACGCCGACGCAACTGCCGTTCAGATCCAGTGCAGATAGGGTCTTGATCAAGCCGGCGGTGGTGGGCTGCTCCGCCGTTACGTCCGCGCTGAGCCCGATGCTGCGCAGCACCTTAGCAGGCTTTGGCCCCCGGACGATCTTACGTGTTCGTCGAAGACTGGCGATCACATCGACCTCGACGCCGCCTCGGCGGGCGAACCCTAAGAGACGGGCGAGCCCCTCCCCCGTATACAGAACGAGGCTGTCGTGCTGCCCCTCGGCAAACCGTGTGAGCCATGACTGAACTGGTGCGGCATCCTCTACATCATGAATCGATACCAGAGGGCATCGGACTGCAGCCGCGCCGTAGCGTTCGAGGATGCTCGCGAACAGATCAAGCTCGCGGCTCTCCGGCACAGCAATCCTCCGCCCTTGCAGCATGATCTCACGTCCTTTGCTTAGGCATTTGCCTGAAGTGCGAGCAGCGGGTTATGTTCACGCCGCGACTGGATAGCTCTGCCGAAGACGCGGCCGATGCCGATAATGACGGGCTTCGAGCGATCACGCCGTGCGCTGGCTTCGTCGAGGCCAGAGAGAGGCCCTGCCCAGCGCTCGTCCTCCCGGGACACGTTCGACACCATCACTGCGGGAGTGTCCAGCGAGAAGCCCTCTTCAACCAATCGCGCCGCGATCGCACCCGCGGTTCCTCCGGCCATGTAGAAAATCATGGTCGTCCGGGGATCGGCTAGGCCTCGCCAATCCAGGTTGTCCGGGAGGCGCCCCGTCTTTGCGCATCCTGTCACGAACCGAACCGACTGCGCCATTTCGCGATGGGTAAGGGAAACACCCAGCGCCGATGCCAGAGCGATGCCGGAAGTAATGCCCGGCACCACATCCACGGGAACGCCGGCACGCTCCAGGTGTTCGATCTCCTCTCCAGCCCGCCCAAAGATCATCGGATCGCCAGACTTTAGACGAACCACATGTTTTCCTTGCAAAGCAAGGTGAGTCATGAGGTCGTTGATGTCATCCTGCGCACAGGATGCGCGCCCGCCCCGCTTTCCCACCATGAGGCGCCTTGCCTCGCGGCGCGCAAGCTCGAGCACATCCTCCGAAACCAAGTCGTCGAAGAGAATGACGTCCGCAGCCTGTAGCGCCCGCACGGCCTTAAGAGTCAGCAATTCTGAATCGCCCGGTCCTGCGCCGACAAGCGTGACGCGTCCCACCGTCCTGACCGGTTGAGATGCGATTTGTCTGAGCACGGTGTCGACGCTCGATCCCATCGCCTCTGGCGGGCAGCCCTGAAACGCGAGATCGGCGAAGCGCTCCCAGAACGTGCGGCGAGACAATCCCGCAGGCAGTTGCTCCATGACGCGCTCGCGTATGGCTTTGGCGAGCGAAGCCCAGGCAGACAGCGACGGATGAAGCAGCGTCTCGATGCGACGTCGGATCGCCTGGCCCACAATTGGTGCAGCACCATCAGTGGAGATACCGATAACGACTGGCGAACGGTTGACCACTGAACCGAACTGGAAATCACAGTATCCAGGCTTGTCGACGACATTCAACGGAACTCCAATCCGACGCGCGGCTGAGGCGAAGGTTTCGGCTTCGCTCTCCTCCTCAAAGTCGCCGACTGCGAGAGCGGCATCGTGCAGGATTTGGGGCGACCAGCTCAAGCGATGCAGGGTTAAGCAACCGTCCGATGCCCCACGAGCGATGAGTGCCTCCATTTCAGCACAGACATCGGTCGCGTAAACATCAACAAGCGCTCCCGCAGATGCCAGCAGCTCCGCCTTCCAGGCCGCCCCCGGTGTTCCGCCGACGAGCACGGCGCGCTTGCCGCGGAGGTCGAAGAACACCGGCAGCTTGGCGAGACGGCCTAAGCGCTCCGGCTCTGCTTCAGAGGGCTTTCTTAACGGCTGCAACATCGATGACCCTCTGGAATTCGTCACGGCGGAAGCCACAGTTCGTGCTTGCAAAGACCTTCGAACACAAAAAGCGCCGCGTGATGAACTGCATGCCGCCGCAACGGCACTACAATCAACCATGCGACGTCGTTGTCGGAATGGAGCCTTGTCAAAGGCAGGCGCGGCCGATCACCATTGATCGGCTCTGCTCATCAAGGTCGGCTGCGACTTCCTTGTCTGACCTAACCTTGAATGAAAAATTACGCCGTGCACTCCCTTCACTCAAGTCGATAGTTTGTGCAGGATGCGCCTATTCTATGCGTCTGATTGCATATTTTGCTGCCAGCGTGGAGACTTCGATGCGATGGAAAAGCCATCCACGTAAGCCGGAATGTCGCTTGGATCGAAAGCGCGCTGATCAATAAGGGGATGCTGGTCGAGGACGATGTCTCCACCATTGCTGGGAACGGTGATCGAGCCGGGCTCTGCACCTTCGATCTTGATGTCAATTGTGGGAACAGCGGTCGCCGAGCCTTCAAGCACCCGGCGGTAGATATCGGGACGGTAAGCGGTTTCGACCTGCGCAATGCAAGCCTCATTATAATAGACCTGCCCCCAGCGAACCATCTGGCTGTAAATCCATAAGGCTTGGCTGATCCAGGGAAAGTTCGCGGTCTGCCCATGAAACATCATATAATTTTCAATCCGCCGCGTCCTCCCGTCGGGATCGACGGAAATTTCACCCTGCAGCACACGGAGGATCGTGTCCGACCCGCCTCCGACATAAGCCGGATCGGCCAACATATCAGCTAGACTGCTATGGTTGCCCGGATCGTCGCACCAGCGGGCCGCGGCATCCAGCGCCACGATCAAGCGCGACAGAATCTCCGGGTTCTTCTCCGCCCAGATCGGGCTGACGCCCAGCACCTTCTCGGGAGCGGACGGCCAGATGTCAGTTTTCGTGGCCACGATGCGGCCGACACCTTTCTCCACGGCAATCATGTTCCAGGGGGCGTTGACGCAGAAGCCATCGATGGCATTCGCCGACATGGCATCGACCGTCAGCGGAGGCGGCACCACTGTCATCGTCACGTCGCGATCCGGATCGATGCCGCCAGCCGCGAGCCAAAAGCGGAATTCATAATTGTGGGATGAGAACGGGTAGGTCATGGCAAATACGACCGATTTACGCCCGTTGCGCCTTCTCCGTTCGATAACCGCTTTTAGAGCCATGGCATTTGCGAGAGCATTCTCCGACCCATCGAGGCCGGCGACCGCCTGCATCTCATGGTACAACGCCAATGAGAGCGTGACGGCATTGCCTCCGCGTCCCAGAGCGAATGGCGTGAAGCAGCGGTATGGGTTCGAGCCGAGACCCAGCTGGGAGGCAACCGGCATTGGACTCAGCATATGGGCGACATCGAACTGCTGGAAGGCCAGCCGGTCTCGAATGTTCGACCAGGAGACGTCCCTGATGAGTTCGAGACGGATTCCCTCTCGCCGGGCGAAACCCTGTTCTGCCGCAGCAACAAGCACTGCCATGTCCACAAGCGGAATGAACCCCACGCGCACGAGCCGCTCCGGCGAGGGGCGACCTGCCGTTGGCGCGGGCGTCCCCTCTGACGAACCGGTTTGGTCTAGAGAATGGCTTCCGAATGCTTGCGATTCCCACACGCGATTATTTCTCCAGAAGGGAAGCCGCCGTGATGACGCTCTGCGCGATATCGACGAGCTTTCTTTTTTCGTTCATGGCTGTTTGGCGTAGGAGCCCGTAGGCCTCCTCCTCCGAGAGTTGCCGGGTTCTCATGAGGATTCCCTTTGCGCGATCGATGATCTTGCGGGACGCCAGCTCGCTGCGCGCGGCCACCAACTCACGCTGCAGACGGTCAAACGCATTGTACCGGCTGACCGCCATGTCCACGATCGCCTTCACCCGTTCCTTGCGCAATCCGTCGACCACATAAGCCGATACGCCGGCTTCGACGGCAGCCTGGATCATGCCCTCGTCAGAGTGATCCACGAACATTGCCACTGGTCGGGAGACCAGCTTGGAAACCTGGAACATCTGCTCGAGCACGTCACGACTGGGATTCTCGATTCCGATGATGATCACATCAGGATCGATGGTGCTCAGCCGACGAAGCATATGTGTCATCGTTTCGATGATCTCCACGTCGGCAATTCCAGCATCCCGCAGGCCATCGATCAGAATAGCAGCCCTGATGCTATTCTCCTCGATGACTGCAACGCGAAGTGGCCGCTGACCTGTCTGAGTATCTTTAGCCAAGGTATTGAGAGCTCTCGATGCCAATGCTTGGGTGAGCAGCATGCAAGTTTCAGGCCAAAACCCCTCGCAGGGGACGTTCGGCCTCGCGCGTATTCTGCTCAAAACTTAGGCATTCAGTGCCGGCTGATCGCCCCGTGAGACCGGCAGAATAATACTATACACATGAAGCAGGCCTAATGCCTGTGACCTTGACGTGCCGGAGCACGGGCTAGGCTTTCCCCCTTGTGGCACCGACGATCTCACCCATATCCTGCGCCCCCGAGCTGTTGGCGGGCATCTTGATCATGACGGCATGGTGGAGGTTGTGTCCTCCCTGGAGCGCGATGGCCGGCCCGTGTTCCGCGATCTGCGCTGGGGCGTTTATGTCGTGCTCAAAGTACCCAATGACTACGCGGCGGCCTGCTTCAGGCAGTACGGTCTTCCCACGGATTCTACCGGCTTCTACACGGCCATGTACAAGCCGTTTCACCTGATCGGCCTCGAGTTGTCGATTTCGGTTCTGAGCGCGGTCCTACGCGGCGAACCGACTGGCTCCAGCCGGGTTTGGCGTGGCGATGCGGTGGCGAAGCGCGATCTCAAGGCTGGCGAGACCCTTGATGGCGAAGGCGGATACACAAGTCTATGGGCGCTTGGTGCCCGCGGCTCGTAGCAGGACCCAGCGCATGCTGCCGATCGGCCTTGCTCATGGCGTACGCTTGACCCGGGACATTGCTTCGGGATCCGTAGTGACGGAAGACGACGTGAGCTTGGATTCCGATCGGCTGGCCGTTCAGGTTCGGATGGAAATGTGCAGCCGCTATGGCGCTGGTTAGCCAAAGGGAGCGCCCCTCCGGGTCAGCTTGAGACGTCCCCCTGCCCTTTCTCAAATCCGCTTGGCGCCTGAGAACCGACCAACACGCAATGTCCCTGATGTGCCATCAGCCGACGCCGCCGAAGCATAAGATCCGGCCTTCCCGGGTGTTGCAGCGAGAATGGCGACGCGCATTAAGGCGCTACTTGCTCGTCATCGCGTTTCGTCTTGCTGTTAGTCAGCGAGCAGCAACATTCCTGCGCTCAAGTTCGACGAGCAGTCCACTGTGATCGAGATCACCCGCGTGTTCGATGAGGCCGCGGAAGAGATCGGCTGTGAGGGCGGTATATGGCACGGCTTCGAGGGCAAGCCGCTCTGCCGCATCCAGTGCATTATCAAGATCCTTTAGATGTGTCACCGAGCGGCCCTTGGTGATGAAATCTCGCTCCACCATTCGCTGACCGTGAAGTTCGAGAATCCTGCTTTCTGCGAAGCCACCTCGCAGAGCCTCTCGGACTTTGGCCGGATCCGCCCCTCCTCGCTGCGCAAGGAGAAGCGCTTCAGCGACAGCACCAATCGTCACACCGACAATGATCTGGTTAGCGAGCTTCGCAAGCTGCCCGGCTCCGTGTGGACCGACATGAACAGGGCGACCCATAACCTCCAGTATCGGCTTTACACGGGAGAAGGCCTGCTCGTTCCCGCCAGCCATGATGGCCAGGGTTCCCTGCTCCGCCCCGACCGTACCGCCTGACACCGGCGCATCGATGTGCTGAACGCCGCGCTCGGCCAGGTGCCTTGCATGGTCCTGAGCCTCAGCGGGCTTGATGGAGCTCATGTCGATGATGATGCTCCCCGGCCGCAAGGCATCCACAAATCCCTGGGAGAACAGCACATCGGACACGATGGCTCCATTCTCCAGCATGAGAATGATGACGTTTGCCCTTTGGACGGCTTCGACCGCTGTCTCAGCGACTTGCGCCCCCAGAGGCACAAGCGCTTCAGCCTTCTCCCGTGAACGATTCCAGACAGTCAGTTGATAACCGGCTTCAAGCAGCCGTCGGGCTTGTCGGGATCCCATAAGGCCAATGCCGAGGAACGTCACGGCGGTTGAACTGGATGCTTTCATTCCAATTTCCTTGCATTTGCCTCGTTTTCATCAGGCGAGACATAACGTTGGCCTCATGCCGCGACGGACGACGTCTTTGGTCGTGCGGACTTGCTCATCAGGCTGCTGAGAACGGGGCCGAAGGCAAGCAAGAGACCGATTGCCATGAGCGTCGCGACCAGCCCGTTCGACCAGAAGATCGATAAGGATCCCTTCGACATGATCATGGACTGTCGGAAGGCGTCCTCTGCCTTGTCTCCGATCACCATCGCCAGCACGAGCGGAGCAACCGGATAATCCAGTTTCTTGAACAAGTATCCCACAATGCCGAAGGTTAACGCCAACCAGAGATCAAAAGGACGTCCTGCAACGGTGTAGGCACCGATGAAGCACACGATCACAATCACTGGACCAATGATGGCGAATGGAATGCGCAGGATCGATGCGAAAAGGGGGATGGTCGCGAGCACCAGGAGAACGGCAACCACGTTGCCGAGATACATGCTGGCAATCAGCCCCCACACGAAGTCAGGACGCTCAATGAACAGCATGGGCCCGGGATTGAGACCCCAGATCATCAGGCCGCCCATCATAACCGCGGCGGTTGCGGATCCAGGTACGCCAAGGGCGAGCATTGGCAGAATGGCGCTGCTGCCTGCAGCATGATCTGCCGTTTCTGGAGCCACGACTCCTTCCGGCTCACCCTTGCCGAACCCCTCCTTGCGGCGGGAGAGGCGCTTGGCCAAACCATAGCTCATGAAGGAAGCCGCTGTCGGACCGCCCGGAGTGATCCCCATCCAGCAACCGATCGCACTGCTGCGGAGGAGCGTCACCCAATAGCGCGGAAGAGTCGCAATGGTCTTGAGCACGTCCCGGGCCCGGACACGCGCATTGATACCCTCGAAGCGAAGTCCTTCTTCCATGGTGAGCATGAGTTCACCAATCCCAAAGAGGCCGATGACCGCGATGAGAAAGCTGATCCCCGACAGGAGTTCACTGAACCCGTAGGTAAGGCGCAGTCCGCCCGACACCGTATCCATACCCACCGCCGCGAAGGCGAAGCCTAGCCCCATCGAGACAACGGTCTTGAAAGGAGATGCCGCACCAAGTCCGATGAAGCTGGCGAAAGCCAGAAAGTAAACAGCGAAGTACTCGGGCGAACTGAACCGAAGGGCAAATTTCGCCACCCAGGTCGAAAGAACCGTGATCAGGATCACGCCGACCAAGGCACCGAAGCCGGCCGACAGGAACGCAAGCGTCAATGCCTGCGTGGCCTGGCCCTGTTGAGCCATCGGATAGCCATCCAATGTCGTCGCGACAGAGGAAGGTTCGCCCGGAATGTTGAAGAGGATAGATGTGGTAGATCCGCCAAAGAGTGCGCCCCAGTACATACTGGTGAGAAGAATGATGGCAGCAACCGGATCCATCGAAAAGGTCAGGGGCAAAAGCAGCGAAACGCCATTGGGCGCGCCGAGCCCCGGGAGGACGCCCACAAGGATTCCAAGAAGAACTCCGACCATCATCAGCATGACATGGTAGGTCGTCAGTGCGACGCCGAAGCCTTGAAGAAGCGATGCAAAATTTTCCACGGCCTGTCTCCGTCAGGGTTGGAGGCTAATAGAGGCCCAGAGCGGCTTCGAGCGGACCTTTCAGGAGAGGAACCTGAAATGCCACTTCCAGCACGAGGTAAAAAGCAATGGCCGCAGCAACACCTGAAGCGGCCGATATGATGAGGCGATACTTTCCTTGCACCCACATGACGAAGGTGAGGTAGAGGGCTGCCGCCACATAGAGCCCAAGCAGACGGGCGACCACCACGAAGACGACCATCGGGATAAAGAACGATGCAACACGCCTCGCCTGTTCGCGGCCGAGGAAAACTGATCGCAGTTCTTGTCGCCCGACGATCGATTGCACCACCGTGCCGAGGCTTGCGGCAATGATCAGCAGGCCGATGTAGAATGGAAACGCGCCAGGCTCCGGCCCCGCATCACCCCAGCCGATACCGAATTCCAGAGCACCGACAACCGCTGCGAGGCCCAAGCCTGCCGTCAAAGTCGCCGTACCGAGTTCAGCCGCAAAACGAGAAATCATGATGTTCATCCTGATCTGGTGAGCGCCGTATGGATGGGCCAGCGCGAACGAGAGCCGCGCTGGCCACCGGAAGCATCACGCTCAGCGGACGATCCAGCCTTCCTTCTCGAAGACCTTGCGATTCTTGGCTTCGTCTTCCGCAACGAAACTCTTCAGTTGCTCACCGGCCAGGAAGCGATCTGTTTGGGACGTACGCTCGACATACTCTTTCCACTCAGGCGTCTCGCTGACCTTCTTGAGCACATCTGCATAATATGTGGTAGCTTCGGAAGGAACACCGCCCGGCAGCCACACGGTGCGCGGCATCTGGAATTGGTCGATGGAGATTCCTGCTTCCTTGCAGGTGGGGATGTCGGACCATCCCATGGTGGCCGTCACCTTCTGGCCTGATTGAAGACGCGTCGGGCTGAACACGCAGAGCGGGGTGATCGCTCCGGCCTTCCACTGGCCGGCATTCTCGTTCGGGTTGTTGGTGTTGGAGTCGATATGGCCACCAGCAAGCTGCACACCAGCCGCACCACCGCCCTGGAACGGAACGTAGATGAACTTCGCGCCCGTCGCGTCCTGAATCAGGCTTGTGAGCGTCTGATCCGTGTCCTTCGACTGGCTTCCGCCCATCTTGAAAGTATCAGGCTTCGCCTTTACCGCCTCGATGAAGCTCTTCGCATCCTTATAGGGCGAGCTTGCGTTGACCCAAAGCAGGAACTCATCAAGCGCCATGGCCGCAACCGGCGTTAGTTCGTCCGCCTTGTATGCGAGCTTCGCCACATATGGCAGGAGATAGGCGTTGTTCGTTCCGAACGTCAGCTTGTGGGGATCCCCGGCAGCGACTTTGGTGTAGACATATCCCTCGGCGCCACTGCCGCCCCCCTTGTTGGTGACGACGATCGACTGGTCCATCAATTTGTACTTGGAGATGATGGACTGCACGACGCGAGCGAAGTTGTCCGTGCCGCCGCCTGGGCTTGACGTCACAATGAACTCCACCGGCTTGGTCGGCTTCCAGTCAGCTTGCGCCCCTCCTGCGAGGGTGACCGCGAGGGCAGTCGCAACCAACCATGACGTTTTCTTGAGCATTATTCTTTCTCCCTTTGAGTGTTTCCAATCGATGGCGTCAGCTTGGATGCCGATCTTGTTGTGCTGATCTAGCTCTTAGGAATTGACGGCTGCGGCGAAGTTTTCTGCAACCTCCGTTTGGGCTCTGCGAGCACGCACCTCGGAGCCCATGCGAATGGCGAGGGAAAGCGCCTCACGGCTTGCGCCGAGATTGGCGATTCCGCGCCCGGCGATTTCGTAGGCCGTGCCATGAGCCGGGGTGCAGATCGGGAACGGGAAGCCGCCGATCAGCGTGACGCCGCGATCAAACCCCATCAGCTTCATCGCGATCTGACCTTGATCGTGGTACATCGTCAGAACGGCGTCGAAGTCACCGTTTTTGGCCCGCAGGAACACGGTGTCGGACGGGAACGGACCGTCGACGGCAAAGCCTTGCGCAAGAGCCTTGCGGACAGCGGGCTCGATGACCTCGATCTCCTCACTGCCGAAGTTGCCGCCGTCACCCGCATGCGGGTTGAGCCCAGCGACAGCGATGCGCGGCGGGTTGAAGCCGGCGGCTCTCATGCACTGATCCGCCAGGGTGAGAGACCTCAGGATCGACTGCTCCGTGATGGCGGAGGATACCTTCGCGAGCGGAATATGCGAGGTGACGCGGGCATTCCAGAGCCTGCCCAGTACGTTGAATTCACTTGCCGCCACGGGCGTCTTCAGCACGTCGCGCACGAAGCGGATTTCGTCGTCGTAGCCGTCGTAAGCGAGGCGCATGGCCTTCTTGTTAAACGGGGTGAAGAACACGCCATCCGCGCGCCCGGAATGCGCCAGAAGCAGGGCGCGCCGGAAGTTCTCGGTGGCGAACAAGCCGCCCTCGAGAGTAGCGGTGGCGGGCGTCACCTGATCGGGACTGAGGTTCTTCAGATCGATGAAGACAGGCCGGAGGGCACGCTCGGGAACGGCCTGCTCCGACGCGACGACCTCCACATCGACACCGACGCCCGCAACCTTTGCGCCCTGCTCCAGGATCCGCAGGTCGCCGAAGATCACGAGATGCGCGCCTTCGCGGAACTCATCGGACGCGATCAGCTTTGCGGCCAATTCCGGACTGATGCCTGCAGGATCCCCCATCGCGAAGGCAATGGTGGGCTTGGCCTGGGGGATAGATGATGAACTCGCGCTCACGGCAACCTCTTCCTCAACGTTAACCGGACGGTAACAGCCAAAAATTCAGTACGCAAGTATGCTGTATGCAGAATTTTGTTTGAGGAAACTCAGAATAAAGTTTATGAAAGGCGGTATGGACCCGAAACCATTGGGACAGACAGGTGGCTGAGCATGGATCAATCAATGGCAACCGGAATGACAGATCTGCTGGCTGAGGATCTCGACGGGCGCGGACCCATTGCCCGCCCCAGTCTTCATGATGCCATCGTGACTCGGGTCCGAGACATGATCATCGAGGGCGAGCTCCCTCCCGGGAGCCGGATTCACGAAGGCAACCTCGGCAGTAAGCTCGGGGTTTCGCGAACGCCCCTGCGGGAAGCTCTCAAGTTTCTGGCGAGCGAAGGGCTGGTTGAGCTCTCCCCCGGAAAAGGCGCTGTGGTGCGCCAGTTCACGGCGAAAGACGTTCACGACAGTCTGGTGGTTCTTGGCAATCTCGAAGGTCTTGCAGGTCGCCTTGCCTGCGAGCACGCCTCGGACGACGAGATCCGGGACGTGCGCGAGCTGCACGATCGTATGATCGAGATGTACCAGCGGCGGGATCGCCTACCCTATTTCAAGCTGAACCAGAACATTCATTCGGCCATTCTTCGCCTGTCCAAGAACGAGGCATTGGCGTACGTGCATGGCATCTTGCAGGCCCGCCTGCGGCGCATCCGCTACATCGGCAACGAGGGGCCTGAAAAATGGGCCGGCGCCGTGGCGGACCACGAAGAGATGATCTCGGCCTTGGAGGCGCGGGATGCCGAGCGTCTGAGCAAGGTGCTGACAGCCCATATGGAGAAAACCTGGGAGCGGGTCAGAAACTCCCTCTGAGAACATCCCGCCTCGCTGCCGCCCGATCCGCTCCACCCCGAATACCTCCGAGAGGCCTGACGTGAGCGATGAAAGCCATCTCCGCGAATTGATCTGCCGCTTCGGCCGCTCTCTGTTCGAACGCGGCCTGACGACCGGATCGTCCGGCAACATCTCGGTTCGCTTGAACGACGGGGGATGGCTGGCGACACCGACAAACAGTTCCCTCGGCTTCCTCGACCCAGCTGGGCTGAGCCGCCTCGATCCGGATGGCCGCCTTGTTTCCGGCGACGCCCCCACGAAGGAGCTTCCGCTCCACTCGGCCCTTTACGAGACCCGCAGGGATGCCGGTGCAATCGTCCATCTGCACTCGACCCACTCGGTCGCGGTCTCAATGCTGCCGGACGTGAATCCAGCCAATGTTCTCCCGCCATTGACCGCCTATCATGTCATGCGTGTCGGGCGGACCGTGCTCGTCCCCTACTACCGGCCGGGGGATCCTGCGGTCGCCGATGCAATCCGCGGACTGGCGGGACGTTACAGCGCGGTCCTGCTGGCCAATCATGGGCCGGTCGTGGCCGGCCGGGATCTCGAGGCGGCGGTCTATGCGACGGAGGAGCTGGAGGAAACCGCAAAGTTGCGGCTGCTTTTGCATGGCCTCAATCCCCGTCTGCTGACCAGGGCGCAAGTCCGAGACCTCGTCACGCACTTCAAACTGGATGAAGCGATTGTCGAGGACGCCGAGCACGATCACGGCCTCTGTTCCGAGCCCCATTGCCATGTCCATAAGGGTGAGTGAGCCAATGTCCCGCTTCTCGGCCAATCTCGGTTTTCTTTTCTCCGAGCTCCCCGAACTGGAGCGCGTCGCGGCAGCTGCCAAGGCGGGCTTCAAGGCGGTGGAAATGCATTGGCCCTACCAAGTGCCCGCCACGCAGATGCGCGATGCCCTCGCCCGGAGCCGAGTGGCGATGCTCGGTTTGAACACGCCTGTCGGCAACGCTGCCGCGGGCGACTTCGGCCTGGGAGCTCTGCCGGGCCGGGAGGAGGAATTTCAGCAAGCTGTCGACCAGGCTCTGTCCTACGGAGCCGTGATCGGTGCGTCGGCTGTCCATTGCATGGCAGGCGTGGTGTCCGTGGATGCGGCGGCGCAAGCCGAGCGCATGTTCGTCGCCAACCTGACGGCGGCTGCGGACAAGGCTGCGCAGGCCGGGATGACGGTCCTGATCGAACCGATCAATCACCGGGACAAACCTGGCTATTTCCTACATCGTATCGAGCAGGCTGCATCGATCATCGAAAAGGTCGCCCGTGCCAATGTCAGGATCATGTTCGACTGCTATCACACGCAGATCATGCAGGGCGATCTGACGAGAAGGCTCAAGGACTACCTGAACCTGATCGGCCATGTGCAGATCGCAGCGGTGCCAAGCCGGGCGGAGCCCGACGAGGGAGAGATCGACTACCGCTACATTTGCCGGATCCTTGACCGCCTCGGATATGACGGCTGGATCGGGGCCGAATACAAACCGCGCGGACGAACGGAAGATGGCCTCGGCTGGCTCTCCGCGTGGACCCAGGATCGATCATTCTCAAGTTCCCTTGGAGGTGCGGCATGAAGCTCGGATGCATAGCGGACGATCTGACGGGAGCCACAGATCTCGCACTCATGCTGGCCCGTGAAGGGCTTCGGACCACTCAGACGATCGGTGTTCCGCGGGCAGACCTCGATCTTTCGGGCGCGGATGCCGTCGTCGTGGCCCTGAAATCCAGGACTATTTCGGCACAGGACGCCATCGATCAATCGCTCGCAGCCGCGCAGGCTCTCCGGAAGGCCGGCGCACGAAACCTCTTCTTCAAATATTGCTCCACCTTCGACTCCACGGATGAGGGCAATATCGGGCCGGTGACAGAGGCTTTGCTCAACCTGACGAGCAGTGATTTCACCCTCGCCTGCCCTGCCTTTCCGGCCAACGGCCGCACAATCTACAAGGGCCATCTGTTCGTGAACGGCGTGCCGCTGCACGAGAGCAGCATGAAGGATCATCCGCTCACGCCCATGCGGGATTCCAATCTTGTGCGGGTTCTGCAGCGACAGACGAAACTCCCCGTCGGTCTGATTTCCTATGAGGATGTGGAAGGTGGACCGGATGCCATTCGCGCCGCCTTCGAGCGCGAAAAGGCCGCCGGGCACCGGATCGTGATCGTTGATGCCTTGAGCGACAAGCATCTGAGAGCCATCGGGCTTGCGGCGGCCGACTTCCCACTGATCACCGGCGGATCGGGAGTCGCAATGGGCTTGCCCGCGGCTTACCGGCGGAGCGCCGCCGATGCGTCGCCTTCAACGGAGAGATCCTTCGATGCTCCCGCAGGACGTAGCATCATCCTGGCCGGATCATGTTCGAGTGCGACGCAGCGCCAGGTCGAGACGGCAATCGAGGCAGGAATTCCGGCGTTCCGGCTCAATCCCACGGAGCTCGCGACCCGGGACGTCACCGCCCAAACAGCTCTCGACTGGCTCGCCGGGCAAGATGCAACCGGGCCGGTTCTCATCTATTCCACGGCGACGCCCGAGGATGTGCAGGCCGTTCAAAGCAAGCTCGGTCGCATGAACGCCGGTGAGATCGTCGAGAACACTCTCGCGCAGATTGCGCGAACTCTTCCGGCGCTCGGCATTACACGCATCATCGTCGCTGGCGGCGAAACATCGGGGGCCGTCGTGAACGCGCTTGGCGTTGAGGCGCTCGCGATCGGGCCGGAGATCGATCCGGGCGTCCCATGGACCCGCTCGCTCGGAGGCACCGACCTCGCACTCGCGCTCAAGTCAGGCAATTTCGGCGCTCCGGACTTCTTCCTGAAGGCCTGGACGATGCTTCGGTAGGCCGAAAAGAGGCCTGCACCACCAAACATCAAGCACGCCGATGACGCGAGGCGCATCGGAAAAGGGAGACACGCGCCGTGAACTACCACACTTACTATGCCAAAGCAGACCGGCCTGTCGAAACCTGCGTCGTAGGCACGGGCGGTTTCGGGCAGAGCTTTCTGGCCCAGGCTCAGCGCGTTCCTCTGATGAATGCGCGCATCGCCGTGGATGTCACAGCGGAGTCCGCGGCATCGGGCTTGAGAGCCGCAGGAGTCGAGCCGCGCAAAATTCAGATCTGCGAATCTGCCCGGGATGCAAGGGCCGCGTGGGATCGGGGAGAGTACATCGCGACAGGCGATTTTTCGCTCGTTGCCGAGCTTCCTTTCGACGTCGTTGTCGAAGCAACCGGGCAGCCGAAAGCGGCGGCTCACCACGCCCTGCTCGCGGTCGAAGCGGACAAGCACATCGCGCTTGTCACGAAAGAACTCGACAGCGTCGTCGGGCCAGGCCTCAAAGCTCTCGCATCCGAACGCGGCCTTATCGTTACGACCGCCGACGGCGACCAGCCGAGCCTTCTTATCGGTCTCGCCACTTGGGCGGAAGTCATGGGCTTTCATCTGATTGCCGCAGGCAAATCCAGCGAATACGACTTCGTTTTCGATCCCGTCTCAGGCCGTCTCACCAGCAACGAGCGGTTCGCCGACGATGTGGATCTCGCGCGCAACTGGACTCTCGGCGAGCGGAATGTCGGCGAGCTGCTCGAAGCGCGAAGCGCAGCCATCGCCCATTTCCCGCAGCGGGCCGTGCCAGATTTGTGCGAGCTCATGGTGGTTGCGAATGCTACCGGTCTGCAGCCCGACCGGTTCGACCTTCATGCTCCGCTCGCTCGCATCGGTGAGGTTCCTACGATCTTCGCGCATCGACAGGATGGCGGCATTCTCTCCGGGGATCGGCGTCTCGACGTGTTCCATTGCATGCGCAAGCCGGACGAGATCAGCTTCGCGGGCGGCGTCTTCGTCGTGGTGCGCTGCGACGATGCGAAAAGCTGGGACATGCTGGCCCAGAAGGGGCACATCGTCAGCCGAACGGGCGCGACCGCCATGGTGTTCCTGCCGCGGCATCTGCTGGGGCTCGAGGCCGCCACCAGCGTCCTCGACGCGGCGGTTCACCGGATGTCCGGCTATGGCTCCGACTACCGGCCGCGCCACGACCTGATCGCCGTGGCGACCGAGGATCTCGCCGCCGGCACGACCCTGTCCATGGGAGGACATCACCATACCATCGCCGGCGTCACAGCCGAGATCCGCCCCGCCGCGCCTCTTTCGGCGACGGCACCGGCTCCGTTCTACCTCGCAGCCGATTGCCGGTTGGCCGCGCCGGTTGCCAGAGGACAGGTCATTCGGCTGGGCGATCTCGAACTGCAGGACGGATCCACCCTGATGCGATTGCGCCGTGATCAGGATGCGCGATTCTTCGAGTCGCAGGCTTAAGTGCCTCATGTGAGTTTGTCGCCCATGTCCCTCCTGCCCCTTCTGCGCCCAGACCGCTTCACCGTTGCCCTTGTGGCAACGGCCATCATCGCGACGATCCTGCCTGCCACTGGAGCCGCGGGGCCGATTCTCAAGGCGGGCATCGTCGGCTCGATCGCTCTCCTGTTCTTTCTCCAGGGGGCCCGCTTATCACGCGAAGCGATCATCCAGGGCGCGGTGCACTGGCGCCTTCACCTGATGGTGTTCGCCGCGACCTTCCTGCTGTTTCCCGTACTCGGTCTGCTCACCAAGACCTATCTGCAATCCTATCTGGCGCCGGGCATCGCGCTGGGTGTTCTGTATCTCTGCCTTCTTCCCTCAACGATCCAATCTTCGATCACCTTCACGTCGCTGGCCGGCGGGAATGTCGCAGCCGCCGTGTGCAGCGCATCGGCCTCGAATGTCCTGGGCATCTTCCTCACCCCGCTGCTCATGGGACTCTTCATGCAAACGCAGGGAGGCGTTTCGCTGGATGCCATCGGCGAGATCGTATTGCAGCTCCTGGTCCCTTTCGTTGCAGGGCATCTGATGCGCCCCTGGATAGGCCGATGGGTGGAAGGCCACAGGCCGCTCACAGGCATCGTGGATCGCGGCGCGATCCTGCTCGTCGTGTACTACGCCTTCGGCGAGGCTGCCATGAACAACCTGTGGCGCCAGTTGGAGCCGAGGGATCTCATGCTCCTCGTGCTCCTCAATTGCGTGCTCCTCGGCGCCGTCCTCGTCATCACGACCATGGCAAGCCGGCTGCTCGGATTCTCACGGCGCGACGAGATCGCCCTGGTGTTCTGCGGCTCCAAGAAGAGCCTCGGTAGCGGCGTTCCGATTGCGAGCATTCTCTTCCCAGCCAGCATGATCGGGGCGATTATCCTGCCGCTGATGCTCTTCCATCAGATCCAGTTGCTGGTTTGCGCAGTTCTGGCGCGCTCCTATGCGGAGCGCAACGCCTGAACCCCTTCCACGAGCAGGCGAACTACTCGGCCGGGAGATCAGACGATAGCTCGGTTCAAAAATCCAGGGGAGCTAGAGCTGTTTCCATTGGCATGGAATCAGCTCTCTTCTTTGCTCAGCCGCATTCTTGAACGGTGAGCCGGAGCCACTTCACCGAAAAATGCTCTAGAGCATCGTGCGGAAAAGTGGATCCGGTTTTCCGCTCTCAACGATGCTCTCATTGAAGGAGAAAGCATCGGATCGGTCCCAAAAGTGCAAATCCACTTTTGGGTCCGATGCTCTAAGATCCGGTTCGGGCCAGTCTGCGAAGTTCCGCTGCCCTTAATTAAAGTCTGTTAAGGGCTCTTTTCCGGCCATTCACGTCATTTGCAAAACGGCCTTCACACGGAGAGTTTGTGGTCGAAAGCCAATCGATGCAAGAAAATGCCCCAACCTCACGGCCCGCCTACTTTGCAAGAGCGGACGACACCCTGACCGTCCGCTCACGATGAGCCGTATAGAGGCCACTGGCGATGATCACGCCAGCCCCGATCAGCGTCCACTCGTCTGGCACGTTGCCGAAAACGAGATAGCCGAGCAGTCCGGACCAGACGAGTTGGCTGTAGGAAAAAGGTGCCAGGACGGACGCTCGCGCCTGCTGGAACGCCAATACGACCAGCCACTGTGCGATCGTTGATGTAACGCCTGTCACGAACCCGAGCCCGATCTCGCGCCAGCCGGGGGTGACCCACCCGAACGGCACGATGGCGGAGGTGATAAGCAAACCGACGATGGCCGCATAGGTCAGGGAGGTCAGGGGTCCATCCGACCCGCTCATCTTGCGCGTCACCACCAAGGCAACGGCCCAGCTTGCAGCCGACAGGATCGGAAAAATCGCGGCGGTGTCGAATGCCCCGGTTCCCGGGCGCACGACGATGAGGACGCCCAGCAGGCCGACCGCAACCGCACTCCACCGCCTCCAACCGACAACCTCTCCGAGGATCGGAATTGAAAGAGCTGTCACGATCACGGGTGAGACAAAGGCGATGGCGGTTGCTTCCGCCATCGGCAGGAAACCCAGTCCCATGATGAAGAAGACAGACGACCCCAACACACCCAAGGCACGGAGTGTTTGCAGGCGCGGACGCCGGGATTGTAGATCGTGCAGGCGTCCCGTCAAAGTAGCTGCCCCCAGCATGAGAAACGTGAAGGCGCAGAAGCGGAGCCAAGCGACCTCGACCGCAGGCAGCGAGGCAGTCATGAGCTTGGATGCGGCATCCGAGCAGGAAAAGAACGCAAGCGCCGCGATCATGAGAGCAATGCCTCGCAATGGACGATCGCGGCTGATGGAAGGCTCGTTGGTCGGGATGGTGCTGCCTCTGGTCATTAAGTGCTGTCGGGTTTCGAACGATCTTGCTACAGCCTACTCATGACCCGGAATAGGCCTGCGCTTTCGCTTGCCAGAGGTTATGAGGCCGCAGATATCCTGATACATAGCAGGTGTCCTGATACAATCCTTCCTGCCAACGGAAAGCACCCGCCTAGATCCCGCCGGGAGGAAGCTGGGCCTTCACCCCGAGTTCGGCCAGCAGCCACTCGGCAAAGGCCGTCAGGGGACGACGCTGCCGAACGTAGCGGGGAAAAACCAAGTTATGCCCGACATAACGGACCGGGATCGACTTTTGGTCCAATGGCATGACGAGGCGGCCTGATGCGAGTTCCCTCTCCGCCAGGCGTGTGGACTCCAGGGCGACGCCAAGCCCTTCGGCTGCTGCCGCAATCGCAAGGAAGCTGCGGTCGAACCGGCTCCCGTTCGGAGGAGGCGCGACCAGGCCATTGGCATTGAACCAATCCGCCCATTGGATCTGCTTGCTGTCCGTTTGGATCAGCACGTGGTTGAAGAGATCCGACGGGGTGGTGATCGTCTCCGCAAGATCAGGCGCACACATCGGTGCAATCGCTTCCTCCCCAAGGGGCACCACGATCAGCCCTTCCACGCGCGGTGGGCCATAAACGATATCCGCATCGAACTCATCGGAGGTGAACCGCGTGTAATCGACTCCGGCCGCCAAACGGAGTTCCACGCCTGGATGTTGTTTCAGGAAATTGGCCAACCTCGGAGTCAGCCACTGGGCCGCGAAGCTCGGTGCGCAGTGCAAACGCAGGAGTTTGGGTCCGCGGGTCGAGACGACCTCCGTGCCGCGCCGCAATTCATCGAACGCCCGGCTGACGTGGCGCATCAGTGCTTCACCCTCGTAACTCAGGCGGACATTGCGGGTGTCACGCTCGAAGAGGGGTATCCCGAGAGCCTGCTCCAGCTTCCGTATCGCGTGGCTGACCGCACTTGGCGTCAGGTTCAGCTCCGCGGAGGCCGCCCGGAAGGATCCGGTCCGGCCAGCCGCTTCAAAGACCCGGAGAAAGGAGAGCGGCACCTGCTGAAGCATCGGATTAGTGAATCAGATTCAACAGAGGGTGTAAACATCGCGTTTGTCCAAGAGCACAAGTTGGAAAATAATTCCTTCAACAAAACCAAAAAACGACAGTTTCTGCTGGAGGAAAACGATGCTTCTTGAAGGCAAGACCGCCGTCATTTCCGGCGCGGCCAGTCCACGTGGGATCGGGCTTGCGACTGCCCGTCTCTTTGCGGCGCACGGCGCCAAGGTCGCTATCCTCGATCTTGATGAACAAGGTGCGAAGGATACTGCCGCGTCTCTGGGCCCGGAGCATGTCGGCATCGGGTGCAACGTCACGGATCTCGATGCCTGCAAGCACGCCGCGGATGTGGCCATCACAGCCTTCGGCCATATCGACATCCTTCTCAACAATGCCGGCGTCACACAGCCCGTGAAGACGATGGAGATCGACGAAGCAAGCTGGCGCCGCATCCTTGATGTCAACCTCACCGGCGTCCTCTACCTGAGCCAAGCCTTCATTCCCCACATGCGCTCCCGCCGTAAGGGCTCGATCGCCTGCATGTCCTCGGTTTCGGCCCAACGGGGTGGCGGGATCTTCGGCGGACCGCACTATTCCGCCGCGAAAGCCGGGGTTCTTGGGCTCGCAAAAGCCATGGCACGCGAACTCGGCCCGGACGGCATCCGCGTCAACTGCGTCACGCCTGGCCTGATTCAGACAGACATCACGGGCGGCAAGCTCACTGACGGGATGCGCCAAGACATCTTGAAAGGAATCCCGCTCAACCGTCTCGGCAATGCGGAGGATGTGGCTGGCGCCTACCTGTTCCTCGCCTCGGATCTGTCCGCCTACATCACCGGCGCCGTGATCGACGTGAACGGCGGGATGCTGATCCATTGATCGGCGCAATGGGCGCCAGTCCGCTCGCGCCCTCCAAAAACTGGAGAGATCGATGAATACCAGCAGCAGCGAACCTGTGCCGCGCGATTCCCAACCAGCCAGGTCCAATGTCTCCCTCGTAGACCGGGCCTATCGCATCCGCCGCAATGCGCTCCGCATGGGCGAGGTGCAGGGCCAGGGCTACATTGCCCAAGCCCTCGGCGTCGCCGACGTCCTGGCGGTGTCCTACTTCCATGCCATGCGCTATCGTCCCGAGGATCCGGAATGGGAGGAACGCGATCGTTTTCTTCTTTCGATCGGCCACTACGCCATTGCTCTTTACGCGGCACTGATCGAAGCCAGGATCATCCCCGAAGACGAGTTGGAAAGCTACGGGACCGACGACAGCCGCCTGCCGATGTCAGGCATGGCAGCCTACACGCCGGGCATGGAGATCACGGGCGGATCGCTCGGCCATGGCTTGGCGCTCGCCGTCGGGTTCTGCCTCGGGCTGAAGCGCAAGAAATCAAGCTCGTTCGTCTATTGCCTGTTCTCCGATGGAGAGCTCGGTGAGGGCTCTATCTGGGAAGGAGCCTGGTCAGCCAGCCACTGGAAGCTCGACAACCTGATCGGCATCGTCGACGTCAACAACCAGCAGGCGGATGGCCCGGCTTCCCAGGTCACGGGCTTCGAGCCACTCGAAGCACGTTTCGAGTCGTTCGGCTGGCACGTGCAGCGGGTCAACGGCAACGACATCGATGCGTTGGTGGCGGCGTTCGACGCAGCCCGCGCATACGCCGAGCCGAAGCCGCGCATCATCATCTGCGACACCAAGATGGCCAAGGGCGTTCCGTTCCTCGAAGAGCGTGAACGCAACCACTTCCTGCGGGTGGAACCGCATGAATGGCAGAAGGCCCTCGAACTGCTTGACGCCGGGAGGACATCATGAGGCGCTCGAAATACACGCGGCCAACCTGGCTTGGGGAGCAGGGCGAAGGAGGACAAGGAACGGCGGACAAGCCGCGGCTGACAACCTCCGCGATGATCGCTTCGCTCGCCGGCCCGGACCAGCGCACGAAGCCCGCTCCCTTCGGCAACGCCCTCGCGGCTCTGGCCGAGAGCCGGCCGGAGATCGTCGGGCTGACGGCGGACCTCGCGAAGTATACGGACCTGCACATCTTCGCGAAGGCTCATCCTGACCGCTTCTACCAGATGGGCATGGCGGAACAGCTCCTGATCAGCGCCGCCGCCGGGATGGCGCGGGAAGGTTTCATGCCATTCGCCACGACTTACGCAGTGTTTGCGGCACGAAGAGCCTACGACTTCATCTGCATGGCCATCGCCGAGGAAAACCTCAACGTGAAGATCGTGTGCGCCCTGCCCGGCCTGACGACCGGCTACGGGCCGAGCCACCAGGCCACGGAGGATATCGCGATTTTCCGGGGCATGCCGAATATCGCCATCATCGACCCGTGCGACGCCCATGAGATCGAGCAGGCCGTGCCGGCCATCGCGGCGCATGACGGTCCGGTCTACATGCGCCTGTTGCGCGGCAACGTACCCCTCGTTCTCGACGAGTACGATTACAAATTTGAACTCGGGAAGGCCAAGATGCTGCGGGACGGCAATGATGTCCTGATCATCTCGTCCGGCCTGATGACGATGCGGGCGCTCGAGGCCGCAGAGACACTCTCCAACGACGATGTCGATGTCGGCGTGCTGCACGTGCCCACCATCAAGCCTCTCGACGAGGCGACGATCCTGAAGGAAGCGTCACGTACCGGCCGGATGGTGGTCGTAGCGGAAAACCATACGATCGTCGGCGGCTTGGGAGAGGCCGTTGCCGGCCTCCTGATGCGCTCGGGCGTGTTCCCGCCCGCATTCCGCCAGATCGCCCTGCCCGACGAGTTCCTGGATGCCGGCGCTCTGCCAACCCTCCACGACCGCTACGGGCTTTCGGTCAGCGCCGTGACGCGCAGCATCAAGGGCTGGCTTTAGAACGACTTGCCTCGGGGCGACCCGCTCCGAGGTCCAGGCATGGCTCATCAGCCACTGCCCGGCACCACAACGATCAAAAAGCCCGGTTAACGGGCAGGATCCAGAAGGAGAACGCACATGAAGAACTCGATTTCACGCCGTACCCTCATCGCCGGCGCCTTCGCGGCCCCGGCTGTCCTGACGCTGCCCCGCGGCGCGAGCGCCGCGACCAACCTTACCCTGGGCCACAACGCAGCCCCAGGCAATCCGCGGAGCATCGCGACCGAACGTTTCGGCGAGATGGTCAAGGAACGGTCTGGCGGGCGCATCAGCGTTCGCGTCGCAGGCTCCGAGCAGCTCGGCAACGAACAATCGCTGCTCACCAGCCTGCGAACCGGCGCGGTCGACATGACGGTCAACAGTCAGGGATCCACGTCGGCGCTTGTGCCGGAAATCGCGGCCCTTGGCCTGCCCTTCCTGTTCGAGGACAGCGCCGCTGCCTTCAAGGTCCTGGAAGGTCCGGTCGGCGAGGCGCTGGGGCAGCGCTTCTCGAAGGTCCAGATGGTGCCCCTCGGCTGGTGGGACAACGGCATCCGCCACATCACCAACAGCAAGCGGCCGATCGTGAAGCCGGCGGACCTGAAGGGCCTCAAGATACGTACACCGCCGGATCCGATGACGATCGACATCTTCCGGGCGCTCGGCGCCAGTACCGAGCAGATCAGCTTCGGAGAGCTCTACATCGCGCTCCAGCAAGGTGTGGTGGACGGCCAAGAGAACCCGCTGACCAACATCGCAAGCTCGAAGCTCTTCGAAGTGAACAAGTTCATCAGCCTATCGGGCCATAAGTGGGAGGTCTCGCCCTTCCTAATCTCACAGATCACCTGGACCCGGCTGCCTGCTGCCGATCGGGAGACCGTCAGGGCCGCTGCCAAGGAGGCAGGCGATCTGCAACGCAAGCTGTTTGCCGAGAACGAGGCCAAGTACAACAGCGAGTTCCGAGCCAATCCGAACCTCGCGGTCAACGAGGTTGATAAAGCCGCCTTCCGAGAAGCTTCCGCCAATGTCGTTGACACCTGGCGTGCCAAACCTTTCGGCGACTTCGTCGATCAGCTCGTTAAGGCAGCCCGGGGCTGATGTTATGACCCGCGTCTCTCCCCTGCCTCACCATGATGATCAAGCGATAGCCACGGGGGGCGGCGCGATCGCCGTGGCCAACATGATCGACTACGTGGTCGGTCTTGCTTGCCGAGCACTAATTCTACTGACGGGGATCGCACTGCTTGCGATCCTCACGGCGAATGTCATTGCCCGCTATGTGCTGGAGAGCGGCGGTTTTCGCTTCGCGCAGGAGCTTCCCGAACGCCTCTTTCCCTGGTTCATCATGGCGGGCGTGGCGCTCGCAGTTCAGAAGGGCGGCCACATGGCCGTGGAATCCGTTCTATCCCGTCTGAACCGAAACGGGGCGCGCATCATGCTCCTCATCGGCCATGCCATCATCATCGTCTCCTATGCCATCCTGGGATGGGAGGCGATTGGAGTCGCCGATATCGTGTCCATCGAGACGAGCCCCGTGCTCGGATTGTCCAGCAGCTACAGCTACTACGCGCTCGCTCTCGGTTGTGCCGCGGTCATTCTGACCACATTCGCGCTCGCGCTGCGGGTCGCCATGCTCGGGCCCGAGGCCATGCCGACCCCCGATCCAGAGGAGACGGGCATATGAGCATCGTTCTCGTCATTGCCTTCACGGTCCTCATGCTCCTGGCGATTCCGGTCGGCCATGCTCTCGTCATTGCATCAGGCGTGACGTTGGCGTGGCAGGGAGAGCTGCCGCTGATGATCATCGCGCAGCAGATGTACCAGCAGACGCAGTCCTTCCCGATGCTGGCCCTGCCCTTCTTCATGATGGCAGGCAGCCTGATGCTCGGAGGCAAGCTGGGGCAGGAGCTCCTGAGCTTCGCCACCAAGGCGATGCAGCGCTGGCGTGGGGGACCTCTCTCGACCACCGTCGTGGCCTCAGTCGTCTTCGGCGGCGTCTCGGGAAGTGCAGTCGCCAATGCCAGCGCCCTCGGATCGGTACTCATTCCATGGCAGAAGCGGCAGGGCTATCCGGCCGGGCTGTGCGCCGCCAACAACGCCACATCGGCGGTCATCGATATTCTGATCCCGCCCTCGATTCCCCTGATCCTCTACTCCCTCGTGAGCGGCGTCAGCATCGCCGATCTGTTCACGGCGGGTATTCTCCCCGGCATTCTTATGGCAGGCGGCTTCATCCTGACATGTAGCCTCATCGCACGGTGGCGCGGCATCCATTCGGAAGATCCTGCTGTCGGAAGACTGGAGCTCCTCAAGCTGGCGGTATTGAGCGGCCCTGCCCTCCTGATGCCGATCCTGATCCTGCTCGGCCTGCGTTTCGGCATCGCCACGCCCACCGAGATCTCGGTGCTGGCGGTCGTCTATGCGCTTGCCCTCAGCGCCTTTTTTTATCGCGACCTGACGTGGAAACGCTTCTATCACAGCCTTATCGAGTCGGGCATCGCCACCGGAGTCGTCCTGCTCGTGATCATGGGCAGTGCGATCGTCGGCTGGATCCTGACCTTCGATCAAGTTCCGACACGCTTCGCCGAATGGGTATCGTCCACGATCAGCAACCCGCTCCTGGTGATCCTGGCCATGAACATTCTGCTGCTCATCGTGGGCATGCCGCTCGACCTTCCCCCGGCGATCCTGCTCCTTGGTCCGATCTTCGTCCCCCTGGCGGCAACGATCGGGCTGGATCCGGTGCAGCTTGGGATCATCATGGTCCTCAACCTGGGTATCGGGCTCTACACGCCTCCAATCGGGACCACGCTCTTTATCTCCTCGTCGATCGCCAAGTCGTCACTGGCCGACACGACCCGAGAGCTCTGGCCATTCTTCGGTGTGGCCATGCTGGTCCTCCTTGCCGTGAGCTACATTCCCGCCCTTACGCTTTACTGAGGCGAGAGGCGACCTGCTTGAACAAGAGTGGGACGCCTCATCTCTCTGGACCAATCAAGCCAGTGATGAGTAGATCATCACAGAGGGAGGAACAAACGAAATGACCCGCGTTGCTTTTGTCGGCCTTGGCGCCATGGGACTACCGATGGCTACGAATCTCCTGGCGAGAGGGTTCATTGTCAGCGGATATGATCTGAGTTCGAAAGCCCTGGACTCTCTCGAAAGCTCCGGAGGACATCGGGCAGGGTCGGCTGCCGAAGCTGCGACCGAGGCGGATGTCCTGATCCTGATGGTGGTGAACGCCGCCCAAGCCGAGGCAGTGCTGTTCGAGGGCGGCGCCCTCGACGCTCTCCGCACCGACGGAGTCGTCGCGCTGATGGCGACCTGCCCTCCCGCGGCTGTGGAAGCGATCGGGGAACGCGTACGCGAGGCTGGCCGACGGATGATCGATTCCCCTGTATCGGGAGGGGTTGCCGGCGCGAAGGCCGCGACACTCACGATTATGGCCGCAGGGACCCGGGACACCTTCGATCGTGTGAAGCCGGTCTTCGATGCGCTCGGCGACAAGGTGTTTCATGTCGGCGAACGCCTCGGACAGGGCGCCATGGTCAAAACCGTCAATCAGCTCCTCTGCGGCGTGCACATCGCCGTCGTCGCGGAAGCCTTCGCGCTCGCCACCAAGGTCGGCGTCGATCTCAAGATCCTGCTCGAGATCATGAGTGGATCAGCGGCTTCGAGCTGGATGCTGAAGGATCGCGGACCGCGCATGCTCGAGCCAGATCCCGAGGTGACGAGCGCGGTAGACATTTTCGTCAAGGATCTCGGAATCGTCCTTGATGCGGGGCGGGACACGAAGGCGGCACTTCCTTTGGCTGCGGCAGCCCATCAGATGTTCCTTGCTGCTTCCGGACGCGGAGAAGGAGCAGCAGACGATAGCCAAGTGATCCGTTCTTACCTTACCTTGAACGGCAGCAAATGACCTGAGATCACAATTCACGCTCCGCTGAAGGAAGCTCTATTTCCTCAAGCTCGTGCCATTCATCGTCTAACTTTCGGTCGGAAAGGTCGAGCGCACGAACTCCCATGCGGCTACCAGGTGGCGTCGCATGGCCTCCTCTGCACTGTCCGGATCACGCGCGGCAATGGCATCGAAGACCGCTCTGTGGCCCGCATGGTTCATCTGATCGATGTCCGCTCCGCGCTTCATCGAGCGCCAATGTTGAGTCAGCCATTCCACATAGGCTTTGTGAACGGCGGGATAGATCGGGTTTCCCGGAATGCGGTAGAGCACTGCATGAAAAGCAGCATCAGTATCGTCGAAAGCAATTGAATGGCCGATGGCCGCACGATTGGCATCGAGTGCTGCCCGCAGCTCTTCAAGATCATCGCGCCGTGCATGGTTCGCGGCCCATCGGGCAAGCGCGCATTCAATGAAGATGCGCGTTTCGAAGAGGTTCCAAACCCCTTCTCGATCCACCACAAGGTGGCCAACCAAGTTTCCGACCTGATCGACAGCGAATTCATAGCCGGGTTTGCGCACGACGGGACGATGGCCGAGACGGGTTTCGACAAGGCCCCGGTTCGCCAAGGAGACGATGGCCTCACGCACGGCGGCCCGGCTGACCCCATAACGTTGCATCAGGTCCCGTTCGGCCGGCAGGCGTTCCCCTTCCTGAAGGCTGCCGGACTGGATCAGCCGCACGAGATCCGCAACCACAGCGTCCGACCGCCGCGCGGCACCCGACTCTGTTTCTCGACGGTGAAGTCTCAGGCCCTGATCCGTCATCTCCCCTTGCTGCTCCAAATGAGTCAAATCTTTCTCACAGGTGATCGAGCGCCCTCCTTGAGAGCCATTGACACCAGATGTTTGGTCGAACCAACCATCCGGTTGGAGCGGATCATTTTGGGCGCATTGGCGCAAAGGTCTAGAGATTTTATAGGTTAATTGCGCGAATTACGTGAAATGGTACGCCCCTTGACACCCAACCTTTGTGCCAGCATTCTGATTCCGGTCGTACCAAATAGACCATGAAATGGCGTTTGGTTTGACAAGGCTCCAGGGGGCATCCTGGAGGAAATCAGTGACGCCAATCCCAGGCTCGACGCTGCCGCGCTCTGCTTCGCACCTGCCCTGCCAAGGTCACTGCGAGGCGCGGTTATGACGACGTCTATTGCAGCCAATCCCGCCGAAGCAGTCACCCACTACCAGATGTATATCGACGGAGCCTGGACAGATGGCCGCAACCCGGCTCGTTCGGAGGTCGAAAATCCTGCGAACGAAGTCGTCTTCGCCACGGTCCCGGCCGGCTCGATCGAGGACGCGGTGGCAGCCCTCGAAGCGGCGAAACGCGTGCAACCGGCTTGGGCTGCCCTGCCGCCCATCGTGCGCGCCGGCTACGTGTCCGACCTCGCTTCAGCGATCAGGCGGGACAAGGATCGCCTCGCCCGGACCGTGGTGCTGGAACAGGGAAAGCCTCTGAACCAGGCCGAAGGCGAAATCGACGCCACCATCACGTTCCTGACTTTCGCTGCCGAGAGCGCGCGGCGCATCGAAGGCGACATCATGCCTTCCGATTTTCAGAACGAGGAAGTCTGGATCCGTCGCGTTCCCTTCGGCGTCGTCGTGGGCCTCACCGCTTGGAACTATCCCGCAGCACTGGCGGCCCGCAAGATTGGTCCGGCTCTCGTGGCCGGCAACACCATCGTCGTGAAGGGACATGAATCCACGCCCCTCTCAGCTCTGGAGATCGCTCGTCTCGCACATGAGGTCGGATTGCCGAAGGGTGTGCTCAACGTCGTTACTGGTGACGGACGTACCGTTGGCGATGCGCTGGTGCGCTCACGGCTGAGCGACATGATCACCATGACGGGCAGCGTGCGCGCAGGCAGGGAGATCTATGCGGCGGGCGCGCATGAATTGAAGGTCGTGCGCCTCGAACTCGGCGGCAAGGCGCCTTTCATCGTGCTCGACGACGCCGACCTTGATGCAGCTGTGGAAGCGGCGATCGTCTCGCGCTTCACCAATTGCGGGCAGATCTGCACCTGCAATGAACGCATGTATCTGCACCGGAACATCGCGGAGCCCTTCCTCGACAGGTTCGTCTCCCGCGTGAAGACCATGCGGCTCGCCGATCCGATGACGAACCCCGACATGGGGCCCAAGGTGAACCGGCCGGAGGTCGAAAAGGTCGAGGAGATGGTGAACCAGGCCATCGCGTCCGGCGCGGAGGTTCTCGCCGGCGGCCACCGCCTGAAAGACGGCGAGTTCGCGCGCGGGCACTGGTTCGAGCCGACGGTCCTGCGGGTCGATTCCAACCGAGCGAACGTCATGCAGCGCGAGATCTTCGGCCCCGTCGCGCCTGTGATGACGGTCGACAGCTTCGAGCAGGCACTGAGCTTTGCCAACGACACGAGCTACGGCCTGTCGGCTTACGTCTACACACACGATCTGCGCCGGGTGATGCGCCTCTCGCGGGAGCTGTCCTTCGGCGAGCTCTATGTGAACCGTCCATGCGGCGAGCTCGTCCAAGGGTTCCATACAGGCTGGAAGCATTCAGGCCTCGGCGGGGAGGACGGCAAATACGGTTTTGACGGGTACCTGCGGAAGCAGACCACCTACGTCCGCTGGTGACGACCTGCAGCGACAAACGGCTGCGGCAATAGACACGAAGAACCCCACAAGGGGCGAAACCACTGGAGAGGAAACGAACATGATGCTCAGAAGGACTTTCCTTGCGCTCGCAACGGGCGTCGCAGCCATCGGGCTGGGGCTCGGCTGTGTATCCGCGCAGGAGTTGCCGAAGCTGAAGAAAAAAGATCACTACAAAGTCGGCTTCGCCCAGACTGAATCCAACAACCCGTGGCGCATCGCGCAGACGGAAAGCATGAAGGCGGAAGCCGCCAAGCGCGGCGATCAGCTCGTCTACACGGACGCAGCCGGTTCGGCTGCCAAGCAGGTGGCGGACGTCAACTCGATGATCGCTCAGGGTGTCGACCTGATCTTCCTCGCCCCTCGTGAAGAGAAGCCGTTGATTCCCGCCGTCATGGCCGCCAAGAAGGCCGGAATCCCGGTGATCCTGCTCGATCGCAACGTGGATCAGAGCCTCGCTAAGGCAGGTCGTGACTACGTGACATTCATCGGCTCCGACTTCGTCGAGGAAGGGAAGCGGGCAGCCGAGGCCCTGACGAAGGCAATGGATGGCAAGGCCAAGATCATCCAGCTCGAAGGCACCACCGGCTCTTCGCCTGCAAACGACCGGCGCAAGGGCTTCGAGGACTACATCAAGGCCCATTCGGGCATGCAGATCGTGGCCTCGCAGTCGGGTGACTTCGCCCGTGACAAGGGCCGGCAAGTGGCCGAAACCCTGTTGCAGGCGCATCCCGATGCCACTGCCATCTATGCGCACAACGACGAGATGGCGATCGGCGCGATTGCTGCCCTCGAAGCAGCCGGCAAGAAGCCCGGCAAGGACGTGATCGTCGTGTCCGTCGACGGCACGCGCGATGCGCTTCAGGCCATCATCGACGGCAAGATGCTCGCCACTGTCGAGTGCAATCCGAAGTTTGGCCCGAAGGCGTTCGAAACCCTCGAACGCTACGCCAAGGGCGAACAGATCGAGCCATGGGTGGTGAACACCGACCGGTTCTTCGACAAATCGAACGCCGCTCAGCTCATTGCCGACGCGTATTGATGGTGCAGCGCTGCCCGCCGTGGCGGGCAGCGTCTCTTGTCTCCTCGACAGGATGGACACGGACCGCTCATGGCGCCGCTTCTCAGCATGCACGGGATCAACAAGCGCTTTGCCGGGATACCGGCCTTGCGCGCTGCCGAACTCGTGGTGGAAAAGGGCGAGGTTCATGCGCTCATCGGCCAGAACGGGGCCGGCAAGTCGACCCTCATCAAGATCCTGACCGGATATTACACCAGGGATTCGGGCGAGATCGTCTTCGACGGGAAGCCTGTGACCTTCAGTTCGCCCCAGGAAGCGCAAGGTGCCGGCATCAGCACGATCTACCAGGAGATCAACCTGGTGCCGTACAGATCGGTGACAGAGAACATCTGTCTTGGCCGAGAAAAGCGGCGCTTCGGCCTTTTGGACTGGCGTGCCATGCACGCGGAGGCCCGCGCGCTTCTGACTCGCTTCAACATCGACATCGATGTCCGTCGCCCGCTCATGGCTTATCCGACCGCCGTGCAGCAGATGGTGGCGATTGCCCGCGCGATTGGCTTCGAAGCCAAGCTCGTCATCATGGACGAGCCGACCTCCTCCCTCGACGAGCGCGAGGTCGAAGTGCTCTTCGACGTGATCCGTCAGCTCAAGGCAGCGGGCGTGTCCGTGATCTTCGTCAGCCATAAGCTCGACGAGCTCTACGCGGTTTGCGACCGCGTCACCACCATGCGGGATGGTCGAACGGTGCAGGTTGCGCCGATGGCAGAACTGTCGCGGCTCGATCTGGTAACGACCATGCTCGGGCGCGAGCTCACCCAGGTTCTGCAGGATGGCCACAAGGCTGACGATGCTGCGGATACACGGACGCCAATCCTCACCGTCCAGGATCTCGCCATCGGACGCAGGGTCCGCGACGTGGATTTCGAGGTTCGTCCCGGCGAGATCGTCGGCCTTGCAGGGCTGCTTGGTGCCGGACGCACCGAGTCCGCTCGCGCTGTGTTCGGCGCGGACAGGCCCGATACGGGAACGATCCGGTTCGCTGGCTCCGATAAGGCAATGACCGAGCCTGCCGACGCCATCCGGGCCGGTATGGGTTTCTGCTCGGAGGATCGCAAGCTCGAGGGCATCATTCCGGATATGTCGGTACGCGAGAACCTGACACTCGCGCTCATGCCGCAACTCGCTCGACGCGGTATCGTGGACGAGGCGCGCAGCCGCGAGATCGTCGACCAGTTCATCAAGCGCCTCGGCATTCGCTGCTCAGGACCCGAGCAGCGTATTCGCGAATTGTCGGGCGGCAACCAGCAAAAAGTGCTCCTCGCCCGCTGGCTTTGTATGAACCCGAAGCTTCTCATTCTCGACGAGCCGACGCGCGGCATCGACGTCGGCGCCAAGGCCGAAATCCTCAGTCTAATCCGGGAACTGGCCGGGCAAGGACTCGGCGTTCTGATGATCTCGTCCGAGCTGGAGGAAATCGTGGAGGCGGCAAGCCGCATCTTCGTCCTGCGCGACGGGCGCACCGTGGCCGAACTCGAAGGTGACGCCCTGAATGAACAGTCAGTGATGGCCGCCATGGCGCATGGGCATGAGAGCAACCGGGAGGCTGCCCATGACTGAGACTGCAACGACGCTGCCGCCGAGACCGGCGCAAGAGGCGCCCCGGTTCGAGTTGAAGAGCTTTCTGACCCGTTATGGATCGTGGATCGCCCTGGCGCTTCTCATTCTGGTCAATCTCGCCATCACCCCGAATTTCGCCACATGGCAGACGCTCAACGTCAATCTGACCCAGGTCTGCGCCATCGTGATCGTCGGCGTCGGCATGACGCTCGTGATCGCAACCGGCGGCATTGATCTCTCCGTCGGCGCACTCATGGCGATTTCGGGGGCTCTTGCTCCATTGATCTTCCTCGGCAAGCTCTTCCCCCTGCCCTCTCCTGCGGTCGGCATCGCGCTTGCCTTCGTGGTGCCGGTGGTCGTGACTGCCCTCCTTGGCTGGTTCAATGGCTGGCTCATCACGCATCTTCACATTCAGCCGATTATCGCCACGCTCGTCCTGTTTATCGCGGGGCGCGGCATTGCCCAGGTGTTCACCAACGGCAATCTTCAGGTATTCAACCTGCCGGAATTTCAGTTCATCGGGCTTGGACGCGTTCTCGGCATTCCGTTCCAAGCCATTCTGATGGGTGTGATCGTCGCTGCCGCGGCATGGATGCTGAGACGTACTGTGTTCGGCCGGCAGATCCTTTCCGTCGGAGGCAACGAGCGTGCATCGCGGCTTGCCGGCATTCCTGTGGCGTCTGTCAAGCAGCGCGTCTATCTCATCAGCGGTCTTCTGTCCGGCATCGCGGGACTTATCGTGATCGCTCGCAACTCCGCCGCTGACGCCAATCTCGTGGGCCTCGGCATGGAGCTCGATGCAATCGCCGCCGTGGCAGTCGGCGGAACGCTTCTCACCGGCGGGCGTGCAACGGTCATCGGAACGCTGGTCGGCGCACTCATCATCCAACTCGTCCGCTACACCCTCCTCGCCAATGGCGTACCGGATGCGGCTGCCCTTGTGGCGAAGGCGGGCATCATCGTGCTGGCCGTCTGGCTGCAGCGACAAGGACAGCGCTGAGATCGACCATGAGCGGCGCCATGACTTTCAAGACGCTCCAGACCATCGGTCGCTTCGGCGTTCTCATCGCCCTCATCGCGCTCATCGTGTTCGGCTGGCTGCGCTACGACAACTTTCTCGGCACGTACAACGTGCTCTCGGTCCTGCGCTACAACAGCATGTTCGCCCTGGTCGCCTTGGGGATGGGCTTTGTCATCATCACCGGGGGAATCGACCTCTCGGTGGGCTCGACGGCAGCTCTTGGCAGCGTCGTGGCTGCGCTGGCTTCACCTTACGGTGCCGTGCCCGGCCTTCTCGCCGGTCTGGGCGCCGGGCTCATTGTTGGCGCGTGCAATGCCCTCATCATCACGCGCCTCAACATTCTCCCCTTCGTCGCCACCTTGGCGACCATGTTGGCCGCAAGCGGCTGTGCGCTCCTTCTTGCCGGCAACCAATCCGTTTCGGTCTCCTATGAATCGGGCTTCACGGAACTGGGTCAGGGGGACTTCCTCGGATTTCCCGTTCCCGCCTGGATCGCAATCGTCGCTTATCTCCTCGGCTCACTCGTTCTCAATCTCACGTCGTTCGGCCGGACGGTTCTGGCGGTGGGCGGCAATGAAGATGCAACGCGGCTCATGGGCCTTCCGGCAACCCGCGCTAAGGCGATCGTCTATCTGTCGAGCGGCGGCCTCGCTGGCCTTGCGGGCGTCATCCTCGCGGCGCAATTCGGCGCGGGCCAGCCCATCGAAGGCGTCGGCTGGGAGCTGTTTGCCATCGCAGCCGTGGTTGTCGGCGGCACGCTTCTCACCGGCGGTGTCGGATCGGTCAGCTCGACGCTTGCCGGCGTGCTGCTGCTCGGCCTGATCTTCAACATCCTGAACTTCGAAAACGGCCTCGGCTGGATCAGCCTCTCCGCTTATTGGCAATCCGTCATCCGCGGCCTGTTCCTGCTGCTCGTGGTCGCCATTCAGGCCCGACTGAGCGTCCGCACGGAAGAGACGGCCTGATCTGCGACAACGCACAACAACGGACGGGACAAACCATGCCTCGGATTACCTCCATCGAACCCGGCTTCTATCGCATCCCGCTCCCGACGGTTCTGACCGACTCCATGCATGGCGAGATGCGCGCTTTCGAGCTCAATACGGTGCGCATTCGTGATGCCGATGGCGCGGAGGGGGTTGGCTACACCTTTACGGTTGGCCGCAATGGGGCCGCCATCGACACCGTCCTCGCCCGCGAACTCCCGGAGATCATGGACGGCGAGGAGGCCGACGAGATCGAACGCCTCTGGCACAAGGCGTGGTGGGCGCTCCATTACGGCGGACGTGGCGGACCGACCGTCCTTGCAATCTCTGCCTTCGACATGGCCTTGTGGGACCTGAAGGCGAAGCGGGCCAATCTCCCGCTCTGGAAGGCGCTCGGCGGCTATGATCCGCGCGTGCCCTGCTATGCCGGCGGCATCGATCTCGAATTGCCCCTCAACAAGCTCCTGCGCCAGACGGACGACAATCTCGGAAAGGGCTTTCGCGCCATCAAGATGAAAGTGGGCCGCGTCAATCTCTTCGAGGATGTGGAACGCGTGAAGGCGATGCGCGAGCATCTCGGCGAGAACTTCCCCCTGATGGTGGATGCCAACATGAAGTGGAGCGTCGATGGTGCCATCCGGGCCGCCCGCGCCCTTCAGCACTTCGATCTGACATGGCTCGAGGAGCCCACCATTCCGGATGACCCGGCCGGTCACGCTCGCATCGTGCGCGAGGGCGGCCTGCCTGTCGCGGCGGGTGAGAACCTGCGCAGCCTCTGGGAATTCAAGCTCTACATCGCTGACGGCGGCGTGACCTATCCGGAGCCGGACGTCACCAATTGCGGCGGCATAACGCCGTTCATGAAGATCGCCCACTTGGCGGAGGCCTTCAACATGCCGGTCACGAGCCATGGCGCGCACGATGTGACCGTGCACCTTCTCGCCGCTTGCCCCAACCGCTCGTATCTTGAGGCTCATGGCTTCGGGCTCGATAACTACATCGCCGAGCCGCTCACGATCCAGGCCGGCTTTGCCCTGGCACCCAATCGCCTCGGCCATGGCATCGAGTTCGACTGGCAGGGACTTGAGGGGATCAGGGCCTGACCTCATCCACGCGGTTGGACCGTCTGATTGCGAATGGGTTTCACGATGGGTGCAGGAATGAAGGAACGGTTTGACCATATCGTCGTCGGCGGAGGCTCTTCCGGTTCAGTGGCGGCGGCCCGGCTGGTCAACGAGGGCGCGCGCGTGCTGCTGCTTGAAGGCGGCTATTCCCATCGCCACCCGCTCCTGGACATGCCACCCGGCATCTTCAAGATGATCAACGGCAGCAAATACATGCGGTATCACCACACAGTGCCGCAGGAGCATCTCGATGGCCGCGTGCATGACATTCCGCAAGCCAACGTTCTCGGCGGCGGGTCATCGGTCAATGCCCAGGTCTACATGCGCGGCAGGCCGTCCGATTACGACGAGTGGCACGAGATGCTGCGCGGCGAGAATGACTATCCAGGCTGGAGCTGGGCAGACGTGCTGCCGCACTTCCGCACCATGGAGGGCAACAACAGGTTCTACAACGAATTGCACGGCGCTGATGGCCCGCTTCTTGTCTCTGACCCTGGGCACATCAACGACATGTCGCGCTGGTTCGTGCAGGCCATCCAGGCATTGGGCGAGCCGTTCAATCCCGACTTCAATGGCCCGAAGCAGCGCGGCGTCGGCTTCTACCAGTTCATGAACCGGCGCGGAAAGCGCAGCAGCGCGGCCTACGCCTTCCTGGCTCCGCTGGCCGACAACCCGAATTTGGTGATCCGCCTGCAGTCTCGTGTGCGCAAGATCGAGATCGAGAATGGCCGAGCAATCGGCGTGACCTACCGCGACGCCAAGGGCCTGGACCATCAGGTCTATGCGGAGGGCGAGATCATCATGGCCGCCGGAGCGCTCGTCACCCCACAGCTTCTCATGTTGTCTGGTATCGGTCCCGCAGACCAATTACGAAAACATGGCATTCCCTGCATAGCCGACCTCCCTGGCGTCGGTGAGAACCTGATCGATCATCCGGAAGTCCCGATGATCGCAAAGGCGAATGGGCCCTATGGTTACTACAGGCAGGGTGTCGGCTGGCGGATGCTGCTCAACGGCATCCATTTCAGGCTGTTCGGCACCGGTCCGATCCTTTCTGCAGGGGTCGAAGCCGGCGCCTTCGTCAACCCGGCAGACCCTGACGGCGAACCGACTATCCAGGCTTTCTGCGTGCCGATCGTTTATCTCGATCGTGACACGCTTGGCCTCGTTGAGGACACTTATGGGCTGACGATCACAACGGTTCTTATAAAACCGAAATCCCGTGGCTTCGTCCGCCTTCGTTCCGCCAACCCGGACGATATGCCTCTGGTATCGCCCAATCTCCTGAAGGACCCGACCGATGCCCGCACCATGATCGATGGGCAGCGCTTCTTCCTTCGGGCTTTCCAGACCACTCCGCTCGCCGAGCGGATCGAGCGCATTGCGATTCCCGATCCGAACGATCTCAGCGACGAAGCGCTCATGAAGCATTGCCGCAGGTTTGTGAAAACCAACTATCATCCGAGCGGCACCTGCCGGATGGGTACGTCCGACGATCCCATGGCGGTACTCGATCCCAGGCTCCGCGTTCGCGGGATCGAGAACCTGCGCGTTTGCGACCTGTCCGCCATGCCCAACATCAATGCGGGCAATACGAACGCGCCTGCCATGATGCTTGGAAGCCGCTGCGCTGAACTCATCACGGGCCGCCCGACGGTCAGCACCTCGCAGTTCGGGCCACGCTTGTCTGAGCAGGGGGACATGAGCGTCGCCACCCTGAGCTGACCGAAAAGGGTCGGAGCGTAGGCGAACGATATGGACACGGACTTTTGACGTAGGCGTCCGTGTCCACCGCAGGCACGGTTTTACCGCTGATCAACATAAAGCTTGCCGCCACCAGCTTGAAACTCGTGGCTCTTGGCCCGCATGCCGGCCAGCTGCGCCTGAGCCTCTGGGCTCATCGCCGCCACCTCCGCCCGCAGATCCTGCGTGATCTTCATCGAGCAGAACTTCGGCCCGCACATCGAGCAGAAGTGAGCCACTTTGTGCGCGTCCTTCGGCAAGGTCTCGTCATGATAGGCGCGCGCCGTATCCGGATCGAGAGAAAGGTTGAACTGATCCTCCCAGCGGAAGTCGAAGCGTGCTCGGGACAGCGCATCGTCCCGGATCTGCGCGGCCGGATGCCCCTTCGCGAGATCTGCGGCATGGGCCGCGATCTTGTAGGTGATGACCCCGGTCTTGACGTCATCCCGGTTCGGCAGCCCCAGGTGCTCCTTGGGCGTCACGTAGCAGAGCATCGCCGTGCCGTACCAGCCGATCATGGCAGCCCCGATGCCAGACGTGATGTGGTCGTATCCAGGTGCGATATCCGTCGTGAGCGGGCCAAGGGTGTAGAAAGGCGCTTCTCCGCACTCACGGAGCTGCTTGTCCATGTTCACCTTGATCTTGTGCATCGGCACATGGCCGGGCCCCTCGATCATGACCTGGCAGCCCTTGTCCCATGCGATCTTGGTGAGTTCGCCCAGCGTCTCCAGTTCTGCGAACTGTGCCGCATCATTCGCATCGGCGATAGAGCCGGGACGCAGCCCGTCGCCCAGCGAAAACGAGACATCATAGGCCCGCATGATCTCGCAGATCTCGTCGAAGCGCTCGTAGAGGAAGCTCTCCTTATGGTGCGCCAGGCACCAGCGCGCCATGATCGAGCCACCACGGGAAACGATGCCGGTGACGCGGTTAGCAGTGAGTGGGACATAAGACAGGCGAACGCCCGCATGGATGGTGAAGTAGTCGACGCCCTGCTCGGCCTGCTCGATGAGCGTGTCCTTGAACACTTCCCAGTCGAGCTTCACCGGATCTCCGCCCACCTTCTCCAGCGCCTGATAGATCGGCACCGTGCCGATGGGCACCGGCGAGTTGCGCAGAATCCAGGAGCGGATGTTGTGAATATTGCGGCCGGTAGACAGATCCATCACCGTGTCGGCGCCCCAGCGGATCGCCCACACCAGCTTTTCCACTTCGTCGGCTGCGGTCGAGACCACGGCGGAATTGCCGATATTGGCGTTGACCTTGACCAGGAAGTTCCGCCCGATCGCCATGGGCTCCAGTTCAGGGTGGTTGATGTTGGCCGGAATGATGGCACGCCCCCGGGCTACTTCCTGACGTACGAATTCCGGCGTGATGAAGGGCGGGATGGCGGCCCCGAAGCTCTCACCATCGGCAATCTTCGCCTCCGCTTCCGACAGCATCGCCTCGCGACAGAGGTTCTCGCGGTGCGCAACGTAGATCATCTCCTCCGTGATGATCCCGGCGCGGGCGAACTCGTACTGCGTCACGATCTGACCGGGCGCGGCACGACGCACGACACGCTCGGCCGGGCATGACGCCACGAGCGCGTCCGCCGAGACATTTCCGTTGTCCTCAGGTTTCACTGGCCTCGGCTCAACCGCTGCACAATGTCGCGCTGCAATCCAGGATTCGCGCACGAGTGGAAGCCCCTGACGAAGATCGATGGCTGCATCGTCCTGCGTGTAGGGGCCGGAAGGATCGTAAACGCGCACGGGCGCCTCGCTGGGATCGGTCAGCACGATCTCGCGGTAAGGCACACGGATGTCCGGCCGGCCCGCCGGTGTGGCATAGATCTTGCGCGACCCTTGGATCGGGCCGGTGGTGACGGATTGCGGAGCGCCTTTCGGCTTGTCGATATGAACGGTCACTGGATCTCTCCTCTTGGACAAAGGGAGATCCGGGCAAAGCGAGCTGAGGGATTCTTGTCGTGCTCGATAGTTCCAGTCCCTCCGCCGGTATGACCCGGATCAGGTTCAAGGGTCACGGCGGATCAGCCGACTCTCAGCCCCTCACAGGGCTCCCCTCGGAACGAGGCGAATAGTCAGCGAGAGACTCGCGCCTGTCAACAGGTACGTGAATGAGATCAGTCCTTGCCAAAGCATCGCCGGGAGTTTATCTCACAGTCATCTCCTTGGGGTGCCCATCCGGGCTGAGAGGTCTTTTCGAGATCAACCCATCGAACCTGATCCGGATCATGCCGGCGGAGGGATTGCGAGATGACGAGCGCACCAGCGTCCAATTGCGACGCCCACAATCTTCCACATTTGGCAGGACTTCTGCTCGATCGTCTTCGTCGTGAGCACACGCGTGTGCATGCGCTCACGAACGCCGCAGCCCAGACCTTCACTGCCAATCTCCTTCTGGCTGCAGGCGGTATTCCCTCGTTGACCTTCGCCCCAGAAGAGGTCTCTGCCTTTACGGGCAGTTCAGCCGCCCTGCTCGTTAATCTCGGAACACTCGACACCGAGAGACGGAAGGCTATCCTCCAGGCCATCGCCACTGCTCACGCCCAGAACAAGGTGTGGGTCCTCGACCCCGTCTTTGTTGATGCCTCTTCAGCCCGCCTGGAATTCGCCCGCGCGTGCCTCGCGAGCAAACCGACGGTCCTACGCTGCAATGCAAGTGAGTTTGCAGCTCTCGCGGGCACCCCTGCCGCGCCTGATGCCGTGAAGGATTTTGCGAAACTTCGCGGCACTGTCGTTGCACTCACCGGTGCAGTGGATCTGGTCACGGACGGCATACGCATCTTTCGCATTGGCAACGGTCATCCACTCATGACTCGCGTGACGGCCATGGGTTGCGCCGCAACGGTTCTGGTAGCAGCCTTCACCGCCCTGCATGGCAGCGCCATCGAAGCCGCCGCGGCAGCGCTTCTCGTCACCGGAGTTGCAGGTGAGATCGCTGCACGTGATGCGAAAGGACCAGGCACGTTCCAGCCTGCGTTCCTCGATGTGCTCTTCACTCTCGACCTTTCAACCCTTGTCACCCACGGGAGGGCTGCATGAAACCAGTCGATCTCCGGCTCTATGGGATCATCGATCCGGAACGGACAGGTGGCCGGGACCCCGTCGAACTCGTCCGGCAAGCCGTTGCCGGTGGCGCGACGCTGATCCAATACCGAGACAAGCAGGCAGAGGGCCGTCGCTTCGTGGAGCTCGCAAGAGCCCTGAAAACCGTGCTTGACGGCACAGGTGTGCCGCTTCTGATCAATGATCGAGTGGATGTCGCGCTGGCCGCGCGTGCGGACGGTGTTCACCTCGGGCAGGACGATATGCATCCCATCGACGCTCGCAATCTCCTTGGTCCAGACGCGATCATCGGGCTGACGCTCAAAACGCCGGAGCAGGCCGGTGCAATGACGCAGATGCCTGTCGACTACGGCTGCATCGGCGGCGTCTTCACCACCGTCAGCAAGAACAACCCTTCTCCACCGATTGGTCTTGATGGGCTTCGAACGGTCCTGACACGAGCCAAGCACGCATATCGTGGCCCCATCGGCGCCATTGCCGGCATCGATCGATCGAATGCACAAGCCGTGATCGAAGCCGGCGCCGATGGCATTGCAGTGATATCCGCTCTTTTCATGGCGCCCGATCCGCAGGCTGAGGCTCAGAAGCTGCGGCACATGGTGGATCAGTCCCTAACATTGCGGAGCATTTCCTCATGACCGCTATCGCAGTTACCATCGCGGGCTCCGACTCCGGCGGCGGGGCCGGCATTCAGGCCGACCTGAAGACCTTCTCGGCTCTCGGTGTCTATGGCGCCAGCGTGATCACGGCCCTGACGGCACAGAACACCATCGGCGTTCAGGGCATTCATGATGTTCCGCCGGACTTCGTGGCGCAGCAGATCGACAGCGTCTTCTCCGATCTTGCCGTCGATGCTGTGAAGATCGGCATGCTCTCCCGGCCCGCCATCATTGAAGCCGTGGCAGAAGGGCTTGCACGCCATGGCGCTATGCAAGTCGTTCTTGATCCGGTCATGGTGGCGGCAAGCGGTGATCGGCTGCTCGCGCCGGAAGCTGTCGACGCCTTGCGTCGGATCCTGCTGCCGAAGGCGCTCCTCGTCACTCCCAACCTTCCCGAGGCTGCCGCCCTCTTAGACGAGCCTCTGGCCTGCGACGAGAGGGCCATGTGTCGGCAGGCTGAACGCATTCTCTCCTTGGGCTCCAGGGCCGTTCTGGTGAAAGGGGGCCATGGAACAGGTCCTGAGAGCATCGACATTCTCGTTGACGTGCATGGCATGCAGCGTTTTGCGGCTCCTCGCATCAATACGCGCAATACACACGGCACCGGCTGTACCCTGTCGTCCGCCATCACAGCAGGACTCGCCAGAGGCCTGCCGCTGCATGAGGCGGTAACGGCCGGAAAGAGCTTCATCAGCGCCGCCCTCGGTGCCTCCGATCAACTTCGCATTGGGCGCGGGCATGGACCCGTGCATCACTTCCATGCCCACTGGTCCTAAGCTCTCACGCCGCATAACGCTCGGCATCGGGGTAGCGGCTCTCGCTGCACCGACCGCTGTTCGCGCTCAGACTCTGCGCTGGCGCATGGTCACGTCCTGGCCGAAAGGCCGCACCGGCCCCGGCATCTCCGCGCAGCGAATCGTTGAGCGGATCAATGCCATGAGCGGCGGACGATTGCAGATCGATCTCTTTGCAGCCGGCGAGATCGTACCGCCCTTCGCCGTGCTCGATGCTGTCTCGAACGGCACTGTCGAGATGGGCCATACGGCCTCACTCTACTGGCAAGGCCGCATGCCTGCGGCGGGTTTCTTCACGAGTGTTCCGTTCGGTCTCGGGCCTATCGAGCATCAGGCCTGGATCGAGCTGCGAGGCGGGCAGGCACTCTGGGACGAGCTCTATGCCCCTCACGGCGTTCGCGCGTTTCTGGCAGGCAACACGGGTCCATCTATGGGCGGTTGGTTTCGGCGCAGGCTGAACGGCGTAGAGGATCTGAAGGGCATGCGTCTGCGCGTGCAGGGCCTGGGAGCCGAAATCTATGCCAAGCTCGGCGCGGTGCCCATGACCGTTTCCGCTGGAGACCTCCTGCCCTCCCTTGAAAAAGGCTCCATTGATGCTGCGGAGTTCCTGGCGCCGGCGACGGATCTGGAGACCGGCCTGCCGAAATACGCATCCTTCTATTACGCACCTGGGTTCAACAAGCCGAACGGTGCCAGCGAGCTCCTGATCTCGCTGGCTGCATGGGATCGTCTCACGCCGGATCTGCAGAGAGTGATCATGGAAGCCTGCAGAGCCGAACACACGCTCGGTCTCGCCGACGCATATCAGACAAACGCGGTAGCCCTCACGGAAATTCTCGGCAAGTATCCGGTAAGCCTCGAAGCATTCCCCCGGTCCATCATGGACGCGGCTCAGACAGCCTCGGTGGAGCTCCTCTCCGAGATCGCCTCCACGTCCGCCCTCGCCGGTCGTATGGTCGAGAGCTACAGGAGCGCTCAACGCGATCTGCGCAGCTGGTCAGCGCTTGCAGCCGACATGGCACGAGCCAACACGCGCGCATCCTCGGCCGCACGGTAAGTAATAACTCGGGAACCTTTCGGGTTCGCCCCCATCCAATGAGGACGCGCAGGCCAAAACAGGTCTGGCGTGTCAACGGAGGATGCCATGAGGACTGCTGTCACCACACTTGCCCTGGTCGCCGCTTTCAGCCTTCCGGCCCTGGCTGCCGACCAAGTCGAGAAAGCCCCGCCCACAGGCGCGTACAAGAAGGTGAGCGAACTCGTGAAGCTGCCCGATTTCTTGCCGGGCCTCGGCCAGCTCTATGTCGATCCGAAAACCCTGCCTGCCGGCCCGTTCCTGGCTTACGACCGCGACGGACGTCTCGTCAGCACGGTCTACATGCTTCCTGTCGAGGACCTCTCCAACAAGGACAAGCGCTTCGATGATCTCGCCGCGCCTGGCGGCACGGTTGACCACGTGGACGTCTACTTCAACGCCGGCCATCCCGGCGTCGAGAAGCCTCATGCGCACATTGTCCTGTGGCATGTTCCGAAGGCCGACGAGATGCGGGTGGCCGCGAAGTGATGATCTCGCGCAGACACTTCCTGCGGATCGGCGGGGGACTCCTTGCCGGTCTGGCAGGGCCTCGATCCCCGCTCGCCGGTGAACCGGTCGAGATCCGGATGCAGGGCAACACAGATGGGTCGCACGTGTGGTTTGATCCTATCGGCCTGCGCATCGAGCCTGGTCAGACCATCCGCTGGGTTAACCTGGATTCCGGTAACTCCCACACAGCCACAGCCTACCACCCAGAGAACTTCGAGCGCCCACTGCGCATTCCTGAAGGAGCCGAGCCATGGAACTCGGACTACCTTCTGCCGAATGAGACCTTCTCCGTCACGCTCACCGTGGAAGGCGTCTACGACTTCTTCTGCGTTCCGCACGAGCATGCCGGGATGGTCGGGCGGATTGTCGTCGGCCGACCCGACCGGTCCCGATCCAGTAGCTTGTCGGCGCAAGCAGCGGGCGGAGAACCAGTTCCCGAAATCGCACTCCGTGCCTTCCCGTCCATCGATGAGATCATGCGCAGAGGCATTATCAAGCGTGTATAATGGCCGACCGGACAGCGGCGGGAACCTTCCGGGTCCTCGCTGATCCAATGGCCAGCCGCTGGGCCCGCGTCCGGTGCGGAAGCAGCCAAGGCAGGCCAATACACCTGAGGGCGCCATGATCCGCTCGGTTGCCTACTCAAAGGCGGTTCTCGCCGGCATGGCAGGCGCAATGGCTTGGGAAGTCGTGGCCCGACTTCTCATCTGGGCCGGCCTGCCGGTCTTTGACATCGTCGGCACGCTCGGATCCCTGGCTCTGCCGCACGCAGGCGCCTGGGCATCCTGGACCGTCGGCATGCTGTTGCACCTGCTGGTCGGCGCAATCTGGGCCGTCTTCTACGCCTACTTCTTCTGGTCCGTCTTGCCGCTGCGCCCTGCTCTCCAGGGCTTGGTGTTCGCCTTCGTGCCCATGCCCCTGGCGATTTTCATCATGCATCCGCAATTCGACCTCATGCACCCGCTCGTCCAGAGCGGGCAGCTGCCCTCTTCCGGACTGTTCGGTTTGAGCGGCGGGGCGCACGAGCCGCTCACCATTGCCGCCGGCCACCTGATCTGGGGCACCGTGCTGGGCCTGCTCTACACCCGGCCCGTCGGCTACCCGGTGGATCGGCCCCTGCGACTGAGCCCCCGACCCGGCGGCTCAGGGCCGTCCTGCCGTTTAGCTCCCGAACCGGTCGATCACCGGTTTATGTTTGCTACCGGCATCGAGTGCAGTTATCCCACCCTTGAGGGCGGGCGGTGGCGCATGGATCAGATGGCGGCCTGCGGCCATTACCGCCACTGGCGCACCGACCTACAGCTCACGCGGGACCTCGGCCTTCGATACTTACGCTATGGTCCTCCCCTGCATCTCATCCATCGCGGCCCCGACCAGTATGACTGGGCCTTTCTGGACGAGGTTGCCGCCGAGATGCAGCGGCTCGGAATCGTGCCGATCATGGACCTGTGCCACTTCGGCCTGCCCGACTGGCTGCAGAATTTCCAGAACCCGGAGGTGCCGCAGGCGCTTGCCGACTATGCCCGGGCCTTCACCCGGCGCTATCCGTGGGTGCGGTTCTACACTCCCGTGAACGAGATGTATGTCTGCGCCAAGCTGAGCGCCCTCGAAGGATTGTGGAACGAGCAGCGCCGAGACGAGCGCGCCTTCGTCACAGCTGTGCGCCATCTCGCCAGGGCCAGTGTGCTCATGATGCAAGCAATTGCGGACGAGCGCCCCGATGCGATCTTCGTCAACAGCGAGAGCGGTGAGTTCTATCAGCCCTGCTGCCCCGATCCCGAAATCCGCCGCATCGCCGCCTTCGAAAACGAGCGGCGCTTCCTGCCGCTGGACCTCCTTTATGCTCATCCCGTGCACGAGGACACGCGCGCCTATCTCTTCCAGCACGGCATGCCAGCTGAGGAATACGCGTGGTTCATGCATCAGGACGTGCGCAGGCGGGCCATTCTGGGTGTCGACTATTACGAGTGGAACGAAAAGCTCATCGACAGCAACGGGCATGCGCAGACGCTGGGTGAGCTGTTCGGGTGGTATGCCATCGCCAGCCAGTACTACCAGCGCTACCGGCGGCCGATGATGCACACCGAGACCAACCGCATGGACGCCCGCGACGGGCCACGCTGGCTCTGGCGGCAGTGGCACAATGTGGAGCTGATCCGTCAGGCAGGCGTGCCGGTCGTGGGCTTCACCTGGTACTCGCTCACGGATCAGGTCGATTGGGATATCGCGCTGCGGGAGCCGCTCGGCAACGTCAATCCGGTCGGGCTGTTCGACCTCAACCGCGATCCGCGAACCGTGGGCCTCGCCTACCAGCACCTGGTGGATCTGTTCCAGGCTGACCTCGGCGAGGCTCCATCCATCGAGGCGGCCCTGGAGGCAACCTCGGAGATCGCAACACGGGAGGCGAAACGACACCATGCTTAGAATGCTCCGGGCCCATGGCCTTGATGCCGGCCCAACCCAACGGCCGCTTTTCGCAGGTGCCACAGCGGGCGTAATTGCCGCCCTCCCGGCCCTGGCGATCCTCGCTGGATTCCAGGCGCTCGACGCGCCTGCCAAGGCCGCCGGCACGTCCGTGTTCTCTGCCAGTCTCGCTTATGCCGCCCTGATGCTCTTCGGCGGAATCCTTTATGGCTGGCTGTTCCAGCGGGCGGCCAACGATGTGCAGGGCGGCTGGCTCTTCGGGATGGCGTATGGTTTCGTCCTCTGGATGCTGGGGCCGGTCCCGCTGCTGCAATGGCTGCCGGACCAGCCCATCCTGCGTGGCTACCCCGCTGCTGGATTGCTGCTGGCCCAGCTGCTCTGGGGATTGGTAACGGGTGTGGTGTTCCCCCTCATCCACCGTCATCTGCATGTGAGCCTGGAGAACCGATCACGCTTGGCGTCCCTCTGTCCGGGACCGGAGGCGGCGGCCCAGACGAGGATGCTTCGGCGGCTCCCCTCCTCCGGTCGCCCGTCACGCTGAAAAGGATCCTCATTCTCCGTCCGATTCGGGAACCTTTCTGAGAATGACCTATCTAATAGCCGGAGATGGGAGCTTGGCCATGCAAACAGCAGCCGTTGCGGCAACAGGATTGGATGGGCTCGATGACAGAGCTTTGGTTGAGCGGGCCCGCAAACGGGACGGGACAGCGGTTCGGCTCATCATGCAGAGACACAACCGCCGGCTCTACCGTGTTGCCCGCAGTGTCCTGCACGATGATGCTGAAGCCGAGGATGTGGTTCAGGAGACCTACGTTCGCGCCTTCACCCATCTGGACGGCTTCCGCGGTGAGTCACAGCTCTCAACCTGGCTCACGCGCATTGCGCTGAATGAGGCGCTGGGTCGACTCCGACGACGACGTCTCACAGTCGGTCTGAAGGACATTGATGCGATCAAGGATCAAGGAGAGACCTGCGTGATCTACCTGCCGACGGCGCGCCAGGACAGCGACCCGGAAGCCGCAGCCACTCGGGCCGAGGTGCGACGTCTGCTCGAACGCGCGGTGGACCAGCTGCCCGATCCATTTCGCATGGTCTTCGTGCTCCGGGACATCGAGGAGATGAGCATCGAGGAGACCGCATCGCATCTGGGCCTGCGCCCTGAGACGGTCAAGACCAGACTCCATCGCGCCCGGCGTCTCCTGCGGCAGTCACTGCATGAAAGGCTGTCCTCCACGTTGGTGGATGTCTTCCCATGTGCCGGCACCCGCTGCGCCAGGATCACGGAGGCCGTGCTGGGCAAACTCGGAATCAACTCGAACGAGTGAAATCCACACGATCCGATAATCGGCAGCCCTGCCGCTTTCCGACTCCTATTTGGCCAGAGCGGTGCGGTTAGCGCAGCGTGTACAGGTAAGCTGCGACATGCCGCGCCTCGGCGCGGGAAATGCCGGTGATGGGCATGGCCGTTTTGGGATCGATGGAACGTGGATTCTCGATCCACTGGATGAGAGCCTCCGGCGAGTTCGTCACCACGCCACCGATATAGACCCGCGCTGCAAAGCCCTGAAGGGTCGGGCCGACATTGCCCTGTGCTCGGGGAACGCCGGGAATGGTGTGGCAACCGGCGCAACCATAGCGCTGGGTCAGATCACGTCCAAGATCCGGATCGCCATCCGTCAGAGCAATGGCGCGGGCCCGAGCCTCGCGAGCAAACTTGATCTGATAACCCGCATAGATGCCTGCACCGGCCAGAAGAACAAGAGCAACGCCGATGAGAACGGATCTGCGTCCGACACGGCTCGGCTCGGGTAGAAGCACGCCGGCAAGGTGAGCATGCGCATCGAACTCCTCGCGACGGGCGGTTCTTGTCCGTCCTGAGGGGACTTGGCCTCCGAGGCCCAGCACCATCCCGACAACCCGCAGGATCAGCACCGCGGCCACAGGAATGAGAGCTTTACCGCGCAGCGCCGGCATGCTGCCCTCCTCTTGAATGGGAATGTCCTGAGCGGGCGATCCACAGACCGGCCAGAACGAGGGCTACACTGGCATAGACGATCCCTGCCGGGATCCACATGAAGAGGCCGGCCAGTTGCTGGTCCTCGAGAGGCGTCAGGCCCCACTTGGCGGCGCCCGAGGTCTGGGTCGGATAGATCGGGCGCCGGAGGAAGGCGAGCAGGATCCCGAGAAAGCCCGTGTGAAGCGAAGTGACGAACAGGTAGAAGACCGCAGGTCCATATGCCTGCTCCCGCCCCTGCAGGAGCGCGCGCCAGAACAGAAGGGCCGTGACGAAGAAGCTGAGATGCTGCAGCCAGTGCACCTGGGAATCCGCCAGGGCAGCCTCATAGAGCGCGGGAGCGTGCCAGATCCAGAGCGCGGCGCCATGGATCAAAGTCGCGACGGGTGGATTGGTCATCGCTCGCCATGACCGTGCGACAGATGGCTTCTGACCGATGCCTCCAACCTTGTGCCGCATGGAGGAAGGCAAGGCCCAGAGCATGGCGACTGGGCGGCCGACGACCAGGAGTGGCGCAGCGAGAGCCATGAGGATCTCGTGCTCGATCATGTGAGCCACGAACAAGCGCTCGCCGAGCCAGTGAAGCGGCGTGACGAGGGCAAGGACCAGAAGCCCCCATCCGCCGGCGAAGCAGGAAGCCTGCCAGCGCCTCACGCCCCGCCCGATGCCGGCCCGTTGCCACAGACGGATCACGCCCGACAGATAGAGCCCGCCTGACACGGCAAGCGGGAGTGTGACCCAGGGGCTCCATGTCCAGGTCGTCCCGGTATCCAGCCAGTGCACGTGGCCAGCATGGGCATTGACCTCGGTGGCAACGACAAGCGCAAGGAGGATGGCAAGGGCTCTCATCGTTCACATCCGTGGAAGACGAGGCCTGCCGTGCCGTGGAGCAGAATGATGACCGTGAACAGGGCGGCCATCGCGATGCCGATCAGCGCCGTGAAGCGGTGCGGCCGGCCTGCTCCCGTCGAGTCTGGTCTCGGCGTCGGCGTGGCAGTGGCATAGCCACGCCAGGAGAGAAAGCCGCCGAAGAGGCTTACCGCAGCCATGGCGATAGCGAAGATGGGAACAAGCGGCACCTGATGGGCGCAGACCCAAGGCACGGCAGCGTAGTTGAACTGCGTGTCGATCAGCCAAGCCACCGGTCCGGCATAGATGCCAGCCGACGGAATACCGCGGGAGAGCCATGCCGCCATGATCTCACCACCACCTGGGGAACCAATAGATGAGCAGATAGATCGGCAGCCACGAGGCAATGACAAAGTACCAGTAGAAGGCATTGTCGCCGATGTCCGAGAAGCGCTTGCCGTGCCCGTGTCGCGTGAACATCAGCACGGCCAGAACGATGGTATCGCCGAGGTCTGTGACGAGATGCAGCGTGTGCAATCCGAGAAGGAACCACAGGATCGAGCCATAGGCGTTTTGATCCCACCGCACGTGAAGGAAGCCGAGTTCCAGGACGCGCAGGCCCACGAGAGCGAGGCCGATCAGGCTCATAATCACGAGATCACGGCGGGAACGGGCGAGATCCTCCCGCTCGCCATCCCGCTTCGCCATGTGGTTTGGCCAAAGGCTGGCGAGCATGACAAGGGTGAAAAGGCTCGACCAGAGAAGATCAGGCGGAGGCGCACTGAGAGGCCAATTACCGTTGATGAAGACGAGATAGAAATAAGCGCCGATCGCCAGCGCGAAGCCCATGCCTTCGGCCGCCGCGAAGCCGAGGGTTCCCCACCAGATCGGGCTGCGGTGATCATAAGCGTAGCTCGGCATATGACGAGCATTCAGCACGATTCTGTGCGGCAGAGGCGCCCCGCCGGGATCAGAGTGAGAAGGGCCTGCCGTCATCGCTCATCCTCCGTGCTCGCCTTCGGCCAGAACCATCCCAACAAAGCGACGGCCAGAGGCACGCTGCCCCACACCACAGCCCAGGGGGTAAACATCGAGCCGATGAAGAGAATGGCCGTAGCCACCGCCGCGATGAACGGCCAGATCGAGGGTTCAGGCGCGGATTCCCTGAGATCAGCGCGGCCGTGGGTGATCGTAGACACGAGCTGCTCCCGGTTTTCGACGCTCAATCCGGCCACGACAGGCAGGCTGCCGCGATTGGCCCAGAGCGGCTCCCGGTTCGTCACGACGGGAATGCGGTCGAAATTCTGGGGCAGCGGCGGCGACGCGGCTGCCCATTCGAGGGTTCCTGCATCCCACGGGTTCGGTCCCGCCAGGGGACCGCGGCGGGCGCTCGAGACGATGTTGTAGAGGAAGAGGACGAAGCTTGCGAAGAACAGGACCGCACCGATGGTCGAGATCAGGTTGAGGTTCCCCCAGCCCATTTCGGGAAGATAGGTATAGACCCGCCGCGGCATACCCATCAGGCCCGTGATGTGCATGGGGAAGAACGCCACGTTGAAGCCGATGAAGGCGAGCCCAAAATGCCACTTGCCAATGCGCTCGCTCATCATGCGACCGGTGAATTTCGGGAACCAGTAATAGACGGCGGCAAGCAGCGGGAAGACATTGCCGCCGATGAGCACGTAGTGGAAATGCGCCACGACGAAGAAGGTGTCGTGCACTTGGGTGTCGAGAGGCACGGAGGCGAGCATGATCCCCGACAGGCCGCCCGCGACGAAGATGAAGAAAAATCCGATGATGAAGAGGAGCGGCGTGCGGAACACGGGCCGTCCGTCCCAGAGCGTCGCGATCCAGCAGAAGATCTGGATCCCGTTCGGGATGGCAATCAGCATACTCGACGCCGTGAAAAAGCTGGCTCCTAGTTGTGGCAAGCCCGTCGTGAACATGTGGTGTACCCACAGGCCGAAAGAGAGGAAGCCTGTCGCAATAAGGGAGAGCACCAAAGGGATGTAGCCGAAAGCCTGTCGCCGGGCGAAGGTGACCACGATGGCGGAGACCCAGCCCGTGGCCGGCAGGAAGATGATGTAGACCTCCGGGTGGCCGAAGAACCAGAACAGATGCTGGTAAAGCAGCGCGTCTCCGCCCTCCGCAGGGTTGAAGAAATGCGTGCCCACGAGCCGATCGAGGATCAGCATGGCGGAGGCTGTCACCACCGCCGGCAGGGCGAAGACAATCACGAATGAGTTCACCAGTTCGGCCCAGACGAAGAGCGGGATCCGGTCGAGCGTCATGCCCGGCGCACGCAGCTTGAACACCGTGGTGATGACCGAGATCGCAACGGCGATGCCTGCCACCTCCGTGAAGGTGATCATCTGGGCCCAGAAGTCTGCTCGTTTGCCCGGGGAAAATTCGGGCCCGGACAGAGGCACATAGGCGAACCAGCCGACATCCGGCCCAATATTCAGCATGAAGGCGACCCAGATCATGAGGCCGCCGAACAGGTACACGTAATAGGAATAGGCGTTCAGGCGCGGGAAGGCGATGTTGCGGGTGCCGACCATGAGCGGCACGAGATAGACCGCGAAGGCTTCGCCGATGGGCACGCCGAAGAGGAACATCATCGTCGTACCGTGCATCGTGAAGAGCTGGTTGTAGAGATCCGGCCCGATCAGCTTGCTCTCGGGCTGAGCCAGCTGCAGGCGCATGGCCACGGCCGACAGGCCGCCGAGAAAGAGAAAGATGATGGCGGTGATGATGTAGCGGCGGCCGATGATCTTGTGATCCACCGTGGAGAGCGCACCGATCAGTCCCTTGTCCGTGCCCCAGGTCTTGGCGAGTCGCGCCGATAGTTCCGGCCCATCGACTTGGTCGTCGCGCAGCTCATCCGGGCTCGGCGGCACATCCGCCTCGCTCTGCACGCCCGGAAGACCGCCACGTTCACCGGTGGCGAGGCGACTCACCTCAGGAACGGCATCGAATTCATGCGAGGTAATGGCTCGGGTCACTTCAACCCCTCCAGATAGCTTGCGAGAGGTTGAACCTCGTCAGGTTCGAGTTGGATGGTCGGCATGTTCACACCCGGCTTGACGCCGTGGGGATCGACGATCCAAGCCGCGATGTTGCCGCGCGTTGTTTCCAGAGTTCCGGCACCAATGGTGCGGCGACTGCCCACATGGGTAAGATCCGGAGCGACCTTGCCGCCAGCATCCGTGCCACGGATCTGGTGGCACATGACACAGGGCTTGGAGAGGAAGATCTCCATGCCACGCTGGCGCTCCTCGTCCTGCGGCGGAATGGCGGACGCGGTCTGGTGCTCCCGCCAGCGCTCGAAATCCTCCTTGCTCTCTGCAATGACGAGCAGGCCCATATGCGCATGCTGGAGGCCGCAGTATTCGGCGCACTGGCCGCGGTAGATCCCTGGACGATCCGCCTGAATCTGGATCTGGTTCTGTCGCCCTGTGATCGCATCCATCTTGCCGGTGAGGCTCGGGATCCAGAACGAGTGGATCACGTCGGAGGATTCGAGCTTGATCAGCACCGGCTCGCCCACCGGAATGTGGATCTCGTTAGCCGTGGTGAAGACGCGGTTCGACTCTGAATGTTCGTAAGTGATTTGCCACCACCATTGGCGACCCGTGACGAGCAACGTCAGCGTGCCATCCTTATAGGCGAACAGCACCTTCTGGGCCGCGTAGCTCAGGCCCGTTAGGGAAATGACGGTCAGAAGCGTCAGACCGATCGCCACGGAAACCGTGATGGTCATGCGCCGCTCTGTCCGAGGATCGGTTGCGAGCGGATCAGCATCAGCGGGGCGCCGCCTGCGCAGTGACAGGAGAAGCGCGATCATGGTCAGGGCCCACACCGTGACCAGCACAGCGACGAAGATCCAGAACATGCGGGCCAAGCTACTCGCCGCAGGTCCGTGAGCATCGAGAGCCGATTGCCAGCCCTGGCAACCTCCCAGAGGCAGAGCCATGAGCAGAAGAAATGGGACGTTTCTCCTCATCCCTTCCTCACTGCGGCATCTGGGCGGAAGGTGGGATCTGGCCTCCATCGATCACCTCGCCTGGCGGTCGGCGCTGCTCGGCTGGTCCCGGACTCAGGTCGTCCCTGCGACCAGGTGCGGCGGCCTTCGGCACATTGCGCCCCATCGAGCGGATATAGGCGGCAATCTGCCAGATTTGGTCATCCGGGATCTTGCCGCGGAATGACGGCATGCCGTTCGGCCGCCCCTCGCGGATCGTCTGCACGATGTTCTCGATCTGCCCGCCATAGATCCAGCGGTCATCCATCAGCGCAGGCCCGGAATCGCCGCCGCCATTGGCGTGGCAGCCGTTGCAGTTGAACCAGGTGTAAAGCCGCTGGCCCTGCGAGATGTGATAGGCGTTCTCCTCGTATTCTTTACCAAGGCCCGAGCGTTGTTCCGTCGGTCCGCCCGGCCCGGCGGAGAGAGGTGCAAGGGCGATCTTCTCCTGCGTCTCGGCCGTCACCGGATTGGCCCGGAACTCACGATCTTCCCGCTCGCAAGCGGCGAGGATCAGTACGATCGTGGATAGGATCAGGAACCGCCTCATCGGGTGCGCCCCGCCTGTTCCAGGCCAGCATCGAGACGCGGAATTCGGTAGGCTGCAAGGATGGCATTCACCTCTGTCCGCCTGCGGGAAAGCGCCGCATCGATCTCCTGGCGCAACGCCTCGTCCTCCTTGCGCACGGCCATGGAAATATCGAACACCATGGGAAGCTGCGGCCCGTCGAAGATCGGCCGCACAGGCATGACCTTGAGCGGCACGTTTTCACGCTCCGCAAAATATCCGCCGAGAGGTCCCCAGACGACAGCCACATCGATTTCATCATCTGCTACGGCCTTCAAGATGCGTGCCGGCGGATTGGGATCGTTGTAGTTGCCGTAGATCATGTAGCCGCGTACGTTCCCGACAATCCCGCGGCGGGAGAGCGCGTGAGCCGGCGGCGTGTTCGAACCGTCATCGCCGATAAGATGAACGCCGATCGTCAGGTCGCGAAGAGCCGGATCGTTGAAGGACTTGATCTCGGGACCATTGCGGCGGGTCACGAAGACATAAGACGAGCGGTAGTAAGGCGCTGTCGTGCGCACACCCTCGAGGTTAGCCGGAAGGCCGGGCACCAGATCGCAGGCCCCGGCTTTCAATGTGTTGCGCAGGAAGCCACGGCGCTGCGCCCACCACGTGTACCGAACCTCCGCCCCGAGCTCGTCTGCAATCAAGGAAACGAGCTTGTTCTCGAACCCCTCGCCCGCCTCGTTGGAGAACGGCATGTTGTTGGGATCGGCACAGACCCGAAGCTCACGCGCCTGAACGCCTCCAGCAATCACCAAGCCGGCAAGAACGGCCCCCCTAAGGAAGCTTGAACACATAGAGCGTTCCTCCCTTGGTCGTGACGTTCTTCAACTCGCGCATGGCATTCACGAAGCCTTTGGCAGCCGTGCCGTCGCGCGGGTCGAGATCGCCGGAGACGATGGCCCCCGCCCAGCCACCCACGCCCGACAGGATGGCGACGTATTGCTTCCCGTCAGGCCCGCGATAGGTGGTCGGCTGTCCGATAATCCCGGAATCGACCTTGAACTGCCACAGCACCTCGCCGGTGCGCGCATGCACGGCTTTGAACCAGCCATCCATGGTGCCGTAGAAGACGACATCTCCCGCTGTTGCGAGCGCACCACTCCAGAGCGGAAAGCGCTCGTTGATCGTCCAGAGCTCTCTGCCTTCCCTAATGTCCCAGGCGGTGAACTCGCCCATGTGACCGCCCGGTCCGGGATACATGCGCACCTCTGCGCCGACATAGGGCGTCCCGGCGATGTAGTTCGGCTCGACACTCTCCCAGTCCATGCACATGTTCATATGCGGGATGTAGAGAAGCCCGGTCTTGTGGGAGAAGGCGCTCGGGTTCCAGTCCTTCGCACCGGGTGCCGTCGGGCAGATGTCGCGGATCACGCGGTTGTTCACCGGCTCTTTTTCAGAATTGTATTGAAGGCGCCCGGTCTTGACGTCGACACCTGTCACGGCGGTGAGCGCATGGTAGGGCTTGGCCGACAGTACCTCCCCAGTCGTCCGATCGATGACATAAACGAAGCCGGTCCGCCCCGGATGCACGAGCACTTTGCGGGGCTGCCCTTCCCACTCCATGTCGAGCAGGATCATCTCGTTGATGTTGTCCCAATCATGAAGATCATGGGGCGCCGTCTGATAGAACCATCGCGCCTCGCCGGTGTCGGCGTCACGGGCAAAGATGCCGGCAGTCCACTTGTTGTCGCCGGGGCGCTGGTTGGGGTTCCAGGGACCCGGATTGCCGGTGCCATGATAGAGCAGGTTCAGGTCCGGATCGTAGGAAAGCCAGCCCCAGACCGTTCCCCCGCCCTGTTGCCATGCATCCGCCGGCCACGTGGTGACGCCGAGGTCCTTTCCCTTGTCACTCTCATAGAATGGCTTGAAGTTCGGACCGATCTTCACGTCCTGATCGGGGCCGGTGCTGTAGGCTTTCCAAGCGCTCGTACCGTCATCGATGTCGAGGGCCTGGATCCAGCCCCGCACCCCGTATTCACCGCCGGAGATGCCGACTATCACCTTGTCCTTCGCGATCAGGGGCGCCATGGTCATGGTCTCGCCCCTGTTGATGTCGCCGAGTTTGGTCTTCCAGACCTCCTCTCCCGTCTCGGCATTCACGGCCGCGACGTGGGCATCGAGGGTCGTAAAGAAGATCCGGCCGTTGGCAAAGGTCGGACCGCGATTGACCACATCGCAGCACGCCACTCCCTGCGCGGCCGCGGCCGGCTTCGGGTTGTACTGCCACTTCATCGGCGCCCCGGGCTGGGTCAGGTCCAGAGCGTAGAGGATGTTGGGATAGGGCGAGAGCACATACATCGTACCGCCGACCACGAGCGGTGCGGATTCCTGCCCCCGGTTCACACCGGTCGAGAAGGTGAAGGCCACCTGGAGGCTCTTCACGTTCGCGGTGTTGATTTCCGAGAGATCGCTGTAGCGGGTCGAGGCGAAATTCTTCTGCGGAATGGTCCACTGCCCGTCTTCGGGACTTGTGGCGAAGGAAGGTGCGGCGGGCTGAGATGGGGTCGGTTGGGCCAGAATCGGAGTGGCCGGCTGAAGGATCAGCGAGACTGCCAAGACGAGGGCAAGACGAGCTCCACCCAAAATGTGTTCTCCGGAACGCCAGGACGCGCCGCCTCGGCATCGGCTCGATTCTAATCGCCGCGCTTCCACTATGTTCCCGAAAACGTGATCAAGAATGGATGGAACGGATCTCGGACGGGTGAGCCGTCATCGCCAATAGTCCTGAACCGGGATGCCGTACTCGTTGGATGCGTGGACAAGGACATAAGCCCCGATGGCCATCAGGAATCCAATCAGGAACAGCGTGACCAGGAAACCTGGATCGCGAAAGACGCGGAAGTCTTTTCGCAACGAGCTGCCGGCTGGCTCCGTCATCGTCGATCATCCGTGAGATTCATCCCTTGGATGCAACCGGGAAGCCAGGCCCGTGTTCCATGGAGAGCGATCAAGATCACTCGGCCACCCGGCGCGCCCAGAAGCCACGGCCAGGATCGTAGCCCCAAACCGCGAGCCCTAAGAAGACGACCAAGGCCAAAACACAAACGGCAAATGCCACCGGCTCAAACTGGAGATAGAGCGCAAACCGGACCAGCTCGACAGCATGAGAGAACGGGTTGAGCCAGGCGATGGCCGCCAGTGCCGGGCTCACCTCCTCCAGGCGCCAGAGAGGATAGAGCGCCGTCGAGGCGAAGAAGAGCGGGAAGATAACGAAATTCATCACACCCGCGAAATTCTCGAGCTGGCGGATCATGGACGAGAGCGCCAGGCCGAAAGCGGCGAGCGTCAATCCAGCGATGGTGAGCGCTGGCAGGGCCGCCACATAGCCCAGAGGCGGCGGCCGTACGTCCCAGAAGCGGGCGAGCAGCAGGAACAGATAGACAACAGGCAGCACCGTGACGGTGTTTGCGAGAAGCCGGGCCCCGAGCAGCCACCACCGCGGCAGCGGCGCAGTCAGAAGGACCCGCATGGAGCCCATCTCCCGGTCATAGACCATGGAGAGGGAGCCCTGCATCCCGTGAAACAGCAGCATCATCCCGGCCAAGCCCGGCACGATATAAACCTCATAGAGGATGTAGGTTTGGTACGGCGGCATGATCGAGAGCCCGAGCACGGAGCGGAAACCCACGGCGAAGATGCCCAGCCAGACGAGAGGCCGTACGATGGCCGCCGCAAATCGCCCGCGCTGTCCGATGAAACGCAGCATCTCCCGGCGCATGATGCCCGCAAGCGCGCGCATTCCGTAGCGCATCTTCATGACGATCGCCCCGTGAGCCGCAGGAATGCCGCTTCAAGATCCCCGTCCGCCGCAAGATCCCTTGCCTTCCCCCTCCAGCGAACATTTCCCTCATGCAGCATCACGAGCGGATCGTCAGGCTCCACCTCTTCGAGCGTATGGGTGGCCCAGAGAACGCTCAGGCCCTCGCGACAGAGAGAGCGAACGTGCGTCAGGAGCAGTTGGCGGCCGGCGACATCAAGCCCGGCCGTGGCCTCGTCGACGATGAGGATCTTCGGGTGATGCAGAAGCGCGCGGGCGATCTCGACGCGTCGGCGCAACCCACCCGACAGAGATCGCACCTTCTCGTATCGCCTGTCGCCGACGCCAAGCCGCTCCAGCTCCTCCGCCGCACGCTCCTGGGCCTCCTTTCGCGAGAGGCCGTGCAGCGAGCCGTGATAGGCCATGTTCTGATCGACGGTCAGATCCAGGTCGAGGGTCGGCATCTGGAAGACGACGCCGAGGCTCGCCAGTGCCGGCAGGCGATCACGGCGGATGGAATGACCGAAGATGCGGATATCGCCCTGTCGCGCATTGTAGAGTCCGGTCACAAGGGAGACGAGGGTCGTCTTTCCTGCCCCGTTGAGTCCAAGGAGAACCGTGAGTGAGCCGGGATCGACCGACAGATCCACATCGGACAGCACCTGGCGAGCACCAAAGCCGTGGCTGAGATTGTCGATCACAAGAGCAGTCATGGAGCGACAACGAGTCCCCAAGGCGAGCGGCCGACGCCGATGGTTTTCAAGACCTCCCGGTTTTCGAGATCGATCACCGTGACATCACTTGAATTGCCGTTCGCCGTGTAGAGGCGTTTACCATTCGGCGAGAGCGCAATGTGCCAGACTCGCTGACCGACGAGATAGGTGCGCAGCATCTTGAAGTTTCTGGCATCCACCTCCACAACCCGGTTGGCGGGACCGAGCGCCACATAGGCGCGAGAGCCGTCCGGCGTGAGCTGAATCCCGACTGCCTGGACGAGTTCGCGGGGAACGCCTGGGACCTCGAAGCCGATCTTCGCCAGAGGCTCCCGCGTGTCAGCGTCGAAGACCTCCACCGTGCCGCGCAGTTCGGACGAAACCCAGATCTGCCGGCTGTCCGCCGAGACCTGCGCCACTCGCGGACGCGTGCCGACGAGCACGTTGTCGATGAGCTCAAGTGTCTCGGCATCGATCACATGGAGCATGCTCGTTGTCTCCGAGGTGTTGACGACGAAACGCCCATTCGGGCTCGCTCCCATGCCTTCAGGCTCCACGCCCACCTCCACCTCGGTGACGATGCGCCCTTCGGGAATGTCGAGGACGGAGACGAGATTATCGTTCTCGTTCGCCACGAACAGGCGGCGTCCGTCCGGATGTATCACGAAAAGCTCCGGGTCCTCGCCGGAAGGCAATGAGCCTTCCACCGTGCGGCTCTTCAGGTTCACCACATCGATCCGGTTGTCGTCTCCGACTGCCACATACAGCTTTTGCTTATCTGCACTCAGCCCAATGCCGCGCGGACGACGCCCCACCGGGATCGTGCCGACATGACTTAGACTATCGCCATCGATGATCGATATGGTGTTGTCCTGCTCGTTCGAGACATAGACCGTTTCAGCAAAAACAGGTTGCAGGGTAAGCATCCATCCAAGAACAGCAAGGATCAAGACTTGCATTGGCTCTCCTCACGGTCGGTTCCCAAAGTATCGAGCTCGGAGCCGCGATGGAGAAATCCTGCCTGCGGCGAGACGGAGACCAGCAGGCGCGGCCCGGCGATCAGGATCGGCTGGCGCATCTGCCCGTCCCAGGAGCGGAAGCTCTGCCCCTGCCCCTTGAAGCCTGCGAGAGCGAAGTCGGGGCTGCGCAGGTACGCGATGATGGCAGAAGGATCGCTGCTGCGGGACCGGAACGCAGCTTCTCCAATGGCCCGCACGGCTGCCCACGCCGCATAATCGACAGCTCCCATGCGCCGTCCTGCGAGTTTGTCGAACCGGGCTTGCAACTGCGTGGCGCCAAATTGCTCGGCGACCTCGCTCCATGCGGTCGTGACGAGCCCATGCGTTCCTGCGACGGGACGCGGTCGTGCTGTGCGACCCGGCAGATAGTCACCAAATTCATTCGCTTCATCGGCGACAACAAGCACGTCGTAATCTGCGATCTGCGTCAGGGCCGGGATCTCGCTCTGCAAAGTCACATGGCCGGTATCGGTCCGGGCGTGGCCGGGTTGAAAGGTCCACTCCTTCTCCTCGACAATCTCGGCGCCGAAGCGCTTTGCAGCGCGGCGGTACGCTTCCGCAAGCAACCTGTCACCCGGCAGTCGTCCAGTGACGATAAACCAGCGACGCCAGCGCTTGGCCATCAGATACTGCGCTAGCGCATCGGCCAGCATGGCGCGACTGGGAGCCGTGTGCAGCACGTTGGCGCGGCACGATCCATTGCGCATCATATCATCCGGCGCACGCGCGTTGATGAACAGCATTTCGCGCGCCTGCGGATCTGAAGCGGCAGCAAGAAGAATGGGCGCGTTGAGATCGGCCACGATCAAGCGGATTCCTTCCGCCGCCAGAGCACCGATCGTGTCAGACGGATTGCCATTCTTCGGGATCGTGCGTTCCACGAGCACGAAGCGCTGCTTCGTGAAACGGCCCGTTGTCGCATTGTCGGCCAGTCCCAGTCGCGCGCCTGCAACGCCCTCGTCTCCGATCTCCTGATCGAGTGGCGAGACGGGCTTGATAGGTTCACGTTCCTGCGTGACGAAAGCAATGGCGATTGCATCGTTTTCAGCCAGAGAAGGCATGGCCAGAAGCAGTGTGAGGAGGATCAGTACAAGCCTCATTCGGCCGCCCTTGTCTGCCGGATGAGCCGGTCATCCACGATCCGAGCCGGGACGCCGTCCAAAGTAATCACACGCTGAGCGAGAGCGGCCGCCTCATGCCAGTGATGAGTCACGAGCAGCGTCGTCGGACGCAGCTTTCGCATATGCCTTGCCACAAGGCCCTGCATGTCGCGGGATGTGTCTTCGTCCAACGAGGCAAAGGGCTCGTCCAGCAGGAGAAGTTTTGGTTCAACTGCCAGCGCCCGGGCCAGAGCCACGCGCCGCGCCATACCGAGTGACAGGCGTTGAGGATAGATATCCTCGGATCCGGCAAGACCAACCTGCGCCAGCCATTCCGCTGCCTTGCCAGGCTGATCCGGAATCACAAGCTCCAGGTTCTGCCGTGCCGTCCGCCAAGGCAGAAGGCGCGGCGACTGGAAGAGATAGCCAGCAGGCTGCGGCAGACCCGTGATCGAGCCCTCGAAATCCTGGTCGAGGCCAGCCGCGATCTGCAGGAGACTGGATTTGCCGATGCCTGAAGGGCCCACGATGGCGCAGACTTCTCCGGCCTCGATATCGAGCGAAAGGTTCCGGAACAGCACCCGTGACGGCGCACCAGCCTGAGCCGGATAGACCTTCCGCTGAATGGTAACCTGTAGAGTCATCGCCGCCACTGCCCCACCCGGCGCTCGAGCGGCGCGAAGATCAGAAGCTCGATGACCAGCACGCATAAAACGAAGGCTGCCGCGTAGGCCATGACCCGTGGCACGTCGAAGAGCTGAAAATAGCTCTGGAGCTGGAACCCGACACCGTTAGATCTTCCAAGCAATTCCACCACGAGAACGATCTTCCAGATCAGCGCAAGCCCGTTGCGCGCGGCGGCTAGAAGATAGGGTGCCAGTTGCGGAACGATCACTTCCCGAAGAGTTGTCCAGGGACCAAAGCGGTAAACCTGCGCGACTTCCGTGTAGTCCCGGTCGAGGGCTCTCGCGCCCTCCCGGAGCGTGACGGCGACATTGGGGATCTTGTTGAGGGCAACAGCTACCAAAAGCGCTGTCTCCACAAGTCCGAGCCAGACATAAGACAGGATGATAAGCACGAGCGCCGGCACGTTGAGCAGAATGACGAGCCAGGGGTTGAGCCATTTGTCGAGCCATCTCAGGCGGCCAAGCGCGATGCCCAGAGCCGTGCCGACGATCATGGTGATGGCGAAGCTGATGCCAACCCGTGCCAGAGTGATGCTGAGATGATAAAGCAGCGGCCCGCCGGCAGCCTCCTGCAACAGGTTCTGCAGGACCGTGACAGGCCCCGGGAAAAGCCGGCTCCCGGCCAATCCGGCTCCTAACTGCCACAGACACAGGAACAGCAGGATGGAGACGATCCCCTGCCATGTCCCTCTGCCTTCGGCACCAGCAGCACGCATCGGCGGCCTCAATAGGAGACGGATGGCCAGAAGGTCTTTTGGTCAAAGGCCTTCGCTTGGCCGACGAGCTTGCCTCCTCCAATCTGGACCAGGATAGCATAAAGATCGGCGGCCGCCTTCCGCTCTGCCTCCGACCACCGCTCCGGAATGCCAACCCGGAATCCCTCCTGAAGTGCGGCCAAGACAGCCGGGTCGGTGGTGCCGAGTTGCGGAGCCAGACGCACCCACTCTTCCTCCGAGCTTGCAAGCAGCGCCTTGGCCTCTCGGGAAGCCGCGACGAAGCCCTGCAGGGCGGCCTCCTCACGACCGGCCCACTCCTCACGAAAGGCATAGCCGAGCATCGGCACATCTCCACCGATGCCGAGACGGCGGAGTATCTCCGTCACCGTCAGGAGCGGCCGGGCTCCTGACGCCTCAAGACGGGCAGCGTAATGCCAGTACGTGAGCACGGCATCGATGCGTCCGCGCGCCAGTTCCTCGTTCAGAAGCGGCGGGGCCCCAAAGACAGGCTCGACTGCCTCCGCAAAATCAACCCCCAGTTCCTTCTGCGCATAAGCCCGAAGAAGAAGCCAGCTTTTGTCGAGAGGCCCACCAACAACTCCGATCCGCTTGCCTTTAAGGTCGCGGAGACTTTCAATGCTCGAACCCGGCAGGATCATGAGCGCGCCCACGGCCCGCGAATAGGGAACAAAGCTGAAGGCCACCCCCTCGCCGCGCTGGCGTGCAACCCAGGGCCAGTCGGTGACAATCATGTCTACCGCACCCGCCTGCAAGGCCACCTTAGCCGCCTCGTTAGAGGCGAATTCAGTCGGGACAACGGCGATGTCATGCCTGCGGTCGAGCCCGTGATGCCGGATGGTATCGACTTCCCAAGCGACTGTACCGAACTTGAGTAGACCAACCTTGATCTTGTGGTCGTCCTGAGCCCTTGCAGGCCCTAAGACGATCAAGGCAAGGATAAACCAGGCAACTCTGAGACACATGGTCGGCCCCTTGCAAGTAATGGCCCCCGTCAACGGCCAAGCTTCGGCTTGGTTCCAACTTGCATGGCTTTTCAAGGCTTCTGCGCCAAGAAGGACGCCCGATCCCTATCTCTATTCCTATCTCTTGGGATCAAGCCAGGAAATCCCCTGCCCTTCAGGAACGTCCGGTGTACCTGCCTTGGCGGACGCTCGGCCTTCTTCCATGATGCGTCAAGGCTGGATCCTCGGGGATGGTCTTCGAGAGGCATGCAGCGCAGCACGCAATTGGCAAGCGCTCATTCCGGAAGTCTCCGTCCTGTCATGGCATCGAAGATGTGCAGCTTGGACGCAGGCAACTCGTAAGAGATGCTCGTCCCGACGGTATAGTCGGCTCGTTCCAGGACAAAGGCCTTCAGGGCATAATGCATTGCTCTGATATGAACGATCGTTCCCAGACCCATCGGCTCCACCAATTCGACATGGCCGGTCACTCCCCCGTCCGTTGTGGGGGAGATCCGAACGTCTTCAGGGCGAATCCCTACCCTCACGGCTTGGCCGTCTCGTCCGTGGGCAAGTGGAATTGGTGAAATTCGTTCTCCCGATCCAAGCTCGACGGATCGCCGTTCTCCGTCATAACGGAACGTGCCCTCAAGGATGTTGATGGCAGGTGAGCCGATAAAACCAGCCACAAACAGGTTTGTTGGGCGCTCGTAAAGGTCCAGCGGCGTTCCAACCTGCTGGATGACGCCGCCATTCATGGCAACGATGCGGTCGGCGAGGGTCATGGCCTCGACCTGATCGTGCGTGACATAGATCGACGTGGTGCCGAGCTCCCGGTGGAGCTTCTTGATCTCAACGCGCATCTGCTCGCGCAGCCGTGCATCAAGGTTCGACAAAGGCTCGTCGAAGAGAAATGCCTTCGGCTGCCGCACGATGGAGCGGCCCATGGCGACGCGCTGGCGCTGACCTCCCGAAAGAGTGCGGGGCTTGCGGTCCAAGAGTGCCTCCAGACCGAGCTTGGAGGCCGCCGCGGAAACGACACTGGCCATACGCTCCGCGGGCGTCCCTCGGAGCCTGAGGCTGTAGCTCATGTTGTCCCGCACGGTCATGTGCGGGTAGAGAGCATAAGACTGGAAGACCATCGCGATGTCGCGGTCCTTCGGGGCAAGCTCGTTCACAACGTGCCCTCCGATGCGGATCGCCCCGCTGGTGATGCCTTCCAGGCCCGCGATCATGCGCAGGAGCGTGGACTTGCCGCATCCGGACGGCCCAACCAGCACCACGAACTCCCCATCCCGGATCGACAGATCGACGTTATGGAGAACAGGCATAGCCCCGTAGGATTTGCCGACGCCCTGAATTTCGATGGAAGCCATGTGATGCGAACCTTCACCCTTTGACCGCGCCGGCCGTGAGGCCTTGGACGAGGTAGCGTTGAATGAGAAGGAAGAAGAGGCAGGCGGGGATCAGGGCCAGAATACCAGCGGCCATCATTTGCCCGAAATCGACCGAGAATTTCGACACGAAGCTCAGAAGCCCCACAGGGAAAGTGCTGGCCCCTGCCTTGGAGACGAGCATCAGGGCGAAGAGCAGCTCGCTCCAGGCTGCGGTGAACACGAAGCCTAAGGTAGCAGCAACGCCCGGGAGAGTGAGCGGCAGAATGATTTGACGGAAGGCGCGAAAACGCGACGCTCCGTCGATCATGGCAGCCTCCTCCAGATCTTTCGGAATGCCGTCGAAGAAGGACTGCATCAGGAAAGTCGCGAAAGGTACATTGAAGGCCGTATAGACGACGACCAGACCCGTGAGGCTGTTGGTGAGGCCAAGCGGCGAGAAGAGCTTGAAGATCGGAGCCACCAGCATGACAAGCGGGAACATCTGCGTGACGAGCATGAGGCCGACGAGCCACATCTTTCCACGAAAATCGAACCGCGACATCGCATAGCCCGATAATGCGGCAACGAGCGTCACGAAAACGGCAGTGCTGCCTGAGACGATCACGCTATTCTTGAAGAACAACGGGAAATCGCTGTGGGCGAGCACAAAGGTGTAATGCGCAAGCGACGGACGGGACGGCCACAACCGAATGCCTTCACTGTAGAGAAGGTCATTGGGCGTCACCGAGACCTTCAGCAGCCAGTACAGGGGAAAGAGCGCGAAGATCACATAGAAGGCGAGCAGCCCGTAGTGAAGGAACCAGTAAGGCCTGCTGCAAGCGGAGGACTTCATGGAGCGTTTCTCAACGTTTCAGCATGGCCTGCCGCAGCAGGATGATGACGAAGGAATAGGCCAGCAGCAGGATGAGAAGGACCATTGCGACTGCGGACGCATAGCCGAAATCGAGACGCCGGAAGGCCTGGGTGAAGATATAGCTGGAAACGATCTGGGTCTGGTCCGCCGGTCCGCCATTCGTCATGACGATGATAAGGTCGGCGAAGTTTGCAATCCACACCGTCCGCAGCAGCACGGTAATCGCGATGGTGGGCGCGAGGAACGGAAGAGTGATGTCGGTAAAGCGTCGCCACGGGCCGGCGCCGTCGATGGAAGCAGCCTCGTAGATATCCTGCGGAATCGACTGGAGAGCCGCCAGGAGCGTGATGGCGAAGAACGGAATTCCCCACCAGACGTTGGCGGCGATCGGTCCCCACATGGCAAGGCTCGGATCGGACAGGATGTTTTCGGGAGCAGGCAGAATTCCGAGCGCAGCCATCCAGTGCGGCAGAGGGCCTACGACCGGATTGAAGAGCCATGCCCAGTTCAGGCCCGACAGAAAGGTTGGAACGGCCCAAGGAAGGAAGACCAGCGCCTGAACCACGCCGCGCCCTGGGAAGGGATTGTTGAGCAGCAGCGCCAGCACAAGGCCGAAGGCGAATTGCAGCACGACCGATGCGACGGTCCAGACCAGCGTGTTCTTCATGGAATGCCAGAACGCCGAATCCGTCCAGAGTGTCTGGAAATGCTCCAGGCCGATGAAGCCGCCGCTGAAGGGATTGACCAGCTGGATGTCGCGAAAGGCATAGGACAATCCGATCACCAGCGGCACGAGCATGATCGTAGCGATCAGAAGCACGGATGGAGCGATATAGAGGTAAGGCTCCGCCGTGAGCACGATCCGACGCAGCGGGGTGTGCTTGCGGTGTGCAGCATCCTCATGCAGGGACATGATTGTCATCGGCACTCCTACCCTGTGCGCAGCCGAAAATGATAGCGGCGCGGCTCATAAGAGCCGCGCCGCTCACGTTCTTATTTCTTCGAAGCGAGATACTTCTTCTGGGCCTTGGTCAGGTAATCGGCCCATTGATCCGCCATGTCCTTCGGAGAAAGCTGCCCGAGGAGTGCCTGCTGGGTTGTTTTCACCGCAAGCGAGTCGGCAAAGAAGGCGAATTCCTGAAGGTAGGTCGGCATGATCGTCGGCACGACATTCTTGTCTGCCAGCTCCTCGAACCATCCCTTGAACTGCGGGCCGGAATAGAACGGGTCGTTCTCTGCAGACTTATAGATTGGCAGAGCGCCGGTCCGCTTGTTCCAGGCAATGTTGCCTTCAGGGCTCGCAAGCGCGGAGATCAGCTTCCATGAAAGCTCCTTGTTCTTGCTGTTGGCGAACATCGACCAGCCGGCATAGCCGATCGTCGGGAAGGCTTTTCCGGCTGGCCCCTTTGGCATCGGAGCCACGCCGTACTCGTCCGGCTTCATGCGCTCGGCAATGGCGATCAGCGCATCGGGGTCCTGATCGAGCATGGCGCAGGTGCTGGAATAAAACCCTGCGACGATCTCGTTGAATCCCCAGTTTACGCTATCCTTCGGCGCATATCCCTTCTTATAGATATCGGTGAGGAAGGTGATGCCCTTCACCCAGCCCTCATCGTTGACGGTGGAGGTTCCATCGGGCTTGAAGAAGGTGTTGTCACCCGCCATGGTGGCACCGAACATCATCCAACCATTGAGACCACCGGGACCGCCACGCAGGCAGTAACCGTACTTGCCCGGCATCGCCGAGACCTTCTTTGAAGCCTCCTCGAATTCCTCAAGCGTCTTTGGCGGCTCCTTCACGCCCGCCTGCTCGAAGAGCTTCTTGTTGTAGAACATCGCGCGAAGATAAAAGCCGTAGGGCAGCATATAGGCGGTGTTCTTGACGGTGCGGCCGACCTCCAGGGTCTTATCGGTGAGTCCTGCCGTGTTCGGCCATGTCTTCAGATAAGGCTCCAGGCTCTCGAGGGCGCCGTTGTTGGCATAAAGCGAAAGCCAGCGGTCTGGCATCTCGACGACATCGGGCGTATCGCCCGCCGACACCATGGTGGCGAACTTCTCGAATGCCTGCCCCCATGGGAGGGATGTGATTTCGACCTTAACACCGGGATTGGCTTCCTCGAAGGTCTTGACGATACTCTTGAGCGTCTCGGTGCGCTCCGGGCTCGTGATGACTTCAGTCAGTTTCAGAGTGGTCTGGGCGAGAGCGCTTCCGGCGAAAACCGTGGCGAGCGCAGTGGCGAGTAACAAGCGTTGAATCATGGTCTTCCCTCTGTTTCATTTATTTTGAACTTGTCAGGCCGTTGATGTGCGCAGCTGCATCTAGCTCATCTTCGCCTCCCTAATGGCCTGGAAGAGATCCGAGACGAGCGCATCCTGCCCTTCGAGACCGACATGAAGGCGGACGACGCGCTCCGACACACCGAAGTCGATGGCGGAGTTGGGACCAGCCGCCTGCACCCGCACCACCCGCGCCGGGACGACAAGACTCTCGTGCCCGCCCCAGCTCACGCCGAGCTTGAAGAAGCGCAGCGCATCCGCGAATTTCGGGATATCCACGCTCCCGTCGAACTCGAACGAGAAGAGGCCCGACGTTCCCTGCAATCCGTCGGGTAGGACGTTGCCGAGACCCGGATGATAAACTGCCACCACATCCGGGCGCTCCGCCAACTTACGCGCCACATGGAGCGCCGCCGCCTCATGCGCCTTCATGCGCATCGGCAGCGTGCGCAGGCCGCGCAACAACAGCCACGCATCGAAGGGAGACAGCTTGCCGCCGAGATAGGGATAGATGCGGGACCGGATCTGATCCACCAGCGCCTTCGAGCCGATCACCACGCCGGCCACGACATCGCTGTGGCCGCCGATATACTTCGAGGCGGAATGGACCACGAGATCGACGCCGAGCGTTAGCGGCTGCTGGAAGATCGGGCTCGCCCAGCTGTTGTCGATGATGGAGATCGCGCCGTTATCGCGGGCGATCCGCGCCAGCGCCGCCACATCGTGAACATGCATGAGCCAGCTCGTGGGGCTCTCCATATAGAAAAGGCGCGCTCCGGGCAAAGCGCGCCGCACTGCATCGAGATCGCGCCCGTCGACATACTCGACGGTCACATTCATGCGCTTGAGATAGGTCTCAAACAGACGATATGCGTCCGGATAAACGTGCTTTACGCACACGATCCGGTCGCCGGGCTGAATGAAGGCAAGGACCGCCGACGAGATTGCCGCCATGCCGCTGGCAAAGCCGATGGCATCCTCGCCATATTCCAGGGCAGCCACCTTCTCCTCGAATAATCGGACCGTGGGATTGAAGCCGCGGGTGTAAGTGGGCCTCACCTTCTGGCCCCGATAGGTCTCCTCCATCTCCGCATAGGAGCCGAAGGTGAAGAGCGAAGTCTGCGCGATCGGCGGCACGACGGCATCGTAAGCGTGATTCCCGTCATGGGCGAGAATGGCCATGGCGCGGGCTATCGGATCGGCAGAAGTGCTCATGTGATCATATCCTTGATGTCCTCCTCCACGATCGCGAGGATTGAAAGAGTCTTGGCGCGGGCAGCATCCGGATCCTTGGCAGCGATGGCCTCGAACAGCTCGCGGTGAAACGGAAAGGAGCGCGCCGCGAAATCGGTGCGCAGGCGGGACATGGAGAAAAGCGCCTGCACGCTCTCACGCAGCTGAGAGAGAAGCTGGCCGAAGAGAGGATTGCCGCAGGCGTCGTATATCGAAAGGTGAAACTCCAGATCCTCCTGTCCGGCGCAGCCCTTCTCGCGGTGCACAGCTTCCATGGTCTGCAGCTTCGACTCAATCAGCGCCAAATCGTCTGCGCTGGCGCGGACGGCCGCAAGAGCACTCGCCTCCACTTCCAGCCCACGCCGCACCTCCATCATCTGCAGAAGGCCGTTGCGCCCAGTGTCGACGGCAAGCGGAAGGTGCATGGTCTCGGGCGAAATTCGGCGCAGCAGGTAAGTGCCGCTTCCCCTGCGGCTCTCTACGACACCCAGGGCCTGCCAGTGCCGGATCACCTCGCGGAGGGTGGAGCGGCCGACCGAAAGTTCGGTCATCAGCACGCGCTCGGCCGGCAGGCAATCGCCGGGCTGAAGATCCGAACGGCCGATATATTCGGCAACGGCCCTCATCACCATCGACATCCTGGCGGATGCGGCACGAGGAGGCTGCGGCCTCCAGTCCGGTTGCATCATGCGTCCGAACCCCCGGCTTCACGAAGAGGCCCTGGCCCCTTCGCTCGGTAAATTGGTCTGACAACTTTAAGCTGGAGGAATGGCTCCACCCTGTCAAGCTGCAAGGACCGCATCGGGCGAGCCATCGCTGACGGTCCCGATGCGCCACGGCGGGCAGGAGCGATCAGGAAATGGCTGTCGCGCGGAGGACGATCTCGCTAACGTCTACGTCTGCCGGCTGGCTGGTTGCGAGGGCGATTGCCTGCGCAACGGAGAGCGCCGGAATCGCTCGCTCGTGTTGAGCCCGTGTGGCCGCACAGGCGTCCGCGGCATTAAAATCTGTCGGGCAGGCTTTTCTTCGTCTGACCGCCTCGTCTATTGCTGTCATTCCCTTTCAACGTCTCAGGAGAACCTCAAACATGAGCCTTGAATCCGTTCGTGCTTTTTTCGCCGAGAACGCTCCGGATATCGAGATCGTCGAGATGGACACAAGCACGGCCACCGTCACCCAGGCTGCCGAGGCTCACGGCGTGGAACCAGGACGGATTGCCAAAACGCTTTCCCTTCGCGTGGGCGAGCGCACCTTTCTGGTTGTGACCCGAGGCGACATCCGCCTGGACAACCGCAAGGTCAAGGTTGCCTTTGGCGGCAAAGCCTCGATGCTGGATGCCGAGCAGGTTCAGACCATAACCGGGCATCCGGTAGGCGGTGTCTGCCCGTTCGGATTAGCTCAGCCTCTGCCTGTCTATTGTGATATCTCGTTGAAGGCCTTCGACGAGGTCGTGCCTGCGGCGGGCGCGATCCATGCAGCGGTGCGCATCGCTCCGCAACGCATGGCGGATCTTGTCCGCGCAGACTGGGTGGATGTCTGCCAGACGCCCACAGCCCAGGGCTGAGACCGCTTGGACCTACAGCCCCGATTGCTCTTTTGATAGCAGGCTCTACAGCCTCGGACATGAAAAGTGGATCTGCACTTTTGGGACCCATCCGATGCTTTCTCCTACAATGAGAGCATCGTTCAGGCGACCCGAAGGGCCGCGCTAGAGCATCGGACCCAAAAGTGGACTTGCACTTTTGGGTCCGATGCTCCCTTCTCTAGAGAGCGCATCGTTGAAGCGTAAAACCGGGTCCACTTTTCCGCACGATGCGCTAGGGAATAACCGGGTCCACTTTTCGCCGACGCGGACCTGCGGTTCCGCACGATGCTCTAGGCGGGGCACTGAGGCCCGGCATCACTCCCGAATGTTCGAGTTGAGCCAGTCGCGAACCTCCCCTTCCCTCTTGAATGTCCGCTCTGCACCCGCCCGCTGACCAAGGCTCAATGGCTGAGAAGTGACAACAGCTGACCTTGCGTGTTCAACCACCATGACTGACCGAGTTTCAGATCGGTCAGTCGCCTGCCCTCGCCCCCACTTCCGAAGCATTGCGCGTCAAACGACTTGACCTGTATCCGGCCAGGCTCGTCTCATCTCGCCCGCCCCAACCCTGCACGTGCGATCATTCGCAACGGTTGGACACTGGCCGGTCTGTTATCCCTGAACCGAGCCCATAAGCGAAAAAGCCCAGGCTCCGGGGCGAACGGACAGGATGCCTTCGCATCTCTGCCTCGCGCACTACGGGCCTGGGCTGAATGGGTACCAGACGGGCGCCTGCATCGTCAGGCAAGCGCAGGATCAGACCGGGCCGGAGTCCATCCGTCCTGGCGCGGCCTCATCGGAGCCGGCGGTGACGCCCGCCGCTTCGAAGTCCACAATATTGTCCGCTGGGGTAAGCCTGATATGGGGATCGAAACGCCATCCGCAAGGGGTAAACGGCTCGTGGCGAGTTGTTTGCTGCACTTCTCCGGCTGGCCACAACGTCCCCGCTGCTCCGGGTTAGCGGCGCAATGCCTTCGCGCAGAGGAGAATGATGCCTGCTCCAAAGGTGCTCGTGGTCGCCACCTCATGTGACCAGATGGGATCCACCGGTCACCGCGCAGGCGTGTAGCCGGAAGAGCTTGCCACGCCCTACCTCAGGCACCACGATGCTCCTGCTCACCCACGCCTCGGTCTGGCCGCCTCCAACCAGAGATTTCCGTTACTGGCCTTGGATCTGACGCCGGTGAAAGCGGGTGAACACGAATCGCTGCCGGCCTCCGGACGGCGTTTGATGGTCCTCCTCGAACGCGTCCAGGAGGTCGAAGCCGGGCCCGAGAAGGGCCGCAATGGCATCCGGCCCAGATCGTACGACCGGCAGACCACTGCACCGCTCGGGTCCGCTCGGCGCGAAGCCCGAGATCAGGACGAAGCCGCCGGGTTGCACTGCACGGCGGAGCGCATCCGCATAGACTGTCCGGTCCTGCGGCTCTGTCAGGAAATGCAGGAGCGCCCGGTCGTGCCAGAGGTCAACCGTGAAGTCGGGCCGCCATGCCGCGACGTCGGCGACAATGAAGCGAACCGAGTGCCCCTTGTCGCCAAGGCGCGCTCTGGTCCTCTCCAGAGCGGCCGCCGAAATGTCCAGCACCACGATGTTGGAATAGCCCTCGTGGAGAAGGGCGTCCGGCAGGCGGGAGGCCCCGGCTCCGACATCGAGGATGACCGCTCCCTTTGGAAGGTGGCACGCGCGGATCAGACGCAAAGAGGTTTCCGGCGTTGCCTGGAACCAGCTGACGGCCTCGTCGGCCTTGGTTGTGAAGACCTCTTCCCAATGCTCCTGCCGCGTGCCTGACATGTCCATCCCCGTCTCGTGCTGGCCTGGGTGGGTGAAGGAGCCCGGCCATCAGAAAACCGGGGCATCTGCATTATACAACCTCTTCGGCACCGCTCTTCATCTGGACCGGAATCATCAGATAACGAATCCCGTTCGCTTCCGTCGGCCGGAACTTGCCGGATCGGATGTTGGTCTGGATCTAGGGCAACAGGATGCGCGACGCCGCCAGTTTGGTGTTGCACGCTGTGCGCATAGCCACGAATTCCTTCTCGGTAACGCCCTCCTTTACGGAGAAATTTCTTCCACGCGGCTCGTCAACCTCAGTCATCCACGCGGGCGGCTTCGCGCCGGAAGGTGACCTGCGGCCAGTCCGCGGGCACAAGACGGAAGATCGCCATGCCAATGATCATCGCGGCGACGAAGACCAAAACCTGCCATGGACCGAAGGTCAGGGCCGTCAGGGCCGGTCCCGGGCACAGGCCGACCAGGCCCCAGCCGACGCCGAAGAGAGCGGCACCGCCCATCAGGCGCGGGTCGAGGTCGCGCCGTGTCGGAATTTCCAGACGCGGCGCCAGCACTGGGACGCCGCGGCGCTTGGCGATGAGGTGGCCGAGCGCCGAGACAACGACGGCACCGCCCATGACGAAAGCAAGGCTCGGGTCCCAGTTGCCGAAGATGTCGAGGAAGCCGAGCACCTTGGCCGGGTTGACCATCTGCGAGACGATGAGTCCGAGCCCGAACAGCAGGCCGGAGGCGAAGGCGGAGACGATCAGGGGCATGGCTTACATCCCGATGACATGCCGGGTGATGAAGACGGTTGCGATGGCGGTGAGCATGAAGACGCCGGTGGCTGCGAGCGAACGCGGGGATCCGCGTCCGATACCGCAAACACCGTGACCGCTGGTGCAGCCCGCACCCAGGCGCGTGCCGAATCCTACGATTAGCCCCGCCACTATCAGGAGCGGCATGGAGGCATCGGTTTCGACGGGAGGCAGGGTGCCGCCGAACGCGACATAGACGAGCGCCGCAATGAACAGGCCGGCGAGAAAGGCCATGCGCCAGCCGATCTCGCTGCGGGCCGGATGAAGCAGCCCGCCAAGGATGCCGCTGATGCCAGCGATGCGCCCGTTCAGCATCAGGAACAGGGCGGCGGATGCCCCGATCAGAAGACCGCCGATCAGAGCGGACACCGGGGTGAAGTTTTCCATGGCAACCTCCGATCAGCCAGACTTGCCGGTCTTCGCCTGCTTGCAGAACAGGCTGTAGAGCGTGGCGAAGAGTTGCTCGATCCTCGGATCGGCAATGCGGTACCAGATCGTCTGGCTCTCGCGCCGGGTGGCGACGATGCCCTCGTCCCGCATCTTGGCGAGATGCTGCGACAGGGCCGATTGCGACAGGCCTACGGCTTCGGTCAGCGAGGTGACGTTGGCCTCGCCCCACTCCACCAGCTTGCACAGGATCATCAGGCGGCGTTCGTTGGCGAGCGCCCGCAGGATATCCGCAACCTCCGCCGCATTCTTTTCAAAGGTCTCGAGGTCGAGTTCTACTCCAGGCATGCGCATTCCTCGATTCTGTAAGATAAAACTAATTTAGCATGCTCTTATATTAATGCAAGCGGCCTAGAGCATAGGACCCAAAGGTGGACTTTCACTTTTGGAATCGATTGGAATCGATCCGATGCCTTCTTCTGGAGCAGCGCATCGGGGGAATAACCGGGCCCACTTATCGCTGACGCGGACCTCCGGTTCCGCACGAGGCGCTCGCGCGAAGAATAATCGCTGCGGAACCTGCCCGCCAACGCGCCGTTGCCTCCGTTATTGCAGGAGCCGAACCATGGTTGCGAGCACCGTCGAGCGTGTCCCAAGGTACACGAGCGCCTCCGTTGATCGGGAAATCATGCATGAGATTGCCGCGAGTGTTAGCTGGCATGCGGCCCATCCCGAGGAGATCGACCGCCGGCTCCGCGAGCTTGACCGGGAGTGGGATGTCGAGCGCACGCTGGAGGCGAATGCCTCGACTCTGGCCTTTACAGGCGTGGTGCTCGGGGCAGCGTTGGACAAACGCTGGCTGGCCCTGCCCGCCCTAGTGACCGCCTTCCTGTTCCAGCATGCGGTGCAGGGCTGGTGCCCACCGCTGCCACTCCTCCGGCGGCTCGGCTTCCGCACGGCCCGGGAGATCGACACCGAGCGGTACGCGCTGAAGGCGCTGCGGGGCGACTTCGGGCCAATCGGGCCGGGTCCCCACGACCACGACAGCCGCGCCAGTCATGCCCTCCAAGCCGCACGCCTCTGAGGAGCGCAAACAGGAGAGCCGCCGGCACTAAGCCCCTGATCGCCGGAACACGAGACTCAGATTGTTGGCGGGCATCGGAATGCGTTCGACGAGTTCAAGTCCATGGGTGCTTGCGAGATCCACCACCTGTTCAAGGTCGCGGACGCCCCACTCCGGATTTCGGCGCTTGAGATCGGCATCAAAGGCCTCATTGCTGGGAGCCGTGTGGGCGCCGTTTTCCTTGTACGCCCCATAAAGGTAGAGCACACCTCCAGGCGGGAGCACCCGCCCTGCCCCGGCCATCAGCCCCTGTGTCGCCCGCCAAGGCGAAATATGGACCATATTGATGGCCACGATGGCGTCGGCTCGCTCCACCGACCAGTCCGGGGCGGCGGCATCCAGTCTCAGAGGCGCGAGAAGATTGGACAGCCCTGGATCTCCTCGATGGGCGGCGATGCTGTTCAATGCCCGCTCGTCCTGATCGGTGGGCTGCCACGTGAGGCGCGGCAACGCGGCAGCAAAGTAGGCCGCATGCTCACCGGTCCCACTGGCAATCTCCAGAACTGTGCCGGCCTGGGGAAGAAAGCGTCTCAGGACGGCCAGGATAGGATCGCGGTTCCGCGCCACTGATGGCGACTTCAGGGCTCCATTCATGTTCTGTGAACTCGTCATTTCAACAATTGGCCGCTTGACGGATCGGCAGATCCATAAAGCGCAGTTCCGATATGAGACGGTTATCGGCCACCGGTCGCAACGATTTGCGCAGAAAGCCAACTTGCTGACCACGGAGCCAAGTCCGGGTTGTGTCAAGAGCTTGCATTACCTGCGCTGCAGCCAGTTCACAAACGTCCGTGTCTTCACAAGGCTTCATGTCAGGCGTCTGCGCGCCGCCACCGGCAATTCGACCATGATCTCGTCGGCGTCATGAGCGTTTTCCTCCAAACCTGATGTCGTATTCGACACCGCGTGCCGATTGTCGTTTGATGCATTCCGCTGAAGAGCTACCCTCAAGCATGGGCCGCGCTCCCGGCCCTTAGCTCGGCATAAATATTCTGCTGCGCCTTATAACCCAGAAGCTGTTCCGTCTGCTTGATATCCCAATCCATTCCCTCATTGGCGGACATGCCATTCACAACGATGCCGGGTGCCGGCCAGCGGCTCGCGTCAGCGGTGACCGCCGCCTCGAAGAGCCTTCCGAGATCATCGTTGGAGAGCCACATGTTGCGGTACCAGCGCAGGTCCCGTTTTCCCTCCTCATCGGTCGGCTCCGGCCCTACCCCGTATTTGGGATCGCCCGCAAGATTGATCGTCCTTGCCAGGTTTTCTCCGGGCTGCGTCCAGCCTATGCGAACGGCGACCGCTGTGAGGCGCCCCTCCGACTGGGCCGCCATATCCACGCAGAGACGTTCACACATGAGCTTGGACACCGCGTAAGCCGTGGAATCCATAAAACCATGACCCGTACTCCACTTCGTTCCGGGCGCAGGTGCTATCGAGGTCGTAAGATGTCCTGGCCCCATGGTGCCCGCGAGCGGAAAGTCCTTGTAGCCTCCCATTACGTGATTGGAGGACGCGAAGACGATACGGTGGACCCCAGCCTTCTCGGCTGAAGCGGCCACGTTGAACGTCATATCGAAGGATGCAACGGCATCTTCCCAGCTCGCATCGGTGTGTGGATTTTGCGCAGCGAAGTGAATGACCGCGTCCACCCCGCGAAAAGCATCCTGCCAGCCGGAATTCGCCTGGAGAAGATCGCCCGCCACGAGTTTCAGACGCGCAGAAGCCCCGGGAGAAAACGGACCAACGTCCGTCGTCACATCAAGACCGATGATTGATCGGCACCATTCTGTGCGGGCAAGCCACTCGATAACCTTGCGACCGAGATTGCCGCCTGCTCCCGTGATGAGGACTGATCGGGGATAATAGGTTTGTGCCATGTCTAAGCTCTTGGTTCCGAGAGAATCTGCGCTCGCCCTCGCGGTCGCGCCCGTGTCAGAAGAATGTGCGGATTGCGTCGACGACATTGTAGGAATCGTCAACGATGAACATGACCTGCCATTTGTCAAAGGTGGTGCATGGGTGTGAGACCCCTAGCCCCACCATATCCCCGACCTGCAGAGGGCTATCGGCTGGCACGGTCATATGGGCGTGCTGATCGTTGAGGCCGATGATCGTATGCTGAGCAGGCACCTGATGAACAACGTCCTCCCCTGGCCGGTGCCAATGCAGGGCGATGGGCAGATGCACGTCATAGGAGAGATCCCGTTTGCCTGCGGTCAGGATTACCTTCGTCGGTTCAGGACGCGACTGGACATAGGCCCATATCTCCCGGGCATTCCTCGGAGCAGGACCGAGATCGGCGAGAGCAGGTTTCCGATGCAGAAGCCGTTCGATGGACCGGGTGTACATCGCCGCATCCAGGCTGATGTAGCAGCCGCTTCGGGTCAGCACCTGAACTGGGCGCTCCAAATCGGCCGCATGAAAGGCATCCGCCACGAGATCGAAGAAAGCCGATCCCCCCGCCGACAGCAGAACTGGCCCATCGGCGAAGAGGTTCTCTCGCGCGCAGGCTTCCGCAATCGTCACCAGAGCCTTTAAGAATGCCTGGACCGATTCGTCGCTCGACTCCGTATTCAGTCCCTCGAAGCCTTCCACACCCCGCAGCGCAAGATGCGGGGATGCACCCTTTACGGCGCGGGCGACGGCAAGCGCCTCCTCGACGGTCCGGCAGCCCGTTCGGCCGCCAACGCTGCCGCCTTCCAAAAGCACATTCAGGGGGCGCCCCGCTGGATTGTGGGTCAGTGCATCGATCAGGATTTCGACCCCTCGCACGGAATCGACGAGACAGTAGAATTCAAATGAAGGGTCGTTCCGCAGCTCTGAGGTCACATAATTGATGGCTTGGCGGCCGATGAGCTGGTTTGCGAAAATGACGCGCCGATGACCGAACTCTCTACAGACGCGAAGCTGCTGCAGTGTCGCAACCGTCATGGCCCATGCTCCGGCATCCATTTGATGCTGAAACAGTTGAGGGCTCATGGTCGTCCTGCCATGAGGAGCGATGGTAACATCCGCCGCTTCGCAGAAGTTGCGCATCCAACGCTCATTACGGTCCAGGGCTGACTTGCGCAGGATCGCCAAGGGCAGCGCGAGGTCTTCCCGCAGAACATTCCACCCCTGTGCGGCGACTTCTCCGATGGAAACCTTCGTCTTGGCCGAAGGCATACCCTTCGTGAGCCCCGTCAACGGCTCAAGCAGATCCTCGTTTCGCTTCATGTTGCAGCCCCTTGCGGATGCCCTGCGGATACGTGTTTCACCTTGTTTTCTGGCCTCAGACCTGAGGAGGCTTGATCCTGAAATCGTGGCCTTCCGGCAGAGTCTGACCGCCATCAACGATGATTGTCGTGCCGGTGATGTAGGCCGCTGTTTGATCCCGGGGTTTGATGGTGCCTTCTCATCGCCTGAATGGAGGGATGCTCTATGGGCCAGGTTCTCCACGGCAGCGCCACCACGACTGAGGCGGTCCGTCGCGCAATCCAGAATAGTCAAGAAAGCCTGAGAGCCCTGGCCATGCGCCACGGCATCAATCCGAAGACAGTCGCCAAATGGAAGAAGCGCACCTCAGTTGCTGACCTGCCCACCGGGCCCAAGAACCCAGAGTCGACTGTCCTTTCAGCCGATGAGGAGGCGGTCATTGTCGCGTTTCGCCGGCACACCCTCCTGCCGCTGGACGACTGCCTTTATGCCCTCCCGCCCACCATTCCGCACCTGACGCGCTCATCGCTGCATCGCTGCCTGCAGCGGCATGGGATTGGGCG